>NZ_PVXP01000165.1 GCF_002995845.1 Clostridium luticellarii | reverse complement strand
AGTAAGGATATAGTATGTATGGAAAAACTATTAGAAAAACTATTAGAAAAATTAAGAGATAAATTAAATAAAATGTTGGAATCAGATAAATATACAACTGATGAGATACTGGAAATAAGTCAACAATTGGACAAGCTTATCGTTTCATATTATAAATCACATAAAGAATCAGATTATAAACAAAATTAATTTTATCCTATTATGCAGGATAATTGAAACTTTTATAGAATAAAAATTAATAAATGGAATTAAGATACATAAACCTTAATTTCAAAGAATTATAGGAGGTTATAAAAATGAAACTTATCAAAGATTATCTTCTAAAAAAGTCCATGAAAATGGTAGGTTCTTTAGCTTTATTTCTAGGTGCACTCGTATTGTTTCCAAACTCACTTATCAGTGGTCAACAACCAAAATGCCCTGATGAACTTTTAAAGTAATTAAATTAGGTTTTTCTATAGATTATTTATGAATATATTTATGGAAAAACCTAAAATATATATAGGAGTAAAA
>NZ_PVXP01000164.1 GCF_002995845.1 Clostridium luticellarii | reverse complement strand
CTAACGAAATATGAAGAGATATGGGCTGCCGCCGGTACACCCCATGCAGTCTTCAAGTTGACTCCTCAAATTCTAAAAGATATAACGCAGGGCAAAATTATTTCCATTAAGTAATCTAAAATTCAGAATAGATGAAGATCTAACGAAATATGAAGAGATATGGGCTGCCGCCGGTACACCCCATGCAGTCTTCAAGTTGACTCCTCAAATTCTAAAAGATATAACGCAGGGCAAAATTATTTCCATTAAGTAATCTAAAATTCAGATGGGGTTTGCTCATAAAAAATGTTTTTTCTCACTACGTGTTAGATTTTTTACAAATAAAAAAGGAAGTATATCAACATACTTCCTTTGGTGGCTCACCGGGGAATCGAACCCCGGACAACATGATTAAAAGTCATGTGCTCTACCAACTGAGCTAGTGAACCATATATTTACCCGGCAGCGACCTTCTCTCCCACAGGGCTTCCCCTGCAGTACCCTGGGCACTGTGAAGCTTAACCTTCCTGTTCGAAATGGTAAGGGGTGTTACCTTCACGTTATTACCACCAGATGCTGATT
>NZ_PVXP01000163.1 GCF_002995845.1 Clostridium luticellarii | reverse complement strand
ATAATATACAGTGTATAAATAATCCGTTTGATTTTACTAAGTTAAATGAATTTAGTAAAAAACTTAGTGATAACATTAAAGTGTATATGTATTATGGAGCTATAAATGAAGAAAAAGGTGTTTTTAAGTTACTAGAGGCCTTTAATAAATTTTCTAAAGATAAAAACGTTAAATTAATTATTGCTGGCAAGGCGGATGAAAATGATCTTAATAGATTAAAGGCATATCTTAATAATAAAACAGAATATTTAGGTTTCTTAAGTTATGATAAGATAATACAAAAATTGCAGGAAATTTATAGTGTAGTAGTACCTTCACTTTGGATGGAGAATTATCCTAATACAGTTTTGGAAGGAATGTGTACTGAGTGTCTTGTTTTAGGCAGCAATCGTGGTGGCATACCAGATATGTTAAGAAATGGTAAAGGCGTAATATTTAATGTTTTAGATATTGATGATATAATTAGTGCTTTAGAAAAGAGCTATAACATGAATTTTAAAGAATATAAAAGTATTGTAAATAAAGCAAAGAAATATGCTATTTATAACAATAGTACAAATAAATATTATGAAAGATTAATTAATTGCTTTAATGA
>NZ_PVXP01000162.1 GCF_002995845.1 Clostridium luticellarii | reverse complement strand
TGAATCTAAGCAATTAATAATTAATACTAAAAAATTAAAATATGATGGTTTTGGCCTAAATATAATTTAGACTCTAGGGGGTCAAAATTAAACGTAAAAAGGGGTCAAATTTACTTGACAATCTACAGGTGTTTTATAATTCAGAAAAAAGAATTGGATTAGGGGGTGCAAAACTATAAAACTGTTTAAGAAAAACAGAACTGTTCAAAAATGCAGGGCAGGAACGAAAGGAAACCGGAGTCCGCCTTTTCTGCCTGTGTGCTCCATGGAATAAAATTAAATATATTATAAGGAGGACGAACAGGTGGATAAAATAAAAAAATCCAGAAGGATTTTCATGAATATCTTCCAGCTGCTTGTAATTGCTGCAGGTGTGATACTGTTTTCCCAGGCATTTGTACAGGTATCGGCAAAAGAAGCAGCACTGCCGGTTATTACTGTAAGCGGACTTGAAGATGATGCAGTAGTCAACTCACCTAATATTTAGAGTTTCCCCAAAATAAATTATTTCAGATATATCTAGGGCTATACTTCTAGTGCTTCAGCTATAAATAATTGTTGTGGAGCCTTGGTTTTTAAAACTGGTTGGATAAAATTTTTAATTCCAGT
>NZ_PVXP01000161.1 GCF_002995845.1 Clostridium luticellarii | reverse complement strand
AGCTTTAAAATCGCCATCAGCTTCCTGCAGCTTCGTCAAACGCCTCACTGCGGTGCTCATTTACGCTAAGTAAACTCCGCTCCTCCTTCGGCCTTTTCCTTGCTGTACTCGCTGCTGCCAATTTTAATTTTTAAAGTTGTCATTAACTTCGTATAAATATACTGGTTACTGCCAACTTTCTTATATTTACTGTGCAATTTTCAAAGGACAAAATTTCTTTCAATTCACAATGCTCTATTGCAATTACAGTTGCACTGTACAATAGAACAAAAGTTCAATTGTGAAATGTAGAATGTACACTTTACAATTGATTAATGGTGGGCTTAAATGGACTCGAACCATCGACCTCACGCTTATCAGGCGTGCGCTCTAACCAGCTGAGCTATAAGCCCTCATGGTGGAGATAAAGAGATTCGAACTCTTGACCCTCTGCGTGCAAGGCAGATGCTCTCCCAGCTGAGCTATACCCCCAAATACATAAATTTTTGAGGATAATCCCTCAAAATTAAACAGAATAAGTGGATAACTTCTACAAGTAAAAACCATCAAAAATTGCTATTAACTTCGCATTTCTGCGTCAAGTCTTTCACTGTGGTGCTCACTTACATGAGTAAGCTCTGCTCCTC
>NZ_PVXP01000160.1 GCF_002995845.1 Clostridium luticellarii | reverse complement strand
TCTCTTCCGTCCGCAGAAGAGAAACAGACTGTTCTGAAATGGATTCAGTTCAAAATTCTTCTGTACGATGGCAGCCAGTCCGTCAATTGATTTCCTCATATCTGTATGTCCGGTTGCAATATATATTTTCTCTGCCTTTGAAATATCACCCAGCATTTTGCAGCACCTTCATAACATTTTCAATTAAACTGCCTGAGGCACCGTTGTGAATTTCAAGAACTGCACGACCAAAACGGATAATAATATCAGCCTGATATGTTTCTGGAGAAACATAGGCTGCATCTGTGGAAATGACACCTGATAATTTGGAAGTATTTATGGGAACTATCTGTTCCTTTGGATTTTTGGAAGGGAGAGCTTCACAAGCAGCAGTACGTATTTTTCTCAACCAATAATAATATCTGTTGATCCTGATGTCATTTTCCGAGCACCATGATTTCACAGTCTGGCCACTGCTGCGGCATTCACGTATAATTTTAATCCACTCATTCATTCTATATTTTTGAGTTGCTTCTTGTACATCCATATAAAACCTTCCTTTTTAAAGTTTTTAAAGCTAACTTGAAAAACTTTAAAACTTATTTTAGAAGATTATCTCACATTTTTTGAACACTTTCCATCCACTTTCTTGTTTGACGCTTAC
>NZ_PVXP01000159.1 GCF_002995845.1 Clostridium luticellarii | reverse complement strand
GTTATTTAAAAATGGATAAAGAAAAAGAGAGTTTATTTTTTCAGTTAATCCGTCAAAGATACGAAAAAAGCTCTCTAATAGTAACAACAAACTTACCGTTTGAAAGATGGGACGAGATATTCACTAGTGAATTAGCAGCTACTGCTGTACTAGATAGGCTTCTTCACCATTCCCACGTCATAAGTATAACAGGCGATAGCCATAGAGTAAATAGGTATTTACAGGAGGAATAAATTTTGAAAAATAGTATAGCAATAGATTTTGATGAATTTGTTAATACATTTAATGAAAAAGGAAAAGAAACAGCTATAATTCTCGCAAGAGAGAAATATAATCTTAGTTTCCAACAGCTTAAGAGAAGAATGTTTAATAGTACTGATTATTGTTTTGATAGGTCTTTAAGATTGTATAAGCATAGAGCTAACAATAACATGGATACTGCTGAATTTATGAGTATTGATGAACTTGAGAATAAGAAAACTACAATTAAAGGAGTTGAGCCCCTTCCGGGGCCAAATCTCAATTTGAGTTTTGATGATCTTGTTAAAGATCTTATTAAAGATAGATTATTAATTTTAAATAAATATGTAACCATCGATAATGAATCTAAGCAATTAATAATTAATACTAAAAAATTAAAATATGATGGTTTTGGCCTAAATATAATTTAGACTCTAGGGGGTCAAAATTAAACGTAAAAAGGGGTCAAATTTACTTGACAATCTACA
>NZ_PVXP01000158.1 GCF_002995845.1 Clostridium luticellarii | reverse complement strand
CCGGATCTATTATAGCTATATCAGGAGTTAAATTGAAATCAGCCATAGGATACTTTATCTGTGTCTTATAATCCGTTATTACAGCAAAAGAAGTCACTTCAGTTGCCGTTCCGCTGGTAGACGGTATGGCTATAAACCTTGCTTTTTGTCTCAATTTAGGTATTCCAAAAGGAATTACTGCTTTCTCGAAGGTAAAATCAGGATATTCATAAAACACCCACATGGCCTTGGCAGCATCAATAGGCGAGCCTCCACCCACTGCTATTATCCAATCAGGTTCGTATTCCCTCATAACCCTGGCACCTTCCATGACAGCTTCAACGGATGGATCCGGTTTAATACCTTCAATCAGTTTAAATTCAACATTGGCCTCTTTTAAATAGGCTTCAATCCTGCCTAAAAATCCAAACCTTTTCATAGAGCCTCCACCTACAACAATTACAGCTTTATGACCTTCCAGACCCTTCAAATATTCCAAAGCATTTTCCCCAAAGTAAATATCTCTTGGTATTGTAAATCTTTCCATTTTCCTGACTCCTCCCCTTATTTTATGTTATATTTAAGTTTCAACGCAGGTACATATGCCTGCCAATTCAATATCTTTAGTTTTTTCCATAAATTACACTAGAAAAATTTATGATTTTCATTAGACTAATGATAAAAAATATTATACTATCATTATAATATCACAATTTATGTGCAAATCACATATTGTAATCTGGTTTATTTTGTAAATTATATGT
>NZ_PVXP01000157.1 GCF_002995845.1 Clostridium luticellarii | reverse complement strand
AATATATATTGCAACCGGACATACAGATATGAGGAAATCAATTGACGGACTGGCTGCCATCGTACAGAAGAATTTTGAACTGAATCCATTTCAGAACAGTCTGTTTCTCTTCTGCGGACGGAAGAGAGACAGATTGAAAGCACTATATTGGGAAGGTGATGGATTTGTGCTTCTATACAAGAGGTTGGAAAATGGATGTTTTAAGTGGCCTAAAGATGCAGAAGCAGTAAAATGTATAACACCCCGGGAATTCAGATGGCTTATGGAAGGCCTGTCCCTGAATCAGCCAAAGGCTGTAAAGAAAGTAGATATACAAACTGCCCTCTAGTGTCAGAGAAATCTGAAATCATGCGGTTTTATAGAAATTTATGGTATAATAACAGATATAAAAAACGAGTGAAGGAACTGTCTCAATTATGTATACCAAAAATGAAGTTATAGAACTTAAAAATCGCATAGCACAGCTGGAGAAGGAGAATAAAACTCTCCATGAGACAGTTGAATTTCTGACACATAAATTATTTGGCAGGAGCAGTGAGAAGACTTCTGTAATTGCAGGACAGATAAATCTTTTCAATGAGGCAGAAGTTTATAGAAACCCTTCGGCACCGGAACCGAATTTACAGGAGGTATCAAACTACAGGCGTAAAAAATTTGATGGTCAAAGAGCAGAACTGCTTAAAGATATTCCACATCATACAGTAATCTGTGGCCTTGAAGAGGATGAACGTTTCTGTGAAAAATGCGGGACACCTTTGAAAAGCATAGGAAAAGAATTTATCCGTACAGAAATAGAATTCATTCCGGCAAAGGTACGTGTTATAGACTACTACCGTGAAACTTATGAATGCAGGAAATGCCGCAAAGAAGGACTTCCTTATATAGAAAAATCACCAATGCCATATCCGGTAGTACAGC
>NZ_PVXP01000156.1 GCF_002995845.1 Clostridium luticellarii | reverse complement strand
GACGCGGCCGAAGGTGGGGTTAGTGATTGGGGTGAAGTCGTAACAAGGTAGCCGTAGGAGAACCTGCGGCTGGATCACCTCCTTTCTAGGGAGTCGAAAGGGAGCCAATAAGGCTTTCTTAAAAAAAATTGGTAGTAACGAGCAGATCGAGGAGAGACTTGAAGGAGGAGCAGAGCTTACTCATGTAAGTGAGCACCACAGTGAAAGACTTGACGCAGAAATGCGAAGTTAATAGCAATTTTTGATGGTTTTTACTTGTAGAAGTTATCCTATTATTCTGTTTAATTTTGAAGGATCATAAGTCAGTTGGCAATTAAGAATTGACAATTGACAGCTGAATTCTTCAATTCAATTGGTCAGTTGAATTGTACACTGTGAGTTGAAAGAAATTTTGTCCTTTGAAAATTGCACAGTAAATATAAGAAAGTTGGCAGTAACCAGTATATTTATACGAAGTTAATGACAACTTTAAAAATTAAAATTGGCAGCAGCGAGTACAGCAAGGAAAAGGCCGAAGGAGGAGCGGAGTTTACTTAGCGTAAATGAGCACCGCAGTGAGGCGTTTGACGAAGCTGCAGGAAGCTGATGGCGATTTTAAAGCTAAGGTTAGAAATAACCTTTGTAGTAAGATGCAGATTAAAGCTGAGATTGATATTAAAGAAAATAGTTAAGATTTGTAACTTAGCAATAACTAAAGTAATAGAAAATTGGTAATAACGAGCAGTTCAAGGAAAGGCTTGAGGGAGGAGCAGAGCTTACTTTAGCGAAAGACTTGACGACGAAATGCGAAGTTAGTAGCAATTTTCAGACTAAAGGTCAAGCTACAAAGGGCGCATGGAGGATGCCTTGGCACCAGGAGCCTAAGAAGGACGCGATAAGCTGCGAAAAGCTCTGGGTAGGCGCAAATAGCCAGAGAACCAGAGATATCCGAATGG
>NZ_PVXP01000155.1 GCF_002995845.1 Clostridium luticellarii | reverse complement strand
TATGGCATTCGGAGTTTGATAAGGTTCAGTAACTGTTGTCAGCCCCTACCCCAGTCAGTGCTCTACCTCCATTACTCATTTCCGACGCTAGCCCTAAAGCTATTTCGAGGAGAACCAGCTATCTCCGAGTTCGATTGGAATTTCTCCGCTATCCACAGCTCATCCCATGGTTTTTCAACACCATTGTGGTTCGGTCCTCCACGAAATTTTACTTCCGCTTCAACCTGGCCATGGATAGGTCACCCGGTTTCGGGTCTGCAACACACAACTTCCCGCCCTATTAAGACTCGGTTTCCCTGCGGCTCCGTACCCTAAGTACTTAACCTTGCTGCATATCGCAACTCGCTGGCTCGTTCTACAAAAAGCACGCCGTCGTACTTTATTGTACTTCGACTATTTGTGGACACACGGTTTCAGATTCTATTTCACTCCCCTCCCGGGGTTCTTTTCACCTTTCCCTCACGGTACTTCTCCTCTATCGGTCACCAGGTAGTATTTAGCCTTGGGAGGTGGTCCTCCCTGCTTCCCACAAGGTTTCTCGTGTCTCGTGGTACTCTGGTTCAGGTCTTTGAGTCTCTGCTTTTCACCTACCGGGCTTTTACCGTCTGCGGCCCAACTTTCCAGTTGTGTTCGCTTAAGCTTCCTCTCTCTTTATGACCTGACCTCAACCCCAGGAACAAGTTCCTGGTTTGGGCTCTTTCCCTTTCGCTCGCCGCTACTTGGAAAATCGATCTTTCTTTCTCTTCCTCCGGGTACTTAGATGTTTCAGTTCCCCGGGTTTGCCTCTGAAGCCCTATGTATTCAGACTCCAGTACCCAGCGTTGTCTGGGTGGGTTTCCCCATTCGGATATCTCTGGTTCTCTGGCTATTTGCGCCTACCCAGAGCTTTTCGCAGCTTATCGCGTCCTTCTTAGGCTCCTGGTGCCAAGGCATCCTCCATGCGCCCTTTGTAGCTTGACCTTTAGT
>NZ_PVXP01000154.1 GCF_002995845.1 Clostridium luticellarii | reverse complement strand
AGTCTATCCGATAGGATATGGCTTACATGACCTTCTGCACTGCAGCCTGTAACTTTGTCATAGTTATAATAGTTAACAATACCTTCCCAGTTATTATTTATATATTTCCTGCATTCTTTTATCTCTTTAACCTTATTCTCATTTTCAGTATCTGAAATCAAATCCTTAAAAGTTTTTTCCAATCCCTTCAAGTTACATGTATTTATGTTCTTCCATAAATCAGGTCTATATTTGTGGTTCTGCGCCGTTGCTCCCATAATATATTTACTAAGATGAAATCTATCAAGTAAATATACACCTTTAGGGATCCAACCCAACCCTTCCTTTATCCATCTTGCACCATCACCTGAAATAAATATCTTGTCTATGCTTTCAATATTATATTTATTATAAATATAATCAACTACTTCAAGCCACAGTTCCTCACTATTTGCATATATTCCAGAAAAATACTTTATATTTTTTAATTTGTTTCTGTGCTTTGAAATCAATTCAGAGCCTTCATGAACATATATAAGGTGTGGTTCAACATATCCTCCATCTTGGAGTGATACATGGCCCTCATCTGCCTCTATATACAGATACTTAACTTTTATTTTTTCACCTTGCTCTTTCTCTGCCAGATCCCTTTTGGTCAAGTTGGGTATATTTTTTATTTCCCTTATGGTATTCATTACAGTTTGAGAAGACAATTCAGCAGATTCAACAGCTTCTTTTCCACTCCTGCTGTAGGCAGTATCTACAGCTTTATCTACAAGTCTGGCTTTTAACGACATATCTATTCTGTCATGTGAGCTTATTCCTAGAAACTCATCTGACAGATATTTATGCTTCCCTGTACTTTTAGATCTATAATAAGTCCTCCGATATTTAACTTCGCCAAACACTGTCAATAAAGTTTTAAAATCTTTTCTGTCAACTATCCACTCAGCTTTACGGTTTGGCTCCAATCTCACAGCCTCATCGGCTGATTCAAGAGCAATTTTACATATTTCAACACCAAGGACATCAAGTTCCTTTTTTAATTTCAATACAAAATTAGAAAAGTTACCTCTATTTCTCAATTCCTCACCAAGTAATGTAAACAATTTTTTAATGCTATTTTCACAAAAATCCTGTATAATATTATCCATAAGAGACTTTCCTTCTTTCTTTGTATATTTTGTTTTTGCTTACTTAATATATTATCAGAGGAAAGTCTCTTTTTCCATTTCTTATCTCAAATAACCCTACAGTAATTTTACACTAA
>NZ_PVXP01000153.1 GCF_002995845.1 Clostridium luticellarii | reverse complement strand
TTTTTTTAAGAAAGCCTTATTGGCTCCCTTTCGACTCCCTAGAAAGGAGGTGATCCAGCCGCAGGTTCTCCTACGGCTACCTTGTTACGACTTCACCCCAATCACTAACCCCACCTTCGGCCGCGTCCTCTTTCGTTAGACTACGGACTTCGGGTGTTGCCAGCTCTCATGGTGTGACGGGCGGTGTGTACAAGGCCCGGGAACGTATTCACCGCGACATGCTGATTCGCGATTACTAGCAACTCCAGCTTCATGCAGGCGGGTTTCAGCCTGCAATCCGAACTGGGAGCAGTTTTCAAGGTTCGCTCCACCTCGCGGTCTTGCTTCTCTCTGTTCTGCCCATTGTAGCACGTGTGTTGCCCTGGACATAAGGGGCATGATGATTTGACGTCATCCCCACCTTCCTCCGCGTTAACCGCGGCTGTCTCGTTAGAGTGCTCATCTTACTGCTAGCAACTAACAATAGGGGTTGCGCTCGTTGCAGGACTTAACCTAACATCTCACGACACGAGCTGACGACAACCATGCACCACCTGTCTCCCTGCCCCGAAGGGCTTCTCTTATCTCTAAGATATGCAGGGGATGTCAAGTCCAGGTAAGGTTCTTCGCGTTGCTTCGAATTAAACCACATGCTCCGCTGCTTGTGCGGGCCCCCGTCAATTCCTTTGAGTTTTAATCTTGCGATCGTACTTCCCAGGCGGAGTACTTATTGTGTTTACTGCGGCACAGAAGGGGTCGATACCTCCTACACCTAGTACTCATCGTTTACGGCGTGGACTACCAGGGTATCTAATCCTGTTTGCTACCCACGCTTTCGTGCCTCAGCGTCAGTTACAGTCCAGAGAACCGCCTTCGCCACTGGTGTTCTTCCTAATCTCTACGCATTTCACCGCTACACTAGGAATTCCGTTCTCCTCTCCTGCACTCCAGACATCCAGTTTGAAATGCACTGCCCAAGTTAAGCCCGGGTCTTTCACATCTCACTTAAATGTCCGCCTGCGCACCCTTTACGCCCAGTAATTCCGGACAACGCTTGCCACCTACGTATTACCGCGGCTGCTGGCACGTAGTTAGCCGTGGCTTCCTCATCTGGTACCGTCATTATCGTCCCAGATGACAGAGCTTTACAATCCGAAAACCTTCTTCACTCACGCGGCGTTGCTGCATCAGGCTTTCGCCCATTGTGCAATATTCCCCACTGCTGCCTCCCGTAGGAGTCTGGACCGTCTCTCAGTTCCAATGTGGCCGTTCACCCTCTCAGGTCGGCTACGCATCGTTGCCTTGGTAAGCC
>NZ_PVXP01000152.1 GCF_002995845.1 Clostridium luticellarii | reverse complement strand
ATATAGAATATATTGTATATACTTATATTAACATTTATGTAATGTAAATACAAGTTATTTTGTAATATTACACATAAATATATTAATTTACTAATTTAAATTAAGGAGGTGTTATCTTGGAAATATATCAAATATTAGTGCTAATGATATTATTTTCAGACTTGATTATAAAAATTTTGAGTTTTAAAACAAAAAAATAATTATAATATTTTAATTTTTACCATCCAAATCTCAAATGGGAAATTCAAGGTTGAATTCAATAATCATCGCTTTTTATTCATAATAAAAGCACCTACTATCATCAGTAAGTGCTTAATTTATGATTTCTTATCCAGAGCATAATATCCTCTTGTTTCAATTTTCCTTATGCTACACTCACACCCAAATCAACTAATTTTTTCTGGGTAAATTTCAATTTACATCGTTATACTGAAAAAGTATGGGCATTACATATATATCAGTTCTTTTATTACAACCTACAAATATATGATTTTTTATTATGTTAAAGCAAATATTGCAACACTTGGATTCAATAGATGTATATAAATCCTCTCCCTCAAACATAGACATTGAAACATATTTCATTTATCGGCTAACTCCTTAAAAGTTTCAATATTATCTTTAAGAACTTTGTTGGCAATTTTATCAAAAGTTTGTTCCTCAGATACAACAGCCTCTTTAGTAAATTCTTCAAAATTCAAGACTACATATTTAGTTTTATTGTTTTTCATAATAACTACCGATTTATTCTTATCAACTATCTTGGCCACCTTAGAAAAGTTCTGATTAGCTTTTGACATTGAACCTATCTTATTCGTATTTACCAGCATTGAAAAACCTCTTGAACACTATTGTATATTTATATAAATTTTTTATCATTGCTAAGAGATAACCATCATCAAACTTCATATTTTTAGCTTCTTTATAATTTTCTCTAAGTTTTATCAATTCGCTTTTCTCTGCAGTACCACTTATATAATTTACTCCTGTTAGCCAGATTGTATAATCTTTCGCCCTTATTCCCTCTTAAATTTGAGTATAATAAAAGCACCTACTTGTTTTTACTTGGTAAGTGCTTTTAATTTCACGTTGCAAGATCATTCTCTTTAAAATCACCAGGGTTTTCATCTACAGTATTTCACTTTGCTTAATTATGTTATTAAAACTGTAAATTCTTTATTCAGTAGATTTCTGGCAAATTTTCTATCAGTATAACCCGTACTTCAAGAAATTTTTTAAACTTATTCTGCTTCTTCAAAGAGCTGAAAAATAATTCCTCTCAAATTTATCTAGATAATATTTTTTATCTCCATAATTATTTATCACATATTCTATATAAT
>NZ_PVXP01000151.1 GCF_002995845.1 Clostridium luticellarii | reverse complement strand
ATACTAATATGTATAAATAACCTCCTTATGGTAAAAACTAAATTATAGGAGGTTTTCTTATGATTAAAAAAACAATAATAGATCCAACATCTTCGAATTCAATATCTGTTTTGAGAGATATAATAAGCAATGAAATATATCCTATGATAAAATCTGGAAGAACTATAATAATACTTTGCATAGGTACTGATAGATCTACTGGAGATAGTTTAGGACCCATAGTTGGTGATAAGCTAAAATTTTTAATACGAAATAAAGTTGAATTGTATGGCAATTTACAATACCCAGTACATGCAAAAAATATCGCAGAAATTATAAATAAAATAAATTCCAAATATAATAATCCTTTTACTATAGCAGTTGATGCCTGTTTAGGTGCTATTCAAAATGTCGGAAAAATAATAGTTGAGACAAAACCACTTCACCCTGGATCCGCCATGAATAAATCTCTTCCACAGGTTGGTGATTTAAGTATTACAGGCATTGTAAATATATGTGGAGCTATGGAATTTATGGTATTGCAAAATACCAGATTATTTACTGTAATGCAGCTTGCTGACACAATTTCTAGAGGAATATATCATTCCATACTAAAAACCGTAGGAGGTAAAAATTCAAATAATATTCTCCAAAACATAGAAGCATGATATATCAAAAGGATCTATCTTTAAGTATATATTCTATCTCCTCTATATTTCTTTTACCTAAATCTATTATTAGAGTATTTTTATTTTTTATATGCAAATTGGCAAGTCCATTATCCTTTAATTTACATATTATAGCATCATACTTTGTATCCTCACCATCATTTACTATTTTATATCCTCTTTTTTGCAACTCATTCCCTATATAATTTAAATCACGTGGAATATATATTTTCATACAAAAAACCTCCTTAGAAAATAATTTTCCCTTAAGGAGGTTTTTTATGTAAAATTTCTATATTCTTTTATTCATACATTCCACTAAAACCTGTTTTTCTTCCTGGGACAATTCATATCTGGACATTCCACTATCTACAGGCTTTGCATAAGTAGTGCTTTCATCTCTGCCATATATTCCCGTAATTATTACACCGTCATTATTCTCATCCAACAATGCAATTGAAAAGCTCAAATCACTACCCACATCTTCAAAAGCTCTATATCGTATAATAGATATTTTTTGAATACAATACTTTACTCTCGAATTTAAATTGTCATATAACTTTTTAATATCTTCAGATTGTTTTTTTACATTATCTATATTATCAAGATATTTCATAATAAGTTCTTCCAAATTTTTATTGTTTGTTCCTCTCATGAGCTTTCTATATCTTTTTTCCAATCTATTTAATGATTTAAATATTATTG
>NZ_PVXP01000150.1 GCF_002995845.1 Clostridium luticellarii | reverse complement strand
TTAGAGTTTCCCCATTTTTTTAGAAATGACTAGATAACGACTGTGGATAAGGTAACTTTGAGTTTTAGAATTATCCACAGATTTATAAAATCGCATAAAAAATGAATAAAACAGTCCAGTCTTTTGATATAATGAATTTGCTAAAAACCAAAAATCAAAAGCAGATGGAGATGTTTTATTCATGATTAATTATAACAAATTATCATACCAAATAAAAAGAAAAATATTAACTTTTTCAAATAAAATCTGTAAAAATCTATCAAAACCGTCTTATAAATTTATTACACAGATGATTTATGGAATTCTAGAAAATCAAACTATACTCCTGAGTGATATATCAAGGGCACTTAAAGAAAATATTTCTTTAAAAAAGACCATTGAAAGACTTTCCAACAATCTTAAGACCTTCAATAAACACAATGTGGCAATAGATAACTACATTTCCAAGATAAAACCATACATTGATGATAATACTGTATTTTGTGTTGATGGTTCTGAAATTACTAAAAGAAACAGTAAAGTTCTAGAAGCTATGGGTAAAGTTCGTGATGGAAGTACTGGTGAAACTAATATTAACGGGTATAATTGCTTTGAAATAGCTGCATTGACAAGTAAATATAATATGCCTGTCTCGGTGTACTCGAAAATATATTCAAATGCAGAAACTGATTTTGTAAGTGAAAATGAAGAAGTTTTAGAGGGCTTAAATTTTATAAGGAAACATTTTGGCAGTAAAGGTATCAGAGCTCTAGACAGGGGTTTTGACGATAAAAAATTCTATAGATATTTCATAAATAGTGGCGAGCCTTTTGTTATAAGGGCTAAATGTAACAGAAATGTCATCCATAACGGTAAATCTATTAATATATTAAAACTTGCCAATAAATATCATGGAAGATTTTCAACTATAGTAAGAAACAAAGCCGGCAAAGCGAAGAAATGTAAGTTTAGTTTTATATCCATTGCCCTGCCGGACATTCCTGATAAACCACTTACTCTTGTAGTAATAAGAGGTTTTGGAAAAGTTCCTATGATGCTTATCAGCAGTATTAAACCCGATGATAAGAGATTAACACTCACGATAATCCAGGTTTATCTCAAAAGATGGAGGATAGAAGAGTACTTCAGATTTAAGAAGCAGCAGTTTGATTTTGAAAATATAAGGGTAAGAAGTTTAAATTCCATAAGAACTATGAATTTATTATTATCCTTAATTGTAGGTTTCATTGCCATGCTTTCAGAAAAAAGGGGAGAAAATATACTGAATATATTAATACAAAAACTTTCCAATCGAATTTATAAAATACCTGAATTTGATTATTATGCAGTAGCCGATGGTATTTATGCAATATTAAAAAAGACACTTACTGGAATTAAAAATTTTATCCAACCAGTTTTAAAAACCAAGGCTCCACAACAATTATTTATAGCTGAAGCACTAGAAGTATAGCCCTAGATATATCTGAAATAATTTATTTTGGGGAAACTCTAA
>NZ_PVXP01000149.1 GCF_002995845.1 Clostridium luticellarii | reverse complement strand
TAACTCAACTTTCGCAGGAGAAAAGCGATAGCTTTTCCTTGATATAACAAGGCAAAGCCTTAATAAAACTATCGATTATGAGGTCAATAATCTCTTTTGAAAGTAAAACTTTTTCTTTTAATATATCTTTTAGAGTAGATATTATAATTTGCAATGCTTCACAAAGTTGGATATCTTGAAGTTCATCGCAGCACTGATAAAAAAATCCACCTACAGTACGTAAATCTTTGCTATTACGATTTTCTAAAGATAGCATGATATACCTTGTAAAGACTATAGTAGTATGTGCTACCATAGAATCATAAGAACGACATTGAAATTCTTTACCAAGTTTTAAAAATGATTTATTCATTTTGAAAAAGACTTCAATGTCCCAACGTTTTCCGTAGATTCTTATGATTTCATCGTCAGATAGAGAAGTATCAGTAGATATAATGGCAAGCCATTGCCTACTTCTATTTCTATCACGTACAAAAACTATTTTAGATTCGATTTTATTACCATCTTTATCAGTACCTATACCAACAATTATTGAAGATAAAATTTTAGCTTTTCCTCTTCTTTTTTTAACAGAGGAATATAGAGATTTAAGATTTAACTTTTTGCCATCATAATCATAGTAAACTTTGGGCATAGCCTTGACCATGGCGATAGTATGAAGTTTAAGATTTAAAATTTGTATTAGAGTCTTAGGATAAGTAAACCAACTGTCAAAGAGAACATAAGAAGCTGGAATACCAATTTCTACCGCTCTCTTTATTAACTTAAGCATTGCATCAGGAGACTTTAAAACAGCCTCCTTACGGAGTTTAGAACCATTAGTCCTTTTGTCTAAAGTCTGATTTTCAGGGCATAGTCTATTTTTCTCTTTTGCAGATGAAAGAAGAGTAAAAGCAAGTGGTAAAAAAGTATTTCCATCAGACCATCCAAGAGTTAACAAACGAAAGCCTTTGACATATTTGTTTTCAACGTGGTCACGAACCCTTGCAAGTAACTCAACAGATTTACTTCTGTTTCTACTGTAAAGAGAATCATCTACTATAAGAACATTTACTCTATCATCTGAGGTAAGTGGTTTTAGAATATTTGTTATTATAGATGAAGAGAGCATAAGTAAAAACTTTCTCCAATTAAAATTCGGAGAATTAAGAAATCTATATACTACGTCCTTTGAAAACTCCAATGTTTTTCCTGTATCAAGAGTTCTGAATAAATTTTTGCCTGAAAAAACAAGCATAAAGATAAATTTAAAAATCTTAATACAAGAAAATCCTTTTTCTTTACGAAAATTGCATTGCTTAAGTATATGACCTAGTTTATTAATCTTAAAAAAATTATTTATTGTAAAGTTAAACTTTTTATCCTCGCTATGGTTTGATATAATAGAATTCATAAGAAACATTCCTTTCCTTGGTATGGTGTTTTTGACAATTCTATTATACCAAAAGGAATGTTTCTTTGCTTTATATCTTAAAAATTCAGGCTTCCGCCTTTATTTTAATGTGCGAAAGTTGAG
>NZ_PVXP01000148.1 GCF_002995845.1 Clostridium luticellarii | reverse complement strand
GGGAGCGTACCTAGATTTGTGTAAATCAGATCCAGGTACGTTATTTTTACGTATACATAACTGGTAATAGTGGTAATAATAAGTATAAATAATTTTTGAAAGGAGACTCAATATGAATGTATTGGAAATACCAGACATTGATTTAAAAAAAGAGTTAAAGAAATGTAACAGTATGGAAGATTTAGTAGGTAAAAATGGACTTATGCAGAAACTGTTTGGGGGCATAATACAGCAATTTCTAGAAGCAGAAATGGAAGAGCACCTGGGCAGGGAAAAATATGCAAGATTGTCCGATGAAAACAAAGACTATAGAAACGGATACAGTCCCAAAAATATCAGAACCAGTTTTGGCCCGGTTAAAGTAGATGTACCAAGGGATAGAAAGTCTGGGTTCGAACCTAAGATAGTGAAAAAATACGAAACAGTCTGCAGTGAACTTGATAAAAAAGTTATAGGCCTATATGCAAGAGGCATGTCTGTAGACGATATAAAATCAGAAATAGATGAGCTTTACGGGGTGGATATATCTCCCGCAATGATATCCAAAATTACAGACAAAGTTATGGATACAGTATTGGCATGGCAGAATAGGTCCCTTGACCCAATGTACCCTATAGTATATATGGATGCCTTATATTTTAAAGTCAGGGAGGAACACAGGATTGTAAATAGAGCTGCCTATGTTTGTATGGCACTCGATATAAAAGGCCATAAAGACATACTGGGAATATGGATCGGTGAACAGGAGGGGGCAAAATATTGGTTATCTGTATGTAATGACCTTAAAAACAGGGGTGTTAAAGATATTTTAATAGCATGTATGGATGGGCTTAAAGGACTTCCAGATGCAATTAAAGTAGTTTTCCCTGAAGTTAACATACAGAGCTGTATAATACACCAGATAAGAAATTCTATAAAATATATACCGTCAAAAAATATCAAGACTTTCATGAAAGATTTAAAAGAAGTATATAAAGCAGTTAATGAAACAATGGCGAGCAAGGCTTTGCAATCACTGGAGGATAAATGGGGGGATAAGTATCCTGTAGTTGTACAGTCATGGCAGAATAACTGGGAAAACCTATCTACGTATTTTGATTTTACCCAGGATATAAGGAAAATAATATATACTACCAATGCTTTGGAGGGCTTCAACAGGCAGCTCAGGAAATTCACCAAAGTAAGAACAGTATTTCCTACGGATGAATCTCTTCTAAAAGCTCTGTACCTGGCAACAGAGCAAATAATGCTGAAATGGACATTACCTTATCCTAATTGGGGTAATACACTTGCCCAATTGACTATAATGTTTAAAGATAGAATAGAACCGTATATATAATTATAGAGCTTGTACTATTTTGTATAAAAATGAATAATAATATTATTATTGCAAACAATACTATTATTAGAAAGTTATAACACGCTATTATTAGTTATTCCCTAAAAAATAAAAATTACTACAGGCTCATATTCCTATAGTAATTTCCAATTAAATTTTATCCCGTCTATTCTATTTTACACAAATCTGTGGACGCCCTC
>NZ_PVXP01000147.1 GCF_002995845.1 Clostridium luticellarii | reverse complement strand
TTTTACAACTCTTTATACTTAAATTTATAAACTTAATTATAAACATGTGAATATTTTTATAAACATATGTCAACAAAATATAATAATGGAGAATATAAACTCAGAATTATTTTTCTAAGACTGGAGGATACAAAATGAATGCCCACCCAAAAGAAATATGGGAACAATCTTTAACCATAATAAAAGGCGAAATTACCGAAATTAGTTTTAACACATGGATTAAAAGTATTACTCCTGTATCCATTGAAAATAACACTTTTGTATTAAGCGTACCAAATGATTTAACAAAGGGAATATTATCTAGCAAATACACAAACTTAATATCAAATGCACTAAAATTAATTACTTCAAAAAAATACAATATCAAATTTTTAGTTTTATCCAAATCAGAAGAAGCCTTAACGTCGGATAGTAGAACTAAATATTCCAGCAAACAATCAATAGTACTAAACGAAGAAATGCCCACAATGTTAAACCCAAAATATACTTTTGATTCTTTTGTTATAGGAAATAGTAACCGATTTGCTCATGCTGCATCCCTTGCAGTGGCCGAATCACCTGCTAAAGCATACAATCCATTATTTATATATGGAGGAGTAGGTCTTGGAAAAACTCATCTGATGCACGCTATAGGTCATTATATATTGGAAAATAATAAAAAATCTAAAGTAACTTATGTTTCATCTGAAAAATTCACAAATGAACTCATAAATTCAATAAAAGATGATAAAAATGTAGAATTTAGAGATAAATACAGAAATATAGACGTATTATTAATAGACGATATTCAATTTATAGCAGGTAAAGAAAGCACTCAAGAAGAATTTTTCCATACTTTTAATGCCCTGTATGAAGCAAACAAACAAATAATTCTATCAAGTGATAGACCACCAAAGGAAATTCCTACATTAGAAGACAGACTTAGATCCAGATTCGAATGGGGATTGATAGCCGATATTCAGCCACCAGATTTTGAAACAAGAATGGCCATATTAAAAAAGAAAGCAGACGTAGAAAATTTAAATATTCCAAACGAAGTCATGGTATACATAGCTACAAAAATTAAATCAAACATCAGGGAACTAGAAGGAGCACTTATAAGAATAGCCGCTTTTTCTTCTCTTACAAACAGTGAGATAAGTATAGATCTAGCTATAGAAGCACTAAAAGATATAATCTCAAGCAAACAATCAAAACAAGTTACTGTAGATCTAATACAAGATGTTGTGGCAAATTATTATAATTTAAAAGTATCTGACTTCAAATCAGCTAGAAGAACTAGAAATGTAGCTTTTCCACGACAAATAGCAATGTATTTATGCAGAAAACTTACAGATATGTCTTTACCAAAAATAGGAGAAGAATTTGGAGGTAGAGATCATACCACAGTAATACACGCCTATGAAAAAATATCAAGCAATTTAAAACATGACGAAAGTCTTCAAAATGCTGTAAATGATTTAACAAAACGTCTAAATCAAAAATAGTTATTAACACATGTTTATAACTATTTTATGATCTGCTGTTGATATTATGTTATATAG
>NZ_PVXP01000146.1 GCF_002995845.1 Clostridium luticellarii | reverse complement strand
AGATTATTTTTTTTATTATGTGGATAATATGATAATTAGATGATTATTTATCCACAATTATTTTTTTTCATTTTTTTCAGTATTATTAACGGTTATAAAGGTTATCAACATACTAACATGACCTACTACTACTACTACTAAAAAATAAATTATCTATATCTATAGATAAAAATCCATTGTAGATAAAGGAGATGTTCCAATATGAAAATCATATGTAAAAAATCAAATTTACAGGAGGCTGTATTCATATCACAAAAAGCTATTACCGGAAAATCCAGCATGCCTATATTAAATGGACTAAAAATAACAGCTGTAAATAACAAATTAACATTAATAGGATCTGATATAGATTTAAGTATAGAAACTAAAATAGACTCAAATGTTGAAGAAGAAGGAACAGTTGTAATTGATGCAAGACTATTTGGAGAGATTATAAGAAAACTGCCAGGTGAGGATGTAAGCATTTCAACAGTAGAAAATAATTCCCTAGAGATATTATGTCAAAAATCAAAGTTCAACCTGATACATATGAATGCTGAAGATTTTCCTGAAGTTCCTAATATAAATGAAAATATGATATTTTCAATGCCTCAGAAAATATTAAAAAATATGATAAAAAGTGTTATATTTGCCACTGCTCAAGATGAGACAAGGCCTGTTTTAACAGGTGTTTTATTTGAAATTAAGGATAAAAATTTAAATTTAGTGGCTCTAGATGGCTATAGGTTGGCTTTAAAATCAGAATATTTAAATACGAATAATACAATAAACGCTGTAATACCAGGAAAAACTCTAAATGAAGTTTCTAAAATTTTGGAGGACAACGATAAAGATGTTAATATAACATTTACACCTAATCATATATTATTTAATTTAGTCAATACAAAAATTGTATCTAGACTTTTGGAAGGTGAATTTATAAAATATAATTCTATAATTCCTGAGGAATTTAATACCATAGTCACAGCTAAAAAAGATGAACTTTTAGACTGTATTGAGAGGGCATCTTTAATGGCCAAAGACAGCAATACCAATTTGGTAAAATTGGACCTAGAGGAAGGCAATATGATAATAACATCTAATTCTCAATTGGGAATGGTGAGAGAAGAACTAAATATAATTTTGCAAGGAGATACTCTTCAAATTGCATTTAACTCAAAATATCTAATTGATGTACTAAAAATAATGGACGAAGAGGAAATTACTCTGAAATTTTCCAGTAATGTGAGTCCATGTATAATTAAAAATAAAATCAAAGATAATTGTACCTATTTAGTTTTACCAGTTAGACTTTTAAATAGTTAAAAATAAATAAATTGGAGATAATAGAAAATGAATGAAGTTAAAATTAATACAGATTTGATAAAATTAGATTCATTTTTAAAATGGTGTGGAGCTGTTTCACAGGGTTCAGAAGCTAAAATTTTTATAAAAAATGGAAAGGTAAAAGTAAACGGAGAAGTTGAAACAAAGAGAAGTAAAAAACTTTATAGAGGATTTATCGTTGAATTTGAGGGAGAGACTTATAAAATTATATAGCTGAGTTAAAATTTACTGTTAATTATATACTATATGTTG
>NZ_PVXP01000145.1 GCF_002995845.1 Clostridium luticellarii | reverse complement strand
ATATAATTATTGTAATAAATAAAAATAATAGACTATTATATATATAATAGTCTATGTTATAAGATTTTATTTGTTCTTAATTTATATAAATATCAAATTAATTTTTACTATATGCATCTAATTTATTCCAACTGATTTACTTCTGTGTTCCATCAAAACTACATCATGCCATACACCATTACTCATTTTTCCCAGTCTTTCTCTTATACCTACTTTTCTAAAGCCACATTTTTTATGAAGAGTTATACTTCCAATATTCTCTTTTATAATTACAGATTGCAAAGTCCAGAATCCATTTTCTTCTGACAATTTAATTAAGTTTTTTAAAAGAGCAGTTCCTATGCCCTTTCCTCTGTATTCTTTTCCTATATATATGCTTACTTCTGCAACACCTGCATAGACACATCTACTTGAAATTGAGCTTAAAGCTGCCCAGCCTAATACTTTATCATCTGAACATGCTGCTAATCTACATAAATCAATATGACTGTTATTCCAATCCTGCCATGTAGGTACTTCTGTCTGAAATGTGGCTTTACCTGTATTTATACCTTCCAAGTAAATCTTTGATACTTCTTTCCAATGTTTTTCAGTCATTTCTTCAATATTAAAATTCACCCTTCTCTACATCTCCCACTTATATATACAACCTTTATTCTAAAATTTATATGCCTTTACATGCGCTCCTGCGAAAGCTCCATCAACAATATCCGTATCTATTTTACTATATACATCATCTAATTTTTTTTGCTTTGCAATATCTTCTATAACATCCTTGGTATATATGTTTACCCGCGTTATTTCAATATCTTCAAATCCAACCTTTTCAAGTATTTCCTCATATTCCTTAATTGGCAGAGCGCCTGCAATACACCCTACCCACATTTCAACATTATGCCTTATATTTTCCGGTACATCTTTAAGAACAACAATATCCGCAATTGCCAGCCTTCCACCCTTTTTTAATACCCTATAAGCTTCTGACAAGGCTTTTTCTTTACTTTCACATAGATTTATTACACAATTTGACGTAATAACATCTATCGTTTCATCTTTTAAAGGTATATCTTCAATATATCCCTTTATAAATTCTACATTTTCAGCTCCCATTTTTTCTTTATTTTTGTTTGCTAATTCCAGCATTTCATCTGTCATATCAAGGCCGTATACTTTTCCATTTTTGCCGACATATTTAGATGAAATAAAAACATCTATTCCACCGCCACTTCCCAGATCCAGGACTATTTCACCTAATTTAGGATTAGCAAGTACAACAGGGTTTGCACATCCAAGTGATGCATTTACAGCTTCATCCGGCAACCCTTCTATAAAATCTTTAGTATACAAATTTTGATTTTTAGCAGTATCTCCGCAGCATGATGATGTACCGCATCCACAATTGACATGGGATTTATCGCTTACCTTTCTGGCTATATTGCCATAATACGCTTTAACTTGACCTTTAATTGAATTTTTCATAATATATTCCTCCTTGTATAATGTAGTCATAACATTTAATAGAAAGCTATCATAATTTCTAACGAACATTACAACTCATTTCTTTTAATATTATTCGAATTTTTTCTACCCGGTAGGGTTCACTTTTCTTATCTA
>NZ_PVXP01000144.1 GCF_002995845.1 Clostridium luticellarii | reverse complement strand
AGTTATAACAAATATAAACAAAATTATCATAGATACCAAATTCATTAATTTATTTTTCTTTATATTATTATAATAATATAAAGTAGCTAAAGAGAATACTATGATTAAAGTTCCAGTAAAGCTAGATTCAGGTGTTAACAATCTTATCCTGTTGTAATCTTCGCCACCATGAAAAATAGAATTAAATAACAAAGGATCAAATATTTCAAATAATAAAACAAAAAATAACATAAAATAAGTAAATACAAATGGTTTAAATATTTCAGTTGTAGATAATTTTTTTTGTATATTTTCAATCATTATCAAAAATAATATTATATCTAAAAAATACACGGATGCCTTAAGACCTTTTACTAATAAATTTTGTCCCCAATATACATTACTATTATTTAAGATTACAGCATAAATAAATAGTGAAATTAAGCTTACAAATATTAGATAAACCATCAACTTCAATAATTTCTTAGTGTAAATTGATATATTTATTTTTCTATTTATGATTAAAAATATTATAAATATTATAGGAGTAATTAAAGAAGTAAGCGAATAAGCTATATAACCAAATTTATCTCCTAAACTCAAGCTTTGTACTATAGTGCTCAGAATTAAAACAAAATATAAAATGTAATTCATTGAAGTATCCTTTCTAATATCTCTATATTACGTTATTTTCAACAGCACGAGCTGGATTACTTGCATGCATATATTTCATTTTGTTTTTTTAATCACTAGCTAGATACTACAGAACCAGTCCCCATAACGCAATTATTACATACGGCTGAGCTTTTCTCGAAATAGTGGCTATTCAAGAGTTAGAAATTCTCTTAATATAGCATAATTACTATTATTATTGTTGACTATATTATTTTTTACCAAATCAATTATGATACCATTAAAACCTTAAATTTCTTTCTAAATGATGTTGACCATCCTACTATTTCTTTTGTACATATATCTTTTACAGTTGCAAGGTATAACTGGCCTTTATGTGTACTAATATCACTTACTCATACAGAATTTGTAGTTTCAACTTTAAAATTTTGGTTCAAAAAATTATCAGCTGTTGGAAGTTTGCAAACAAAATATATAATTGCCTTAAATTGCCTTTTTCTTATAAAGTAATGTCTATCTTCTTTTTACATCCTGTAAAGTCTCTACTCTACTTAATTTTTCTAAAAACTCATTATAATAACTTCCTATGGCATTCCAACAATAATTATTTTCTATTACATTCAAAGTGCTACTAATCATATTATTATAATCTTCAGGATTACTTAAAGCCTCAATACAAGCTTGGGCAAACTCACCTGCATGATTTCTAACCATCAAATGTTCATTATTTACAAATATCGTACCTTCTACTCCCTTAGAAGTAGTAATAACAATTTTACCATTTCCAAGAGCCTCAAATAATTTTATCTTAACTCCACCACCACTTAAAAGTGGTATAACACATATATTAGTTATATTAAAATAATTTTTCATGTCTTTAACTTTACCTGTCACTATAACATTATTATTTTTCAACTTTTTAACTTCTCTTGTAGGATCTTTACCTACAATATAAAATTTAACATCTTGTATTTTATTTTTAATCAGAGGTAGTATATCTTTACAAAACCACTTCACAGCTTGAATATTAGGTTCATAATCCATCTTTCCTGTAAAAATTATATTATGTTTTATATCATTACTTACAAACTTTGAAT
>NZ_PVXP01000143.1 GCF_002995845.1 Clostridium luticellarii | reverse complement strand
TAGGTAATTGCGAAACTCACTGATAAAAATGAATTGATGATGGGAAGAAGTTTCAAAAAAAGGTAATTAGAAGATCAAAGGCAATTCTTGTAATTTATAATAGTTAAACAGAAAAAAAGGGCATAAGAAATAAAGCCATGATTAATTCTAAAATTTTAAAATAGCTGGTATTTATGCAATTAATGGTTTTAGACTTTTGATATATTCATGCCTGTGTATTTTATTGGCTATGACAGCTGTTATTAGCTGAGTTATACCAGCAAGAAGCAAGTCGGCATGAAGGGTTTTTTCATTTTGTGTCCTGCGCTCTGCAATACAGCAGCTGTGTTTAAAATTTTCGATACTTTTTTCTATAGCAGAACGAATTTTATAGGTGCAGTTCCATTCCTGAGAACCACGAACGGTTCCGGGATATGCACGCAGGTTCTTTTCAGGATAAATGTAAAACATCCTGCCGCAGGATGATTTAGTACAGGGATCTTCACAAAAAGTTTTTCGTTTACTCTTTTTCGTTTCTTTATTGTAGACCCATTTCATTTTAGGGCAAACGAATTTCATTGTAGGAATTCCTGAACGCAAATGTGATTTGCTGCTTTCCCGTTTCATGGGCAGTGAATGGTCATGGGGACAGCAGGGAACAGCATCTTCATTCAAAGGACAATCAGATTCTTCTGATACGATTTTAGTTTTTAGTGGTATGTATGCTTTTTCAAACTTTAATTTCTGTAAAAGACAGCTATAAATTTCAATGCTGTCAAAGGCAGCATCGCCTAAAAATATTTTAGGGTTTATCATGGGATGTTTTTTTAAAAAATCCTTAAGAACAGGTATAAGAGCTTTAGCATCAGCAAGAGATTTATCCTCATCAGGTGAGTTGGACTTTTTTTCAACAACAATGTCTGGATGAGCTTTAAGGAAATTTTTATTGTAAAATGAAATGTTTCTTACAATGCCAAGACCGTTGGTAACAAGACCAAATTTAAAAGCATAGCAAAAATGTCCATTAATATACATCTGCTGGACAGCAGGATTGGCATTAGCATGGGAAGGCATGGCACCATAAGCAGCTTTATAAGGATCATAGGAATCACCTAAACCATTTAACTTCTTAAAAGTTTTAAGCTGTTTTATAATGCGGTTGGCATATTTAGGATTGTTTTCAGTTACGAAAGCTTCAATACCAGAAGTATCGAAGATGGTCATGGATGCAAGTTTCTTATTAATTTGTTGGCATATTGGTTCAGTAATATCAACTAGATTATCAAACATCAATTGTAAGTCCAGAATAAAATCCTGTTTAAAGCGTGTGAATTTAGAGGCATCAGGAACTTTAAGAAAGCCGCAGAAATCCCTTAATTCCTGAGAATACTTAAGGAAGATAATCAGAAGGGAATCTTTAGGAATAGAAAAAATACGCTGCAAGATTAAAGCACGAAGCATGGAGTAAAGCTTATATTTACGAGGTCTTCCGGTGGGCGCATAAAAATGATTTATGAAAGAAATCGGAACTAAATCATCAAGATTAATAGTGTTTTCAAGTAAAGAAAGAAACTGGGGCTTGTTGTTTTGAAATTTTTCTTTGCAGTCAGAAAATATATCTGCCAAAGAAAGCTGTTTATATGTTATCATAAATATGTAACTCCTTTCTGAGGTATAATGGTGATTTTGTTTTTTGATTCAATTCAATTTTACCATAAATCAGTGAGGAGTTATTTTATTTTGCAGCAAGAAATATACCGCATTTATGCGGATTACAGCGTTTCGCAAACGCCTAA
>NZ_PVXP01000142.1 GCF_002995845.1 Clostridium luticellarii | reverse complement strand
CCTCCTTGTATAATGTAGTCATAACATTTAATAGAAAGCTATCATAATTTCTAACGAACATTACAACTCATTTCTTTTAATATTATTCGAATTTTTTCTACCCGGTAGGGTTCACTTTTCTTATCTAAACTTAGTTTTCTATTTTTCCCTTAACGGGAATCCAAACTAGTAAATATTGTTGTATAATATCTCCTGAATAGAAGATAGATGTATTCCTCCTAGGAAGTGACTTAAATTAGTCACTAATACCTGTAAATGAGCGTATCATTCCATCAGTGAGAGTTCTATGTTTAGCTGGTTGGGTTTCCCTTTGGGAATTACCCGTGTCACAAACAAGGTTATAGAATTACTGATAAAAATGGAATATCTATTCTATCTAACAAAGTAAAGGAGACATTATTTATGAGTAAATTTTTTTATAGACCAACAGTTGGAATCGATGTATCAGCAGATTTTTCAGTAGTTGCCATACTGGCACCTAACGGTGAAGTTCACAGAAAGCCTTTTAAGATTAAACATAATAGAAATGGTTTTGATTACCTAGTAGATCAAATAAAAAAAGCGGAGAAAGAGTTTAACATGAAAACGGCAATTTTCATGGAATCTACTGGTGTATACCATCTTACTCTTTTCCACTTTCTTAAGGATACATTTGAAACATGTATCTTAAATCCACTCATTACTAATTGTAACAAGAATGGAGACATAAGAAAAGTGAAAAATGATAAAAAAGATGCATTAACCATTGCTAAAATAGGTAAATTTCAAAATGTTAAGTATTCTTCTGAATTTGACATTGAAATTTATACCTTAAAAGCTCTTTGCAGAGATTACTATAAGTTTACTGATAGTAAATCTACTTTTAAGAAAAAGCTTTCTACTGACTTAAGGGTTATTTTCCCTGGTTATAGCTCTGTTTTTTCAAACATTACTTGCAAAACATCAATAGCTATTTTAAAACAATATTCAAGTCCTGAATACATCTTAAATGCTGATAAAAATAAGCTTATAGAACTTATTTCTAACTGTTCAAGAAAAGGACTAGCACGTAGTGAAAAAATTTATAAAAAGCTTATTGATGCTGCTAAAGATGCTATTTATATTGGTCTTAAATCACCCAGTTTATTTGTAAAAATCACCAACACAATCTCAATAATAGAAGCATTAGAAATCCAACTCAAAAATCTATTAATTGAAATACATTCATTGATGAAAAGCAATAAACTTTCAGAAGAATTTAAGAAAAATATCCAGTTGATTTACTCAATACCCGGTGTCGGTGAATTAACTTCTGTCACAATAATGAGCGAAATAGGCAATATCAAAAGTTTTATTAAGCCTAAACATTTAGTTGCTTATTTTGGCATTGATCCTTCTGTTAATCAATCTGGTAAATTTAATAGTACTAGAAACACTATGTCTAAACGCGGTACCAAAATAGGCAGAAGAGCCTTATATGCGGTAGCATTAGCATCCATACGGACAAATAGGAACGGTCAGCCTATAAACAAAATTTTGCTTAGCTACTATAAAGAAAATCTAAATGGTAAAAGTAAAAAAGTAAGATTAGTATCAATAATGCACAAAATTGTTAACTATATATTCTCCGTTCTTAAGAACCAAAAGGAATATGAATTACGTGATCCTAAAATGCATGCTAAAATGTATCTTAAAAATCGCTTTACTACAGCAGCCTAACGGCTAAAAACTAAAAGTTCAACTGTCTTACAAATAATTCCATCGTTCGTATTTTTCAATGGATTATTTGTGATGCAATTTTTTACTCATAAATTTTTTTATAATTTCTATTGACTATTACTAGCTGGTCTC
>NZ_PVXP01000141.1 GCF_002995845.1 Clostridium luticellarii | reverse complement strand
TAGTGAATTATACATAGGAAAGAATACTTTTATTGGTCTATTTTCTATTATACATTGTAGAAAAAAGATAAATATTGGTGATAATTGTATGATAGGAGAATTTATATCTATAAGAGATAATGATCATGAGTTTAGGCAAAATGATAAGAATTATAATCAACAGGGTTTTAAAGTAAAAGAGATTATAATAGGCAATAATGTGTGGATTGGAGCAAAAGTCACAATTTTAGGTGGAATAACAATAAGGAGTAACTCGATAATTGGTGCTAATACATTAGTTGACAGAAATATTCCTGATAATACTATTGCAGGTGGGGTTCCTGTTAAAATTATAAAGAAGATATAAAAATATTATACGTAACTGTAGCATTAAATTATATTTAAATTGATGAATGGATGTATTCATATAACACGGGAAATACAAAGTGGTATTAGTATAAAAATGTAGATACAAAATAATAGATTTACTGAAAATATATAATAAAATTAAGGAAGAAAAGTGTCTACAAATAGAATTATCAGCATCCACAGGTACCGGACTGCTTGATATAAGATGTACAAGCATTTAATACAAGAGTTCTTCAATATCAGAAGAAGAGTTGACTCGCAAAGAAATTATTGACAGGGTTCAATGTAGATAATCCTTCATAGGGTATTAGGTAGTAATATCCACACAGTTAAGACTGCGTGGCCATCTCATCGGCCGTAAGAGAGTCTATTGCTATATGATAGAGGTGGGAACTGCCATGATTTATCTAAAAATAAATCTATCAAAACACTAGTGGTAGTCGGAGTTTTCCCTAATTGCTCCGTAATGCTGTCATAGACCGACCAAACTAAGCATGGCTCATTGATTAACTTATGTTGCAATTAAGCATGTTTCATCTATCTACGGTAGTTATCGACTGTTACAGTCGATGTATTGCTGGAAAATTGATGATATGCTAGATATAAAAATAATATTCAACTCCCTTAAGAAATCACTCAAGATTTCTAAGCAATTTATTTTAAACTCGAATCGGGGAGCTAGTTAACTATCAGGTATCATATTAATTTTGCACATAGCAACAGCATCCACCAGAGTATAGATTGAGAAAGCTAGTGGGTAAATAATATTATGATCAAGCGCTGGTTTTTCAGTCCTAAATATGAAGAAGCATATCTGACTCAATATAACAATATTAGAAGGGCTGCAATCGGAAACTGTATCCCCACATACAACTTTGATAGATGCCATTCGGAAATTAAGTACTAGAAACCGGCAGTAGGATAGGCAATGCTCCGGAATTATATAGCTTAATATGTAGTATCAATGTAATATTCTGTCAGTTCATTAAAAAATTTGTGGTATTTTTATTTTGACGACTGACCCATTATAGTTCACTTTTGGGGAAAAGCTCATGTAGTTTTTTGAAAAAATTTACTAGATTGAAATTATATTTAGTGTTGGAAGGTGAAATTAATGATTAATTTACAGGAAGGATCTATTATATATATAGTTTGTACAGCTAATGCGCCAACTGGCGGAACTGAACTTTTACATCAATTATGTTATAAGTTAAGTGAATTTGGATATAATGCAAGAATGTATTATATACCTAGTAATAGCGTAAATCCAATTGCAGATAGATTTTTAAAGTATAATGTGAAATATGTAACAAGTATAAACGATAATAAGAATAATGTTTTAATAGTTCCAGAAGTGTATACTAATTTATTAAAAAAATTTAATAATATAAAAAAAATAATATGGTGGTTAAGTGTTGATAATTATTATGGACGGTTTAAAGGCATAAAAACCAAAATAAAAATATTTCTTGGAGTTTTAGAATATTATTCTTTAAAAAAACCTGATGTTAGAGTACAGCATTTAGTTCAATCATATTATGCATATGATTTTCTTGTAAATAAGGGAATAAAAAATATTGCATTTTTATCTGATTATATAAATG
>NZ_PVXP01000140.1 GCF_002995845.1 Clostridium luticellarii | reverse complement strand
TATATAGATTATAAATGAAATAAAAATTTTATTTATGCATATTATCCACAAGTTTTTTGTTTATAACTTGTTATTATTCAAATTTTACATTATTTTGATAGTTATTTTCTTATATTTATTTCATTTTATCGTAAACAACTGCTTATTTATGCACATTATCCACATTTTTGTGGACAACATGTGGATAATACTAAAATTTATAGTAACCAAATTGATGTATTTCTCATATAATATTAATACCCACACAATTACAAAGCTCATAAATTACAGTTAACATTTCCTAATACAAAGTAATATACCTTTCTATCTCACAAAATTAAGGGGGTAATAAATCCCCTTAATTTTTCAATACACATAGAACATTAGGATAAGTTATATAATATTTTTTGTAATTTTCTTAACATTTAGCTATTTTTGTGCTATTATAAAAGTAGGAAAACTTTTTATGGAAGGTGGGACTATCCTATGAAAGATAACGTTATCAAAGTTGATTTTTCGAAAAATAGTAATAAGAAAAATGGTAGGTCGCTTTTCTTTTCGTTAAAACTATTTCTATCAAAGTTAATTAACTCTAAAAATAGAACTCCTGAAGCTTCAAAAATAAATACTGCAAAAGATAATAAAAAAATAATCTATTATTCCAGAGATATTTCTTAAGGTGCAGACAAATGCACCTTTTTGTTATATATGATAATATATAATCAGAAATTTTTCGTAGGAGGATTGATTATGAAAATTGGACTCGGATATGACGTTCACAAATTAGTTTGTAATAGACCGCTTATATTGGGAGGAGTAAACATTCCTTTCCATAAAGGTTTGCTTGGACATTCTGATGCTGACGTACTCACTCATGCAATAATGGACAGTTTATTAGGCGCTTCCTGTCTTGGCGACATTGGTAAGCATTTTCCAGATCAAGATGAAAGATACAAGAACATATCTAGTCTTAAATTGTTATCCAAAGTATCAGATTTAATTAAAGATAATCACTATATTATAGAAAATATAGATTCTACTATAATAGCTGAAACTCCAAAATTATCTCCCTATATAAATTATATGAGGGAAAACATATCTAAAACTTTAAACATAAGTATATCTGCAATAAATATAAAAGCCACTACTGAAGAGGGCTTGGGGTTTACTGGAAAAGGAGAGGGTATGGCTGCTCAAAGTATATGTCTGTTAAATGAAATTAATAAATAGGACACCAAGGTCCTATTTATCTTCTTTATCTTCATAATTATTGACTATATTTTGAACTAATTTTTTAATTGCGCTTGCCTGACATATCAAAGACATAACTACAAAGAAAACCATTATTCTTTCTTCTTCTTTTCCTTTAATCTTCAAATCCATATTTTTCACTATATTCTGAAACCTTTTCTCATTAAAACATTCTTTTGACATTAAATCCTCAAGACTATTTTTTTGCAGATCCGAGAATATCTTGTATGCGTTTTCCCAGGATATTATATCATCTTTTCCATTGTTTATTTCGTTAAAAGCCAATGCAAATACTTTTTTTATCTCCTCAGTAGTGAGTATTGGTCTCATATAACTCAATAAAATAAGCTGAGTTAGATGAACTTTTGTATAACCCCTTTTTTTCCCATCCTCCGGTTTAGATATAACCTCATTTTTAATATAATTCTGTACTATATTATTTGTATAGTTTTCTTCCTCAAATTTATCATTTAGATAATCTATAACCTGGGATAAAAATAAATCATACCTAGGCAAGTCTTCGTAAGGTATTATAGTATTAGTTGATATATTTTTTGCTATTTTATTTATATATTCCATTTCAAATTCAAAATTATTATGTTCATCCAATCTTTACAACCTCCTGCTCAACGTGTTCATGTATATATTAAAACTTTTATCATCCAAACTCAATATATTAATATTATATGGCATATGCATAATCTTTACAAACTAAAGATCTATAAAAT
>NZ_PVXP01000139.1 GCF_002995845.1 Clostridium luticellarii | reverse complement strand
AACAATGTCCTCTCAAAATTGCACAGTAAATATTTTTATCTGTATGTCTCTATATGTCGTTCCCGACTTTATTCTTGGTCAAGCCCTCGACCTATTAGTATCAGTCAGCTTAACAGGTTGCCCTGCTTACACCCCTGACCTATCTCCTTGTGTTCTCCAAGGGGTCTTACCAGCTTTCGCTGTGGGAAATCTTTTCTCGAGGCGGGCTTCACACTTAGATGCTTTCAGCGTTTATCCCTTCCCAACTTGGCTACCCAGCGGTGCTCCTGGCGGAACAACTGGTTCACCAGAGGTCAGTCCATCCCGGTCCTCTCGTACTAAGGACAGCTCCTCTCAAATTTCCTGCGCCCGCGACGGATAGGGACCGAACTGTCTCACGACGTTCTGAACCCAGCTCGCGTGCCGCTTTAATGGGCGAACAGCCCAACCCTTGGGACCTACTTCAGCCCCAGGATGCGACGAGCCGACATCGAGGTGCCAAACCTCCCCGTCGATGTGAACTCTTGGGGGAGATCAGCCTGTTATCCCCGAGGTAGCTTTTATCCGTTGAGCGATGGCCCTCCCACGAGGTACCACCGGATCACTAAGACCGACTTTCGTCCCTGCTCCACCTGTATGTGTCGCAGTCAGGCTCCCTTTTGCCTTTGCACTCTCCGAAGAATTTCCAACCCTTCTGAGGAAACCTTTGTACGCCTCCGTTACTCTTTCGGAGGCGACCGCCCCAGTCAAACTGCCCACCTATCATTGTCCCGTTGCCAGTTTCATGACACCCGGTTAGAATTCCAGTACTGTCAGGGTGGTATCCCAACATCAACTCCTCATGGACTGGCGCCCATGTTTCCCAGTCTCCCACCTATCCTGTACAGACAATACCGAAATTCAGTGATAAGCTGCAGTAAAGCTCTACGGGGTCTTTCCGTCCAATCGCGGGTAGCAAGCATCTTCACTTGCACTTCAATTTCGCCGGATTTGTTGTCGAGACAGTGCTCAAATCATTACGCCATTCGTGCGGGTCGGAACTTACCCGACAAGGAATTTCGCTACCTTAGGACCGTTATAGTTACGGCCGCCGTTTACTGGGGCTTAAGTTCTTACCTTCATATCTCTATTAAGTATTCCCCTTAACCTTCCAGCACCGGGCAGGCGTCAGCCCCTATACTTCAGCTTTCGCTTTAGCAGAGACCTGTGTTTTTGATAAACAGTTGCTTGAGCCTTTTCTCTGCGGCCCCTTCCGGGGCACTCCTTCTCCCTAAGTTACGGAGTCAATTTGCCGAGTTCCTTGACAACAATTCTTCCGATGGTCTTAGGATTCTCTCCTCACCTACCTGTGTCGGTTTGCGGTACGGGCACAGATTACCTCCTTAGAGACTTTTCTCGGCAGTGTGATATCGGATACTTCTCCTTTCGGATTCCCCGTTACAGCTCACAATTGAAAAGGTGGATTTGCCTCCCTTTTCTCACTCGCTGCTTGGACATACCTCCATCTGTATGCACATCCTATCCTCCTGCGTCATCCCTTCGGTCTTTTCCGGTATTCTGCGGTATCGGACTCTCAACCGATTGTCCATCACCTACGCCTTTCGGCCTCGGCTTAGGTCCCGACTTACCCTGGGTGGACGAACCTTCCCCAGGAAACCTTAGGTTTTCGACCAATAAGATTCTCACTTATTTCTCGCTACTTATGCCAGCATTCTCTCTCCTGTCCTGTCCACCGCTCCTTCCGGTACGGCTTCTTCCTGGACAGCATGCTCCTCTACCGCTATTTCTAGCCCACAGCTTCGGTGGTAAGTTTTAGCCCCGGACATCTTCGGCGCATGACCTCTTGACTAGTGAGCTGTTACGCACTCTTTAAATGTATGGCTGCTTCTGAGCCAACATCCTAGTTGTCTTAGAGATCACACTTCCTTTTCCACTTAACTTACACTTTGGGACCTTAGCTGGTGGTCTGGGCTTTTTCCCTTTTGACTACGGATCTTATCATTCGCAGTCTGACTGCCGGAATTCAAGT
>NZ_PVXP01000138.1 GCF_002995845.1 Clostridium luticellarii | reverse complement strand
GAGGTATAATGGTGATTTTGTTTTTTGATTCAATTCAATTTTACCATAAATCAGTGAGGAGTTATTTTATTTTGCAGCAAGAAATATACCGCATTTATGCGGATTACAGCGTTTCGCAAACGCCTAAGTATAAATGTGTTAGAAAGGAGAAATTATGAATTATTATTGTGAAGAATGGGATAGAATGAAAATCAAAGGAAAAATAAAATTTGTATTGGATATTAAAAATCTCATGCTTGCACTTGTATTTATATTTATATTTCTAGTTGTAAAGATCTTTACTCTGAATCAATTTTATCTGTTGAAAGAATTTATATTCTATATCATATATATGTCCGTGGTTTTTTCAATTCTTCTTGCAATATCACAGCTCATAAGATGGAATCTATATGAAAAATTTTTCAGTGAAAATTTTTCTGGGAAGTCCGTCATTATAAAATTAAGTGAAATTTTTATTGGAATCTTAAGCTTATGGATTCCCCTGGGGATTTTTTATTCTATATTTGTAATAACACCTAATTCCTATATATTGAAAAGTCTCAGCTTTACTTTTAATTATGTAATTTACTTTACTGCTTATATAATTGTAAATTGTATATTTTGGATATCAATTGGATTTATATTTGAGTTCATAATCAATGTAAAAAACATAGGCCTTTTTAATGCTTTAATAGGCAGGAAAAATAAAATTTATATATTAATTGATAAAAGAAATATTTTTTGACAATATATAGTATAATAAAGGTATAGTTAAATTCATGAGATGGGGGATTTAGATGAGAGTTATAATAGACAGATTTGAGGGACCTTATGCTGTTTGCGAAAAAGAGGATATGACTATGATGGATATAAAAAGAATAAATTTACCTAAAAACGCTAAAGAAGGATGTGTTCTCGACATATCATCAGAGGGTAAAATAACTATAAACATAGAAGAAACCAAAAAGAGAAAAAGAAAAATTGACTCCTTGACTAAAGACATTTGGAATTAACACTTTCTAACAGTCAATTAGCATATAGGCAGGATATTATTCTGCCTATATGCTAATTTTTATTAATGTATTGACTTTTTCTTATAACTTTTTCCTGAGACTTCAACATTTCCAATGGTCATAAGTGCAGTAGAATCAAAATCATAAACTATGGATTTTAATTTGGCTATTTCAAGACGGGATACTATTACATATATTACATTGGTTGGCGTACTGGTATAGCCTCCCTTACCATCTAAAAGCGTAGCTCCTCTTCCCAACCTTGCCAAAATTGCTTCTGTTATATCTTCATATTGATCTGAAATTATAAGTACAGCTTTTGACTCATCAAGTCCTTCTACAGTTATATCAATCACTTTAAAAGCTATAAAATAAGTTACAAGTGAATACATAGCTCTGTCCCATCCAAATACAAGACCAGCACTGCTTAGTATGAATACATTAAAAAACATAACTATTTCACCTATGGAAAAACCCGTTCTCTTGTCCAAAATTATGGCTATTATTTCAGTGCCATCAGAAGATCCACCATTCCTTATTATTAATCCAATTCCAATTCCAAGTATTATTCCACCAAAAACCGAAGCCAGGAGGGTGTCATTTGTAACACCGGGAACGGGCTTAAGAATGGACACCATGATTGATAGGGAAGTTACAGAAAACAAAGTGGATAGGGTAAAGGTTTTCCCGATATGTTTATATCCTACTATTAAAAAAGGTATATTTAATGCAAATATAAATAGTCCGAGAGGTAATTTCGTAAGGTGACTGGATATGATAGATATACCGGTAACACCTCCGTCTACTACATTATTGGGAATCAAGAATAATTCCAGAGCCACAGAGGCTAGGACAGCTCCTATTAACATGAAAGCTAGCCTGCTGGCCATTTTAAGCATTTTATGTTGTTTTTTTGACATTGTTGAACCACGTCCCTTATATAAATTTTATATAAATTAAATGCCTACAATTATTATCTATAAACATTAAAGAAATGAAGTAATTTTTAAAATAAACAATAAAATGAGAAATTCACAGATATTATGATATAAAATCATAAAATAAGATTTTGCAAATTTTATTTATACTAGTACATAAAATGATAAAATATACCCATATATATTATAT
>NZ_PVXP01000137.1 GCF_002995845.1 Clostridium luticellarii | reverse complement strand
TGTTATAATTAATTCATAAAATAATTTTGGAGAAAGAAGGTGAAAATTTGAGATTTAAATGTACTTTTAACACAGAAAAAATACCACTATGTTATCATATGATGTTTGTAAGTATGATAAAGGAAGCACTTAAGGCAGAAGATGGGGACTACCTGAATAAACTGTATTATTTTCAAAACAAAAAGAACAAAAAATCAAAGAATTTTACTTTTTCTGTTTACTTGAAGGATTATAAAATGGATAAAGAAGAAATAAAGATTAATGGTTTTGTGCAAATTAATATATCTTCACCTGACACTGAATTCATGTTGAAACTTTATAATGGAATACTAAAGAAAAAATCATTTCAGTATAAGAAAATATACAAAATAGACAAACTTAAGATAACTATGCAGCAGGAAAAAAACATTTCAAAGAAAGAACTGTGTTTTAAAACATTATCGCCTATTTATATGAAGAATATAAATGGGAATTCAGTTCCGCCTGCGAGCAGTGAATATTCTAAAGAATTTAATTACATTCAAAATAAAATTCTGGAAAATTACAGAGGTTATGGTTTAAAAGAAAGTGTACAATTTACACCTGTATTAATGGAAGAAAAAGTTGTTAAGGAAGAAATAGAAGGTTTTAAGAAGGTTTCTGGTAAAGGCATATATTACGTTGAAGCTTATTATGGAATATTTAAACTATGTGGTGATGTTCAAGATTTGAAGGATATTTATATGCTGGGGGCAGGATTCAGGAGAAATCAAGGATTTGGAATGATAGAGGTGGTGTAAGATGAAAATTAAGATATACTTAAATGACTGGTTTTATAATATGGGTATTATTGGGTTTATGCGAATACTTGAAAATTCAGAGAAGCAAAATGAGATTAATATAAATGAAAATTATATAGAATTTGATAGTAGTATTTTAAAAGAATTTGGTAAGTATTATTTTGACTATTTTATGAACAGATATGACGTACCTAAAGACAAATTAAATAAATATCAAGTACAGAAAGCTTACGTTAAGAAAAAGTCTGATTATAAAGATGGAATAAAATATCTAAAAAAGACAGTAACAGATGTAGCTAATAAATTTAAGAATGATGAAAATGGAAAAGCTTTAAAAGGTATAGCAGATACAATTTCAAAGGTTAAAAATCAAAGTCAATTTGAAATTTTAGATGAAGAATATGAAAAGTTTAAAGAAGTTTTAGAGAAAGAACAAGTTTCAGAAAAGCTTACATTAAATAAAGTTAGAAGCATTTTATCAAATCAATACTTCGGGCAAGCAAGTTTTCTTCAAAAAACATTAGCATCTAAAAGATTAGATAAGCAAAGAGAGGTAGCTGATAGAGATTATATAATACCCATATATGAAATGGGAAAACTTATGGATGCTTATAAAGATAAAGATTTAGATAAAGCTGAAGAATGTATCAGTAAGTATTTGAATTTAGATAAAAGTTATAAAGATAAAAGTATTGAAAAAGTTTACAAAAAAATAGAAAAGCGTATTGATAAAACAAAAGATGTAAATTCAATTTTAGAGGAATTAGATTCATCAAAATTATACAATTGTTCATTATGTGGCAAATTTAAATCTTTAGGGGATGATTTTGAGGAAAAAATATTTGTTCCATTAGGTATTAGTAATAGTAATGCAAATAATTTATTTTGGAATTTTAACAACAAGTTTCCTATATGTAATGTATGTAAGCTGATATTGTTTTGTACACCAGCTGGTGCAACAGATATATTTAAGGGTTATGTAGAAGGTGATTATAAAGATAAAACATATTTTGGATTTGTTAATATTGATACAAGTGTGGACAACTTATATAAGCAAAATGAAAGTTTTTACAGCAAGAAAGATAAAGATTCACCATATAATGAAATCATATTGGATATGGTTCAAGAACTTCGCATTGAAAGTGAATGGGAATTACAAAACATACTCTTTGTTGAATTTGATGTTGATGGTAAGAGCTGTAAATTAAATTATTTTAATATTCCAAGATTTATAGCGAAGTTTTTTGCAGAAAAGAGTGGTGAATTTAATAGTATAAAGGATAAAAAATTTAAAGCAGAACTAATGGATTTAATTTTAAGGAATATAGATATTAAATTTTCTATTGATAAGAAGTTAAGACAGCATATTAAGGGTGGTTATAATGCTTTAGACTGTTTTATAG
>NZ_PVXP01000136.1 GCF_002995845.1 Clostridium luticellarii | reverse complement strand
GGTATAGAGTATGATAATAAATCTAAAATAAGTTTTATAACTTTTAATAGTGATATAAAAAGTAAGCTCCCTAAAGAAATCCAATCTTTTAATATGGATAGAATATTAGAAGTAGTTAGAGAATATTATAAATATATTTATATACCAGTACAAACTTCTAGTTCAGATGTGTTAAGAATAGAAAGCAAAGAAATTCAAAATTTGATGAATTCAAATATACTTGAGGACATTGATTATATATTGAATGAGAGAAAGTTCCAAAGTGAAAAAAGAAGAAAAAATATTAGTGTTATAGATTATTTGAATGATTCTCTCAATTCATATATGGATGATGTAAATCAGATAATTCAAAAGATAGATAATAGCTATGAGTTTAAGGTAGAGGGAAAATATAAGAAAAATTTGACTTCAAGTGATGTTAGAAGGAAAATATTAGAAGCATATTTTTCAATTAGAACGTTAAAGAAAGATAAAAAGGAAATAGGGGAATTAAGTTCTGGAGAACAAAGAATTGCAATAATAGATATTGCGACTTCATTCTTAACAAGTAATTTGGATAATGATGAACAAGTAATTTTTGCTATTGATGAACCTGAAAATTCATTGCATATATCAAAAGCATTTAATCAATTTGAAAGGCTTAATAAATTGGCAACTAATCATCAGATTTTAATTACGACACATTGGTATGGATCGTTACCTGTTACACATAAAGGTAATCTAATATATTTGCAGAAGATACTTATAGATAAAATTTATAGAATCAAACTTGACAAATTTAAGTTTGATAACTATTTTGAGAGTAGAAAAAAACTTCCAAAAGATATAATGCTAAAAGGATATTTTGAATTAACTTCTTCAATTTTAAGTTGTATGCGATCTGATAAAACTAATTGGATAATATGTGAAGGAACAGATGATAAGGAATACATTAAACATTATTTAGGTGATAAAATAGATAATTTAAAGATATTTTGTGTAGGAGGGTGTGGAAATGTAGTTAAAATTTTTAAATATTTATACACGCCTTTATCGGAGAAAGATGAATCTGAAGAAATTGACAGTAAAATCTTATGTTTGATTGATACAGATGATAGTATTATTAGTTTGGAGTGTGATAGTGAAACTAAAAATAAAAAACTAAGGATAGCTAGATTTCAAGTAGATAATAATTTTCAAGTTTCATTAAAAAATTTAGAGCCTAATGGTAATCACGTAAGTACAGAAATAGAAGATTGTTTAGATCCTTCAATTTTATTTCGTGCTGTTACTTATGTAGTGAGTAATCAAGGAAGTGGTGAGCAAAAAGAGGCATTGGAATATTATAAATTGAATGAAAATATCCCCGTTTCCAGAATTAGAGGAGATAATTCTATATTCAAATTAGATGATATTAATGGAGTAGACAAAAAAGAAATTTTATATCAATTGTTTGAAGATAGTTATCTCAAGTATAGTATTTGTAAAAAGTATGTAGAGATTTCTAATTTATCAGAGGATATTCCAATTATATTTAATGAAATACTTAATTATTTTAAATAACATACTGTAGTATATAATCTAAGTGATAAATCAAATTAGTATAAAATTGGGGGCGGGGTGCGGACTTAAAGTTGGACTCCCTTAGAGTTCCGAAAGAAGCTTCTGAAAGATGTATTCTCAAGAAAAAGTTAATATAGCATTGAAACTCATCAATGCAGATCTGTAACAAAAACTGTGCAGACATTAGGGTATCTTACAAGGAAAGCTTTATATGACCGGGTTCATGATGAGGGCAAGCCTAAAAAATAAAGAAAATACTTGAACTCACCAATACTAAAACTCATCCACGAAATCCACCCGTTGAAGTAAAAATAGATGCATGACATCGTTGCTTTGAATTGGAAGAAAGTATAAAATCAGTATCAGAAGATATTGGTTATACTAGGGCTAGCATTTATGCTTGGCGGAAAAAGTATCTTCGGAAAGGTACGATTGCATTGATGAATGATAAAAATATCCAGCCAGAAACTTTAGGATAAGGTTCAGTTGCATCCAACTCTAAAGTTGAAGAATTAAAGGTTCAGATGCTTAATATGCAGCTTGAAATAGATATTTTGAAGGAAACAATAAATGTATTAAAAAAAGATCCCAACGTCGACCAGACAGTTTTTAAAAATCGAGAGAAGGCAGTGATAGTCGATGCTCTAAAGAATAAGTATTCACAGGGAATGAGTATAGATTTGTGTAAAACCAAATCTATACTCATTATTTTTGTATAATGAAATGGTAGATTTGGAACAATATTCTTAAATAAATTTAGGAGGAGTTCCAAATGAACGAGATTAAAAGTAAGCGTCAAACAAGAAAGTGGATGGAAAGTGTTCAAAAAATGTGAGATAATCTTCTAAAATAAGTTTTAAAGTTTTTCAAGTTAGCTTTAAAAACTTTAAAAAGGAAGGTTTTATATGGATGTAC
>NZ_PVXP01000135.1 GCF_002995845.1 Clostridium luticellarii | reverse complement strand
TTTTTAAGATATATAATATTAAATTAATAGGAGGTGATACTATGAAAGATAATAAGTCGGTACTGATAACACCTGATGTTATGGAAGAATGTCTGTGTGAGTCCTTGGATATAATTGAAAAAAACATCCAACCCCATAAGCAAAACAAAAAACATTTAAATTAAAAAGCCTGTTTTTCAATTCCCGTCAGTTAATTCTTGGTATGTTCCTTTCTTAACCCATATTTTTCTTTCAGGAATTTGTAATAAAAATAACCTATAAATCTCCCACTGTTCCTCCTATATTCTGGAGGAAACCAAAAGTGGTATTTTTATAGGATTTTACATAAAAATCAATTTTCATTTAACTAAACTGTCATTCCAGCTTCAGCTCCATAAATCTTGCATCTTTAAGTGGATTGTAGGTATAAGCTGGAATATCATAAAAACCTGAGGATGAATACAGGTACTGTGCACTTTTCATAGTTGTAAGCGTATCAAGCCTTATATACTTGTAATTCATACTCCTGGCCTTTTCAACTGATATATCTATAAGTTTTCTCCCTATGCCAAGACCTCTGTAATTGTCACGTACATAAAATCTTTTCATTTCACAGATATCTCCGGATATTTTTCTGAGAGCTATACACCCTGTACTTTTACCATCTACCAAGGCTAGTACAATTATACCGTCTGGTGAGCTGTATTTTCCAGGCAATGTATTCACCTCTGTTTGGAAACCTTGAAAATCAAGATCTATATTCAAGGAATCTGCATAATCCAAAAATAGTTTTTTTACTTCTTCCAATTCATACTTTTCTTTTGCCAATTTAAATTTAATTTCGTGATTTTTCTCTTTAAAAGTATACATACTGATAGCCCCTTTTTATCTTATATATTCACAAGCATAATCAATGTGATTCATGATGTCTTGATATAATAATACTACTATTTCTATTAAATTATCAACCCAAGCTGAAAACAAAAAATTTTGAAACCCACTAGATAATTCCATCAGTTAGGGGAATGAAATTAAAAAGCGGGCTTCAATTTATATTCAATATAATTAAGATAGATGCCGTATTTATGCTGCTAACAACACTCTTAAATTTTGAATAAAAATCAATTTTAGCATGTACCAAAAATACAATTATTTTTCCAATTAAGAATATTATACTCCAATTGAAAGATAAAATCTACATTTATGTAACTCAATTTTGCAATTTGACAGTGAAATTTTAATATATGCATTAGCCAATCAGCACCATGCCGTAACAGTTCATTTGCTCATCACCGTTTTTTTCCTTTAATACACCTATCGGGAATCCATTTGCCTTTATTGTGGCGAATACATCTATGCCGCAGGCTTCCATAGACGGTCTTGCCTCATCTGGGTGTCTGCAATTACCTATATCACATTCTTCACACAATTTACAGGGACCTGCTCCAAAGGCAAATGCCTTATAATTTCCGGATAGAAAAATGTTTCTCTCCATTTCAACGGCAATTTTAGTAGTTGAGCCCAAATCTTTCCTGCACTGTATGAGAAGGGCCTTGTCATAACAATCAACCACCTGCTGTGTCTCCTTATAAGAAGGAGCCTTAGGCGGACAACAGTTGCTCTTGTTATAATTTTTGCATCCAAATTTACATTTCATTATTGTCCATGCACCTGTTTCTATAGTATCTGTATCAATTATCTTAGCATCATATGCTCCAAGTTCCTTTGCCTTTTCAATATACCTTCCGAAATCATTCTCCATTTCAAATTCCCCCCCCAAATCAAATAATTACTTTATAAACCACCTTAAATCATTATACACCAAATTTTATCTTAGTATTAACCATTTTACCATTTTTCGTAATGGACCATATCCTCCAATTTTCTTCTCGGTCTGGGAGCAGGTGTTTCGTCAGCATATCCGACTGTAATCACAGATATCACATATTTATCTTCCGGCACATTCAAAACAGGTCTTATATCATTTTGCTTAAACCACGCAATCCAGCAGGTTCCCAAGCCTAGATTTTCCGCTTGGAGCACAATATGTTCCGCTGCAATTGCAGTATCCCTAATTATCTGCTTGACCTCTTCCTCAGAGCTGTGCTCATCTATAGTCAAAGTATCTGTCCCCTTTATTCTTGAATTCAAATCTCCAACACATACTATGAGAAGAGAGGCAGTATTCATCCACTGTTGATTATGACAAGCTTTTGATACCTTTTTTTTCATATCTTCCGATTGAACTAATATAAAATTCCACGGCTGGGTATTGTCTCCCGATGGTGCAGTCCTGGCACTTTCAAGTAATTGAATTATCTTGTCCCTTTCAATAGTTTTATTTTTATACTTTCTTATACTCCTTCGCTCTTTAATTTCCTCCATCAATTTTAATCACACTCCTAATTTTAATAATTAACTCTTCCTACTAACCATAAATTGTAATTGTTAATTTATATTATACCAATTTACAGATCTTTGTAAAATTATTTTGTTGATAACTATACCCTATTTAATAT
>NZ_PVXP01000134.1 GCF_002995845.1 Clostridium luticellarii | reverse complement strand
GTAAGCGTCAAAAATTCTACGTATTCAATTGTCAATTTTATTTTGATAAACTAAATCCAGTAGTAAGCAGCCTATCAAGGTGCCTTCTACTGGATTGTTTTTAGTCCTTTTTACCATGGAGATTTTTATTTTGAAGTTTTAGTTTGTCTGGAAGCTCATTAGACCAAGGCATGTATTTTAATAGTGTATCTGTATCTTTATTTTCTAGATTGCAGAGCATATCCATCAAGTAAACCAGATATTTTTCTACAACTAAGCCATTTGCTTTAGCCGTTTCTACTATGCTATAAATAACTGCACTTGACCTAGCTCCTTTAGGGGTATTACACATGAGCCAATTCTTTCTTCCTAGAACAAAAGGTTTTATTGCCCTTTCGGCTCCATTATTATCAATCTCTAAAGAACCGTCTGTTAAAAAGGTTCTAAAGGTTGGCAGTAGCTTTTTGCTGTATTCTAAAGCTTGTCCTAACGGACTTCTTGGAAGAGCATTATTTAGTTCTATATCAACATACTTTATAAATTCTTCAATTATTGGTGCTGATTTTTCAAGCCTTATTTCATGGCGTTTTTTATAGTAATCATCATCACCTTCATATTTTTCCTTTAGCTCCTTTTCAATTTTATAAAGCTGCTCGCAAAAATTAAACCCTATAACAGCTCTAGAATTTTTTAGGGCTTCGCCTTCTAGTTTTGAAACTATTTCAAAATATTTTCGCCTGATATGAGCCAGGCAGTAAATGTGCTTAACATTTTCTACAGAGTTATACCCTTGATATCCATCCGTTTGAAGCACTCCTGAAAAATCCTTCAAGAATTCTTTAGGACAGGTGCTGGACCTAGTTCTTTGATAGTCATAAAGAATTATAGGATTTTTCCACTCTCCAGTTTTATATAGCCACATATATTTTTTAGCCTTAGAGTCTTGCCCCTTAGAATCAACAACAACTACCGTTGTTTCATCAGCTTGGACATAATGACTTTCTAAAAGCTTTTCCTTCATTACGTCGTAGACTGCTTCAAATTCATCTGCAGTAGCTATTATCCAATTAGATAAGGTTTGTCTTGAAAGGCTTGCGCCAAGCATATCAAAATAGGTCTCCTGTCTATAAAGGGGCATTGCATATTGATATTTAAGGTTTATAACGTGGCTTAACAGCTCATGAGAAGCCATACTTTTATAGAGTAGAGCGTTGGGTGCTTTAATGGAAATTATATTTGCATTTCCGTCTATTTCTTCGCATGACTTACAAGCGTAGCTGTAGGTTATATGCTCCTCTATATATAACTCCGCTGGTTTATATTTTAAAACTTCTTTTGTTTTAGTTCCTATAACGGTCAATTCATTATGGCATTTATCGCAGAATGCCTTGTCCTCATCTAGTTTATGTTCAATAACAATTCTTTCTAAATGAGCAAGATTATCTTTTTTGCCAACATAGGAAGAGGATTTTTTTCTTTTATAGGTTATTTCTTCAATGGTTGGCTCAGCTACTTTAGTATCACTATATTTTTCAGCCTCATCAAAAAGAGACATTTGATTATCCTTTATATGCTCGCTAGATTTACCAAATATCTTCTTGTTCTTATTAAGAATTTGATTTTTAAAAAAGGCAAGTTCATTCTTCAAGTTGTTAATCTCTTGATCCTTAGAAGCTAGCTCTTTTTCTTTTAATTCTATCTCTTTTTCCATCTTGGAAATTATAAGCTCTGTCTTTTCATCTAATTGCTTATCAACATTTAAGCCATCCATTTTTAATACCTCAACTTATGTTTACTATATATTCATTATAGCACAAAACCCTTGATTTCTCAAGGGCTGCCAGAATTTGATTAGTATTTTTAATAGTAATTTTTATTTTCAATCGGTTTGAATTTTGATGCAGTTCTTACCTCATATCCTTTTAGGAGCCACCGCAATTCCTCTAAGGTAACGCCTAAAGCTTCCAGCTTTGTCATTGGCCACTTAAATCGACCCTTTTCTAATCGATAATAATAAAGCCAGAAACCTTCATCAAAATGTAGTATTTTTAACTTATTCATCTGCTTATTGCAAAATACAAATAGTGCTTTTTCGAAAGGATCAAGCTTAAGTGTTGCTTGGACTATAAGTGATAATCCATCAATATTTCTTCTTAAATCTGTTGCTCCACAGGCTAGATATACGGTATTCACCTTATCAATATTCAGCATGTTGCAGCTAATTCCTTAAGTATAGTTTTTAATAGTTCTGATTCATTTGATGGTATAAATACATTAGCTTTACCAATCTCTATACGTATATCTTTATATGCCTTTTCGGCATTATCTGGAGCTATTAAGGTATTTAGACTTACAGCATGAAAGGTAGGCTTTTTTAAGATATCAGCTCTTCTTTTATGATAATAAAACTGGCTTTTGCTTACATTGTTTTCACTGCAAAAGCTTGTTACAGTTCCTTCATAGGAAGAAAACTTTTCTAAAATTTTCTCCCAAGGCTCATGATTAATTTGCTTTTCCATTACAGATACCTCCTGATTTTTATATCTGTAATTTTATCAAGGAAATTTTAATATCTCTAGGTGTCTATTTTTTTACGCTTAC
>NZ_PVXP01000133.1 GCF_002995845.1 Clostridium luticellarii | reverse complement strand
GAGGTATAATGGTGATTTTGTTTTTTGATTCAATTCAATTTTACCATAAATCAGTGAGGAGTTATTTTATTTTGCAGCAAGAAATATACCGCATTTATGCGGATTACAGCGTTTCGCAAACGCCTAAAAGTTTGTTATAGTTGAAGGGAGCTGAACCTTAACATAAGATGTATTTAAATTGGCCATCATTGTCTTCTTTCCCTGTATCAATTTCCGCTGAACCTTAACATAAGATGTATTTAAATAGAAATAAAATCAATACTTAGATCTTGTGATATTTGCTGAACCTTAACATAAGATGTATTTAAATAACCTATAAAAGACCATAAAGGTTGTTCAGCTTCATAGCTGAACCTTAACATAAGATGTATTTAAATAAAGATGCAGTATATAAGATGGTAAAAAAATATATGCTGAACCTTAACATAAGATGTATTTAAATAACTTTATATCTTCTGTGTTATAAATTATATGTATTGCTGAACCTTAACATAAGATGTATTTAAATATATTGTGTCACCCTCTGGGAGGCTTTGGATATAAGCTGAACCTTAACATAAGATGTATTTAAATGATTATTACACTGTTTAGGAGGGAATATGAAAGATTGCTGAACCTTAACATAAGATGTATTTAAATCCATCTCATAGTTCAGCCTTCTGTAATCTAGCAAAGGCTGAACCTTAACATAAGATGTATTTAAATTATTTATCTGCCCATCTATTTACTTCTGCAATTCTAGGCTGAACCTTAACATAAGATGTATTTAAATATGGGAGAAAGATAAAAAGACAGGCGAGAGATTACCGCTGAACCTTAACATAAGATGTATTTAAATTTAAAAAAGTCCCAGGAAAATTCCGATGGATTAAAGCTGAACCTTAACATAAGATGTATTTAAATCCAATGTGGCTGGTGAAGCTTAATGGTATATAGCACGCTGAACCTTAACATAAGATGTATTTAAATTTAGTAAAAAATTGAATGAAAACAGGGAATACAAAGGCTGAACCTTAACATAAGATGTATTTAAATAGTTATAGAAAGGGCATAGCCTAGAGGCTACACCCTGCTGAACCTTAACATAAGATGTATTTAAATTTGGTTTTACATGTTCTTCATGCTTAACCCATTCTTGCTGAACCTTAACATAAGATGTATTTAAATTACGTGATAAAGCTTGTTTAGTAAATGTTTCATGGTGCTGAACCTTAACATAAGATGTATTTAAATAACATACCACCTAATCTATTTCTATGAAAAGTGTGCGCTGAACCTTAACATAAGATGTATTTAAATTGTAGACCATAGCCACTATAACCATGTAGAAAAAGGCTGAACCTTAACATAAGATGTATTTAAATACCTATGCCCGACTTTTTTCTTCTGGCCGTTCAAGCTGAACCTTAACATAAGATGTATTTAAATAGATGATGTCGAAAGGCTTAAAACATTACTACAGGAGCTGAACCTTAACATAAGATGTATTTAAATTCAAGATACGTTTTAATGCTCTTAAGATAAGAATTGGCTGAACCTTAACATAAGATGTATTTAAATAAGCTGGAGATAAAATTTATTCGTATTTCTATAAGCTGAACCTTAACATAAGATGTATTTAAATTAGATGGTAGATTTAAACTAGATGTGACCCTAAAAGCTGAACCTTAACATAAGATGTATTTAAATATACAATCACATCCAAAGGTATCTAAGTCTCTTAAAGCTGAACCTTAACATAAGATGTATTTAAATTGCTTGCTTACCGGTTTCTATATTCCAATAATTTTTGCTGAACCTTAACATAAGATGTATTTAAATGGTTTAACTACCGGGCTAAGCGTTGCAGGCACAGGCTGAACCTTAACATAAGATGTATTTAAATGATACATAAGTGCCATTTAAAATGCCTATGCCAACCGCTGAACCTTAACATAAGATGTATTTAAATAAGACTGGGTCTACATAAATTCCAAAATAAACAAGAGCTGAACCTTAACATAAGATGTATTTAAATATAAAACAAGTAAAAGCAGTAAAGCATAGATTCAGGGCTGAACCTTAACATAAGATGTATTTAAATTTTTTGATGCTATTAAAATTATTTGTTATATAATGTGCTGAACCTTAACATAAGATGTATTTAAATTATCCGTAGGAGTAGTAGCTTCAAAGGCAACTTTCTGCTGAACCTTAACATAAGATGTATTTAAATTTGTCTGTTTTTGTTTCTACCCGTTCAGCAGATTTCGCTGAACCTTAACATAAGATGTATTTAAATATTTTTAATGAGATTTCAAGCAATGCAAAGCATAATGCTGAACCTTAACATAAGATGTATTTAAATCGCTCATAAGTACTGTGACCATAGATTTTTCAATAGCTGAACCTTAACATAAGATGTATTTAAATTGGAGTAACCTATTGATTTTTGAATATACTCAATCAGCTGAACTTTAACATAAGATGTATTTAAATTACATTCCTGCTCGTATACCCCATTTATGGCATTATTGCTGAACCTTAACATAAGATGTATTTAAATCCTGCACCTGTTGATTTACAATATAAATTGACCCCCTTTTTACACTGAAAATTGACCCCTTCACTTTAAAATAATATCCTTTATGAGAGGTAAAAAACTCATGAAGGAGGCATAAGAGTGTAGGTGAAAGACTTG
>NZ_PVXP01000132.1 GCF_002995845.1 Clostridium luticellarii | reverse complement strand
TATAAATATTAGATATATAATTTGTTAGCATATCTTTAAAACTAATAATTATAGCTGTAGCTATATAAATTTCTAAAAATGAAATTATGGTGGACTGCATAGGTGTTAGTGAAAATACAAAACTGCTTAAATATAATGGATTTACAGGATTTATATTCATAATCGTTGAGCTCCAGCAGCCTTCAAAGCCAAAAAAAGTATAACTCATTAGAAATGCTGACAAAAAAAATATAACTAAAAGTAATGAACCTATGATTAAACTTGAAAGTAATTTACTTATTATCAATAGAACCTTTTTTTTGCTTCTTGCAATTAGATATTGATAGTGTTCAGTTTTACCACTGGTAATCGAAGTTATGATTATTACTAATGGTAAATAAACACATAATACTATCATAGGATAAGTTATAACCTTAAAAAAACCATCCCAAATATTAATATCTAAATTATATTTTAAACTTAATTCATTTAATGGCTCTATAATTTTATAAGAAAGAAATAAAAAAAACGTTGTACTAAAAAGTATTATCTTTTTTATTTTACATACTGTTAAATTTAATTTAATCAAATTTAATACAGTACATTTTTTAAAATTATCATTCATAAATATTCCTCTTTTGTGATTTTAAAATAAATATAACAGATGAAAAAAATGTAATAAATACAAGTTCTACTAGAATCTCATTAAGTGTTACATTAGGAGTTAAATAAAATTGGTTTATTGATGTAGGTAAATATGATTGTACATTAAAAAATTGTAATATTAAATCTGCGCCAATCCAAAATAAAAAAGGTGAAATCATTATTGCAATTGTGTTTTTTATAATTGAAGATACTGCTAATGCGATGCTGGAATATGCAAAGCCAAATATAAAGTTAATAAGTATATGTACTAATACATATAGATAAAAATTATATATAAGCAAATTCGAAAAAACACCACCATATCCACCCTTTCCAAAGAAATCGTTTATACTTCCACTAAAGAATACACTGACAATTACCGTTAAAATAATCAGTGGAAATGAAACAGCTATACCACCTGCTAATCCGTTAGCAAGTAATTTTGTAAATAAATATTTTTTATGATTAATTCTTATATCAATATACTTAACCATACCATTTTTTACATCTTCTAAATATGCTAATGAATACGGTAATGCAGCAATAATTGGCATTAAAGGTGTGTATAAAGTTAATGACTTAAACCAAACTGAATACATATTAAGTCCATCTTGAACCATTTTTCTAGCGGTAGCCTGAAGAGCCGGTGATTGAATATCAGGAGCGTTGTAATCAAAAAAAATATACTTATGAATTGCATTATATCCACTTAAAAATTCTATTAATATTCCTATAAAAATAATGATTAAAAATTTTTTTCTTAAAATTGCTCTTTTTAATTCTATTTTTAACATGAAGTGCTCCTTTTTTACATTATTTGTAGATTGTTATTATTAATCATACCATAAAATAGTAAATTATGTGATGTGTAGAGAATATCATAATATTTATTTTATTATAATAAATATTCCCTATTACCTTCATTATTTGCCTTAAACAAGTCCTTTTTACTTTAAAATGTTTTTAGGGTCTAATTTATATGTTTTGTGATATGGTCATTAACAATTGCCTCCTTCATATGATAGAATTAGGTATACTTAATTAAATGTGGAAAATGACAGCTAAAGAAAGAGCTGTAAAATACTATAGCATTCTATCTCTGGAAAGGGATATAAATACTACTATATAATAGGAGGTAGAAGGAATGATCATGAATATGAAATTACTTAATGTTAAAAAGTATACAGCTCTCGCTATATGCACTGCAGCAATTATACTTGCTAAGACTTCATCTTCAATGTGCTTGTTTTTTATAGCAAAAGAACCAAAAATGCCAGAATCTCTATATAAAATAGATTAGATCAATTTAAGTCTTTTATTATTAATTTTTGTGTAAATATACATTTTTCAATTTTAGTATGCAAAACTACATTTGCATACTTTTCATTTATAATCTTTCTTACTGTCTTTAATCCTAATCCTCTCCCCTTACCTTTAGTTGAAAAATCATCCTCATATATTTTATATATGGGAGGGGTGCTTTCAAGACAAGTATTATCAATGATAATATATGTATAAATATTATTTTTTATTATTGCCAAATGAATAATCTTTTTATTACACAAAGCAGCTGCTTCTATAGCATTATCGAATAAAATGCCTATAATTCTACATAGATCCAGTTCATTTACAGACAATTTATATACAGTATCGGTAATTTCTATACGTACATCAATATTATTTAAAGCTGCAGTACGAATTTTGGAAAATAACAATCCTTTTAAAGAATGTATTTTTATATTTTTAATCAAATATAAGCTTTTATTCTTATTCATTATTTTTTCATTTTCAGGCTCTAGTTCATCTTTATAGAATGTTTTTAAACCTTCTATATCATTAGCTTTTATATAACTTGACAAAACCTGCATTATATTGGCATAGTCGTGTTTAAATCTTCTTAAATCATCTGACATGTTTTCAATAACATTTGTATATTCTGTAAGTTGTTTTAACTCTTTTTCTTTGTATTCTTTTTCAAGCTTATTTTTAATATTCTTATTATTTAAATATACTAACATGATAGCTATGACAAAAACACTTAATATATTAAATACATTCAATAATACTAAAAAAATAC
>NZ_PVXP01000131.1 GCF_002995845.1 Clostridium luticellarii | reverse complement strand
AACTAATATTAGAAGTTTGCTATAAAATCATAATATTCTTCCATCATATATTCTGTGTATGTCTTTCTGCCCATGAGTCTGTATATAACATCAAAACTTCTATATCCTTCTTTGTATAACCTGCAGTCTTTTAAAAGTTTTTTTAACATACCCTTATTTATTTGAAGGAGTGTAACCAAGCTATCCAACGTGTAAAACTCTTTACAAAGCAATTTTTCAAGATTCTGCTGCATCTCCAGTTTATACTTCAAGTCCAATTTTCTATTTTTATGAGGTCCGTATTCTCCCCTGTGATGTTCTGGACACAAATATTTAAAATTCAAGGGGAAATCTACCCCTCCCTGACTCCTATAAACTATATGATGCTTATCCGCTGGCTTACCACATATTTGGCATTTTAACAATTTCTTCCCTCCCAATTTTTATAATGGATATTATCATAATTTATATTAACATTATAACACAGGTTGTACTGTATTTCACTTATAAAAATTTGTGAATTATTAAAATTATTTCTTTTTATAGAACTTCTACATTAACAATAAAAATCCTCTAATAAAAATTCATTTTTAAAAATGAATTTATAAATTATGCAATTACATGTGTTATGATTAAAAAATCAGCTGCTTTTATAGAACATAAAAGCAGCTATTGATTGATTTTGTGTTTGTCTTTAAAATTCACTCCACCTGATCATTATATTCCTTGATAAGTCCCTTCCTATAGGCTATTAAAAGTTTCTCCAGATCCGCTATCTGCTTTTTCAGTTCTGTTCCTATATCTGTATCTGCAACCCTCTTTCTTTTAGCTACATGCTCCAAAATCACAGTAGAGGATATAATGTCCTTGTCCTCCTCTATAGCATTTTTTATAGCCGAAAAAGGTTCATGGGAAGTAAGCAGCAATCCATAGGAATTATATATAAGTGTATATCCTGCAATACCAGTTTCCGGCTGATATGCCTTACAGAAGCCGCCATCTATTACAAGCAGCCTTCCATTGGCCTTTATAGGGCTTTCTCCCTCCTTGGTCTTAACTGGAATATGGCCGTTTATAATATGTGAGCTGTCTGGATCTAGATTAAATTCCGACAATATATTTTTACATACCTGCTCATTGTCCCTATATTGATAGTAATAATTTTTAGGTTCACAATGTGCCTCTTTATCATCAATAAAATATCTCTCAAAAGTGGTCATCCTTATTTTTCCAAACATAGGTGAGTCCTCACCGCACCACATATACCACATCATATCCATTGCATATTTCTTGGCGGCACTGTTGGGTTTGAAAAAATATGCATCTCTGGCTATGCGATCATATCTGTCCAGAAGTTCTTTTCCTCTGTAGCTTATTTTTCCTATTTTGACTTCTCTGAGACTTCCATCCTTATTGAGGGGAACACAGCCATGATAGAGAAGATTGGAGTTATAAATAAGATACATACTGCCTTTTCCATATAAAAACTTAATATGTCTTTGAAGTTTTTCACTGTTTACAAAAGAATCCGTCAGCTTTTCAATAATTTCCTGCTCCCTGTCTGTCAGCTTGTAAGGATCATTCCAATCCACGGTGGGAAAACTGGTATCATTTAATTTATAAGTGTGGCCATAAACAGTTATCTCCCATTTTTCCCTGTCTATCTTGTCTAATAACAATCTATCTTCCATTTTGAACTCGGGATGCCTCTTTATTATCTGTCCTTCTATCTTAAACTGCATTATGGCAATGGCCTTGTGCATTTTTGCCAGAAGCTGCAGTTCATTTTTATTTATCTTCTTCTCTAAAGCCCTTGGAGTAAAACTCTTACAAGGATCCTCATGATAAAATTCAAGAGCAAAGGTTGCAAGCGGAAGCAAATTTATTCCATAACCATCCTCTACAGTTTTTAGATTGGCATATCTGAGAGATATCCTTAGTACGTTTGCCACACAGGATTTGCAGCCGGAAGCTGCTCCCATCCAGAGCATATCATGATTTCCCCATTGAATATCCACAGAATGATGATTCATAAGAGCATCCATTATTATTTCGGCTCCCGGCCCCCTGTCATATATATCTCCTATAATGTGCAGTCTATCCACTACCAGCCTCTGTATTACATTGGATATTGCTATGATAAAATCTGGAGCACGATTGATATCTATAATAGTCTTTATTATTCCATTATAGTAAGCTTGTTTGTCCACTCTATCATCCTGTTCATGGAGAAGTTCTTCTATTATATATGAAAAATCCTCAGGCAAAGCCTTTCTTACTTTTGAACGGGTATACTTTGAAGATACATTTTTGCACAATTCAATCAATTGATACAAAGTTATTCTATACCAGTCCTGAAGGTTGCTCTCTTTTTCTTTAATAAGCTCCAGCTTTTTCTCCGGATAGTATACTACCGTAGCCAATGCCGATTTTTGTTCCTCACTCAATGAATTCCCGAATACATCATCTATTTTTCTCTTTATCACTCCTGAGGCATTTCTAAGCATATGGGTGAAGGACTCATATTCTCCGTGAATATCGCTTATAAAATGTTCTGTAGCCTTAGGCAAGTTTAATATGGCTTCAAGGTTTATAATTTCCGTGCTTGCGCTGGAAATTGTGGGGTATTCCCTGGATAATAATTGAAGATATCTCAAATCTTTTTCTATTATATCTAAATTGTTTTCATCATAGAAAATCATATTTACTTTCTCCTTCTTAAATATTATAGATATAAAAAT
>NZ_PVXP01000130.1 GCF_002995845.1 Clostridium luticellarii | reverse complement strand
TTTTTATAGAATATATAATAAAATATAGTATGTATAAAATTTAACTTATAATTTTATATGTTTTCATTAGAAAGGCGGAATACTATTTTGAATATATCTGTCGCAATTGATGGTCCTGCAGCTTCAGGTAAAAGTACCATAGCAAATATTATAGCCCATAGATTCAATCTTGTGTATATAAATACGGGCTTTATGTACAGGGCTGTTACTCTTATGTGTATGAGAAAAAATATTATTTATACAGATGTAAAAGGTGTTTGTAAAATGACAAAATCGCTTGATATACGTTTTCAAAAAGATAGAATACTGGTAGACGGTGAAGATATTACAGACTCCATAAAACATCCTAAAGTAAGCAGCAGTGTATCCAATTATGCTGCCATTTCTGAGTTGAGAAAATTGCTGGTAAATCAGCAGCAGAAAATGGCATCGGAATATAATGTAATTATGGATGGACGGGATATAAGCACTGTAGTTTTAAAAGATGCTCCCTTGAAATTTTTCCTTACAGCCAGTGCCAGTGAAAGAGCAAGGAGAAGGTGTATAGAACTCAATGAAAAAAATATACCTGCAGAATACGATAAAATACTTGATGATATACTTAAAAGAGATTATATAGATTCACATAGGGCGGCTTCTCCACTTGTAAAATCAGAGGATGCTATAGAAATAGATTCTTCCAATCTTTCTATTTCAGAGGTAGTGGAAATTATTTCGAATTACATAATGAAATATATTGAAAAACACAATTTAAAAAGTTTAAGGTGAAATTATGAAAATTATACTGGCAGATAAGTCCGGATTTTGCTTTGGAGTAAAAAGAGCTGTTGAAGAAGCTGTAAACACACGGAAAAAATTCCAAAAAAATATATATACTTTAGGTCCTTTAATTCATAATAATAATGTAGTAAAAAGATTAGAGAATAAAGGAATATTTTCCATAGAGGAGAAGGATATAGACAATCTTAAAGAAGGAGATGTGGTTATAATACGTTCCCATGGAGTACCTGAATATATATATACTCTTTTGGAGAATAAAAAAATAAATGTGGTAGATGCTACCTGCCCGTATGTTTCAAATATACAAAAAAAAGTACAGAAATATTATAAATTAGGGTATTCTATATTAATAGTAGGTGATGAAGCTCATCCCGAAGTTATAGGTATAAACGGCTGGTGCAATAATGCGGCTATTATATCCAAGGATGGACTAAACTTAAGAAAACTTCCGCCCAAACTCTGTATAGTATCTCAAACTACAGAAAAACAATCCAATTGGCAGAAGGTATTGAGTGCAGTAATCGAACAGTGTAAAGAGTTTATTGCTTTCAACACCATATGCAGTGCTACAGAAGTTCGCCAAAAATCTGCAGATGATATTTCAAAAAAAGTTGATGTAATGATAGTGCTGGGAGGTAAGAATAGTTCCAATACCACTAAGTTATATGAAATATGTAGAAAAAATTGTAAAAGTACTATTCACGTTGAAAATTCAGGAGAAATACCTGATAATATAATTAGATCTAACAAAATAAAAACTATAGGTGTTACAGCTGGAGCTTCAACACCGGATTGGATAATAAAGGAGGCAATTTTAAAAATGAGTGATGACAAAAATTTGGCATTAAATGAGCAATTGTCCTACATGGATAAAAATGATACTCAAATAATATTAGGAGAAAAAATTAAAGGTACTGTAATATCTGTAAATCCAAATGAGGTATTTTTAAATATAGGATATAAATCAGATGGTATACTTCCTAAATCTGAAATAACAAGGAATGAAGAGGATGACCTGGAACAGTTAATACATGAAGGTGATGAGCTGGAAGTAAAGGTAATACGAAGACAAAATGAAGATGGATATGTAGTGCTGTCCAAATTAGAACTGGAGAGAGAAAACGCATATAGAGAACTGAGAGAAAATAATGGGAAAAGTACCGTTCTGCAGGTGACAGTAAAAGAAGCTGTTAATGGAGGTCTTGTGGCAAATTATAAGGGTGCCAGGGTATTTATACCTGCTTCCCATGTAGAACTGTACCATGTAGATGATCTTTCCCAATATATAAATAAGGAACTGGATGTAAATATAATTGAATTCAAAGAGGAAAAAAGAGGTACCAGAATAGTAGCCTCAAGAAGAGAGATCTTGAGAACTGAAAGGGAAAAGATGGAAGAAAAGACCTGGAATATACTTCAAAAGGATACTGTAGTAGAGGGAGAAGTCAGAAGGCTAACTGATTTTGGTGCTTTTGTTGATGTACAGGGAGTTGATGGATTACTCCATGTATCTGAATTGTCCTGGGGAAGAGTTGGCAAACCAAGTGATGTGCTAAAGATAGGTGATAAAATTAAAGTTTATATTCTGGATGTAGATAAAGAAAAGAAAAAATTGTCATTATCTATTAAAAAACTCATGGAAGATCCCTGGAATAATGTAGATATAAAATATCCTGTAGGCAGTGTTGTACTGGGAAAAGTAGTTAGATTTGCAAATTTCGGTGCTTTTGTAGAACTGGAGCCTGGAGTGGATGCACTGGTTCACATATCTCAAATAAGTCATAAGAGGATAGATAAACCTGATGATGTATTAGAGATAGGTCAAGAAATAAAGGCAAAAATTTTAGAAGTAAATAAGGATAATCAAAAAATAGCTTTGAGTATAAAAGAAGTAGATGAGATCTAGTATTACAGATGTACTCTCATTAATTTATTCTCTTTCTTCAATATATATAGAAAATAGGAGAAATATTTAAGTATTCAGAGGTTT
>NZ_PVXP01000129.1 GCF_002995845.1 Clostridium luticellarii | reverse complement strand
CATTTATATGTTGCATTAAAAATAGATTTTGTTATAATATATACGAGGTGAAAATTGTGGATAATAGTATATTAAATGTTGAACAAGCAGTAGAATTTTTAGGTGTAAGTGAAAAAACACTGATAAAATTACTTAGGGAAGAGCATATACCGGCCAGAAAGATAGGCAGGGAATGGAGGTTTAGTAAAGAGGCTTTAATAAGATGGTTGTCTTCTGGTGATTCACGCAATTATATTAATAAAGCTGAAATTTATCAGATTTCTGTAGATGAATCTGGTAAGTCTGAACATTTATTAGATGATATTTGCTCACATTTATCAAGTTTAAAAAGTACTAATAATATCAAACTTATCTTAAAAGAACTCGATAAAGATGTAAATATTCCTGATGATGTGAATTTAAGGATGAGTTATAAACAACAAAGAGATATTGAAAAGCTTGAATTTAAGGTATACTGGCCTCAGAGAGAGGAATATAAAATTGATATAAATCAAAAATAGAATTTTATTAGTCATAATAATAAATAACCTGGTTACAAAGGTGGGATGGGTGTGTATATTAATAATGAAAAAGATAAGAAGGTTTTAGGAGTCGAACGCAACGTATTTTTTACTGGTATAACTAGTTTTTTAACTGATACAACAACAAAAATGATATACTCTATTATGCCCCTATTTTTAATCTCTATAGGTGCATCGAAAACAGAGGTATCTCTTATTGAAGGAATTGCAGAAAGTACAGCTTCGGTTCTTAAAGCTGTATCAGGCTGGTGGAGTGATAAAATTGGCAAAAATAAACCTTTTATGATTATTGGATACGGCTTTACAGCTATTTTGTCTCCATTATTTTCAATAGTGACTTCACCTTTTCAGGTGCTAGTTGTCAGATTTACCGAAAGGGTTGGAAAGGGAATAAGAACTGCACCAAGAGATAGTCTTGTAGCTGGTTCATCAAATAATAGTGAAAAAGGAAAAAATTTTGGATTTCACAAAGCTATGGATAATAGTGGAGCAATAGTAGGACCCCTACTTGCTTTTACAATTTTATCAGCATTTCCTGGTGATTACCGGAAAGTATTTATGTTTTCAGTTCTACCTGGGATATTTGGATTATTTACTATAATTTTTTTTGTAAAAGAGGCTAAAAAAAGTAAAAATGTTCTTCCTAAGAAGATTACCTTTAAGGACTTTTCATATAAATATTATATATTTTTAGGAATTGCTTTTATATTTACCCTAGGTAACTCAACTGATGCCTTGCTGCTCGTAAAAGCTGGTGATGTTGGGATAAAAGCTTTATTTATACCAATGGTATATTTGATATTTAATACAGTGTCGGTAATATTTTCTGTTCCTATGGGGATTCTTTCTGATAAATTTGGTAGAGAAAGGCTTATTATCTTTGGATATTTACTGTATTCTATAATATACTTTAGTTTTGGAAGAACAAATAATAGAATATTGGTAATTTTATTATTTGCATTATATGGACTTTACAGTGCAGCAACAGATGGGGTACAAAAGGCACTGGTTTCAGACCTTATCAATGAAAATAAAAGGGGAACAGGATTGGGAATATATAATTCATTAATAGGTATAACTTTACTCCCTGCAAGTCTTATGGCTGGAGTATTATATGATAAGGTTAATAATAGTGCTCCTTTTTATTTAGGTTCAGCGATGGCTTTAATTGCTGCAATACTAATGTCATTATTTTATAAGAGATTTGGCGGGATGAGTCAAATATAATTTAACGTAAATTCGAAAATTTGAATTTATATTTTGTAGGAATTTACATTGAACGTAAGTATCTCTATATTTAAATTACGAATTGAAGTTAGATTGTACATAATCGTGACAAATATAATATTAATATGCTATAATAAACATAGCGTTATATTTGTTCTTACATTAACTTAGGAAGGAATTTTATATGTATATAGATACAGCTCTTACTCCACAGGAGGTAGCCGATATATTAAAAATTTCTAAGAGTACTGTTTATGAATTGATCAGGCGAAAAGAAATAAATTCCTATAGAGTGGGTAAAAAGGTACGTGTAGATCTAAAAGATGTGGAAGCTTATAAAAATAAGACGAAAAATATAAAAACTATTAGTAATGATTTTACAAATACATCTGGTATTATGACATCTAATACTGTATTTCAAAGTAAAGATACCCTTGAAAAATACAGTTTTGTTATATCTGGTCAGGATGCTATTTTGGATATTTTGTGTCGTTATCTGGCTTGTTATGAAGAGGGTATGCGTGCATTGAGATCTTATGAAGGCAGTTATAATGGCATATATGCACTCTATTGCGGAAAGGTTCAGGCTGCAACAGCACATATGTGGGATGGTGAAACCAAGGAATATAACGTTCCATATATAAAAAAGATGCTTCCAGGAACTCCTGCTGTAATAATAAGACTTGTTGGAAGAATGACGGGATTTTATGTGGCCAAAGGGAATCCAAAGCGAATAAAAGACTGGAATGATTTTAGAAGACAGGATATCACTATGATAAACAGGGAAAAGGGAAGCGGTACCAGGATCTTGTTGGATGAGCATTTAAGGCAGATGAACATTTTGGGAAATCAAATAAAAGGCTATTCAAGGGAATGTGTTTCGCATCTGGCAGTGGCAAGTATAGTTGCCCGTGGTGGTGCTGATCTAGGAATGGGAAATGAAAAATCGTGTTCGCAAGTTGATGGGGTAGATTTTGTTCCAATAAAAGAAGAGAAATATGATATGGTTATAAAAAAAGAAGATATAAACAAACCTTCAACTAAAGCTATTATGGATATACTTTCATCAGAAGAATTTAGAATGGAAATACAGGGAATAGGCGGATATAATATTAGTGAGATGGGTAAGATTATAGCTGAAACCTAGGAATACTGGAAAATATATAAATAAATATTAAAGTAAATGCAGAAGCAAATAGTTCTAGAACTATTTGCTTCTGCATTTTTGTATATTATCAATAATAGCGAAAAAAATGAATGATTTAATAAAATA
>NZ_PVXP01000128.1 GCF_002995845.1 Clostridium luticellarii | reverse complement strand
CAAGTCTTTCACCTACACTCTTATGCCTCCTTCATGAGTTTTTTACCTCTCATAAAGGATATTATTTTAAAGTGAAGGGGTCAATTTTCAGTGTAAAAAGGGGGTCAATTTATATTGTAAATCAACATCATATAGTCTGATAAAATTTCATCCATAATTTCATCTGTGTTACATGGTTTATTTTTATATTTGCGAAGCATCTGACAAACTTGTACCAATGTATTCTCTTCAAAATATTTTGAATCACCATAAACTTTCATAGAAACTTCTCTTACAAACAATTCTGTTCGATTATTCTCTATAAAAGCGACTGCATCTAATATTTTAGGAAGGGTTTCATAATCATTTGGAATTTTATTAAAATCCAATTCCTTTAGTAAACGATCACATTCCATACCACAGATTTCCGATAAGTCATGATATTTGGCAATCATATTCTGCACATCATCTTTCTTCATTCCTTTCGGAATAAAAGCATATTTTTTATGTAGATAATCCTCCACCTGCTCAATCTTTTTATCTACAAGATAAATACATTGAAGTGACGTACCAAACTTTTCCTGATCACAGGTTAAAAAACCTACTATGCAGAGTTCAGCCACAGTATGATTTATTGCCGTGATCACATCAAAATCGCCATCATTTGCCTGATACTTCTTATAAAGTTTTTCAGGTTTTACCCGGGTTCTGCGATTGGTTTTATTATCTCCAGTATCTTTCTTACTTCTCCGATAATTATCTACTAGATACACAAGTATTTTTTCTTCCCAATTCAAAAGCTACACTCCTTCATGCATTTCAATAATTCCTATTTCCATTAAATCTGATCTTGTTCTAAGCACCGGAAGAATAACATCACATTCATTACCAATTAACTCTGTCTTATCTGGTGCACAGAAAATCATCTGCAGCTTCTGTTTCCTCATGAAATCAAGCATGATTTTTACATTACTAGGATCCATTTTTGCAAATGGCTCATCTATAAACACAAGCCTTGTAGAATTTAATTTATCGTTATATATCATTAATAACGCAGATAATAAAATTAGCATATATGGAATCTGCACCTCGGCCCCTGAATTAAAACCAGACTGCTTGGAAAGCTTAGCCTTGTTTAACACATCATTTGTAAGCAAAATTTCATATATCATATAGTTTCTGTAATCAGCATAATCTTCAATCTGATCCTTATCATTACTATCAATAATACGATTAATAATTCTATGAATTTCCTTTTCTAATTCCATTCCTTTATCATCAGTGAATGTTGTAAGTGCCGACAATGTCATCTGGCCGGAAGCTGTTCCTAAATCCTCGCGTTCCTTTAAATATTTTGCGTATTCCAAAATTTTCTCATAATCAGAGCCATCTTTTACATACTTCACTTCAAACTCATATTTTGATTTGAATTTTAATCTGGAAAGCTCTGCATTGATTAACTTCAAGTCATCTTTTGCGCTTTCACAGGATTTTAGTACTGTAAGTACAAATTCATTCTTGAATATTTCCTCGTATCGTCTAGTTTGCTCTCTAAGTTTTTCTTTGATTTCCTGGAGATCATCCATCCAGATTTGAGTTTTTCTTGTCCCATATGCAAAACGCTGATCATCTCCAGTTGGAAGCCAACTTTCTGCATTTCTACGCGCATTATAAGCAGACTGTGTACTTGTCAAATTTTTCTCAACTTCTCTAAGAGCACGTTCTGAACGATCACGATCTTTTAATGTACCACCAGTACCAGTTTTGTCATTGAATACATACTTGTTGTAACTTTCAATGGCTCTTTTGTACACGTCATAATTCTGTATTTGGTATTCATTCATAATACCATTATATTTTTCCAGCTCTGCCGTCTTTACTTCCTTCTTTTCTTGATTTACTGCAAGCTGTGTCTTCATCTTTACCTGAGATTCTTGAACTTTACCACGCTCTTTATCATTTGCTTCAAGCTCTCCTTTATATTTTGTATAAAGCTGATTCATTTCCAGATATTCCATATTATTTTGCTGCGCCTGTTTCAAATGTTCAAGCTCATTGGATGCTGCCTCACATTTAAGCAAAATATCCTTATACATCTGGCATGCATCATAATTATAGCTACCAAAGTATCCTTGTGATGTCTCTAAATATTCTTTCTTCTGTTTCTGCTCATGTACCTGTTCTCGTAACGTTTCCGCTTCACTAACCAGAGCCTGTAATCTTTTTTCTGCATGAATTCGATTGAGCTCTATTGTTTCCTGTCCCAAGCAATAAAAACGCATTCTATCAAATTGCAGGAAGTAACTATCCATAGCAACAGATACTCTTCCCTCTTTAGAAATAGCACTCTCGAAATTGCGCACTTGTTCCTTTGTTACTGCATGCATACGACCTAATTGGTATTCAAAATACTGTTTCGCCACAGAATTTTTCACTTCAATATAACGTACAACAGAATCTTCTTCTGGAGCAAGTTCCTTTTTCATCAATAATTTCGTATTAAATAAATGTGCATATCTGTGTGGAGATGTATTTAACACATCATCTGCAATATCGTGATATTCCGGATCCACAAGAATTGTGTATCTTCTCTTACCAAGATAAGATTCAATCGCATCTCTCCATCCTTCATCCTTAAGTGCAATTACATATTCGCAGGCAAATTTTGCCTCTGAACTGATATGTCTCTTAGCAAACTCCTTATTTATTTCATCCTTTAATGCAACATAATCTGGTATTTCTGAAAAAGTAGTTTTCTTGGCATTGCAATCATCAATTAATCTCTGCTGCTGTACCTGCATAGATTGATTCTTTTTTATATCATCCTGAAGTCTTGTGATTGTTGCCAATAAATCATCTCTTACATTTCGAATTTGAACTAAGAACACGTCAATACCATTTGCTTTTTGGACTGCTGTGTATTCAGTTGTTGTAAGCGATGATAAAATTGACTGGTTATTAATATCTATTTTTTTCTCATAAAACCAATTAATCAATTGTAAGCGTCAAAAATTCTACGTATTCAATTGTCAATTTTATTTTGATAAACTAAATCCAGTAGTAAGCAGCCTATCAAGGTGCCTTCTACTGGATTGTTTTTAGTCCTTTTTACCATGGAGATTTTT
>NZ_PVXP01000127.1 GCF_002995845.1 Clostridium luticellarii | reverse complement strand
CTTTAAAATATATTTCTCACTATTATAAGTTGGAATTATAATTATAGCTAAATCATTAATCATTTAAATCATTCCTTTTAATCTTATACCAATCTACAAATTTTTTTATTCCCTCTTCAAAATTAACATTAGGTCTATATCCTAATATTTTATCTGATTTTGTTATATCCGCACAAGTTCTATTAACATCTCCAGGCTGCATTGGCATAATATTCAATTCTGCTTTTTTATTCAATGTACTTTCTATAGTTTCAACCATTTCTTTTAGTGATATAGTATGATCTCCACCAACGTTAAAAATTTCATAACAATTATCACTACAAACAAATTCAATTGCTGATAATATTCCATTTATTATATCACTGATATAAGTATAATCTCTTTCAGTTGTTCCATCACCATAAAAAGGTATTTTTTTTCTTTCTAAAATTAACTTTGTAAACTTGTGTATAGCTAAATCAGGCCTCTGCCTTGGACCATATACTGTAAAAAATCTTAAACATACTGTACTTATATTATATAAATGATGATATGTATGAAGTAAAAGTTCACACGATTTCTTGGTAGCCGCATAAGGTGATATTGGAAAATCTACATTATCATTTTCCGAAAAAGGAACCTTCTTGTTATTTCCATATATCGATGAACTAGATGCAAAGACAAATTTAGTAATTTTATTTTTTTTACATTGTTCTAATAAATTTAATGTACCCATTATATTAACGTCATAATATAATTCTGGATTTTGTATTGATGGTCTAACTCCTGCCATTGCTGCTAAATGTACTATTATATCTATTTTTTCACGGAATACCCTAGTTAAATCTTCTTTATTTCTTATATCTCCTTCAAATAATTTAAAATTGCCATTTAATATTTTATTATATTTCATTGTATTTTTTATTTCCTGTATATTACTTCCTTTTATCATAGGATTATAATAATTATTAAAATTATCAATAACTATTACCTTATTACCCTCATTCAATAATGCTTCACATAAATGGGAGCCTATAAAACCTGCTCCACCTGTAACTAGTATAGTTTTCATAAATACACCTACCTAAGCTATTTTATCTTCCTACAGATACATATTCAAATCCAAGTTCCTTCATTTTTTTAGGATCGTAAATATTTCTAAAATCAAAAAAATACTTACCTTTCATAGAATTTTTTATTTTTATTAAGTCTAGATTTCTAAATTGATTCCATTCAGTTAAAATCATAAATCCATCTGAATTTTCTACAGCTGAATATTCACTATCACAATATTCAATTCTATCTTCTATATCCTTAAATCTCCATTTAGCTTCTTTATAGGCTTGAGGATCATAGACTTTTATATTCACACCATTCTTAACCAGTTCCCTTACAATTAAAAGTGATGGAGATTCCCTCATATCATCTGTTTCAGGTTTAAAGGATAATCCTAAAATAGCTATAGTCTTATTTTTCAAGTCTTTCATACTATTTATAACCTTACCCACCATTCTTAATTTTTGTTTTTTATTTGCTTCTACAGTAGATCTAACTATTGAACAATCGCATCCATAATCTTCTGCTATTCTTACAAGTGCACGAGTATCTTTTGGGAAACAACTTCCACCATATCCAGGTCCAGAATGCAAAAATTTAGGTCCTATCCTTTTATCCATACCCATAGCTTTAGATATATGCTGTATATTAGCCCCAACTTTTTCACAAAGTCCAGTTAACTCATTTATAAATGATATCTTAGTAGCCAAAAATGCATTAGAAGCATATTTTATAAGTTCTGCCGTTTCTATACTAGTAACCAAAAACGGTGTTTCGTTGATATATAGAACTCTATAAACTTCTTTCATAACATTTATAGCCTTTTCAGATTCCGCACCGATTACTACCCTATCAGGATGTGTAAAATCACGTATGGCTGCTCCTTCTCTCAAAAACTCCGGATTAGAAACAACATCAAAACTATGTTTTTCCCCTCTTTTATCTAATTCTGTTTTTATAATTTTTTTTACTTTTTGCCCAGTTCCAACTGGAACTGTAGACTTATCAACTATAATTTTGTATCCATTCATGTATTCTGCTATATCTTTCGCCACTTCTGAAACATAATGTAAATCTGCACTGCCATCTTCTGAAGGAGGAGTACCTACAGCAATAAATATAACTTCATTTTCTTCAACTGCTTTTTTTATATTACTAGTAAACTTTAATCTTTTATAATATATATTTTTTTCTACCAACCCATCTAAACCAGGTTCATATATTGGAACTTGTCCATTATTTAACTTATCTATTTTTTCTTTATTGTTATCTACACAAGTGACTTCCATTCCAAAGTCCGCTAAGCAAGTACCACTGACCAAGCCTACATATCCACTCCCTATTATTGCAATTTTATTCATCAATAGTTCTTCCCTTCTAATTAACATTAATTACATCATTTAAGTAATTGTAAAGTTCGTTATTAATGGATACAATATTATTTGGCATATTAATTATCTTCCGTGTGTTTTGTTTATAAATTTTTTATACCACGGTTGGGTACAGTGTGCCATATCTAATTTTTACCATTGCTACAAATTTAGATTTTTACTTTGCATAACTAAAATTATAAACTTACTTTTGTTTTACTTTTATCTATTACAATATTATTTCCTACAACAGTGCATCCATCTGGTATGTTTTTTGTAATAACTGCATTTGCACCAATTTTTGCATTATCCCCTATAATTATATTACCTATTATTTTTGCACCACACCCAATATATACATTATCACCTATAGTAGCAGCTTTATTAAATTCTGAATGTTCATTAGAACCAATAGTAACTTGATGAAATATTGTGCAATTTTCTCCAATATCACAATTACTATTTATTACTATACCAATAGGATGTCGCATTCTTAATCCACCACCACTCTTAAAATCAAACGGTATTTCATTATTTAATACTGCCTCAAATAATTTATATATAATCTTTATTGGTACTAATAGAATTAATTTTATTGCTTTAGGAAAATTTTTATAATAAATATAATTTCCTAATCTATATAAAAGCAGAACAACCATAGCTGGAAACTTCTTTTCATTTCTCTTGTAGTCCATCTTTAATTCTTTTATCATAGCTATCCCCCTTTTATATCTTATGCACGCTCTCGAAAACTCAAAGAGCTTGATTTTTATATATTATAAGGTTCAGCATCTTTGCTTCCCCCTAATATTTAAGCTAAATTATTATGATATTTTCCAATAAACTTATTACCAATATACCAATGGCCATCCTAAGCTAGAAAACATTAATAGTTATTCCTTTCTAATTATCAATTATTATTAAT
>NZ_PVXP01000126.1 GCF_002995845.1 Clostridium luticellarii | reverse complement strand
CAAATATATCACATTTATATTTGTAAATCAATCCATTTATTTGAAATCATGATAGATTAAAGTGTGTTGTATTGATTCTGCTTTTTATGTTTATATTTTAATATGCATTCAACTAGTTTCTTTATAATTATAATCAAAAGTATAATCAGAATATACCTAAATTCATAAAACGCCTGATAAACTGTAAGTTGATTGTCGATTACGTTTATTATTGTTTTAGTAATAATATTTAATTGTACAGCAATTATTACACCAATGAATAAATTAGAAGCTATAAAATATACTATTGATAATCCTCTAAACTTATTCTTTTTACCAAGTGCCCACTTCTTAAATTCCTTAAAAGATGATTTTCTTAAATTGGGCCTTTTTAATAAAGTGCTCATTATAAAATATCCATCAAGAGGAAGTAATGGTGACAGATTTGCCCATATAAATGAAATATTACTTATACTGAATAGGAAAAACATATTCTTTAAATTTCCTGTAAAAAAAGAAGATAATATAATAGATATAGATGCCAAAATTAAATTAGCATATACTCCAGCAATCCATACATATATACGTTCCTTAGGCTTTATTGAGTATATTCCAGGCATTTTCAAATAAAACATGGGAGTAGCCACATATAAAGAAAATACTAATTTTGAAGGTTTTAAACCGACTCTATAACCCATTATACCGTGTGCAAATTCATGAATGCCTATACTTACGATAAAAAGTACGAGACCAAATAATATTCCTAATGTATAGGAACCCAATAATGTATAACTTGATCCGCTGATAAAAACATTAATATTTTTTACAAAAAAGAATATAGAAATTAATATAATTATCATAGAGCTATACATTATATATGGGAAAAAAGGTCCGCTTAATTTATCCAAAATGCAATATATTTTATCCAATTTAACTTCTTTTAAAGTTATGGATAAGTAATCCATTTCCTGTTTTTCTACTAATGATTCGTCAATTCCTTCTATAAGGTTAGCTTTGCAAAGTAAATCATATAATTCATAAGTATTTAATTTTAAATTATATTCATGCATTAAAATTTCTTCAATATTGTTAAGTGAATGGTTACCATCAAAGTATTTTATTGCTGTCTTTATAGGATCTACTAATTTTTCAGGCAATTGTATATACTTATCCTTTTTTAGGCTGCCTATAGAATATATATTGCCACTCTTCTTTTCAAACAGTAACCATGAATTTATATCATCTACTATAGTTGGTTTTATTTCACTAACATTTTGCATATTCATTGTCCTCACCAGATTTCAAATGTTCACTTAATTTAAAAAGGCTTAATATTACTTTCTCTGTCATTTTTTGGGACATTTCGCAGTATTGATCACTTAGTGTAAAAATTTTACCATTCTCTAAGTAGTTCATGCCAAAACAGCCACTGCAAATTTTGCTTATAAAGCATCGCTTACATTTTTCATTTTCATTTTTATTAAATGAATCAAATTTTTTTATTATTTTAAAAAAAGTTTCGGAATGAAATATATTTTTGTCTTTAATATTACCCATACATACATTTTCATTATCAGTAAACATAAAGCAGGGATATATATAACCATTTACAGATACAGATAAAGTTCCGATTCCCGCTTGGCATATATATTTTCCAGTATCTTTTTTATATACTAAAGAAGATATTATCCTCTGAACTAATGAATATGTGTACGTAATGCCATTTTTAGAATTTAAAAATATATCATCAACCGAATTTATAAATTCATTTCTATTTTTCAGGGCATAGAAACAATCTTTTTTCCCACCAGCAGGTACTATATGTAAAGGGATCTTTCCTAATGTCGTATATATAAATTTTATTATATCAATGATTTTTATATTGTTATCTATATGATTTCTATTAAAAGTAACTTCTATAGTTGTTGGTTGGTTTGTATTTTTTTTTAACATTTTAATATTATTTAATATGATATCTGAGGTACCACTGCCATTAGCATAAACTCTCATAATATCATTTACCTTTGGATTTCCATCATAACTAACAGTAACCTGAATGTCATATTTATTCACCATTTTCATAAATTCACTATTCATAAGAGTACCATTTGTCACAAGACCTATTATAGTTTTTTCCTTATTTACAGCATCCCTATTTCTTACATATTTGCAAATAAAATTTACAACCGGCATATTAACAAGAGGTTCTCCACCAAATATTTGGATATTGTTTATTTTATTAAAAAAGGAATAAAATTTATCCAAAGTCAATTTAGCCATTTCTCTCGTCATTATGCTTTCATCGGAATTATATGAACCCCCATCTGCATAACAATACCTGCATTTTAAATTACAAGTATTTGAAATATTCAAAACTAACCTGTTTAGTACATTTTCATTATTATTTGATTGTTGTATCTTTGTCATCGTTGCATAATTTTCTAATTTATTTTTAAAATCTACATATTGCTTCTTACTTAGGTTAAACTGTTTAAGTGCAAAATTTATATCTTTATTTTCTGCAATGCAGGTGATTAAATCTTTAGTTATAGGGTTAATGGAAAAAAACCTTAATGTGTCTGGGAAATATACTAACAAAATATTTTCACTTTCTATAAAATGTATATTCAAATAAATCCCTCATTTCTTAAAATAAATATTACGAAGTTATCATAATTAATTATGATAACTCCATATGTTCTATTATATTAATGTGGACAACCGACTCCACAGTAGACTCCGCCGCCTATACAAGCTAACCCGCAGAGAAGTCCTCCAGGTTGAATTCCTTCTTCCAAAACTGCAACATCCTCAAGCTTAATTTCTTGCATTGAAATGTTTTTTAATACAATTACATTCTTAGAATTTTCCATACTAAAACTCCTTTCTGTAAATTTTAACACCAAAGACCACAAACAGCTCCGCCGCAGCCTATTCCACATACTCCTCCTAATGCAGGAGTAATAGTTTCTTCAAGATTTTCAATTTCATTAAGGTTTATTTCCTTCATATCAGTAATATCATTTTCAGTTAAATTACTAAGTTCCCTTTTATTTAACACAATAAATCACTCCTAAAAAATTATTAGAAAGCACAAAGAGCTCCGCCACAGCCGCCACCGCAAGCAGCTCCAGCACATATTGCAAAACCACAAACTGCACCGCCTATTATTACTGGCGTATTAGCATCGGTCAGCTGCTCAACATCATCAAACTTTACTTCCTTCAATTCAATTTTTGTTTCAGTTTGATTCATAAAAAATTCCTCCTTTCACTTAATATAAATTTTAGGCGTTTGCGAAACGCTGTAATCCGCATAAATGCGGTATATTTCTTGCTGCAAAATAAAATAACTCCTCACTGATTTATGGTAAAATTGAATTGAATCAAAAAACAAAATCACCATTATACC
>NZ_PVXP01000125.1 GCF_002995845.1 Clostridium luticellarii | reverse complement strand
ATACTAATGAAATTAATAAACACCGATATACAAAATAGATATATCAATTATAAGTGTTTTATCTTTAGGAGGATAATAAATGAAAACAGGAACAGTAAAATGGTTTAATTCAGAAAAAGGATTCGGATTTATTGAAGTACCAGGCGAAAACGACGTCTTCGTACACTTCACTGCAATCCAAAGTGATGAGCCAAGAAAAAATCTCGAAGAAGGTCAAAAAGTTCAATTTGATGTTGAAGAGGGACCAAAGGGTCTTCAAGCTGCCAATGTTGTAAAACTTTAATATAAATTTTACAATATAATAAAAAACATCTTAACATAAATGAATGTAAGAATGTAATGTTTTGCCACCTTTTTTCAAAAGGGGTGGTTTTTATACTAAATATAAATTGGAACAGCTGAACTTAAAGGGATATATATTTATTTTTAAATATATATCCCTTTTTCTATCATATCAATATTTATTTCAGCGCTGCCATCATTATTTTCCAAGTACTTTTCTTTTTAATTTAAGACCGGTTTCTGTAATTGCAAGCCCTCCAAGGGCTGTTTCTCTCAACTCACAGGGAAGCTGATTTCCAACCTTATACATGGCTGAAACAGTATCATCAAAAGGGATTTTGCTTTCCACACCTGCCATGACCATGTCAGCAGTAGCTAGTGCATTGACAGCTCCAGACACATTTCTTTTTGCGCATGGTATTTCCACAAGACCCGCCACTGGATCACACACCAACCCAAGTATATTTTTTATAACTATGGCACTGGCATTTAATGCCTGTTCCGGAGTTCCTCCCATCATCTCAACTACACCAGCTGCTGCCATTGCCGAAGCCGAGCCGCATTCTGCCTGACATCCGCCTTCTGCTCCAGCCATGGTGGCATTTTTAGCTATTATTATTCCAACTCCAGTTGTTGTAAAAAGACTTTGAATCAATTCCTCTTCACTTTTACCCAGCTTTTCTCCTGCAGTTATTATAGCTGCCGGTATTATTCCGCAGGCGCCGGCTGTAGGTGCAGCTACTATCTTTCCCATAGCCGCATTTACTTCTGAACATGAAAGTGCTCTTGCCATAGCCTTTATCATAAAATATCCAGTCAAAGTTTTTTCCTTCTGACAGTATTCATTCAGTTTATATGCATCTCCACCTATAAGACCACTTACTGATTTTATTTTGTGTCTCAAGGCATATTCTGCCGAATCCCTCATCACCTGAAAATTTTTTCTCATATTTTCGAAAATGTCTTCTTTACTTTTTTCAGTGGATCTTATCTCCTGTTCAATTGTATATTCCCAGATCTTCATATTTTTCTCTTTACATATTTTAATTAATTCTTTTCCAGTATTGACCATATGCTATTTCCCCTCACTTATAGGGTTTACAGCCCTTACTTTATGTATATTGGGCAGGCCCCGTATCTCATTTATTATATCTTCTGAAATAAAATCATCCACTTCAAATACCATAGCAGCATCAGCACCTCTTATACTTTTCCTGTACACTTTCATAAAGGCTATATTTATCTTATATTTGTAAAGTATCTCCGATACCCTGGCAACCATACCCGGCACATCTACATGATTTATCAATATAGTAGGATACACTCCCGTAAATTCTATCTTGTCTCCATCTACTTCAGTTATAACCACATTTCCTCCACCTATAGACGATCCTGTAATTTCTGAAACTTTTCCATCCTGCCTTGTTATCACAAATTTAATAGTGTTGGGATGCACATCCCCCAAATCCGTCTCTATAAATTCAATCTGAATATTTCTCTCTTCTGCCATTTTTATAGAATTTTTTAAATTTTCATCCCAGGGATCCATGCCCAGTATTCCTGCAACCAATGCCTTGTCAGTACCATGTCCTCTATAGGTTTTTGCAAAAGAACCATGGAGGAAGAACTGTACTTTTTTAATTTTCCCACCAGCTATAGTACTCGCAATTTTCCCTAATCTTGCCGCCCCAGCCGTGTGAGAACTGGATGGTCCTATCATTATGGGGCCTAATATGTCAAAAACACTATATTCCCTCAAGTGTGACACCAACCTTTCCTTGCTTTTATATAATATCTAAATGTAAAATACTATTGAAATTTACATGCTGAACAATTTTCAACTTTCCCTACCATCCATCTTTTTAAATTTACTTTTTCTTGTCATGTACAAAGGAAATCCTATCAAGGTTACAATCAGGCCCAATCCCGCATTTAAAGGCTGAGTAAACAGTGTATTAAACACTATATACAATCCTCCTAATATGGCTATAGCCGGAACCACCGGATAAAGGGGAACTTTATAAGGCCTTTCAAGCTCCGGTCTTTTTCTCCTGAGAACAAACACTGCAAAGAAAGTCATCACATAAAATATCCATATTACAAATATCAATAGATCAGTAAGCTGATCAAATTTGCCGGAAAATATAAGTATTATTGATATTATCCCTAATAGTATACCACTATTTACAGGTACTTTATACTTTTTATTGAGTTTTGACAACCATTTGCTGCCCGGAAGTTTATTTTCCACGGCCATAGCATAAGGCACTCTCATTCCTGTAAGTATATATCCATTTATAGTGCCGAACACTGATATCAATATTCCAACAGTTATTATTTTTCCACCTACTGCTCCAAATATTACATTAGCTACAGCTGATGCAGGTGTTTTTGTTGCTGCCAAACTGCTTGCCGGTAGAACAAATAAGTAGGCTATATTGATAAGTATATATACCACCATAACCAGTGATAATCCACCTATAATTGCCCTGGGAAGATCTCTCTTTGGATTCTTCATTTCTCCGGCTATGGCTCCAACATTTATCCATCCTTCATATGCAAACATTGTAGCTACCAGTGCAGAACCCAGACTCGTAGCTATAGGATGATCCTGAGCTGTAACCGGAAATAATCTTACCATTCCACCGTCTCCATTTGTAAATCCTATTATTATTATTGCGAATAACGGTATTAATTTGCACACAGTTGCAGCAGTTTGAATTGCACCGCCGGCTTTAGAACCAAAAAAATTCATAATTACCAAAAACACAGTAACTATAACAGCTATTAAAACTATGGAGGAATCAGGCATACCCAGTAATGATGCTGCCTGTGTACCAAATATTATGGCAAGAGCAGCAATATTAGCCGGAAAATATATTATGATCTGTGCCCATCCAAGTAAATAGGCCCACATATCCCCATATGTTTCCTCAAGATAAGCTACCATTCCTCCTGTTCTGGGTATAGCTGCGGAAACTTCGGCAGCAGTAAGTCCTCCAGCTATGGTTATAATGCCTCCAAGTATCCATGCTATTATCCCCAACCCCGGAGCTCCTGCGGAACTGAATACAGCTGTAGGTTTAAAAAATACACCACCACCTATAACCACGCCCACAACAATCGCGAGAGCAGGCACCAGGCCAAGTTCTCTCTTTAGTTCATTCTTCATCATTATTGACCTCCTTGCAATTTTTATGAGTATATTTTATTTATACCGCCAATTTGAAAATTTCAATTTATTTCATGACACCCAAATCTATAAAACAGATATTAAACAATCCTTATCATAATAATTTCTATTATGACGATTTACAATGTTTTTCTAAAATTCCTGGCATATAAATTACAAAATAAAATTGAAATTGTTTACATTATTTTTTAAATTCTCTATAGTTAAACGTTTAATTTTAAACTACTGTCCGTATTTAC
>NZ_PVXP01000124.1 GCF_002995845.1 Clostridium luticellarii | reverse complement strand
ATATATTATTTTTATAGTTAAATCGTCTAAAATCGTCTAAAATGAGTTAAATTAATACTTGTTATAGGTTATTAAATACTATATAATAAATGATATAAAACAATCTGATTTAGTGTTCAATAAATATAAAAGGTCAAATGTCAACTGCAGGTCATGAATTGTACATTGGACTAGTAGCCATTAAATAAATATTATGTTACCATAAAAGAAAGGTCAGAGCTTAAGGGGGTGCCTAAAATTAAGTGCAATAAAAAATACTTTATTATATCACTATTATTTACTTTTCTATTTCTATCAACAGGTATTTTTAACATACAGTCCACTGATTTAATTGTAAACAATAATTCCGGCATTGTTTATGCCAAAGGCTCACATTCCAGCGGACACAGTTTTGGAACTTCTGCTTCACATATTAGTAGTTCAAAATCTTCCGGAGGCAGTTTTAAATCAGGTAGTTTTTCTTCACCCAAGTCTACCTTTCATAAGAGCTCCAATGGTAACAGCTCTAGTGGAAATTTTAAATCAGGTAGTTTTTCCAATACACCTAATTCTTCTTCAAAATCCAGCAGTAACAAATCCAGCAGCAGCACTTCCCAGTCTAATGGAAATTATAACAATGAAAGCAGGAGGTCTTTTTTCCCTATACCACTTCCCATACCCTGGGGATATAGTAACGGCTATTATGGCGGAGGCAGTCTTTTAGCAAGTTTCTTCTGGGGTTTTGCTAAGCTTGTAATATTAGTACTCATAATAATTTTTATCATAAACAGAATAAATAAATTTAAAAGAAAAAGATAATTTAAGGAGGATTTTTTATGGGCGTATTAAAAAGAATATCCAATATTTTCAGAGCAAAGGTAAATGGCACTTTAGATGAAGTGGAAAACCCCATTGAATTACTGGATCAAAAATTGAGAGATATGGAGGACAGTTTAAATAAAGCCAAATTATCTTCAGCTCAGATATTGGGAAATGTTCACGAAATTGAAAAAAAGATGGAAGAATCAAAGAGAATATCTGCTGAATTCGACGGCAAAGTAAAACTTGCCCTAAGTAAAGGAAACGAAGAATTAGCTAAAAAGGCTCTTGCTAGAAAATTAGAGGCTGATAAAAGCTATACCTCTCTTGAAGCAAGTTACAAGGATGCCTGCGAAAAAGCTGAATCAGTAAAAGTCAAATTAAAGGAACTAGATGAGGAAATTCACAAAACCAGAGTATACAGAGATGAAGCTGCCGCAAGATTTAACAATGCTGAAGCCAGTAAAAAAGTAAATGAAATAATGGCCAATGTAGATACGGGAAACAATAGGATAAACTTAGATGATATCGAAAGAAAAATTCAAAAGAAAGAAGCTCTAGCTGAAGGACTTGGAGATTTAAAGGAAGAAGATACTTTGGAGAAGGAATTTGAAAAATTAGATGATGTTGACATTGATGAAGAATTGAAAAAATATAAGCAAAATTAGGTGATATCATGGATAAAGTCCATCAATTTATAAAACTTGAAAAGGATAAATACGGAAAAATATTTGTGGATATAAGTTATGCCATAGATAACATCTCACCTTTTCTAGATAAAAAGATCTTAGCCAGGCGAAAATATACTGCAAAAATAACAACTTTGAAAAAATATATAGAATTGATAGATGCTGCAGAAAGTGACCTGAGTACAAAAAAATTTTTCAAAAGATTAAATGCAGATAAATATATTTCCTTGTTGGAATCCTACAAAAACGATCATTTAGAATCTTTTTCTCAACTGGAAAAATGCGACCATTGCGAATGTCTGAACTGTACTGCTGACTGTAAGTTCGATAGTTGTCTAGGGTGTAAAAATAACTCAAATATCATACACTGTGATAGGGAAAAAATAAACATAACAAGACATGATACCTTTTCAATTAATCTTGTAAACAATAGAACAGGTGAAAATGATAAGTACACTGTACTTGCTACACTGCAGGATGTAAAATTGGATAAAAAATATATTATAATTGAAAATACAGTATCCAAGGAGAAATTTATACTTTACTATTATCCTGGAATTTCTGAAGACAGTTATGGAGAGATTACAGACGCCCAGGAGTTCGATTTCATAGTTTCCACATTTCAAAGTGTAGATGAATAACTATGTTGTTTATGTTCTAAAATTCACAGTAATCTGAAATACTTGTCCACAGAAACCACAACTTTATGCACATTTTCTGTGGATAAGTCATATATTGATATTATTACACTTACAGCAAATTAATAAGGAGTTATCCACACCGTGGATAACTCCTGTTGTTAATATATTCTCAATATACTCTAAAATGACTGTGATTTTAAATATTCAATTGCCTCTACTCTGTTACTTATTTTTCCCAAGTATCTGAGCATATGAATATCTCGAAGAGCACTTTTTACCACAGGACCTTTTCTGCCTAAAATTTTTATGATATCTTCTCCATTTAAAAGTTTATCCTCATTCATCTTACAATAGGTTTCGTATTCCTTTAACATATATTCGATGAATACTTTGAACCTTTGCTTTTCATTTTGCCTATTCAAATTCATTCTAGTAGCATAATTGTCGCAAAACGCGGTAGTGAGTATGCCCTCTACATATACATCATAATTGTAAAAAAAACTGTAAACAGCTTTTTTATTGTGAAAAATATCCTTCTTAAAAAGCCCCAGCGGGTACATATGTCCCCTTACTATATTTTCTATATATTTTTCTGCCTTTTTAGGGAACTTCATATCATTACAGAATCTTTCACATATACTAGCTCCCATTATATCATGTCCATAAAAACTTATTTTATTATTCTCATTTTTATAGGCTTCATATTTGCCTATATCATGTAAAAAGCAGGCCAGGCTTAGATATTCCTGCAAACTAAATTCACCTATTTTATGATCAAATATATTTAAATTCAATCCTTTTAATTTTATTTTTCCCCTAAGAATATCCTTAAATACCCCATATGTTAAGTTCATATGGGTGAATACGTCTTCCGTATGATATTTACATTTTCCTATAGTTTTCAGCTCATCTATATAGGGTATGATATTTTTCAATATCCCATAGTTATCCATAATTTCAAAAGCAAGCCCCAGCTTATCATCTTTTATTATAAGCATCAGTTCCTTGAAAACTCGTTCTTTAGGAACTTCCATTATTCTACCTGATATATTTTCAATTTGCTTTTCCGTCTCCAAATTAAAATGCATTCCACATTTTATATAAAATCTTATGCCCCTCAATATCCTGACGGGATCCTCCTCCAAACTTTTGTCACTTACACTTTTAAGTATTCTGCTCTTCAATGCTCTTCTTCCATAAAACGGATCTACTATTTTATTATCAATAAGTCTCATAGCAACAGCATTTACAGTAAAATCTCTGACTTCTAGATCTTTTTCAATAGAATCACCCTTCATAGGTGATATATCTATGGTATTACCATTTAATATACATCTATATATACCTATGTTTTCTTTTATAGGGAAAAACTTATATCCTACTTTTTCAAGTTCACTTACGAATTTATGAATATCTCCATTAATTATAAAATCTGCATCTCTAGGCTCCGTTTTAGCATTCATCAGTTTATCCCTTATATATCCACCTACCAGATAAACTTCTGATCCCATATCGCCTACTATTTTCTTTAAATCATAAATAAACTTTTTTACATAATTCAAATCAATCACCTACTCTTATATCATTTTATCACATAAAATAATTTATATGTTGACTTTTTGTATTCAATTTAACATGTGATAATAT
>NZ_PVXP01000123.1 GCF_002995845.1 Clostridium luticellarii | reverse complement strand
ATACATAAGTTAGAATATAATATTAAGTTAAAATGGCAATTTAAAAAATTATTATGTTTTTAAATATAAAAAAGGTGAAGAATAAAAAATTCTTCACCCCTAAAATTTACTCTGTAGTAAACGGTAATAATGCTATGTTCCTAGCTCTTTTTATAGCTTCAGTGAGCTCTCTTTGATGTTTTGCACAGTTTCCGGAAATTCTTCTTGGAAGAATTTTTCCTCGTTCTGTAACATATTTTCTCAACTTATTTATATCTTTATAGTCTATAGACTCAGCTTTATCCGCACAAAAAGCACAAACTTTTCTTTTAGATCTTCTCATCTTTCCAGAATTTCTTCTTCCGCCTTCTCTATTTGGCATAAACCTATCCTCCTTACCTTTAAAATGGGATATCTCCATCATCAACAGGTGTAATATCCTCTCCATAAATCTCTTCATCAAATCCCTTGGATTTATTTGAATTTCCCGATGGATTTTCATTATTAAAATTACTTGAAGTCTTTTCTCCCCATTCAAGAAATTGAACTTCTTCTGCAATAACTTCCGTGACATATCTTCTACTACCGTCTTTAGCTTCATAATTTCTAGTCTGGATTCTACCACTAACACCTATAAGCTTTCCTTTGCTCATATAATTTGCTGTAGACTCAGCTTGTTTTCCCCATACAACAATAGGAATAAAATCGGCCTCTCTTTGCCCATCTTTAGAAAACCTTCTATCAACGGCTATAGTAAAGGTAGTAACAGCCTTACCCATTCCTGGTGTAAATCTCAGTTCCGGATCTTTAGTTAATCTTCCAATCAAAACAACTTTATTCAATTAAAACACCACCTATTTTTCATCCTTTACTATTATATGTCTTATAACTGTGTCTGTAATTCTAAATATTCTATCCAATTCCTTTGGCAATTTAGAATCGCCGCTGAAATTTATTAAGGTATAATATCCTTCGTTAATCTTATTTATTTCATAGGCAAGTTTTCTCTTACCCCAAACATCAACGTTTTCTATTACTCCTCCACCATTTTCTATTACACCCTTAAATTTTTCCACATTGGACTTAAAAGCTTCCTCATCTAATGATGGATGTAATATAAATATAGTTTCGTATTTTTTCATTGATTCCACCTCCTCCCTTCGGACTAATGGCTGTAATTCTTACAGCAGGGATTACAATTCTTTATTCTACCACTCATGTGCAATAAAATCAATTAATTTCAAAATTTTATTTATACATCTTTTGTCTCATCGGGGTTCTGTCTGATAATCTTTTTTACATTTTTAGAAAATTTGTTTCTAGGAAGCATCACTATTCTTCCACACCCACAACATTTAATTTTTATATCGGCCCCCAGCCTTATTATTTGCCACTCATTACTTCCACAAGGATGACCTTTTTTCATTTCAACTATATCACCCATATAAAAAACTTTCTTCATATGCTATTCCTCCTTTAATAGTTTTATTGACAAACAAGGAGTCTTTATATTTTCCACTTTGAGCATTTCTCCAATTTCCCTCCTAAGCTTCATTTCCATATTCCATTGTGTCATTGGTTTTGTCCTGCCAAATATCCTAATTGTCACTTTATCATCTATAATTTTCGTTACTCCTTGCACAATAGGCCCTTCTGTAATTGAACTATTCTCTTCCTCAAATTTATTGCATAAATTCGATAATAACTTTATAACTCTGTTAATATCCTCCTGAAATGAAATTTCTACATCCACCATAATTCTAATATTACCTTTGGAATGATTGGTGACTTTTGTGATAAGTCCATTTGGTATTATATGAAGATCTCCATTAAAATCTCTTATTTTAGTAATTCTAAGCTCTATACTTTCCACCACACCATCCCTATCATCTATCGTGACATAATCTCCTACTGAAAATTGATCCTCAAATAATATAAAAAAACCATTTATAATATCTTTTATAAGATTTTGCGCTCCAAATCCAATTGCAACTCCACCTATCCCGGCAAAAGTTAATCCAGTAGCACCCACTTTAGGGGATATCACCGTAATTATGGTAAATACTCCAAAAAAATATACTGAATATCTCAATATACTTTTTAAAATTGCTCCAACCGTTTTAGCCTTTTTATCATCCAATGAAATTCTAAAATCTTTCTGCCTTGAGACATACTTCGTTATAATTCTATTTCCCAGCTTGATTATCACATACATGAGAATTAATATAACCACTATCTTTAAAGCTACTTCTAGAAAATTGAAAATACTTTCCTTATTTATAGATATTCTTCCTATTTTAATAGCATCTTCTTCAACTATAATTTTTAAAAAAGAAAAAGCATTGCTGCTCAACATATTTTACCTCCAAAATCACAATTGTGTATATCCCCTATCATTTCTCCTGTAGATATTTTTAACCACTAATTGATCTTGTTCAACAAATTTTTTTACCATATCTATATATTCGCTATCAATTTTTATACTTATTCCGCAGCTTTGGGTAATGAGAGCCGGCGTCGGCATTACATTAACCTTTACGCCTTTTTCCTTTAAAAATTTTTCCCCATTTATAACATCATGAGTATTTTTAAAAATTATTATATAATATTCCTTCATAATTGTAGACCAGTTTTACAAAACTGTAACCTCCTGTAAAATTTTTCTATTTCTTTATGTACAAGAATAATTTATTAGTTTATAATTGTAGATAAATACTTTACTATTTTATATATTATTATAACAGAAATATTACTACAAGTTTATAAAATATATGGTATTTTAATTCTTTCCAAATAGCCATTAATGCCTGGTAAAAAATAAAAAGGAGTTGTTATTACTACTGTGAAAGAACTGATAAACAAAATTGATAAAATTGCTTTATTTTTTATAATCTACACATTAATATTTTTATTGTTTTTTAACACCATTGACTATACTCTGCCTTTTGTATTAGCTCTGATATGTGCACTCATACTTAGGAGACCAACACTGTTTATTACAAAAAAGTTTAAGATAAAAAATGGCATTGCTTCCTTAATTACAACTACAGTATTTTTTGCAATAATATTGCTTGTCTTATCTCTGGGAATAATAATGATAGCTCAAGAAGCTGTACAATTTGGTAAAAATGTTCAGATATATATTTCCAATAACTACAATGAACTATATAATTCTCTGTATAACCTGCAGAAATACTATAATAATCTAGATCCATACATAATAAATACTTTTGAGGGGAACTTTACAAGTTTCATTACCAAGGCGTCTAACGTAGCAATGAATTTTTCCGGTAAATTAGTAAGCTATTTAGTAAATTTAGTGGCTACAATACCTTATCTATTGATGGTAATACTCTTTACATTGCTGACTACATATTTTTTTACAAAAGATATGACTTCATCTAAGACAAATATATCCAATTTGATACCGGATAATAAAACAGCTAACCTTGCTAAAATATATAATGAAAGTAAAAAAATGATTGGAAATTATTTATTATCTTATATGATAATTATTTCACTTACTTTTATAGAAACTTTAATAGTATTTTCAATATTTAAAATAAAATATGCATTAATACTAAGTATAATATGTGCTATAGCAGACATACTTCCTATTATAGGGATAGGAGTAATCTATATCCCCCTGGCACTTATCTATCTGATAATTGCGCACAATTATGTAATCTGCATTGGCCTTATAATATCTTATCTTTTAGTTTCAATTATAAGGCAAATTATTGAACCTAAAATAGTATCTTCTTCTTTAGGTATACATCCTGTAGCAGTTCTAGCATCCCTATTCATTGGGTTAAAGATAAATGGACTTTCGGGTGTGATATTTTGCATTTTCCTAGTTATTTTTTTTAATATATTTAGAAAACTGGATATGTTATAG
>NZ_PVXP01000122.1 GCF_002995845.1 Clostridium luticellarii | reverse complement strand
TGAATCTAAGCAATTAATAATTAATACTAAAAAATTAAAATATGATGGTTTTGGCCTAAATATAATTTAGACTCTAGGGGGTCAAAATTAAACGTAAAAAGGGGTCAAATTTACTTGACAATCTACATGCACCTGAGGATTTTGATTTTAAAGTGCATAATGCTGAACCTCGACATGAGAGATTAGTTAAAAATGTTTTAGGACTGTATTAAATTTTATGTTGTCGACCCTGAATAGAGTAAAAATTACCGGGGGTCGACGATTTTTACGTATGCAGTTAATTAGCAGCATGAGATTGGTTTTTTGAAATTCTTCTAAAGATTTTCCTGAATATTGCAATTTGGGGCAAGCTGATGTATGCTTTATTTAATGGGATTTTAGAGTACCTATAAGGAATTGAAACTAAATTCCCAACATGATTTAAACAAGAAGATATCGGGATTTTAGAGTACCTATAAGGAATTGAAACTTCTGTTGTCGTTCTCAGTGTCGAACCAAAGGTCACCAGGATTTTAGAGTACCTATAAGGAATTGAAACTTGCTAATGCCATAAGCAAATGTGAGTTTAAAACATTGATTTTAGAGTACCTATAAGGAATTGAAACCTGATAAGGCAATTCAAAACTTATCATGTGTTATTAGGATTTTAGAGTACCTATAAGGAATTGAAACGCAAAATCTAGTGCTCCACCAAATACTTTTTTTACAACGATTTTAGAGTACCTATAAGGAATTGAAACTAAATTTAGTTTTCCTAATTCTAAAGGCTCACCAGCAGGATTTTAGAGTACCTATAAGGAATTGAAACTCATATGCCGTTGGTTTTGAAAGCATATCCCGAAATTAGATTTTAGAGTACCTATAAGGAATTGAAACATTGTAGTGCGCAGAAAGCATTATAACGAATGTTTTAGGATTTTAGAGTACCTATAAGGAATGTTTAAAATTAAAAGAAAGTTTGACCAAATTACCATGAAAATAATTAACAAATTACGAATAAAAATGACTGTTTTACATTGGCTGAACATTAACATGAGATGTATAATAAATCGTGCTATTTCTAATATTATGAATAAATGTAAAAATAAATATGATATAATTAATTCATAGCTAATGTCTAAAATATGTTTTGAGTAAGGATGGATTTTGTCATGAATAGAGTTGAATTGTTAAATATAATTGAAAATGGAGAAAATTCATATATAGAATTTAAAGAGGAAGGCATAAAGGCCAAAGAATTGGCGGAAGAAATTGTAGCTTTTGCTAATAGTGAAGGCGGGACAATATTAATAGGTGTATCTGATGACGGTAAAATAAAGGGAATAACTGATAAAAACATAGAAGAGAAAATTATGAATGTGTGCAGAAATAATTGTATACCTAATATAATTCCTGTTTATGAGAGTGTGGAATTAGATGGATTAAGGATATCAGTAGTTAATATTCCTAAAGGATTAAATAAGCCTTATTATACAGTTGATCATAAATATTATATAAGAGTGGGAACTACAAAACGAATAGCATCAAGAGAGGAACTAATGCGATTGTTTGAAGCTAATGGAAGTATTCATTTTGATATATCACCAGTTTATGATACTTCTGTAAAAGATTTAAATCTGGACATAGTAAGAGATTATTTTTTAAAGTACAATACTTTTGATTTATATGAAGAAGACAAAAAAAGTTTAGAGAGAATATTGATCAATGCAGATATATTGAAAGAAGTAGAGGGGAAAGCTATGTGTTCTGTAGGTGGCTTGCTGATATTTGGAAAGAATGCAGATAATATTATGCCTCAAAATGGCATTAGCTTTGCACATTTCCGTGGAAATGAAATAACAGATGAGCTTATAGATAAAAAGATTGTTTGCGGCAGGTTACAGGATATAGCAGAGCAGATGTTGGTTATATTAAAAAACAATATGAAGAATCCTTCAACTATTAATCAGTTGAGAAGGCAAGAAAGAGAAGAATATCCCGTACTGGTACTTCGAGAAGCTATTGTAAATGCTCTTGTACATAGAAATTACAGCATTTTAGGCTCCAAGATAAGAATTTTTATGTTTGATGATCGTATTGAGTTTCATAGCCCGGGAAAACTGCCTAATACTGTTACCATTGAAAAAATGAAGATAGGGGTATCTTATGCCCGAAACCCATTTTTAGTAAAATATATGGAAAATATGAGATATATAGATCAATTGGGCAGAGGAATTCCCATGATAATTAAAACAATGAAGGATAAAGGTGCAAAAGAACCGCTTTTGCAGGAGTCAGGAGAAGAATTTATTCTTAGCATATATAAAAATGAATTGTAAATAAGGGGAGATTTTATGAATGTATATTTCAGAAGAACTTATTGATAGGTTTATAAAAGAAGATGTTCCTTATATTGATTTGACAACTTTAGCTTTAGGAATTAACGGTCAGAGGGGTAGAATACAATTTTTCTCAAGAGAAAGTGCTGTTGCTTGTGGTATGGAAGAAGTTATAAAAATATTGAATAGGTTAAATATAGATGTAACCAAAACCTGTAGTTCAGGCAGTATAATAGAGAAAGATCAAATTTTTCTTGAAGGTGAGGGGAACTCTGAAGATTTACATATGGCATGGAAAGTTTCTCAAAATATTCTTGAGTACAGTTCAGGTATTGCTACAAAAACAAAAAAATTAGTGGAGAAGGTTTCTCGTGTAAATCCCAATGTACAGGTTACTGCTACAAGAAAGGTTATTCCTGGGACAAAGGAATTGTCTGTAAAGGCGGTTATTGCAGGGGGCGGATTTCCACATAGACTGGGATTGTCAGAAACCATATTGATTTTTAAGCAGCACTTGAATTTTTTAGGCGGTGTTGAAGGACTAATTAAAATATTAAAAAATGTTAAGACCAGGGCCTGTGAGAAAAAGATAATAGCAGAGGTGGAAAATTTAAACCAGGCTGTTCAACTTTGCAAAAATGGCATCGATGGTATTCAATTTGATAAAATTTCCTGGAATGAACTAAAGTCACATGTACATATTCTTAGAGACATCGACCCTTCTATCACAATTTTGGCTGCTGGAGGAATTAATGAAAGTAATATTGTGGAATATGCAAAAACTGGAGTTGATGCCATTGTGACCAGTTCAATGTATTATGCAGGACCTATAGACATTGGGTGCAGGATAGTGCCTATTTAGTAGATTGCGAAAAAAATATATTGCAGGTAGATATGATATTATTGAATAAATATCAGTAAAATGGACAATTTTTTTATTATGTACTATTTATAGTAAAGAAAACTAACAGGAGTGTATTTGCATGGTGATTAATTTGGATATGAATATAATAAAAGCAATTTCAAAAATTGGCATGAAGTGTAAAGTTAATAAAATTGTCCTATTTGGTTCAAGGGCCAGAGGTGATAATAAAAAAACCAGTGATATAGATTTAGCTGTATATTGTGATGAAAATTTTCAGAATGAGGGAAAAATGTATTTTGAGCTGGATGGCATGGATACATTGTTAAAATTGGATATTATATTTGTCAACAGCAATACGGACAAGAAATTGATAGAGAACATTGAAAGAGATGGTGTTATAATATATGAAGCCATATGGAAATAAATTAAATAACTTTATTAAGGCATTGCACAAACTGGAGGAGGGACTGCTGCAATATGATGGGAAAAATGAACTTTTAAGGGATGGATTGATACAGAGGTTTGAGTTTACATTTAAATTGGCCTGGAAAACTTTGAAAGAGGTTTTTGAAGATGAAGGATTAATAGGATTGAATTCTCCCAAATCTGTATTGAGAGAAGCATTTTCAGCAGGATTAATTAAAGATGAAAAATTATGGATAAATATGCTTAAGGACAGAAATCTTACATCACATATGTATAGTGAAAGTATTTCCATAGAAATTGGTAAAAATATAAAAGATAAATATGTAAATGCTTTGAATGAACTTAAAGATAAGATAGTTGAAAGGATGCGAAAGTACACGAAATAGAACCATAACAAAGATATTGTATTTAAATCTTCTAAACGGAGACAGTATCTGATGCTCTTCAACTTAAACCATAACAAAAATTGTATTTAAATGTAAATTAAGTTGTGTATGAACTACTTAATTTAACATTAACCTTAACAT
>NZ_PVXP01000121.1 GCF_002995845.1 Clostridium luticellarii | reverse complement strand
ATATGTAATCACTATATAATTAAAGAATTTATTAATTTAACTTTTAAACGGAGGATATCATCATATGATTTCTATTTATAAAACTATGGACACATCAAACAAGCTGCAACCTATAGATACCATAGAACACGGCTGCTGGATAAATATTGTAGCCCCTTCCGATGAGGATTTACTTTTAATATCTAAAAAGTCAGGAGTTTCATTGGATTTTCTAAGAGCTGCTCTTGATGAAGAGGAAACATCACGTATAGATACTGAAGATAACAATTTGCTGGTAATAGTTGACATACCATTTACAGAAATGGAAGTTAACTCTTTAACCTATGACTCATATCCTCTGGCAATTATTCACACAGAATTCAATTTGATAACAGTTTGCCTAAAAAATAGCAAGATACTTACAGATTTCATAGATGGGAAAGTTAAATCTTTTTATACTTTTAAACGCTCCAGATTTATTTTGCAAATATTATACAGAATAGCAAGCTATTATTTACTCTATTTAAGACAAATAGACAAAAAAAGCGTAATGATAGAGCAAAAGCTTCATAGATCCATGAAAAATAAGGAATTTATCCAGCTTTTATCACTGGAAAAATCTCTTGTTTATTTTTCTACATCTTTAAAGGCGAATGAAATAACTTTGGAAAAGATGTTGAAATTGGAAATTTTACAGAAGTACCCTGAAGATCAGGATATACTTGAAGACGTCATTATTGAAAATAAACAGGCAATAGAAATGACAAACATCTACAGCAATATTTTGGGTGGAACAATGGATGCATTTGCCTCTGTAGTATCCAATAATTTAAATATAGTAATGAAACTTTTAGCTTCTGTAACTATAGTTATGTCTATTCCTAATATAATATTCGGATCTTTTGGAATGAATATACCTGGAATACCTTTTGCTGCTTATAAGAACGGATTTCTAGCAGTATACGCAATAACAGCTCTCATTTGTGTAGTATGCATAATATTTTTAAAAAAAAGGGACTTATTTTAATTTTAGGATGTGATATTTTGCTTGGAAAAAGATTAAAGAATGGAGATACCATAGGTATTATATCTCCTTCAGGTGCTTGGGAACCTGAAAAAATAAAAAAAAGCATTAAATTTTTAAATGACCTTGGCTTTAAAATAAAAGAAGGAAAACACATATACGACAGATGGGGATATCTAGCAGGAAAAGATATCGACAGAGCACAGGATCTAATGGACATGTTTTTGGATCCGGAAGTGGATATGATATTGTGTACACGAGGCGGCTACGGAACCATGAGACTTGCCGATCTTATAGATTTTGACATCATAAAAAGAAATCCTAAAATATTCGCAGGTTTCAGTGATATAACCGTCCTGCTCAATAGCATATTTGAAAAATGTGGTATTATTACTTTTCATTCCCCCATGTGCAACACAGATTTTGATGATTTCACATTAAAAAGTTTTCTGGATACCTTGATGCTCGGTTATAATCCCTTTACCATAGAAAATCCTAAAAATATACCAACATATTATTTTAATGGGGAATATACCAGTGGAAAATTAGTTGGTGGCAATCTCTCACTAATATGCAGCCTTCTGGGCACTCCCTATGCCATAAATACCGAAAATAAAATACTATTTATAGAAGATGTAGGTGAAGAACCCTATCGAATTGACAGAATGCTGACTCAGCTTACGTTAAGCGGAGATCTGCAGAAATGTAAGGGCTTTATTATGGGTCAGTTCAAAAACTGTCAGCTTCCCCACTATGAGCGAAGTCTTACTCTAACTGAAATACTGGAAGATAGGATATTGAGTCTAAAAAAACCCACTTTGATTAATTTTCAATCCGGCCACTCCTATCCAAGAATAACTCTTCCAATTGGTGCCGACGTGGAAGTTAATTTTAAAGAGGGAAAAGTAAATTTATTGGATCCTGTGGTAAAATAATGAAACTAATCCATATATAAATAAAAAGTAGCCACTCTACCGAAATATCAGTAATCAGACTACTTTTTATTACTCTTGGAGGCGCCACCCAGATTTGAACTGGGGATGAAGGTTTTGCAGACCTCTGCCTTACCACTTGGCTATAGCGCCATATTTTAATGGCCAACGGAAATAATTATATCATTATATACATGCTCTGTCAATGAAAATCCTGATAATTGAAATCCGCTAAAGTAAGTCGATTGTTTAATTTAATATTTTAATATACTAACATAAAAAGTATGTTGTTATATATGTGCTATAATATTATAAAGAGGTGATATTATGAGTTATGAAAATTTAAAATCTGCTATAGATAATAGTAATAATATTGTATTTTTAGGAGGTGCAGGAGTATCCACAGAATCACAAATACCCGATTTTAGATCTGAGGCAGGCCTTTATAAAACTAAAAATAACTTTTCATACCCACCTGAAGTAATGCTAAGTCACTCATTCTTTATGTCTCATACTGAGGACTTTTTTGAATTCTACAGGGGAAAAATGATATATAAAGATGCAAAGCCTAATGATGCACATTATGCCCTAGCTGAATTGGAAAAAAGGGGAAAGTTAAAAGCCATAGTAACTCAGAATATAGACGGTCTTCATCAGATGGCTGGATCAGAGAACGTTCTGGAACTGCATGGCTCAATTCATAGAAACCACTGTACTAAATGCAATAAATTCTTTAATTTGGATTATATAATAAATAGTCCCGACATTATACCTAAATGTGACAAATGCAATGGTCTGATAAAACCTGACGTTGTTTTATATGAAGAGAGCTTAGACATGGATGTATTAAATAAATCTGTTGAATACATAAGTCAAGCCGATATCCTGATTGTAGGCGGAACCTCTCTAGTAGTGTATCCTGCTGCAGGATTAATTAATTACTTTAAAGGCAAAAACCTTGTCCTTATAAATAAATCATCTACTTCTTATGATAACAGAGCTGATATAGTTATACACGATAAAATAGGCTCAGTTTTAAAAAGTGTCTTATAAGAATAATAAAAAAGAAGGTTGTCTTAAAAAATTTATGGGAATATACCTAGATTTATGTAAATCAAATTCAAGTATATTCCCAAAACTCACAAAATCATAATCCAGTCTGTGGTATTATTTAATCTCTATCTTATATTTATTTTTCAAACCCTCAGTAAATTGATTATACCTAAATGCCTGTCTTTCTTGTAATAATCCTCTTTTAATTGAATCCTTAACTTCCTCAAAAGTTTTTATTGAAGACTCCTCTTTTTCTTCAACTTTTATAAGATGATATCCAAATTGAGTTTTAACAGGCTTACTTATTGTACCTATTTCCAAATTAAAAGCCACATTTTCAAATTCAGGTACCATTTGTCCTCTTGTAAATTTTCCAAGATTTCCTCCCTGGGCTTTCGATGGACATGATGAATATTTTTTAGCTGCATTTTCAAAAGATACTACCCCACTATTTATCTCCTCTAGTATCTTATTGGCTTTCTCAAGTGAATCCACTAATATATGTTTTGCAGTTACACTTTCAGGATTTTTATACATATTTTTGTTGACATTGTAGTAATCTTTAACTTCATCTTCTGTAACTTTAGCATCTTCCATAATTTTATCCACTGCTGTTTGGGTCAACATTTCCTTCTTAATCGCCTCTAATTTAGCTAAATAATTTTTACTATTTTCCATATGATTATCTTTAGCATAATTATAAATGAGCTCAAAGGATATTATCTCATTCAATAATTGTTTTCTACCATTTTCAGTTCTCAAATATTGCTGTCTTTCTGCTGGGAATTTCCTTATTGTATTTTGCAAATCCTGTTCCGTTATTTCCACACCATTTACAACTGCCAACACATCATTTTGCATATATTTTCTCCTTAACATTATTATATTTATTATTAATTATGACATAACTCCCATATTTTTTCTATATAAAAATTAAAAGTTTCAGATAAACTCTGAAACTTTTGGTGGCCAGACCAGGAATCGAACCAGGGACACGAGGATTTTCAGTCCTCTGCTCTACCGACTGAGCTATCTGGCCATACAATATTTACCCGGCAGCGACCTTCTCTCCCACAGGGCTTCCCCTGCAGTACCCTGGGCACTGTGAAGCTTAACCTTCCTGTTCGAAATGGTAAGGGGTGTTGCCTTCACGTTATTACCACCAGATGCT
>NZ_PVXP01000120.1 GCF_002995845.1 Clostridium luticellarii | reverse complement strand
ATATTTATAAAGATGAAAATCAGTTATAAAACTTTTCTGATTTTTTCCATTTTTAAAATATATATTGTTACTTAATATATATTTCAAATAATTAATGTCATTTAATTTAGAGGAGGTGAAATAGGAGGGCTATTGTATCTAATATTTATTCGGGGGGATTTTTTATGAAAACAAATTTTTCAAAACGGGCAGAAGGATTAAAAGCTTCAGAAATAAGGGAACTTTTAAAATTAACTGAGATGCCTGAAATAATTTCTTTTGCCGGAGGATTGCCTGCACCAGAGCTGTTTCCTGTAAAAGAAATGAAGCAAATAATGCAAGATGTTTTAGATAAAGATGGAATAGCTGCTATGCAATACAGCACAACAGAAGGATTTAAACCTTTAAGAAATATAATAGCAAAACAGAGAATGGTTAATTCAGGTGTAAATGTAACTGGTGAAGATATAATTATAACCAGCGGATCTCAGGAGGGCATTGAATTTTCTGCAAAAATATTTGTAAATGAAGGTGACACTATAATATGTGAAAGCCCAAGTTACATGGGAGCAATCAATGCATTTAAAGCCTACAGACCTAAATTTACTGAAATAGAGATGGATGATAATGGTATGATAATGGAAAAGCTTGAAGATGTACTCAAAAAGGACAAAAAAGTCAAGATGATTTATACCATTCCAGATTTTCAGAACCCTACAGGAATAACCATGTCTGATGACAGAAGAAAAAGATTGGCCGAACTGGCCAAAGAATATGAGGTTCCCGTAATTGAGGACAATCCCTATGGAGAACTTATCTTTGAAGGTACAACTCATCCTTCCATAAAGAGTTTTGATAAAGACGGATGGGTAATATACCTTGGTACATATTCAAAAACATTTTGTCCTGGTTTTAGAATTGGATGGATATGTGCTGAACCTGACATACTTCAAAAATATGTCATAATAAAACAGGGTGTGGATCTTCAATGCAGCAGTCTGGATCAAAGAGCTACTGCACTATTTATGGAAACTTATGATTTAAACGAACATATAGCTGAAATAAAGAAAGTTTATGGTAAAAGACGAACTCTTATGCTTCAAAGCATGGATCAGTATTTTCCAAAAGAAATCAAACACACAAACCCTTACGGAGGACTATTCGCCTGGGTTAAATTAAAGGATGGGTTAAATTCCAAAGAAATACTGGAAGAAGCATTAAAAGAAAAAGTGGCATATGTTCCTGGAGGTTCCTTCTTCCCAAATGGTGGACGTGATAACCATTTTAGATTGAATTATTCGTGTATGCCGGAAGAAAAAATTGTAGAGGGAATCAAAAGACTTGGAAAGGTTCTTTACAAATACTATTGATTTCGAGAATAAGATCTCTCCTTTTTGGTTAAACTTTTCTTAAAAGGAGAGAATATTATGTATGATATAAAAAATTTCAAAGAACTAGAAGAGAGTAAAAATAAACTGAGAGCTAATTGTATTGGAGATAGGGGCTATTTTAATAATTTTCAATATCAAAGTATGTTTGAATTAAAATCAATTCATGTTCCTATAAAGAGTATAATTAAGTAAAAAATTTTTTCTTGAATTTTATCATTTCAATGAAAAGTGGAGGTATAATTTTTATGAAATTGTCAAACAGGATTTTAAACATGCAATTTTCACCTATACGTAAATTAGCGCCTTATGCTGCGGAAGCAAAAAAAAGAGGCATAAAAGTATATCATTTAAACATTGGACAGCCTGATGTGAAAACTCCGGATTTATTTTTTAAGGCAATTGAAAATTTTAAGACCACCGTTTTAGCCTATACAGAATCCCAAGGAATGGACGAGCTTCAGGAAAGTTTCATAGAGTATTATAAAAAATGGGATACTGAATTTACCAAAGACGAACTGGTAATAACCAATGGCGGCAGTGAAGCCATAATGCTGACTTTCATGACTATATGTGATCCTGGAGATGAAATAATTTCACCAGAGCCATTTTATACAAATTATAATGGGTTTGCACAAACAGCTTCTGCTAAAATGGTTCCCTACTTAACAAAAGCGGAAGATGGATTTCACCTTCCAGATAGAGAAGTAATTGAGAGTAAGATAACTGACAGAACAAGAGCACTTATGATCTCAAATCCCGGGAATCCAACGGGAACAGTATACACAGCAGAAGAACTTAGACTGCTTGGAGACATAGCTAAAGAGCATGACTTGTACTTAATAGCTGATGAGGTATATAGGGAGTTTGTATACGACGGACTAAAATATACTTCTACTCTCAGCTTAAAAGATATTATCGATAGAGTGATAATTGTTGACAGCATATCTAAAAGATATAGTGCCTGCGGGGCAAGGATCGGGTTAGTAGCCTCAAAAAACAAGGAGTTTATTCATAACGTGATGAAGCTGTGTCAATCCAGACTCTGTGTGCCTACAGTAGAACAAATTGGAGCTGCCGCATTAAAAGATACTCCGGAGAGTTACTTCATAGAGACAAGAGCAGAATATCAAAAGAGAAGAGATATATTAATGGAGGGCCTTGGCAAAATTCCAGGTGTGATATGTAAAAAACCTACTGGTGCCTTCTATGTAGTTGCCAAATTACCTGTTAAAAATGCAGAAAACTTTGCAAAATTTTTGTTAACTGATTTTGAAAAAGATGGCAAAACAGTTATGGTTGCCCCTGCCAATGGTTTTTATGCTACTCCAGGATTGGGGGAAGATGAAGTCAGAATTTCCTATTGTCTAAATTGTGATGATTTAAAAGCTGCTGTAGAGCTGTTGAAAGCAGCTATAGAAGAATACAAAAAGACCAGAGAATAATCAAACATAAAAAAGTTCCCTATTGTACGGGAACTTTTCTTATATACTGCTTCTTCGTTTCAATTCCAAATGATACTGCTCCTTTTTAACTTCAAATCCAACACTCTTATATAGATTTAATGCTCTGTAATTAGAGTCTCTTACCTTTATTATTATCTTATTAAATCCATTGAAATATATCATTTTCAAAAGATATATCAGCAGGTATTTACTATACCCTTTTCCCCTGCACTCTTCTATTATTCCAAAATTCACTATGACAGGAATATTATTTTCAAGTATGAACTGCCCATATCCTATATATCTATTATCTTTTTTTAAAAAAACTGCCCCTTTTTCAAAATAATAATCTTGAACTTCATCGAAAAAAATATCTTCCAGAGTAAGAGGAACCCTGTGTTCATCTTCAAATATCTTGTTTTGTACTTCACATCTTTTTTCCTCGTCTCTGCCCTTTTGAAGTACCTCAAATTCAAGCCCTCCATTTAAGATGAAGTGTATATTTTCAGACAACTCCTTGTATAAGATCAAAGTACCTTCTTTTTTTTCAAATCCCATGCTCTTTAATAAACTGAAATTATAATTGTTATTCTCACATAAATATTTCACAGTACAATTTTCTCTAATGGTATTTATCAGACATCTATAGGGTAAACTATCTATGGAATTACACCGGCATATTACATTGAGGGCATTTATATTACAAATATTCTTGTGATATAAATCAGTCCAGATATAACCTATATATTTGAATTTGTCTTTAATAAGCTTTACTTTTCTTCTCAAAATTATTTGCTGGGCAAAATTACAATTATCATAAGTTTGAAAAAAGTCTCTGTTCAGAGAATTAAATACAGCTCTTTCCCTATTTAATTCCCTAAAATATCTTAAATTCCTTTTTACTAATTTTATGCATTTATACATCTAATTTTCACCTTATAAAAATAAAAGATCATCCCAGACGATGATCTCTTATATATTTGAGGCTTTAACTTTTACTACCTGTTCAAAAATACCTCTTTTTATCTCAGTTGCTGTCATATTTTTTGCATTAAACTTTTCAGTCATATAATTACATGCATTCCAGGGATTTATCCTATCTCCACAAGTAAATACATCTACAGCAGCATAACCGAGTTCCGGCCATGTATGAATTGTTAAGTGTGATTCTGATATTATAACCACGCCACTTATACCCTGCGGACTAAATTTGTGAAAGGCAACTTCCCTTACTTCAGCACCTGCTTTTATTGCAGAATCTACCATTATTCTCTCTATAAATTCTCTATTGTTCAATATTTCAGCATCGCATCCATAGATTTCTGCTAAAATGTGTCTCCCTAATTCATTCATCTTTCATATTTACCCCCTAGATAAAATATAACAATTAAATTTTATCAAAAATAATAGAAAAGTCAATAT
>NZ_PVXP01000119.1 GCF_002995845.1 Clostridium luticellarii | reverse complement strand
ATAAAAGATAATTATTTGTACAAATCGTACTGGAAATTATATCTATCAATTAAAAATATATCCATGTCGAATATATGCTTAAATTGTATTATTATGGTATATATGTATATCGGTTTGGTATATATTTAACAAATATTACTTAATAACCACCTTCTAAAAATCACTTGATTATTAAGTATATATTGCCACAGAATTTACATCCATCACAAAGGTAGAATATGTAACCAAAGGTTATATACTTCCATATATTATAATTATCAAGTGACTCTTAGGTTCAAATAGAGCTCTCTTATAATAAATGCTTATACCCATCTGAACCTAAGAAGAACTTATCCGATGGCTGCTTATCTATCACTTTAAGAAAAGCAGATCTCCCAAATCTTTGATTTGATGACAGTCACTTTCACAGAGTACGTTGGGAGTATTAATAATGGTAGCGTTCGGATAAACCATACTAATGACTTTTTATCACAACTGAATAACACTCGAAAATGAGGAGGCAATCTTATGGCTATTTATAAAGCTTATCCAACTGATGATGTATATATATCAGAATTTTTTCCAGACACAAATTTCGTCTCATCACCAGTTTTATATAGTGGAGAATATACCCAATATAATGGATGCCCAGATGCTTATGCAAGTCTATTAAAATTTAACATTGCAGATTCAATACCTTACAACTCTGCAATATCAAACGCTTATTTATATCTTTACGTAAATAGAAAAAATAAACTAGATTGTAAATATTCCTGCCAATCCATAACTATATATACTAACTTAGATGATTTTAATGGAAATACAGTTACATGGAACACTGCACCTGATATTTCTATAACTCCATATAAAAAAATAATATCAGATACAGATGTAGGAACTTTTATAAGAATAAACATCACGAATTTGGTAATCAATTGGTATAATAATTCCGCCCCCAATAATGGTATAACTTTAGTGGGAATAGAAAATGTTGTAGACAGTTTAATTGGATATGATAGCAGCAGAGCTAATAATTCACCTTACTTGTCAATAGAATATAATTGTGATTCATCATGTCCAGATTATATCCCTGGTCCTCCCGGTCCGCAGGGTCCACAGGGCAAGCCTGGATGTCCTGGCCCACAAGGTCCCCAGGGACCACAGGGAGAACCTGGATGCCCTGGTCCGCAGGGACCTCAAGGTAATCCCGGTCGTCCTGGCCCTAAAGGGTGCAAAGGCGATCCCGGCCGTCCTGGTCCTAAAGGTGACAAAGGTGATCCTGGTTGTCCTGGTCCTCAGGGACCTAAAGGGTGCAAGGGCGATCCTGGTTCCACTGGTCCTAAAGGTGATAAAGGCGATCCTGGTTCCACTGGTCCTAAAGGTGATAAAGGCGATCCTGGAGCTCAAGGCCCTCAAGGGCTTAAAGGTGATAAAGGTGATCCTGGAGCTCAGGGCTTACAAGGTCCTAAGGGCAACAAAGGTGATCCCGGCTGTCCTGGCCCTCCTGGTCCTCAAGGACCTAAAGGGTGCAAAGGCGATCCTGGTTGCCCCGGTCCTCCTGGCCCACAAGGTCCTAAAGGGTGCAAGGGCGATCCTGGCTGTCCCGGTCCTCCTGGTCCTCAGGGACCTAAAGGGTGCAAGGGCGATCCCGGTTTCACTGGTCCTAAGGGTGACAAAGGCGATCCCGGAGTTCAAGGCCCTCAAGGAGCTCAAGGCGACAAAGGTGATCCTGGCTGTCCTGGTCCTCCTGGCCCACAAGGCCCTAAAGGGTGCAAAGGCGATCCTGGCTGTCCCGGTCCTCCTGGTCCTCAGGGACCTAAAGGGTGCAAGGGCGATCCCGGTTCCACTGGTCCTAAGGGTGACAAAGGCGACCCCGGAGCTCAAGGCGACAAAGGTGATCCCGGAGCTCAGGGTATACAAGGTCCTAATGGCGATCCCGGTTATCCTGGTCCACAAGGTCCTCAGGGAAAACCTGGATGTCCCGGCCCTAAAGGTCCCAAAGGTGATCCCGGCTGCCCTGGTCCACAGGGTCCTAAAGGTGATCCCGGTTGTCCTGGTCCGCAGGGTCCTCAGGGTAAACCCGGGTATCCCGGTCCTAAAGGTCCTAAGGGTGATCCTGGATATCCTGGTCCGCAGGGTCCTAAAGGTGATCCTGGTTGTCCCGGTCCACAGGGTCCCCAGGGAAAACCTGGATGTCCCGGCCCTAAAGGTCCCAAAGGCGATCCCGGCTGCCCTGGTCCGCAGGGTCCTAAAGGTGATCCCGGTTGTCCTGGTCCGCAGGGTCCTCAGGGTAAACCTGGATGTCCCGGCCCTAGAGGAGCACAAGGACCTCAAGGACCTAAGGGTGATTCCGGACGCGGTTCTATCATCCCATTTGCATCAAATGAGCCTGCAGTACTAACTACTCTTTTAAATGGAGAAACCGACAAAGTAAGTCTTATAGGATTCGGAAATTCAATTAATAACATTCATATTTACAAAAATAAAATCTACCTCAGCGGAATTTACAATATCGCTTTTTCTATACCAAGAGCTGGAATTATAACTTCAATATCAGCATATTTCAGTGTCAGCAGTGCATTTTCACTGGAAAATGGTTCAGCAACTATCAAAGCACAATTATACAGTTCAAATACCCCAGATAATAGTTTTACACCAATTCCAGGTGCCAGTGTTATACTTCCATCCATGACCGGTAAAATTATCGATATTGATACTATTACAAACAACATCAACCTTAATCTAAATATACCAGTTAAGCCTCAAACCCGCTTGTTGATGGTACTTTCTGCAACAACATCAGGTATTGATTTCACCAGTACAATAAAAGGCTACGCAAGTGCTGGCATTACTATAGAATAAGGTAACACTTTTAGAATTATCAATCATTTATTCTTCAAAATTTAGGGAAGTTTGTTTTATTCAAACTTCCCTTTAACATATTAAACATTTATAATCCACGATCTCTTTTCCCAAATAATTTTGCCATAAATGACTGATTCCTCTCAATTTCCAATTGATTTTTAAGCTTTTCATTTTCTTTCATTAGGTAATCCACCTTTCCTTTTAACAATTCATTATTTTTTTCTTTCTCCTCTAATTTATCTTGTACACTTTTTGCGATAATTTGCTGATTTGAAAACTGTCTTTTTATTTCATCCATTTGTTTCTCAATATTCTTTTTAACCTCCATAAAGAAATTCAAATTTTCTTCCAATCTTCTTTTCTGTTCGACAATTTTAGAAATTTTATTCTCATACTCATCAGTGATATGTTTTTTCTTTTGTAAATGCATACTGAAGGAATCAATTTTTTCCTTGAGAATAATATTCTCATAACAAATATTTTTAAATTTTTCTTTTATTTCTTCAATGCTTTCATCTTCCTGATTAATATTTGATTTATCATTCACTGCTTTATTTTTCAATGAATTTATATTGCTTTCTGCTATATCTGAAAGAGGAAAAATATATAATCCATCATTTTCCGCCCCATAAACTATATGTGGCTTTATGCTCTCTTTTAAATTTACAAAATTATATATTTCAATTGGAGTTTTCAACCCTTCATTAAAAAGAGTACGATTACTCCACTTTCCAAAAATATAGCTTGCACAAAATATATTATTATATTCCTGCCAGCAGGTAAACAGTTTTCCATCTCTATAAAATATAATTGGCTCAATAGGCTCTATTTTACTTTTGTATACCTCATACTTTTTCATATAAATACTGTCTTCAATACAAACATGCTCCAAAAGATACATAGAGACTTCTTTACTTCTATTGATAATATTAAATGTATTACCCTGACCAACAACATCAAATAGTATATTGTCACCCTGTAATCCATAAAGCCTTTTATCAGAAGTCCATGAATTTCCATCATACTTACAGTATATTAATGATATTTCATCCCCTCTGTCTGAAAGGGAAAAAGCGTTAATACAATCATCTTCCCCTATTTCTATTTCATAGTATTTATCAATTTTATCCGATAAAATCACATGCTGAATAGTATAAAACTTTATCTCTTTTCCATCCCATATGTAATGTTTTAAAATTCCATGTTTACTATCATCAGATGCTTTGAGCAAATAGAAAAAATTTAATTTTCCTCCTAAAATTACAGCTTTTAAATTCTCGATCTTAAATTGTCTCATATCTATATGATAAAGTAGCTTTCCAAACCATTTTCCATCTTTCATAGTACAGTATCTCATTTCATATTTCTTGTTGACATATACAATATGAATCGTATCATCTTCAACAGAAGCGGCGAATTCAATTACCCCCACATCAATAAGCTTTTCCTTGGTCCATTTTTTTTCTTCATACATGGACTGATACATTAATACGTCAGTATCAGTCAAATAAACTTTCCATATATTGTTATCAATATTAAATATCCACGGATATATATTTGACATAATATCTTTCACCCCTTTAAATTATATTTTTATTAATATAATTTATAACCCATATT
>NZ_PVXP01000118.1 GCF_002995845.1 Clostridium luticellarii | reverse complement strand
CATATAAAATTAAGATATGGTTAAAAAAAGTTATAATTAAATAAGAATTTTCAATAACATTCACATTTTTACTTTTGGGATTAAAAAATTTGCATCCTTTATTTCTACTTCATTAAAATTATTTTTCATACTCAAAATAAAATTTACAATATCTTCTGCAGCATCTGGATTGGCATAAATTCTCTGGGAGCTTTTAATTTCATTCAGTTTTTGCAAATTATTTGCAATCAAATCACTTATTACGATTTCTATTCTTCTTGTATCTTTACATATAATTCCAAGATTATACTTTTCAACAAATTTTGGATTTCCCTCTTCTTGCCCCGGTAAAGCATCGGTTATTATTAAAGGTACATTACATGCTACAGCTTCCATAATGACATTAGGACTTCCTCGTGTAAATGCAATATCAGAACACCACATCAAATCCTGTATATTCTTGGTAAAACCATATATTTCAACTTTATTACCATATTTTTCAATCAATGATTTTTCCAATCTTTTTTTCAATTCTGCGTTTCGGCCTGTTACAATTTTAACTGTACAGTTAAAATTATCGAGCAGAATCTCGGCTATTTTTTTCATGTTTCCAACACCTTCACCGCCGCTCATTATCATACAATTCAGAGGTTTATTCATATTATAATCTTCACGTTGGCATGTATGATTATAAAATCTCCAACGAACTGGAAAACCTAAAACCTTTATTTTTTCTGCAGGAACACCAAATTCCATACATTTATATTTTGCTTCTTGTGTAGGACTTATAATATAATCAGCTCTTGGATCCGCCCACAGAGGTGATATGCTCACCAAATCCGCAATAAGTGTAATAAATGGTATTTTGATATTATATTTTTTTAATATATTCATAAGAGAGCCATTGAAATTTGGATGTATTGACAAAATCAAATCTGGATTTACTTTTTTTAATAAGTCTAAAAATCTATCTTTTACTTTTAATTCGATAATTTCATTAATGAGATATGGTTTAACAGATGATATATCCCATATAAGTTCCCATAGGCTCTCTGATTTTCTAGTTATGGGTCCATATGCCTTTGCTATATTCAACAAGGTGGTGCCACCAAGTGAAAACCCATCCACAATATGAATTTTCACATTTTTATTGTTTGAAAACTTTTCACATAGGGACTCGGCTATACTTTTGTGTCCGTGTCCAGTAAAATTAGATGAAATGATAAGTACACTATTAATCATAATTAATTCCTTTCATTAGTTAAGTTAAAATATGGATACTACCGATAATATCATCATAGGATTATTTCCACCACTTTTTTCCTCTATAGCAAAAGATATGAATGTTCAAATTTCTTCATTGGGAATTATTTCAGCGGTTAATATTTTAGTTACATCTTTTTCATCAATCCTATGGGGCTATCTCACAGGTAAATTCAATAGAAAGCTTCTTGTTATTATGGGCACTATTATATGGTCATTCTCAGTATTCTTAATATCACGTTGTAGTAATTATCTCCAGCTCTTTATTCTTCAAATTTTTACCGGCATAGGGTTAGGATGTATAGCCTCAATTGGCTTTAGCATTTTAACTGACTATATTCCAAATAAGTACAGAGGAATGTTATTAAGCCTTTGGGGTATGGCTCAGGGATTTGGTGGAATATCAGGAGCACTAATGGCATCATTGGTAGCCTCTTTTACAAGCTGGAGAAAACCGTTTGAAATTGTAAGTATAATAGGTTTCTTATTAATTATACTATATTTTTTTATAAAAGAACCCGCTGTAGGCGAGTCAGAACCCGAACTACAAAAGCTTATTAAAGAAGGAATAGCAATGTTTATAGTCCCAATGAATGGACTTAAACTACCGCAAAATAACGATCCATTAATGATACTTATGACCTTATTGAAAGGGATTGTAACAAATCCATGGATATGCATGATATTTACTTTATCTTTTTTTGCAAGTGCACTGCAATCTGCAAACACACCAAATTGGCTTGCTTTAATAATCGATATCTAAACTTATAGTTGTTTTCGTACCTTTTCCCTCTTCACTTTTAACATCCACAGTTCCATTGTATGTATCCACAATTTGCTTAGCAATGGATAGTCCAAGCCCACTTCCCCCAATATCTTTAGATCTGGATTTATCTACACAATAAAATCTATCAAATATTTTAGGAATTTCACTTTGTGGAATTCCTATACCGGTATCACTTACTACTATATTAATGTATTTCCCAAATTTAATAGAACTTATATCTATTTTTCCATTCTCTGCTGTAAACTTTACACTGTTATCCACAATTATCCTGACCAATTGCTTTATAAGTTTATAATCTGCAACAACCTGTATATTTTCATTGTTGGTATTTGATATTATATGATTTTTATCTATTAATCTAGTCTCTTCAATAACTTCATCTATCAATTTGTTGAGATGAAATCTATTTTTCTCTATCTTTTGCGACTTATTATCACCACGGGCTAAAAAAAGCAATTTTTCTACTAGTTTGCCCATATTATGTGACTCGGATTTAATGGCTTCAATAGACTTTTCAAGGGCCTCCCTGTCATCTTTTCCCCATCTATCTAAAAGGCTGGCATATCCCTGAATTATGGCTATGGGTGTCCTAAGCTCATGAGATGCATCTGACACAAATTGAACCTGCCTATTAAAAGATCCCTGTAGTCTGTCGATCATGTCATTTAGTGTACCTGCAAGCCTTTTAAGCTCATCATTGGGACCTTGTATATCTATTCTCTCTTTTAAATTGTTAATGCTTATCTCCTCTGCAGTTTTTGTGATACTGTCAATCGGATTCAGCATTTTTTTACTTATAACATATCCTAGTAGAATTGATAAAATTATTCCGAATAAATCTGCCGCAGCCATAAAGAAAAACAATATCTTCAAGAAATCATATTCATTGTCCATATCCTTAATTATTTGTATATATACAGTTCCATAATTTTTATTTAATATTTTTGTATTTAAATACGTAAGATGTTTTTCATGTTCTTCTATATGTTTTGTTTTGCCATAGGGCTCAGAAATTTTCAAATGATAATTAAATTTATTTGATTCGCTTATTATTTTTCCGTTTTTATCCATTATTTTTATAAACATATTTTCATTAGGCATTACGTCGGAAAATAACTCATTATTGGAATTTTCATTTAATTTTAACTTATTGAGTAGTATTGCATTTACATCTTCTACACGTTTACCTGCCTGTGTATATAAATAATGCTTTAATCCATTTAATATATATGCATTAGACACTACAAGCATTACAGAGAACATGAAAGCAAATATTCCGGTCAATTTGACAGATATCTTTGCATCTTTTATTATATTTAAATTCATGACTTATCTCCCTTTATTACATATCCAACTCCTCTTACAGTAGTGATTAATTTATTCTCAAATCCATCATCAACTTTACTTCTAAGGTATCTTATAAATACACTAACCACATTGGTATCATTAAAATAATCATAACCCCAGACTTTTTCAATCAGTTGATCTCTTGTTAAAACTACATTTTTATTGGCTAGAAGAAGCTCTAAAAGATCATATTCTTTTTTAGTAAGTTCAATAAGTTTACCATCTCTTGTAACTTCATGTGTTTTGGTATCCATTACTAGATTATCTACTTTATATTTGTAATCATTTAAATTTTCATTATTATTTCTTCTTATAACACGTATTCTAGCTAGAAGCTCTTCTATGGCAAATGGTTTTGTAAGATAATCATCTGCTCCGATATCCAGCCCCATTACTTTATCTGTCACATCATCTTTAGCAGTTATCATTATAATTGGAATCTTGGAAAACTGCCTTACTCTTCTACAGACCTCCATTCCATTTAGCCCAGGCAGCATTATATCTAAAAGCACCAGATCATAGTTTTCATTCTGTATTTTTTCAAATCCATCTCTTCCATTATATTCAACGTCAGTAGTGTATCCTTCATGATTGAGCTCCATTTGAATAAATGTGGACATTTTCTTTTCATCTTCAATTATAAGTATTTTATAGTTTTCCAAAAAATCACCTCTAAAATAGTACTTTAACATTTTTCCTCAATATTGTATATTAAATTAAATAGATTAAAATCAAATTAAAAATTAATGTATTTAGACATATTATATTATAAACCATAATATAATAAATAAAAAAGACCTGGAGGTGTTATAATGAGCTATACTGTTAAAGACGGTCAACCACAAGGACATCCTTATTTTTTTACAAATAAGATACGTGAAGCTCTTATAGGTGAAATTATTGCTATAAACGGATACGCCCAACACATAGCAGACTCAAATATGGAAGACATCAATGCTGTTTGGAAAAGTATAATGCAGGATGAAAAAAATCACTATGGAATGTTACTTAATTTACTTCGTAAATATGATTCGGTACAATATCAAAAATACAATGTTCAAAGAAATCAGCCTCCCATCATCAAAACAACTATGCAATCATATAAGCCTAATTATGATAAACAAATTATTTTAAATAATGTCAGAGCAGATATAAAAGGTGAATTTGAAGCTGTTATTTTATATGAACAACACTTAGTGGAATTCTATCAACAAGACATCAAGCATATATTCTATTTAATAGCCAGTGATGAAAAAGAGCATGCCGAACATTTAACCAGAGTACTGCTAAAATATGATACAGATAAGTATGACTCTCTTGTTTAAACTTCTGTTGTTTTAATTAATAGCTTCTAGTTCGATTGTAAATTTTGACGGACTTTTCATTATTTCTTTAACTACATTTTTAAATACATCTCCAAAAATATCTTTTATATCTTGATCTGAACAAGAATACTTAATGTCAAAACTGAGCATATTATTGATAATAAAAGAATTAATTATTGTAATATACCCATAGTTCGTAAGCGGTAAATTACCAGGTGTGTGCAAAAACAAAGACCATTCATTTAGAGTGGTCTTATTTTTGCTATTTGTTCTTTTTGCAGGAAGACTGAACCCATGGATCCCAAGGCAGGTATTCTTCCAAGAATTCAGGATGTGCTTCAAATTGGACACCAGGAAGATTTTTAAACAGGAATTCAAGATAGCTGTATGGCTCCAATCCATTAGCTTTAGCCGTTTCAATCATGCTGTAGACTGATGCACTTGCTTCAGCACCTCGTGGACTTCCACTAAAGAGCCAATTTTTTCTTCCTAAAGTGAAAGGCCTTATACTGTTTTCAGACAGATTGTTTGAAATAGCACAGTTGCCATCTAGAAGATAATTC
>NZ_PVXP01000117.1 GCF_002995845.1 Clostridium luticellarii | reverse complement strand
TAACACGCTATTATTAGTTATTCCCTAAAAAATAAAAATTACTACAGGCTCATATTCCTATAGTAATTTCCAATTAAATTTTATCCCGTCTATTCTATTTTACACAAATCTGTGGACGCCCTCTATATAATAGAAAAACTAAATACATGAGTATAAGTTCCATCACGTTCTGCTTTATTCCACTTTTTTTCTCCAGAACTGAACTAAAAATTAGATCAACAACGGTAATTATTACTAACGTTAATATCATGAATTTTATTATAGTCATTATGATTTCAAATTTATTAGTTCCATTAATTATTATTAAGTTTGTCTTCGACATTGCCAATATTCCTTTACAAAATATGATTGTCGGAATTGCTATTATACTCATACACATTACCGCCACTATTATAACAGCAAATACTTTATCATTTAAAGTATAGTTATATTTTTTTGACACTACTAAGCACCTCAATGAAAAATGAATACTATAGATATTATCATATATGAAAGATCACCTTAGTTTGAATTCTCACAATATGTCCACGCTAAAACCATTTACGAAAATATAGAATTCAAAAGCGTCCTCAGCCTTTTAGGAAGCTTATCATATACTGCATTACCAATAAAAGTAAATCCTATTAAAGCAATAATTGTAATAAACCAATCCGCTAAGGTTTAAAATGTCAGGATAGCTTTTCCCAGTTTCCCACTTAGATATAGCCTGGCTTGTAACATTTTTCTTGTTTTTCTCAATTCTTTTAGTTTTTGTGATAATTTCATAAATAAAATTTCCTTTCTTAATCTATTCTAATTCGTACTAATTATAAAATAGATTGGAAACATATTTCTATAAATTATTAGTTGATTGATTTCCAACTGTAGGTTGAATGCTAGTCTATTCAATAGATTAAGTACTAATTTCATTTTATGTATTAATTGTGCTAAACACCATACTACTCAATTTTGGAAGAAGCTCTCTTTTAACTTAACTAACTTAAAGAATCAATATAATCCTTAGCCTCTTTTAATCCGGCTCCAGTAGCCATTCTATATTTTTTAATTGCTTTAATTTTTTCTCCTTGGGAAATAAGATCTTTCAATTCTTCAACAATTTCCTCTTTCAATTCATCACAAATACCAATATATTTAGAAATCCTGTTTAATTTTGAATTCATGCGATTAACTTCACTCCGTAATTGATTAATTTCTAAGCACATAAGTACTATAACTGCAATACCTGCCAAAGCAATTCCATTGTCCATGTGTCCCCTCCTTAATTTCTAATAATAAACATGCAATAATCTTAATACTGTGGATTAATTTAAAATAGGCTATATCATTTTATACAATACCCTGCACCTTTTAATGGGTTTTTAGCTATGGAATCTGAAGTAATTTATTATATGTAAAATCATCTAAAGAATTATTCTTTAAATATAACATTGTGCTTTGGGAAAATTTTATATAACAAATTGACACAGCCCAAGTGACTGCCAGCTCAAAAATTTTTTCCCGTATTTTTTGATTCAATTGATTCTCCTTGTCTTAATTTGTGATTTGAAAGTTTAGACTGCAATGGATACAATATTATCTGTCATACTTGTCACTTCCCGTGTGTTTCTCATAATTTTTTAAGCAAATCGAAATTTATAGTATCTCACCGATTGTACTTCTGCCATATTCTATTGCCTCATATAGGCACCACTAAATACAGGCAAAGCACTGCTCACAATGTACTGTTTCTACTGAAATTTGTAAATATAAATCAATTAAAAGTTAATGGGATAAGCTCTAAAGGTTCAGTTTATATTGTCATTTTCTTATTTCCATAAAATATTTCATGAAAAATAATTTTACTTCAGCAAATAAAAAAATTACAAAATACTACCCCAAAAAGTCATTATATTTAATATCTATGTCTCTAGCTGAATCAACTTTTATACCAAAATGGCCGCTGGCTTTTTTGCCAACAATTCTAATTATATATTTTCCCGGTTTGGAAGGCGATTTTTATTTTGTTATCCTATGTGTGGTGTAATAAATGCTTCAATTAGTGCAGCCAAAATAAGCAAAGGAAATGCAACCAAGCAATAAGATTTGACGACTTTCTTAAAAGCTGAAACAAGATCAACTTCAGCGTGCACTTTCTTAAATACTTTACTTCGAATCGCTTGATTAAATCTGTATAGGACCGCCAGTATAACAAAAAATGCAAACAATTCAATTATGGTATGAGGTAAAATGCCTAAAAAAATCTCAGGAATTGTTATTTTGCCTTGCAAATCCGGTGCCAACGGTAAGTAAAAAATAAAACCTGTAACAGCTGCGGTTAGTGCAATAGGCAAGTAGTAAATAAATGGAATAGGTACAAGAGATAAAATAAACATTTGCAGTGGAACTTTGACTCCATTGTTGATTACATATTGAAGAAATTTTTCTAATTGTGTTTTACTGGTTCCTATGCCTTTATTGTCCGCCCAGTTAATAAACTTAGAGATATCCGGCTGGATAAGTGAGGATACAACAAAAGCAATTATAATGATTCCTAATGTGACAATTGAAAATCTGATTATTAATTTCCCAGACTCTTTTAGCATAAAATAAACCTCTCATTTTTTATGATTTTTTTATTTTTAATTCTCGCATAAGGCTTAAATTACCTCTATAGTCAATTTTGCCCTCTTTTATCAGTTCTGTTATTCTCCAGAAAATAAAGATATCAGATACATAATTTTTGGCTTTGCCTATGACTTCCCCTACTGTTCTGGCACTGCATATAAACTTCTTATATGTATAACGAAGTATCATATTGTCAAAATAGTCCAACTGAACACTTTTAACTTCATTGCCTTCACAAATACGCAGAATTGAGTTTTCTCTCTTCAGTCTCTCCCACAGTGCCATTAAACTAGAATACCTATCAGGTCCCATTAATTTCCTTATCTCTGTAAATTCACTTAATCTTTTAGAAATAACTTCTCCTACTGCTCTTGGTGTATACTCATTTCTTTTTCCAATATTATAAGTAATGTCTGATACATTTATGGTATACAAATTATGAATTTTGTCTTTAATCGTAGACAGAATATACAGCATTCCACAAATTTCCTTTGCATTGTTACCATACCAAATATAAATATCTTCATCTTTAATTTTCATCAGATCATCATCAAGTTTTTTATAATACTCCTGGATCTCCCCAAAAATTATGCTATTTTCTTCAATATATATTTTTTTACACCAATTAATTCTTTCTTTTAATTCAATGAGTTTATCTATAGGACCATTGGATAGATCGTCAAAAAATCCTACTACTTTTTTACCTTCCAGCAGCCCTGTTTTAACTGCATGTCTCATACCCGCCCAGGCACTGTCAGAACAGCATATATGTATTATTCCTTTTGCCACTTAATTAACCTCCTCTAGTGTCAATTACTCGCCGCCTATAGAGGAGGGAGCTTGTAACTCTACTACACGTGGTGACGTCGGTACAGAGTATCTCCCATCTCAAACCTAGGAATAAATTCGCCAATAAGTCGAATCCTTTCACCATAATTTACCTTTGATTATCTATCGTACATAATATTTTAGCCACTGCCTAAAATATTTCAATTGTTCTTTGGTATGAAAATAATGTTCCCCATGCTCCATTACCTCCAAATTACAATTGAAACGTTTGGCAAATGAAGATATCACAGCAAATTTACATAGGCTGTCCTCTGAGCCATATAGAATTGAAGTAGGAGTATCCCACATATCAACAGAATGTTCTTTCACATAACAATAGTAATCCCAGTAAAGAGTCTGTCCTATAGGAGTACAAATTTGTTTTTCTAATTTTAAGTTGTCTTCAGTTATATTAAAACATGCCATCATATTATTTATGATAAGTTCCATATTTACTACAGGTGATAAAAATAGACACTGTTTCAATAATTCATGTTTGTATGTAAGTAAGCTAAAATATGCACCCATACTACAGGCAAATATACTTATGCTGCTCCACATAGATTTTGCATAATTCATAATAATACTAAGATCCTTAACACAGTTTTGAACTTTGCAGGGATAAGACTTATCCTTACGCTCCCCATGCTCAGGTAGATCAAAACTAAGAACTTGATAGCCTTTTGCAGCTGTTTCTTCTGCAAATACAATAATACTATCATCTGCCTTATTTGACATATTACCATGAACTGCTATAAATAATTTATCTGATTTTTCTCCCCACAAAATTGCTGGAATACCTTGTATTTTAAAATTATGTTTTATCATGATGTTTATCTCCCATAAATTATAAATAATTCATCTAATAAGATTTAAGTTTTTCATATGGAAAAGCATACCACATATTTCAATGACTTTCCACTATATTTATGCAAGCATTGACTGGCAAATACTCGGAATGAGGGCACTTGAAACCATGTACATTCTCAAAAATCAGGCCAGCTCCTACCTTATGATCCGGCCTGCTTGGTCAGTTTCTCATTATGCTTACACTATTTGCCTGTTCTTTTTGTGGTATAGAACAACGGTCACAATTGAAACAAGAACAATCACAGCATTTGCGGTAATAGTTCCCACCCAAGTCATAGTCATGGTGACAAATATGGGGGATGCTGCATTAAACATGGTGTGAAATAATACGCACATAAACACACGGCCTTTTCCTGATATTTTGTAGATTGCCCCGTTAAAAAACCGAAACGCAATGAGTTGAACTGCAAACATCCAAAAGTTAATAAGTCCCTCGCCGTGATTCGTCCCCGGAATGAAGAAAAGAGGGCTGTGCCATGTCATCCAAATGATTCCAGTAAAAACAGAAGATAAAATAAAGCCATATTTTTTGTTAAGCCCAGGCTGCAATATGTACATCCAACCAGCCTCCTCCAAGCCACCGATAATAAGATTGCCAGGCAGAGATATGGAGTTATTTGCTTGAAATCCTTATACATTATACCCTAAACTTTCGGGTAAAAAACCTATTCTCTGATACTCATTAAAAATCATAAAACATAAATTAAGATCTATAATATCATATCCTTCAATAGTTTTTTACCAGCAATTACTACAATTTTCTATTTCTATCATCTTTTCAGAAAACAAATTGCTAAAGTCTACATCAACCGGTATTCTTTTCATAACAATTCTTTTTCTACTCTTTGGGGATTTCTTTATTTTCTCATGTATTTCTGAATCAACTAATCCAGATTTTCGAATTATAATAGCACCATCAAATATATTGCTAACATCCTTCAGCTTAGGTTCATTGAGATTATAAGCCGAATATTCATAAATAACTGTTTCTTTATCTTCGAGTACCTTTCTGCAGGCACCTCCTATACCTCTGCTCACTTTAAACACCTCAAAAAATACTTACTCAATAAACTTCAGAACAGTTTATTGATTGATAAAATAATTTTATATCAATTCTACAAAATTACTATTTATAACATTCAACCTTAAATTGGAAATTTATCTCTTTTTAAAATAATATGATGAATATTCCGTCCCATCATGACCAATCAACTTGTTTTGAGTAGGTGAAAAATCTAATTCCTTTAAAGCTTTTATTCTTTCGCTTGCAATAGGAAGTGCCTTTGTTGCTATCATATTACATTCAAACAATCGATAAGTTTTATCAATAATCAATTTTAAAATATCTATTATATTGGCTTTTGTTTCATAATCACTTCTCAAATCTAAACGGAGAAGCCCGCAATTATTAAAATAACTCAACTTTCGCAGGAGAAAAGCGATAGCTTTTCCTTGATATAACAAGGCAAAGCCTTAATAAAACTATCGATTATGAGGTCAATAATCTCTTTTGAAAGTAAAACTTTTTCTTTTAATATA
>NZ_PVXP01000116.1 GCF_002995845.1 Clostridium luticellarii | reverse complement strand
ATTTATAATATAGGAATTTTCAATTATAAACTCATAATAATTGAAAAATTTAGCAACTGTCTATTGACGATGGAAAGAGTTGAAGAAGATGCATATAAATATACGGACAGTAACTGTTTAATTTCATATAAGTTTGCAAAAACACTTTCTATTTAAATAATTTAAAATAAGGTTTAAAAAGGCACTTAACTTAAATAAAGTAAGTGCTTTTTTCATACCCATTTTTAGGAGGTAAACATAATGAAAATACCGATACTATCCAGACTGTGGAAACAGTAGACAGAAATGATAGGGGACAGATTTACTATGTTTACAATAAAGAAGGTCAGCTTTATTCACTGAGATATGATGAAGTTTTGCATATTCCCGGACTTGGATTTGATGGATTAATTGGATATTCTCCTATAGCCATGGCTAAAAATGCAATTGGTATGGCTATAGCAACAGAAGAATATGGTGCTAAATTCTTTGCAAATGGTGCAAATCTAGGCGGTGTACTTGAGCATCCAGGTATAGTGAAAGATCCTGCAAGAGTCAGATTATAGGTAATTTTATTATTACTGACAGTCTATGTCATTATGACCATATATAATTGAAAGTGTAATATATAAATGCTGAGGGCAGGGGTATTGCGTGGATTATGAGGATATGGACAAAGAGACACTTATTAAACTTTTGAGAAAAAAAGATGATATGTTTAAAAAGCTGTGTATAGAAAAAGAAAAATTAAACTATTATGCAAGTACAGATGCTATGACTGGAGTATTAAACAGAAGATCAGGTCTGGAATTGCTGGATAAAGAACTCACTTTTTCAAAGATCAATAATAAAAACCTTGTTGTTTGTTTTGTTGATGTAGATGGTTTAAAAACAATAAATGATAACTTTGGCCATCAAGAAGGCGACAGGCTTTTGATGAATACAGCTGAAATTCTGAAAGATAGTATTAGAAAAACTGATTTTGTAATCAGGATGGGTGGGGATGAGTTCTTAGTAGTATTTCCCGGTGCAACGATAGAAGAAGTTCACAAAATTCTAAATAGAATTAATTTAAGATTGGAAGAAAGCAATAAAAATAATAATAGCTATAGTTTCAGTTTGAGTTATGGATTTTGTGAGTATAAAAAGGAAACAGAATGTGAAATGACTCTTAGTGATTTAATAAAAAAAGCTGATCTTGAAATGTATAAGAAAAAATTGCAGAAAAAGAAGGAATTATAAGTATATATGTATAACTAATTAATAAAGTATTAAGGAAACATAGGGAAGGACAATATATATAATATGGAAAGATTTAAAGCAGATGTATTATTGTTCATTTATAATCAGTTAAAAGAAGGAAAAGTAGTTATAAAGGATGATGTAATAGATAAGTTTAATATTAATGAAAGAACTTTTTATAGATACATAAAAGACATAAAGAGATTTGTAGAAGATGAATCCAATGGCGAGCTAATGGGAGAGAAAATTATATCGGACAGAGAAAAGGGAGGATATATTTTAAAAAGTGGATATGAAAAAAATCTTAATGAAAAGGAAGTTTTGGCAGTTTGTAAAGTGATTTTAGAGAGCAGAGGTTTTATAGAGTCAGAAATAAAAGATATAATTTACAAGCTTCTTGATAATTGTATATGTAGAGACAAGGAAAATATTAAATATATTATAGGAAATGAACTTATGAATTATGTTTCACCAAGACACGGCAAAAAGCTTTTGGATAAACTTTGGAAAATAAGTAGTGCAATAAAAGACAAAAATGTGTTGAAAATCGAATATTTTAAAATTGGAGCAGGTGGAAAGATACAGAAGGAAATTTCAAAAAGAACTTTGTATCCTCAGGGACTTTTGTTTTCCGAGTATTATTTTTATCTTATAGCTTTAATAGAAGGTAAAACTTATGAATATCCTGCCATTTATAGAGTGGATAGGATTGAGAAGCTGGTTATTACAGATATGAAATACAAGGTGGATTATAGTAAGAGGTTTAAGGATGGAGAGTTCAGAAAGCTGATTCAATTCATGCAGGCGGGAGAATTGGAAAGGGTAAAATTTAGATATACAGGCAGATCCATAGAGGCAGTTTCAGACAAACTGCCTAATGCCAGAATAGTAGAAGAAAAAAATGGTGAATACATGGTGGAAGCCAGAGTATTCGGAAAGGGAATAAAGATGTGGCTTTTGAGCCAGGGGGATTCTGTAGAGGTTTTGGGTTCTGATAAATTTAGGGAAGAGATGATAGAAACTATTGAAGAAATGAAAAATTCATATATGTAATAGTTTATAAATAGAACTAAGCAATACAGAGAAATCGGAATTGTAAAAGTAATTGATGAATATGATATAAGTATTTTAAAGATGGCTTAATGTTAGAGGATATTATGATATCTTAGAAAAAGTAGCAAATATAAATTTAGATTCTAATGTGGAGATAGTTAAAAGACTTATTAATATTTTCCAATGAGAAAGACAATAGATAAGAATGAAAGTGAATCAATGGTTAACTGAAGAACTGAAAAATAATCTGCAAGAAAAGACAGAACCAGAAATTCAAGAAATAAGTAAATAGATTATTAATACAATAAAATTAAATGAAGAAAAACAAAAGGAATTAGAAGAGGCTGTTGCGAATGGCAGAAGTAGCTGGCTCTAAAGTTGCTGAAATTGTAGTAAAGGGAGTACAAAAGATTAGAGAAGATGAAAAGACTTAAGATGACATAATGCTGACTATTGAGTGTTCAGTAAAGGATACGCAAAATCTTGCAGATAAAATTGATACAATAAAGTTCTGGCTTTTTACACCAGATAATTTAATTTATCTATATTATAGGGTATAATTATAATAAATGATGAGTAAGGGTGTGAAATAAATGAGTGCTGAAAAAGTAAAGGTTGATTTAAATATATCTAATGACTTAATACCTCTTATAGAAGATTTAGGTCTTTCAAAATCTTTAGATGACAACATAAAAATATCTATAGCGATTGCATTATTTACCAGTAGATCAGTATCTTTAGCACGGGCAGCGGAAATAGCAGAAATGGAACTTGCCGATTTTATGACTTTGCTTAAAAATAAAAATATACCCTGGAATGAATATACGGAAGATGAGTTCCGCCTGGATGAAATTGCAGTAAAAGATTTTAAAGATGAATTGGGAGAAAACAAAAATGATTAAAGCTGTATGTAATTCAAGTCCCATTATAGGATTGAGTATCATTAAAAAATTAGATTTGCTGTGGGAAATTTTTGATGAGGTTTATATTACAGAAGAGGTTTATAGAGAAATAACAACAGGTGAAAAGGTTAAAAATATAGGAGCAGAAGAATTAATTGAAGCTGTGAAAAACGGCCGTATAAAAGTATATAGTGTAAAAAATAAACTTTTGATAGAACAATTGTATGGAAGACTTCATAGAGGCGAACTTGAAGTAATGGTTGCAGCAAAAGAATTAAAAATAAAAAGAGTGATAATAGATGATAGATCAGCCAGGCATTTTGCAGAAACAGTATTATTAAGAACAATTGGACTTATGGGTATATTATTGTTGGCAAAAGAGTGTAAAAAAATTAATAGTTTAAAGGAGTATTTAGATGTATTAATAGAGAACGGTTTTAGAATGTCAGTGAAGTTGTATAATGAGGCTTTAAAATCAGCAGGAGAAGTTGAAAATGACTGAACTCGGTAAAAGCTTAATAGATGAAGGAAAAGATGAAGGAAAAAAAGAAAAAACTATAGAGATAGTCAAGAGAGCAATAAAAAAAGGTATGGACAACGAAACAATAAAAAAATTGACAGATTTAGATATTGATGAAATTGAGTTGATAAGGAAAGTACTAAAGTAAGATAATTATAAACAGAATGAAATATTTATATTAAATTGGCTTATTAATGGTGTAGTAAGCTGATTTTTTTAATATCCAGAATTAAAATGATTTGAGTTGATAAAATGATATGTGTTTATGATAAAAAGACTGCCAAAGGAAACTTTGATAACAGCGGTCTCGGAGTATTAAGTGACGCTGGAAGTATTATGACTTTATAGGGCTTGTGCAAGTCATCTATTTTAGGGGTGGTTATGACTAGTCACTAGTGATAATCTTGCCGTTCCAATCAGAGTTTTGCAGCATTATATTTTTTTGATAATTGTTCTTGGCTTTTTCTACCTTTTAGATAATTTTTTATGGCATATATGGCAGATAATTTCTGCTTCAATGAAAGCAATAGGATGAAAATGCATTCCAAGTATTGGGGCCAACTGTAGCATCATTTGACAATCCAGCGAATTGTTGAAATGAAAGAACTGCGTCATGGGTTGTATACCAAATATTGAATCTACAGTTACGCTATTATGTCTTGGATATTTATATGCAAAAATATTTAAAAATAGTTGAGTTAGGTGAACTGGATTACCAGAAGTAACATGATTATAGCCTACAAGTGCTGATTTACTTACTGTATATTGTCTTCCAGTATAAAGTTCAGTTGAGATAAAATAAGATCCATAATCTTGTATGGCCCAAGATTCAACAGCAGCTTTCTGAGAATCGCTTTTACTTAGATTATATTTAGAAATATCAAAATCAGGAATAAATATGTTGCTATCATTGGTAACTTGTACACCTAAAGCTCTAGCATTTTTTAAGTAATCAGATTTAACACTCTCAGGTGCGTCTTTATAAGAAAAGGATATACCAGAAATAGTTGCTTTTTTTGTTTTAGTAACATTATCATTAATTTCATAATTATTACTTTTACAAGTGTAAAAGTAAAGGTTTTTTTTGAAAATATTGAGAAAAACGATAAATAAAAGCATATCATAAATGTATCTATATAAATCAAAAGTTTTATTCTTTGTTTCACATTTTAACTATAACCTAGCTGGTGATTTTTCTTAATCTCTTTAAGGACATATTAGCAGCATCATTTCTTAAGGTATTTAAAAAAATCCCATCAGTCACAAATTATCATATTTTATATTACTTGCTATCATAAAAGGTTCCATGTATCCCTTGATGCTTATTTGATCGGTAATCATATCACATTTATGTAAGGAATTTAATGAACTACATTCCTAAAGAAGTAGTTCTAGAACTGATTTATATATACAGTTATTATTTAAGTTTACTATTTTGTAATAAATAAATTTTTATAAAAATGTTGACACTACGACATTTGTCGCATATACTTTAGTTAAGATAAAAAATGAAAGAAAGGTTGATTAAGAAATGAAGAAAATTCCTAGAACGGAACTTGAAATAATGAAATTTATTTGGAGCAAAAAAGATAAAGTATCTACAAAGGAGGTAGCCAACCATATGGAAAAGGTTTTAGGATGGAAACTTAGTACTACATCTAAAACTTTATCAAGGCTTGTAAAAAAAGAATTTCTTGTTACAGAACGAATAGGGAAACAATCCTATTATACATCAACAGTAGAGGAGGATGATTACTTAAAATTTGAGACTAAAGATTTCTTTAATTATCTTCATGGAAAGTCATTAAAAAGTATAATATCCACCCTTGAGGAAAGTGATGAAATTACTAATGAAGACTTAGATGATCTTGAAAAATGGATAAAGAATAGGTAATTGTTATGAGAGATATTTTTTTAGAAGTTTTAAGAACAAGTTTGTTAGCGGGGATATTAATATTTGGAATAATTATTATAAAAGATAAGTTTTTAACTAAGTATAGTCATAAATTCAACTATTTTTTAGCTATTATAGTAATTATAAGAATGCTTTTAATAGTCAGTATTAAACTTAGTATAAATATAAGTGATTTCACAAAAGAGAGTTACACTGATTATCATGAAGGTATATATAATTTCACTCAATCTCATTTAAACAGTATAAATAC
>NZ_PVXP01000115.1 GCF_002995845.1 Clostridium luticellarii | reverse complement strand
AAACATTCCTTTCCTTGGTATGGTGTTTTTGACAATTCTATTATACCAAAAGGAATGTTTCTTTGCTTTATATCTTAAAAATTCAGGCTTCCGCCTTTATTTTAATGTGCGAAAGTTGAGTTAATAAATAATGTAAAAACAGAGTAGCTACTGCTAACTTATATTTCTTCTCGTATGAAACAGAATTGCTGTCTTTTATAAAATTTTCTATATCTCCCCTCAATTTATCATCTGCATCATGGTTATTATAAAAAAACATGGCGGCCACTTGTCCTCCTAATTATTCCAAATAAAATGCTGTTTAATTTGGAATATTTATTATAATTCATATTAACTACATGTTATCATGTAATTTGTAAAAATAATATAATAATCCATATAAATTAAAAACTATTATCACACTTAATTTAAAACATAAGACTTCCATCTCAAATTATAATATTTATACACTGGATTCTTTGTAATTGAATACATGGCATCCACAAGTTCTATATGGGTCTTATGATACTCTACGTTTATATTGGGATATTGATTTTTTTTCATGAGATAAGTAGCATCATAAGCTGTCATATGCCCCAAATCATATTTATATATAATTTTAAGCAGCGTATTGTTACAATCGCTAAACATTTTATTGGCACCTTTACTGTAAATACTGTCTTCTGTTTGCGATAAATCATAAATACCGAGTATGGTATATATAAAACCATTTAAAGTGTAAGACTTTGGATTAGTTATATATTCTTGAAAAAAAACATTGCTGTTTCCATCCAATTCCTTTGTCGTATCCTTTGTACCCCCTTCATTGACTGGAATACACATAAATTCATATGCTCTATTGGCAGCATCCAAATATTTTTTATCACCTGCAACTTGATAGGCGCGAACAAAAACGCTAATAGCTTGTCCTTGTGCTAAAGATGACACCCAGCCAGGTTCATAGGCATGCTCATTTATATAATGCTTAAATTTAAAATTAAGTCTCATGGCTCCTGAAGAGTCCTGCAGCGATAATAACTTGTCAACAGAATTTATAAATTTGTTCCTGGTAACAGTACCCTTTTTATATTTTCCAAATTGAGTTAAAGAAAATTGTGCTATAGTTACAGGGTTATAATAAAAGTACCCATCTCCACCGCTGTCCGAATCATATTTGACCATGGGAAATCCATCCTTATCCAGATGCACAGAACTGCTTTCATGATAACAAGTTTCTTCACCGGCATTAATATAATCTCCGGTGGTGGTATATTTAACAGTATCCAGAAATACATACCCTGCATTTTTATATTGGTCCGCTTTTGACTTACTGTATTTTAAATATTTTTTTGTTTCCACAGGTTCTAATGCATGTCTATATTGGGATAACGCTAGGTATGCTTCAGCCATAATTTTTAAAGGCTTATCCGATAAAGAATTAATTATAACAGTCCGATAAACTTTACTTGCTTCTTCATATTGTCCAATTGAATGTTCATATTTGGCATATTTAAATGCAATTTCTGGATCACTTTTAATAAAATCAGTTACATCTTTTACTTTCGCATTTTCCACTGAGTTCATCCCTGTATATATAACTTTATTACTGTATCCTGCAGTTGCAGCATCCACCCATAACATACGTAAAATACAAATTGTCAAAATCAATACGGATATTATTCTTACTATTTTCTTCCTGTTGATTTTGGAATTCTTTTTTCCTCGTCTGAAGTTTCTGACTTTTACTTCTAACATCATAAATCTCCTTATTATTTCAACTTCAAGTCTGGGAAAAATGCTCTATTTCAAAGCATCTTTCCCAATAACAGCAGCTTGATCTTTATTTAAATGCTTTTTCCTTCAATTTATTGAAGTTTTCCGGAGAAGGATACCCTGTATTCAATTGCAGTCCCTTGTCTATGGATTTCAAGGCGTCTTTTTTATCTCCAGCCTTTATCTGTGCGTCAGCCAGATAATACCAGTAAAATCCTGTATCAGGCACTGCCTTTACTTTTTCTTCATAATAGGGTACTACAACTTCTTTAAAGTATCCTCTATAGTTTTCTTCATCTTGTATAAAGGTGCCTTTGTTCCATTTTAGAACATCTACTATATAGGCTTCTCCAGTATCATGCTGCCAGACTGCTATATCCTGCCTGCTATTTCCCTGTACATTCACCACGTCCAGTTTGGAATAGTATATATCCTCCCTGGAAATTTTATCAAGGCCGTTATTGCTCCATCCATATACGGACAGCTGTGCTGCAGTTCCTCCAATTCTCCTGCCCAAAAGCACTTCCTGTTTTCCATCCCCATCCAAATCTGCAGTTAAAGCCGCATCAAGCTTAATACCTGCCCCTGGTTCATCCATAACCTTAACCCAATTTCCCTCTTTTTCTTTGAGAACCAATATGCTTATTTTTTCATCTTCACCAGATGTCTCCTCTGCCAATCTGTAGGCGGTTATTATCTCATCTCTGCCGTCATTGTCCAGATCCTTAAGCAGCACATTATCTTCTTCTTTTGTTTTATCAGAAGTTATAATCTTTGAATTTTGAGGCAGAAATTTTTTCACAATATTCACATAGTCAATATTACTTTTTCTTATGCTAAAATCATTCTTCTCATTTGCTGAAATTACAGTTTTACCTGGCAAATTGGTCATTCCCATGATGAATACACTTATTAAGGCAAAAGCCAATATTACCCACCATTTTTGTGGTTTGTTTTTAAAATTTTTGATCATGGTCATTCTCCTTTTCATATTTGATTTTCCCCTGGCTATTCCTATTGAACCGGGAATTTTTCTGCTGTTGGAAATAAATTTTACAAAGTCAATAATTGTTTCTCCATAGCGTCTGTATTCATTTTTCCCCAAATAAGACAATACATAGGCATCACAGGATATTTCAGAATCTTCCCTCATTCTATGAAGGGCAAACAGTATTACAGGGTTGAACCAGTTTATTATACCCAGGAACAACATTATCCAGCTTACAAAAATATCCTTCCTCTTGAAATGGGCAAGTTCATGCAGAAATATATATTTTTTTTCTTCGTAAGAAATGTTATTCAACAAATCCGGACTGATTAAAATTTGGGGCTTTACAACGCCCAAAAGTGACGGCACACCTACATGTGTATCATAGACAATAGGTATAAATCTGGATATATTCATCCTGGATTTACATCTTTCAAGAAGTTTGACGGTATCCATATCTTTACACCAGGACTCTCTGTTTATCTTTAATGTAAATAAAAAATTTACGAATAATATTATGGCTGCAGAAAGAACTGCCACTGCTGCCCATATAATACCTGCCACATTGAAATAATAATTAAAGCCATGGGAGTTGACTTCCTGCACACTGCCCTTTTCCTGCGATTGTACTTCTGAAGAATTATTTTTAACTTTCATACTACTTGCCGGCTGACTGGAATTTATTTCAGGTGAATTCTGATCTATATGAACTTTTTGTGCAGCAGGTACAATCACATTCAATTTACTTAAAGGGGTTTCAAAACCCATGGGAACAACAAGCCTTATGACAAGCAGAAACCATATATAATACTGCCAGAAGGCACTGAGTTTTGACTTGAGCAGCCATTTTACGCCAAGTATTAAAACAGCTACCATACTTCCCATGGCTGAAGATAAAACTACCATTTCAAAAATAGAAGAAAGATCCATAAGCTCACCTCTCACTGCTGCTCTTTGAATCCAGAATTTGTCTCAACTCGTCTATTTCCTCATCTGATAATTTTTCATCCTTTATGAAATTGGAAATCAACAGACGAATCGATCCATCATATACTTTTTCAAGAAAAGATCTGGTTTTAATGTTCCTGCACTCCTCTTCGGACACTTTGGGAGAGTAAAGATAAAAAGGTTTTTGCTTTTTTACCTGAACAATATCCTTATCCACCAATCTGTTGATGAGAGTATGAATTGTCTTGGGACTCCATGAAGTATACTGCTTTAAAATTTTGATTATTTCACTGGAAGTGACCGGCGAATTTTTCCACAATACCTTCATTATTTCCCACTCTGAATCCGATATTTTATTTGCTTTATTCAACTTTTTCCCTCCTTGGTACTACAGTAGTAATCTCTAAACTTAGATTACTACTGTAGTCTCTATTTGTCAATAGAAAAATCAACAAAAATGAAGTGCTGTAAAATTACCCTGGTGAGCAATTCACAGCACTATTTTAAAGTTTTTACAAAAGCTTCCGTATTTTCTTTCTATATTGTTAAATACCCAAAAGACTCGCTACTTTTGCTTCATTGAAGCCTACCAGGTATTCGCCATCTATAACTATGACAGGAACAGATCTATACCCTTTTTCCATCAGCTGTCTTCTCGCATTGGGATCCGTGGTCACATTGTGCTCTGTAAAATCTACATTGTGTTTCGTAAAAAATTCCTTTGCACTGTGACAGTACTGACAGGTGCTGGTTGTAAATATATCAACTTTATTCATAAAATCATCTCCTTATACTATTACTATTTTCTTTTCAGGTTTATAATATCATATTCGTTCATATCTATCAATAGATTTTAATAATAATTATTAATAAATATTTATTTTCCTCGATTTTTTAATTATTTATCTTGTCAAATTTCTCTTTTATTTGTATGAATAGGCTGTTATTTCAACTGCCACATTTTATTGACTTTGGAAAACAACTTTTCTACACCGGCTCTATGTTGCTCAATATTTTGAACAGCATATGTGTCATTTTTATCTATTGGTTTCATATTTTCATCAACATATATTTCATATGCTTCTCCATCTTCTTCTATTCTTACACCATACTCATATCCACCGGATATCAATGGCCATATAATCAAAAGTTCACCTTTTTTACTGTTGGAAACTGCCAGATTCCCTGTATAATGCAAATAACCCGGTTTCTTTACACTATAGTTATACCCATCTTCTTTCTTCATGCCATAGGAGCTGCCTTCAACTTTAGGTAGATCTTTTATAAATTTATCGTATTTGATTGTTGTTATTAAAAACCAGCTGATATTCATAACTGAAAATGCTGATATTATAAATATGATAATTCTTTTTCCATTAATTTTATTCATAAATTCACCACCCTGTTTCCCTGCTTTTTCATATTCTCGTCATGGGTAACCAGTATAATTGTTTTACCCTGTTTATTTAATTGTTTTAAAATATCAAGTACGGATTCTGCATTCTTTTTATCAAGAGAACCTGTAGGCTCATCGGCCAGTATAATATCACATTTTTTCAGCATTAGTCTGGCCAATGCCACTCTTTGCTGTTCTCCGCCCGATAATGTGTATACCTTTTTATTTAACTTCTCTTCCAATCCTACAGTCCTCAAGGCCTCTTCTATTGATAAATTTGTCTTGCAATTATTTTTAACAAGCTTCAAATTTTCTTTAACAGTCTTATTATCAATTAATGCAAAGTTCTGAAATAAAAAGCCCACTTTTGTCCTAAAATAGTTCAGATGATTTTTTTTATTTTTAATGTCAATACCATCAGCGATTATTTCTCCACTGTCAATTTTTTCAATCGCACCAATCATATTCAATAAAGTAGTTTTACCACAGCCGCTTGGTCCTGAAAATATAATAAAATCTCCATCTTCTATTGTTAAACTGAAATCCTTGAACACTACCTTTTCATCAAATTTTTTAGTTACTTTTTTTATTTCAATCATAGACTCCCACCCTTTAAGATTTTCTGAACCTGAGAATTTTCAATTTTATATATATAAAATGTGATAATGACCAGCTCCAATATCAGGATGCTTATTCCTCCAAAGGCCAGATAATAGCCTTTCTCGGTTTTCATTATCATATTGATGACAAAAGCTGTTGATATGCTTGCTGCTGTAGTTATAACTGTCATCATGATAATTTTTCTATTTTTCTGCAAAATACTATATCCAAGAATTTTCTTGATGGAAAGCTCCACAGCATTTACTTTATATTCCAATGTGATAATTGAGTTGATGATGATAATTTCTAAAAGTAGAATTAAAATACTGAATACTAGATTAATA
>NZ_PVXP01000114.1 GCF_002995845.1 Clostridium luticellarii | reverse complement strand
ATATATGAAAAGGAGATATTAAAAATAAAATTTTATGATTGCTTTAATTTGTGAAAAAGCAGGAGTTTCACCTAAATATTTGTATAGATACTATAGTAGTAAAGAAGAATTGGTGCAGAAATTGATAGACTCAGAAATAAGTATAATAGTTAATAACTTTATATCGGATATTGATTCTTCTTGTAAATGAATAAATGTTTATTTACAAATGGAGAAGTAGGTATTCATAGATATCCCAAAAGCATTTATGTAAGTTTACGGTTTAAATTATAACTTGAAATTTATACATTAGCGTGTAAATATTGCTTGGAAAAATTGAAGATGGTAAGGAGGGGAACAATTATGAAATTTAAGAATACAAAACGAAATTTACAAGTTTTATTAGGAAGTACTAAAGTAAGTAGTGTGCCTAAAATTGATGTACATGTTCATTATTTACCTAAAGCTTACAGGGAAGCCTTACTAAGCAGTGGAGAAGAAAAACCGGATGGTTTTCCTACTCCAGAGTGGAATGTGGATAAACATTTAAAAGTAATGAAACATCTTGGAATTGCTACAACTATGCTGTCAATTTCCTCGCCACATGTTAATTTTGGAGATGATGAAGCTGCTAGAATATTGGCACGAAAGGTTAATGAAGATGGGGCAGAGGTTGTAAAAAAATATTCTGATAAATTTGGGTTACTTGCTTCTCTGCCACTGCCCAATGTAAAAGGCAGCATAGAAGAAATTGAATATGCTTTAGATATTTTGAATGTAGATGGTTTTACATTACCAACGAATACCCGGGGTGTTTATCTGGGAAATCCCTGCTTAGATCCGGTATTTGAAGAATTAAATAAGCGCAAGGCAGTAGCCGTTCTCCATCCAAATAAACCCAGCAGTATTCCGGAAGGTGTTAATGAAGGATTGCCAGTGCCAGCAATGGAGTTTTTATTTGATACCACACGTACTGTTATAAATATGATATTAAAAGGAACCTTAAAGCATTATCCTGATATTAAATTTGTTATTCCCCATGCAGGGGCTTTTTTGGCAATTCTGGCAGACAGGCTTGATCCTTTTCTTGAGCGTATTCCTGTGGGAAAAGAAAAAGTTAATGTAGATGTATATGCTGAACTAAAAGGGCTGTACTACGATGTCGCAGGATTCTGTCTTCCCAGGCAGTTAGAAAATTTGCTGCAGATTGTTGATGCAAGTCATTTATTATATGGAAGTGATTATCCCTATACACCGGAATTTGGAAGTTTTGCTTTAGTAGCTCTTCTTGAAAAGACAAAGCTGCTTACTGATAAAGAACGTCGTGCCATTTACTATGATAATGCATTGAAATTGTTTCCCAGATTAGATTCTAATCTACTGTAAAATTAATAATATATCTTTTAACTTTAATATTATCGATATATCAAAAGATTAAATTTTATTTAGTCAGGGCAGACTAAAATAGATAGTCAAAGCTTTACATGTACTAAAAGGAGAAGTATTATGTCAAAAATGCTGTTTATTAGTTTGCCAGGTCATGGGCATGTTAATCCTACATTGGGATTGGTGTCGGAGCTTGTTAGAAGAGGTGAAAAGGTAACTTATTATTTAACTAAGGATTTTCAAAGAAAAATAGAAGCTGCCGGTGCAGAATTCATTGAATATAAAGGAGGAATAGATTTATTTTCTATTGGCAATTTACTTAATTCTGATCAATATATTGATGCAGTTGAGATATTGAATATTGTTAAAGATTTTGAGATAATCATAGATACAATTCTTCAACAAAAGGGAAAATATGATTATCTGGTCTATGATTTATTTTTCCCGTTTGGCGAAGAGATAGGAAGAAGCCTTGGTATACCAACTATATGTTCAATTACCACTTTTGCTCTTAATGAAAAAATGAGGGATGAAATGGTGGGCGGCAGCATGAATCGGTTTAAAGATATGGCAAGTATCAAAGGAGGGTTTATTCGTCTCAAGGAAATTATTGCATTACGAGTTGGATTCAGAAGATTCATGGAAATTATGAATGAAAATAAAGAACTTTATGACTATATAAAAAAGATGGAAGAAAAATATGAATTTGGGCTTTCTGGTATTGGAAGCCTTGGCATACAAAAAGCAATGTTGAATATTGTATATACATCACGCTATTTTCAGGCCTATGTGGAGAAATTTGATGAAAGTTATAAATTTGTAGGGCCTTCCATAGTTCCACGCGAAGAAAATACTGAGATTGATACTCACATAGCAAAAGATCAGGGAATAGTATATATATCACTGGGTACCCTCTTTAACAATTCTATAGAATTTTACCAGAGCTGCACGGAGGCTTTTAGAGGGTTTGATCTTCAATTTATTATGTCAGTTGGTAATAACATTAATATTGGGCAGTTAGGGAACATACCGGATAATTTTACTGTAAGAAATTTCGTACCTCAATTGGAAATTTTAAAACATGCTGATGCCTTTATTACCCATGGTGGTATGAATAGTGTCAGTGAAGGTTTATATTATGGCATTCCATTAATTCTTATCCCTCAATCAGTAGATCAGCCTATGGTGGCTAGACGGGTGGTGGAATTAGGGGCTGGAATAAGCTTAGATAAAGATGAAGTTACACAAAGATTGCTTCAAAGTACATTAAATAATATATTGTCAGATGCAAGCTACAGAAAAAATAGTCAAATTATTGGTGAAAGCTTAAAAAATGCAGGAGGTTATAAAAAAGCTGCTGATGAAATATTTCAATTAGAACAGCGCATGCTGTTAAAGAAATGATTTATATATATGTATAATATATTTATTTATTCATAATATTTTAAACTGTTGATTTTTTCTGTTATAATGATAAAATATAGATGTACTATTTTAAAGGTTCTTTCCTGGGTCATGCTTTCGAGAGTGCCTGACTAGTATGTTATTAATACCCCATTAATGAAAAGCCCTTGTTACTCAGGGGCTTTTCCCCATTTACTGTAAAGACTTTCTGTTGAATAATATATATTATGGTATAATGCATTTTAAACATATTTTAATTTGTGTTCTTTTAACCCCAATAGGTAGAACCTCAGATAATGCATTTCTGATTTCAGCATTCCCCAAAATGCATCCATGGGTCCATTATCTATGCATCATGACATGCTTGGATCGTCCAGTTTTTTCCTAAATGTCTTTGTCGTATATTGAAATCCTCTGTCGCATCGATTATCCACTGAATTATTTCCCAGACGTAGAAAAAAATTATCTGCAAATTTTTGACCTTGATACAGTTGAGATGGATGGTATGAACAGCTTGGGGGTATAGACAGCCCTTTGGCTGATGCAATTTTGGATCGTATAGTTTATGATTCATATAAAATCAACATAGTTAAAAATTAGTCAAAATTTAGGAAAAATGAATTTAATTGGTGCTTATAATTATGATAAAATTTTAGGTAAAAAATTATATGAGTGTAAAAAACCTGGAATATATTATGCTTAAGCTAAATAAAAATTAAAAGTAAATAAATGAGTTTTATTATTAGTGAATGATTAATCAATATATTGCCAAAATAATAACAATTGAAAGTTTTCATTGACATAATACTCAAGAAGTAATATCATATATGTCATAAAGATGTAAAATAATTAAAAATATGTCAAATAATTAAGGAGTGATCTTTATGGTATCAAAACAACAAATTCAAGAAGCAATAGCTAAAGAGTACAAACTGTATATAGACGGCAGGTGGGTTGACAGCAGCGGGAATGACAAGATAAAAAGTTACAACCCTTCTGATGGAAGTGTTCTCTCGGAATTTGTAGATGCAACCAATGAGGATGTTGACAGAGCTGTAGATGCTGCCCATAAGGCTTTTAAAGGCTGGAAATTAGTTGGGCGTGAGCAGAGAAGCAATCTGCTTTTGAAGATAGCTGATATTATAGATGAGAACAAGGAACATCTTGCACTGGTGGAAACCCTGGACAATGGTAAACCTCTCAGGGAAACTCTCAGTGTAGATGTACCTGCCAGTGCAGATCATTTCAGATATTTTGCGGCAGCAATAAGAACAGAAGAAGGTAATGCCCAGGATATAGACAATAATACTTTGAGTATTGTATTAAGGGAGCCTATAGGAGTAGTTGGACAAATAATCCCGTGGAATTTCCCAATACTTATGGCTGCATGGAAAATTGCTCCTGCACTTGCAGCAGGCAATACCGTAGTAATCCATCCTTCATCTTCCACATCATTGAGCCTTCTTGAACTGATGAAGCTCATAGGAGATGTACTTCCCAAAGGTGTATTGAATTTAGTTACAGGCAGAGGCTCAAAATCAGGTGATTACATGCTGGGACATGAAGGGTTGAGCAAACTTGCCTTTACAGGTTCTACAGAGGTGGGTTACAGGGTTGCGGAACAGGCTGCCAAAAGACTCATACCTGCAACCCTTGAACTGGGAGGAAAATCCGCCAACATATTCTTTGATGATGCTCCATGGAAAAAAGCTATTGAAGGTGTACAGCTTGGAATACTGTTCAATCAGGGACAAGTTTGTTGCGCAGGCTCCAGATTGTTTATTCAGGAAAAAATTTATGATAAGTTTTTAAATGAAATAAAAAATGCCTTTGAGAAGGTAAAAGTTGGCCTTCCCTGGAAAGATGGAATTCAGATGGGAGCCCAGATAAACCACGGACAACTTGAAAAAATTCTGAACTATGTGAAAATAGGACAAGAAGAAGGTGCTTCCCTTGTAACAGGAGGATATAAAATAGAAGAAGGTGAACTTAAAAAAGGTGAATTTGTAAAACCCACAATTCTGGCAGATGCAAAAAACAACATGAGGATAGCACAGGAGGAGATATTTGGACCTGTTGCTACGGTGATAAAGTTTAAAGATGAAGAAGAAGTTATAGAACTCGCCAATGATTCAGAATATGGTTTGGGAGGAGCAGTTTGGACGAAAGATATAAATAAGGCACTGAGAGTGGCAAAATCGGTGGAAACCGGGAGAATGTGGGTAAACACCTATAATCAGCTTCCGGCAGGTGCACCTTTTGGAGGATATAAAAAATCCGGAATAGGAAGGGAAACCTATAAATCAATTCTGAATGCCTATACCCAGACTAAAAATATATTTATAAATATAGATGAGAGCAAATTGGGGCTGTATTGATATAGAGAATATAGTCCTGCGTATAAATCTTTATAATAAAAATTAAATTATAGTGTTAATTAGGAGGAGTTAGAAAATGGAAAGATTCACAATACCTCGAGATATTTACTTTGGGAAAAATTCTTTGGAATACTTGAAGGGTCTGGAAGGCCATAAAGCTGTAATTGTTGTAGGTGGAGGTTCTATGAAAAGGTTTGGATTTTTAGGCAGGATTGAATCCTATTTGAAAGAAGCCAATGTTGAATTTAAACTGATTGAAGGTATTAAACCGGATCCATCCGTTGAAGCTGTCATGGAAGGTGCCAGGGTTATGAGGGAATACGAACCTGATTGGATAATAGCAGTGGGTGGAGGCTCACCTATTGATGCTGCCAAGGCCATGTGGGTGTTTTATGAATATCCTGATTTTACCTTCGAGAAAGCAGTAATTCCTTTTGGAATACCTAAATTGAGACAGAAAGCGAAATTCATGGCGATACCGTCTACCAGCGGAACGGCAACTGAAGTGACTTCTTTTGCTGTAATAACGGATTATAAGACACAGATAAAGTATCCTATGGCTGATTTCAATTTAACTCCTGATATAGCTATAATAGATCCGGCTCTTGCAGAAACCATGCCTAAGAAGCTTGTGGCATATACCGGAATGGATGCTTTGACCCATGCTATAGAGGCTTACGTGGCAAGTCTTCGATCGGATTTTTCAGATCCACTGGCATTACATGCTATAAAGATGATTCATGAGTATCTGTTTAAATCCTATAAGGGGAATATGGAGGCCAGAGGTCATATGCACATAGCTCAGTGTCTGGCTGGCATGTCGTTTTCAAATGCACTTTTGGGGATAACCCATAGCATGGCCCATAAAACCGGAGCTGTATTTCATATACCGCATGGATGTGCCAATGCTATATTCCTGCCCTATGTAATAGACTTCAACAAGGGTGCTTGTTCGGAAAGGTATGCAGAAATAGCCAGATTCCTTAAACTTCCCGGGAATACTGAGAATGAACTCATAG
>NZ_PVXP01000113.1 GCF_002995845.1 Clostridium luticellarii | reverse complement strand
TTCTAAAATTTTCTCCCAAGGCTCATGATTAATTTGCTTTTCCATTACAGATACCTCCTGATTTTTATATCTGTAATTTTATCAAGGAAATTTTAATATCTCTAGGTGTCTATTTTTTTACGCTTACGTCTATTGAAGTGTTGTTCTGTTTTAGTTTTCCCGTTATGGTTGAAACTAAGTGAAATACCGTGCTGTATTCTTCTATTGTAAATAGATTTTTAACTTTTACTGAATTAGGTCTGCATACTTTACTCAAATCATTTCTCTCCAAATCTACAATCATGAGAAGTTCTGAATGATCTTTTCCGCTGTCAGCAAGTTCCTGCCTATTTCTAATATCCTCCTCTTTGTTTTTGCCTCTAGGTCTTGTCCCTTTTATGGGACGCGTTTGTACTATATTGTTCTCTATTTTTAAGAATCTTTCCGGAGATGATGATATTATACTAAAATCTTCTACATTCATAAATGCAGCAAATGGTGCAGGATTTATATGTCTTAAATCCCTGTATATTTCATAAGGTTTTTTTGTAACCTTACATTTAAATCTCTGAGTAAGGTTTGTTATGTATATATCTCCCTCCCTTATGTAGTTTCTTACTTTTTCTACGGTTTTCTTGTATTTGTTTTTTTCAAAATTAGAAATAAATTTTGTAGAACTGCCTTCAACCTCTTTATATTTTACTTGATTTCCCTTCAATATCTTTTCTTTTAATTCCTTTATACTATTTTTAGGATTTTTTAATATTCCAAGGGCTGTAATAAAAGTATCCCCCTTCAAGTTGTCAAAGATTATTGCATTATCATAAAAGTAAAAATAGCAGTCAGGTATTTTTACATCGTCTAAAGCTGATACAGGCAATTTTTCTATTATTCTTGCCAGATCATAAGAAAAATACCCCATAGCTCCGGCTATATAGGGAAAGCTTGTATCATTTTTTATTTTATACATACCGAGCAGTTTCTTGATTTCTTCAAAAGGATCTGCTTCTCCTATTTTTTTGCCATTTATGAAACAGCTTCCATTTTCATATTTAAATGTAGTAAAAGGATTTAGTCCTATAAAAGAATATCTTCCTAAATTTTCAGCATTCATGCCGCTGTCAAGGAGAGATACGGTCTTATCCTGCTTAAACAGAGAATATATATCAAAAGCATCTAAATTTGTATTTACCTCTTCTATAAAAGTTTGCAACAACAATACACCTCTTTAAACTAAAGAAGAAAATTTCTTCTTTAGTATTTTTGCTTTTTCCAAAAAATTTTTCAACATTTCATGTCCGCATTCTGTCAGTTCTGCTTCAGGATGAAATTGCACTCCCTCTACCAAAAATTTTTTGTGTCGTATTCCCATTATAACACCATCATCGGTTTCACAAGATATTTTCAGACATTCAGGCAGGGTATTCTTGTCCACAATTAGAGAATGATACCTCGTTACCTTTACAGGATTTTTTATATTTTTAAATATTCCTGTGCCGTCATGAGACACCTTAAAAACTTTCCCATGAACAGGCTCTTTTCCCTTTATTATATTTCCTCCAAAAGCGTAAGCTATGCTTTGGTGTCCAAGGCATATTCCCAGAATTGGAATATATCCACTGAATTTTTTTATTACATCAACACATATTCCTGCATCCTTCGGGGATTTAGGACCGGGAGATATTATAATTCCATCCGGATTCATGGTCTTTATATCATCTAAAGTCAGTTTATTATTTCTAAAGGTTTTCACGTCTTCATCCAGCTCTTCTAAATATCGCACTAGATTATAAACAAAGGAATCATAATTGTCGATCATCAAAAACATAATTTCACCTCATCAAACAACGTGTATATTTATATTACCATCATATATAAAAAGAACATACATAATTCCGATTACACCAAGCCTCTATGTATGTTCTCTAAAAAGCTAAAATGAAATACAGATCTTATCTATATTTCATTTAAAAAAGCGGTGTAACCTTTCACAGCCTCGTATATATCCGCCTTGCTTGCCACTTCCCATGGTGCGTGCATATTGTGAAGTGCTATACCACAGTCTATAACCTGCATATTGTATTCTGCCAGAATATAAGCTATTGTTCCTCCACCGCCCTGATCTACTTTACCAAGTTCTGCAGTTTGCCAGTATACATTATTTTTTTCCATTATATTTCGTATTTCAGCTATATATTCAGGATTTGCATCATTGCAACCTGATTTTCCCCTAGCTCCGGTGTATTTATTGAAAACTACACCTTTTCCCAGATAAGCTGAATTGTTTTTATCCATAACAGAAGGATAATTTGGATCAAAAGCTGCACTTACATCTGAAGACAGCATTTTTGAATTAGTCAGGGCTCTTCTGACTTTCAAATCATTGTATTTACCACAGAGGTCTATAATTTCTGCCACTGTATTTTCAAAGAATCTGGACTGCATTCCTGTAGCTCCCACACTTCCTATTTCCTCTTTATCCACCAGAAGAGTGACACAGGTTTTTTCAGGTTTTTCTATCTTCAGCATGGCTTCAAAGGAAGTATAGGCACATATTCTGTCATCGTGTCCATAGGCCATGATCATACTCTTATCCAGGCCAAAATCTCTGGCAGCTCCTGCAGGAACTACCTCCAGTTCTGCAGATACAAAATCCTCTTCTTCCATATTATATTTTTCATTTAACAATTTCAATATATTTTGTTTCACTCTATTTTTAGCATCTTTATCTTTAATCGGAATACTTCCTACCAGTAAATTTAAATCCTCACCCTCAACTACCTTGGTTCCTTTTTTGGCCATCTGATCTGCAGCAAGGTGTATCAGCAGATCGGATACTCCCAGTACCGGATCATCTTCTTTTTCTCCTATTACTATGTTGGATTTGCTGCCGTCCTTTTTAACAACTACTCCATGAATTGCAAGCGGGAGAGTTACCCACTGATATTTTTTTATTCCGCCATAATAGTGTGTGTCAAACAGTGCCAGATCCGTATCCTCATAAAGGGGGTTTTGTTTTAAATCAAGTCTTGGAGAGTCCACATGGGCACCCAGTATTCTCATACCGCTTTCAATACTTTTGCTTCCAATTACAAATAGAGCCAAAGTCTTTCCCTTGTTATTGGCGTAGACCTTATCGCCTGGATTTAAAGAGCCTTTCTTAGCTATCACATCTTCTATATTTTTATAACCATTTTTTTCAGCTCTAGATATAAATTCTTTTACACATTCTCTTTCAGTTTTACATTTGGACATGAAATTTTTATATTCATCCGATAATTTAAAAAGCAATTCAAAATCTTTTTTTGAATATTTATCCCAAGCATATTTATATTTCTTAATCAAATCTTTAGACATCCTCATCTCTCCTAACCATATTATTTTAAAGCCATCTCTTTCTTTTAAATATACATATGAGAATTAAAGCTATAAGAAGCATAATTATCATTACATAGTGACATCCATTTTCCACTTCCATAAAGGGAACTCCCTTTAGATTGGTACCATAAATACTGCTTATAAGATTTAGAGGTAGGAATATAGTGGCTATTACTGTGAAAATTTTCATGAGTTCATTGGTCTTGTTGGCAATTTCAGATTCGAAGGCCTCTCTTACAAGGGCCAGATCCTGAACCAGGCTTTCAAGAGAAATCATAAGTTTTTCTATTTTCTTATCCAGACTTATAAAATATTTTATACTTTCCCTTTCAATAACAAGATTATCATTTATAGTAAGACTGTCTCCTATATAAATAAGGGGACTCAGGTACTTTCTTATTTTATAGACCTGTCTCCTCAAGGTTATTAAATTGTCTATCTGATCCTGCCTGGGACTTTTTAAAATATTTATTTCAATTTTATCTGCCTCTACCTCAAGTTCTGATATTATATCATAATTTTTCATTACTATTCTGTCTAAAATACAATAGAGAAGTATACAAACCCTGGGATTATCTTTCAGCACGAAGCAATTTTTCCAGCCTCTTATATCTCTTATTAGATTCTCTAATATATCAATTTTATCCTTATATACAGTTATTATGTAATTTCTGCTTAAAAAAACATTCAATTCTCTGGATATCACTATCTTTTCTACATAATTCAATACGTTGAATATTATGAAAATATATCCGTTAAAAAAATTTATTTTTGAAGCCTGGGAAAAGCTTCTGCATTCATCTATTGTTTCCCTGTCCACTGATATGAAATCATCTAATTTTTCCACTTCATCTATAGGCAAAAGTATCCAATAATGGCTGTTTACAGGATCAATTGTTCCGGAAATTTCCTGGAAATTATTATCTATATCCAATATTTTCATAAAAACACCACCAACAAACATGACTTTACTTCAAATATACTTTCAGTCTATATTAGTGTGTTGAATTAATTAAAAATAATTCATTGTGTTTTCATTTTAAATTTTTTTTGAGGATAATCCAGAAGCAATACCAAATAAAAAACAGACATTATATTAAAATCTAATCGGAAATTATACTGTCTACAAGTATGTCATGTTCCTCTCTGGGAACTTTATCTAAAATCTGAAAGCTGTAACAGAGAGCTATTTTTTTTGTGTCCTTCCTCACCAGATTTAAAAACCTGTCATAATATCCGCCGCCATATCCAACCCTTCCTCCTTCTTTGTCAAAAGCAACACCGGGTATATAACACACATCCATTAAGGATTCCTTCATTCTTAAATCCAGGTTTTCAGGTTCCAGTATTCCATAGGCTCCATTTTTCAATTCACTGAAGTCATTTATTTTAACAGCTGCCATTCCCTCTTCTCTGGATATGGTTTTTGGCACAGAAACATTTTTGCCATCTTTTAGAGCCCTTTTTATAATTCTATGGGTATCCACTTCACTTTCAAAGCTAACAAATATAAACAAGTTGTTGGACTTCTTGTATTCTTCACTGCCTATGACTTTTTCAAATATTATATTATCCAATTTTTCCTTTTCAATTCTAGGTATGGAATCTCTTTTCTCCTTTATTTTTTTCCTAATACACTTTTTATCTATTTGCATGATCTCCTCTTTTCTAGCTCCTGTATTCTTTTGCTGATTACATCCACCGGAGTTATATCGGACATAAGACTATACCTGTAGTTTGCCGCTGCAGCTTCTATTATGACCGCTAAATTTCTGCCAGGCCTTATGGGAACTTTCAACTTTCTAACAGGAACATTTAAAATATTCATATATTCTTTATCTATACCAAGTCTATCATAGTTTTCATCTTTTTTCCATTGTTCCAGGTATATTACAAGGTTTATATTCTTGGTTTTAAGTACGGAACTCAATCCATAAAGTGCTGGAATATCAATTATTCCCATTCCCCTCACTTCTATCATTCCAGATGTAATATAAGGAGACGTACCATGAAGTACTCCATTTATCTGTTTTATATCCACAGCATCATCTGCCACCAGTCTATGACCTCTTTTTATAAGCTCCAGTGCAGTTTCACTTTTCCCTATACCGCTTTCACCGGCTATAAGTATTCCTATGCCGTATACGTCCACCAAAACTCCATGGAGTCTGGTTTCCGGCGCCAGCTTTTCATCCAGATAATTCATCAGTTTATTTATAAACCTGGTTGATATACTTTCAGTTCTGAGTATCCATCTCTTGTTTGAATTAGCACTTTCCAAAAATTCTTTATGGGGCGGCAAATTCCTTGTAACTATGGTACAGGGATTGTAGAATTCAAAATATTTTTCCAGCCTTTTTTTCCTCAGTTCCGGCTGCATTGCATCCAAAAAGCTCCATTCAGCTTTGCCAACTATTTGAACTCTTTTATTGGCATAGTAATTGTAAAATCCGCTGAATTGAAGTCCAGGCCTGTTTATGTCGCTCTCGGTTATTTCGTTTATTTTATCCCCTTTGGCTATAATCTCCAGGTTTAAATCCTGTATAATGTTTTTTATTGTTACCGGCATTTTTATCACCCCTAAGTTGTATCTATTTCAATTTTATTTTTCTCAAGTTTTCCAGGGCCACAGACCTCTTCACTTGAGCTTATTTTAAAAAGATCTGCTTTATAATTTATTATATCAAAAGGCACCAGGGGTATCAATCTTTATGATATGCAAAAAACTTTTAGACATTATTTTGTTTTGGTAATTATTTACATGATATTTCATACCAATATATACAGACACATTTTTCTTTTTTTCCACATTTTTTCCACAGAATAATCCACATCTTATCTACAGAAATTATGTTTATTTTTGTAATATACTGTAT
>NZ_PVXP01000112.1 GCF_002995845.1 Clostridium luticellarii | reverse complement strand
AATTACAAGTGTCTGGATATGAATTTTAGTAAGGGTGTAAATATCTTTATAGGAGATAACGCTCAGGGAAAAACAAATTTACTTGAAAGTATATATTACTGCAGTATAGGTAAATCTCCTAGAACAAATAGAGATAAAGAACTTATAAACTGGCAGGGTAAGGAAGCTTATATAAAAGCTTGCATAGAAAAAAAAGCATTAGATAAAAACATAGAGATAAAAATATTTAAAGAAGGTAAAAAAGGAATAAATATAAATTCAATAAAAGTAAATAAATTATCTCATCTTATAGGAATTTTTAATGTAGTAATGTTTTCGCCTGAAGATTTAAAAATAGTTAAAGAATCACCCATGTTTAGAAGAAAATTTTTAGATATTGAACTTTGTAAATTTAGTAAAAAATATTATTTCAATTTAGTTCAATACAATAAGGTTCTAAATGAAAGAAATACCCTACTTAAAAAGTGGACCAATTACAATAATGACATAATTCAGGTATATGATAAACAGTTATCCAAATACGGTGCAATTATAATAGACATGAGAAATAAATATATAAAAAGACTTAGCGAAAAGGGGAGGATTATTCACAGCGATATAACATCAGGAGCTGAAAATATAGAATTTAAATATATAACACAGTTAAAGGATTTAAAAAATCCAGAAGACAATTTGTTTGAAATATTAAATTCCAATAGGAGAAGTGATATAGATAGGGGCACTACTCTTTACGGTCCACATAGGGATGATTTACTTACGAATATAAATGGTATAAATGTTAGAAATTTTGGTTCTCAAGGTCAGCAAAAAACTTCAGTCTTAACTATGAAATTTGCTTCTCTTGAAATAATAAAGGAAATAGTAGGTGAATACCCTGTTCTATTACTAGATGATGTTTTATCTGAGTTGGACGCCAATAGACAGAGTTACATATTAAATTCTATAAATAAAATACAAACATGTATAACCTGTACGGGAATTGACGATATAAGAAAAATTTCTCAAGGCAAGACGCATTTGTTTGTTGTAAAAAATGGTAGAATAGCTATGAATTAGTTCTGAAAGGAGATTGCTTATGTTTTTGCATTTAGGTGAAAATATAGTTGTTCCAATAAAGGATGTAATTGGGATATTTGATGTTGAAACTTCAACTTATAATTCCGATACGCTTCAGTTTTTGAGAATGGCTGAAGAGGATGGATTTGTTGAAAAGATCACAAAAGATAAGCCTAAATCTTTTATCATTGCTGAAGTAAATAAAAAAAGTAAAATTTATTTATCACCTATATCTTCATCCACACTGACTAAAAGATCGAAAGCTCTAGATTATGAACTTTAAGGTAAATAGGAGGATAAATATGCTGCAAGGTAAAAAACAAGTTTATGATGAAAATCAAATACAAGTGTTAGAAGGTTTAGAGGCTGTAAGAAAAAGACCCGGAATGTATATCGGAAGCACCAGTTCAAGAGGACTTCATCATTTGGTATATGAAATAGTTGATAATAGCATAGATGAAGCGTTGGCAGGGTATTGTGACATAATAGATGTGATCATACATAAAGATAATTCCATAACAGTTATAGATAATGGGAGAGGTATGCCCGTTGGAATGCATCATAAGATGAAAAAACCCACTGTAGAGGTAATAATGACTATATTACATGCAGGAGGAAAATTCGGTGGTGGTGGATATAAGGTTTCAGGAGGACTTCATGGAGTAGGTGCATCTGTGGTAAATGCACTTTCTGAAATCTGTGAAGTTGAAGTAAAAAGAGAAGGGCATATATGGAGACAGATTTTTAAAAGAGGAAAAGTAGCAACAGGTTTGGATATAATAGGTGATACGGAAGATCATGGTACTAAAATCCATTTCAAACCTGATCCTGAAATATTTGAGGAAGTGGAATATGATTATGATATATTATCACAGAGATTGAGGGAGCTGGCTTTTTTAAATAAAGGTATAAAGATAAATTTGCAGGATGAGAGAGATGAAAAAAAAGAACTGTTTCATTATGAGGGCGGAATAAAGTCATTTGTAACTTATCTAAACAGAAACAAACAGGTAATTCATAGAGAACCTATATACATAGAGGGTAAAAAAGATGATTATTCTGTGGAAATTGGTATTCAATACAATGATGGATACGCTGAGAATATATTTTCTTTTGCAAATAATATAGATACAGTTGAAGGAGGAACTCATTTAGCTGGTTTTAAATCGGCCCTAACAAGAATTTTAAATGATTATGCAAAAAAATTTGGAATATTGAAGGAAAACGATAGAAATCTATCTGGAGAAGATATAAGAGAAGGTCTTACAGCTGTGATATCCGTAAAATTAGTAGATCCGCAGTTTGAGGGCCAAACTAAAACAAAACTTGGAAATAGTGAAATGCGTGGTATAGTTGATAATATAACAGGAGAGGGTCTAAATAATTTTTTGCAAGAAAACCCCCAAGTAGCAAAACTGATATTGAATAAGTCGCTGATGGCATCCCGTGCTAGAGAGGCAGCAAGAAAAGCAAGAGAGCTTACAAGACGTAAATCAATACTTGAAAGTACATCTCTTCCAGGAAAGCTTGCAGATTGTTCATCTAAAGATTCATCTGAATGTGAAATATATATAGTCGAGGGTGATTCTGCAGGCGGATCTGCAAAACAGGGAAGAGACAGGAAATTTCAGGCCATATTGCCGCTTAGAGGTAAAATAATGAATGTGGAAAAGCAAAGGCTTGATAAAATACTTGGCTATGAAGAAATAAGGGCCATGATAACAGCTTTTGGCGCAGGTATAGGTAAAGAATTTGATATTACTAAAATAAGATATGGAAAAATAATAATAATGACAGATGCAGATGTAGATGGGGCGCATATAAGGACATTGCTGCTTACATTTTTCTACAGATACATGAAAGATTTAGTTGAAAATGGTCATGTTTATATAGCTCAACCGCCTTTATACAGGGTATATAAAAATAAAAAGGAGTACTATGCATATTCTGATGAAGAACTTGAAATAGTTCTAAATGAATTAGGGGGAAAGGACAATAGTGTAGACATACAGAGATACAAGGGTCTTGGAGAAATGGATTCAGAACAGCTTTGGGATACTACAATGAACCCTGATACAAGAACACTTATTAAAGTAAATGTAGATGATGCTATGGCTGCTGATGAAATCTTCACTATACTTATGGGTGACAAGGTAGAACCTCGTAGAAATTTTATAGAACAAAATGCTGGGAAAGTTGTAAACTTAGATATATAGTTAGGTAGAGAGGTGTAGTTGATGTTTGATGAAGGTAAAATTTTACCAGTAGACATAAGCAAGGAAATGAAAGAAAGTTATATAGAGTATGCCATGAGTGTTATTGTAAGCCGTGCTCTTCCAGATGTACGTGATGGATTAAAACCTGTACATAGAAGAATATTATATTCTATGCATGAACTTGGATTGACCCCTGAAAAGGGCTATAGAAAATGTGCAAGAATTGTAGGAGACGTGCTTGGTAAATATCACCCTCATGGGGATTCAGCTGTTTACGATGCCTTAGTTAGAATGGCACAGGATTTTTCCATCAGGTATACTCTAGTTGATGGTCATGGAAATTTTGGATCAGTAGATGGCGATAGTGCAGCAGCTATGAGATATACTGAAGCAAAGATGAATAAAATAACTCTTGAAATGTTGAGAGATATAAATAAAAATACAGTTGATTTTGTTCCTAATTTTGATGGAGAGGAAAAGGAACCTTCTGTCCTGCCATCTAGATTTCCTAACTTGCTTGTAAATGGATCTGCAGGAATAGCTGTTGGGATGGCTACAAATATACCACCACATAATCTTAATGAGATTATAGATGGTGTTATAATGATAATAGATAATCCAGAAGTTACAATTGATGAGCTTATGACATCTATAAAAGGTCCTGATTTTCCAACTTCGGGAATAATAATCGGTACTTCTGGTATAAAAAGTGCTTATAAGACTGGAAGAGGTAAAATACTTGTAAGAGCTAAAACTGAAATTGAAGAGGTAAATGGAAGAAATGGAATCATAATAACTGAGATTCCATATCAGGTTAATAAATCTAAACTGATAGAAAATATGGCCGATCTTGTAAAAAACAAAAAAGTAGATGGAATATCCGATATTAGAGATGAATCAGATAGAGAGGGAATGAGGATTGTAATAGAATTAAAAAGAGATGCAAATCCTAATGTAACTCTCAACCAATTGTATAAGCATACGAGAATGCAGGATACTTTTGGTATAATAATGCTCACCTTAGTAAATAATGAGCCTAAAGTGTTGAATTTAAAACAAATGCTTGTATATTATTTGCAGTTTCAAGAAGAAGTTATAACCAGAAGAACTCAATTTAACCTGGATAAAGCACAAGCTAGAGCCCATATTCTTGAGGGATTGAAAATAGCATTGGATCATATTGATGCAGTAATAAATTTAATAAGATCCTCTAAAACTACAGAAATTGCAAGAAATGGTTTGATGACTGAATTTAACCTTTCTGAAAAACAGGCCCAGGCTATATTGGATATGAGACTTCAAAGACTTACAGGTCTTGAAAGACAGAAAATTGAGAATGAGTATAATGAATTAATGGAGACAATAAGATATCTAAAAGAAATCTTAGAGAATAAATCTCTTCTTTTGAATATAATTAAAGATGAACTTATAGATATAAAAAATAAATATGGTGATGAAAGAAAAACCGAAATACAAATGAGTGATAATGATATAAATATTGAGGATTTGATTGAGGAAAAAGATGTGGTTATAACTTTGACTCACGAAGGATATATAAAGAGAATCCCTGCAGATACTTATTCTTCACAGAGAAGAGGCGGAAGAGGAATACAGGCTATGGCTACAAAAGAAAATGATTTTGTAGAACATATATTTATCACTTCAACTCACAGTCATATTTTATTTTTTACTAATAAGGGTAAAGTATATAAGTTAAAGGGATATGAAATTCCTGAAGCAGGAAGAACTGCTAAGGGTACAAATTTAATTAATCTAATTCCTTTGGAAGTGAATGAAAAAATTCAAGCAGTTATAGCTTTTAAAGAAATTGATAAAGATAATTACTTTATAATGGCAACTAAAAATGGCTTAATTAAGAAAACTAAAATAAGTGAATATGCTTCTATAAGAAAAAGTGGTATAAATGCTATAAATTTAAGAGATGAAGATGAACTTATACAGGTTAAAATGACTACTGGGCAGAGTGAAATACTTATTTTTACTAAGAATGGTTATGCAATAAGATTTAGTGAAAAAGATGTTAGATCTACAGGTAGAAACACTACAGGGGTTAAGGCTATAACCTTGAGACATGGAGATATAGCTGTTGCTATGGACATTGTAGATAAAAGTCAGGATGTGCTTGTTATAAGTGAAAATGGATTTGGCAAAAGAACTCCTATAGATGAATATACTATTCACAGGAGAGGCGGAAAAGGTATTATAACTTATAAAGTTACAGAAAAAACAGGGTTAATAGTTGGAGCTAGAGTTGTAAAGGATGAAGATGAAATTATGCTTATAAACAGCAGTAATGTAGCTATAAGGCTTAACGTTTCTGAAGTGTCAACTACAAGCAGAAATACTATGGGTGTTACACTTATGAAGACAGGTGAAGAACAGAGAGTTGTTGCCATTGCTAAAATAAATTGCAGTGATGAAATTAAAGAGAATAGTGAAAATGATTAATTTTTACAGTATATTGAAAATATGATTTTTGTTTTGGCTAGTGAGATATTATATTAAATTTTCACTAGTCGTTTTTTTATCAGGTAATTCTTAGATTTAGATGGATTTTGCTTATAAGAAATGCTTATCTCACTTTAAGAAGTTGGGAGTATTAGTAATGGTATCTTTTAGATAAAAAATTCATAGTATGCTTAAGTATGAATTAAATTTATTCAAAATAAATGAAAAATATATTGACTCCATTCATTTAAGATGATAGAATATAAAAGCTGCATTAGTTAAAAATGCTTTTAAAGTTTGTATTTGCAAGGTATTGATAATCTTAAATTAATGTGGTAAAATAAAATAGTTCTTGATTGATGAAAATGATCCTTGAAAATTAAACAGAATAAATATAAGGAAACTTATACGAGAATAAACCAGCAATTCTTTTGAGCTGCGATAAGCAGCTAAAAGTAATTTCGAAATAAATTGTATGTTATGTTCGGTAGT
>NZ_PVXP01000111.1 GCF_002995845.1 Clostridium luticellarii | reverse complement strand
GTATAATTCCTATATAAAAAATTAAATATAAATTGTTCTTTGAATTTTTTACGGTTTCATAATCATATACATCTATCTTATTTGTATTGCTCTTAGGCGGAGAACCCTTGATGAGAAGAAATATTGTTGAAAAGGCTTCTTCTTTTAAAGAAATAGTTTTTCCGATTTTCACAAACGGAACCCTGTTTGATGAAGATTATATGAATTTATTTGATAAAAATAGAAATCTGGTGCCAATAGTAAGCATTGAAGGCAATGTACATCATCTATTTTCTACCTTTTCAGGTTCGTCATATTTTTCTCCAAAAGTTTCTACAGTTACCTTTTTCATTTTTTGATCCTCATAAGGTCTGTCATTATAATCTCTTTTTTGTGATACTATTTCATCTATCTCTTCCATTCCTTCTATGACTTTCCCAAAAGCAGCATACTGTCCGTCAAGGTGAGGAGCAGCATCCGTCATTATAAAGAATTGTGAACCTGCTGAATTCGATGCCATAGTTCTTGCCATAGAGATCACTCCCCTTGTATGTTTTAAATTATTTTCAAAATTGTTGGATGAAAATTCACCTTTAATGGAATAACCCGGTCCCCCCATTCCATTTCCTTCAGGATCTCCTCCCTGAACCATAAATCCAGGTATTACCCTGTGAAAAATTGTATCATCATAAAAACCCCTGCTTATCAATGATATAAAATTGTTCACCGTATTCGGTGCAGTATCGGGGTAAAGTTCTATTTTTATAGTTTTGTTATTTTCCATCTGAATTGTAACTACAGGATTTTTCATTTATTTTACCTCATTTATATATTTACCACTGATTTTAGAATACATCATATATAATAATTCGTCAAGTAGTTATTATTTTAGGCATCGAACCTAAAATAACAAGGACTATTCATTTCCCACTTATAGAAGATAGGAGAATTACGCCCTTTTTATTAAAGCCCTGCTTCCTCAAAGTTAGTTTTATATATTATAAAAAATTTAATTTTGAGCTAAAATTAAATGAACCACTAAGCAGATATATCCATCTAACTAGTGTAAAGCAAAAAAGTAGCGCTACAGTTTGCTAAGAAAGGTAGGAAGTCAATTGAATAAAGATACATTTATAGCCAATGTTCTTGAGGCTGAATCTACTTTATATCATGTATCTAAGTCAATTTTGATTCATGATCAGGATTGTGAGGATGCAGTTCAGGAGGCAATTTTAAAAGCCTATAATAAATTGGATACATTAAAAAAAGAACAATATTTTAAAACATGGTTAGTTAGAATACTTATAAATGAATGTTATAGTTTGATACGTAAAGAATGTTCACAAGTACCTTATGAAGAATACTTTGAGTCTGCCAAATCTAATGATAAAAAAAATTATAGTGATTTATATTTGGCTATTCAGAATTTACCACAACGTATTCGTATTACAATTGTTCTTTATTATGTAGAGGGATATTCAGTAGAAGAAATTAAAGAAATTTTAGAAATACCTGCAGGAACTGTAAAAAGTAGATTGGCAAAAGGACGAAATTTATTGAAAATAAAGTTAGAAGATATGGAGGTAAATTATGAATAAGTATAATTGGAATAATGCCTTTCCGGATACACCTGAAAGTTTTAAAAATAAGGTAAGTGCAGCATTAAATAGTTTACCGGATAAAAAGGAGAATGATAAAATGGGAAATGGGAAAATATATAAAAAAGGATCAATCAAGAAAAAAATTATAGTTGGATTAGTAGCTACTATGGTAATAGGAACAACTGTATTTGCTGCAGGAAAAGTAAGCTCTATAATTTCATCTTCAAGTAGTACACCAACATATACTACTATACCTACAGCAGGACAAGTGAAGAAGGATTTAAAATTCAATCCTAAATTAGTCAATAAATTTGGCAATGGATATACTTTTGTAAATGGAGTTATTGTAAATAACAAAGGAACTGATGATAAAGGTAATTTTGCAGGGAAAACAAAATCACTTGATTTTACTTATGCAAAAGGAAATGATGAATTAAGTCTTTATATGGAAAATGGCAGATTGGGTGAAAGATCAAAGGGAGAGACTGCTATTGCTAATTATAACGGTATAGATTTATATTATTATTCCTATACTAGTAAATTTGTACCAGCAGATTATAAAATGACAGAACAGGATAAGAAGGATAAATTATCCGGTAAATATGTATTTAGTTATGGATCTGATTCTGATAAGGAAAAAATCTCTCAAGTTCAATATTTAAATTGGATGCAGGGTGGAATTAGTTATTCTTTTTTAGGATCTGATTCTAATGTATCAAAAGATGAATTAGTTAAAATGGCGCAGCAGGTTATCAATACAAAATAAAAGCAAGATGAAAGGCTTTCCATGATACATAAAAATATCATGGAAAGTCTTTTATGAGCTTACTATTACTTGCTCTTTTCAATATGTTACAAATTATCTGTAGATAGCCTTAATAGGGTCCAGTTTTGCAGCTTTATATGCAGGAATTATTCCAAAAATTATTCCCACAATAATGGAAGTACTGGATGATCCTATCAATATACCTATTGTTATGAGTGGTTTAAATGGTAAAAAGTTTCCTAAAATCAAAGATAAAAGATATCCCGCGGATATTCCTAAAATTCCGCCCATACCCGTAATAAATATTGATTCTATTAAAAACTGCCATAGAATTGAGGCCGGTTTTGCACCTATGGCCCTTCTAATTCCTATTTCACGCCGGCGTTCTGTTACGGATACATACATTATATTCATTACTCCAATTCCGCCTACAAATAAAGATATTCCCGAGACAACAGCTATAAAAGTGGTTATTCCGCTTATTATTTTCTCAAAAGCCTTGGAGACAGCTTTCGGATCACCTTTTGTGTAGCTTCCCTTTACATCCGGGTGAAGGATTCCCAGTTCTTTTTTTACTTTTTTGAATACGGAGTCAGAATTAAATCCCTGTTTGGCTTTAACATCAATTGAAGAGATCTCTGTGTCATTTTCCAGAAGGTCTTTTGCAAATTTAGGTACGTAGTCATATTCCATGGACAATAGACCCGAACCTCCATTTCCAATGCCTACAACTTCAAAATACTCATCTTTTATCTTTATTCCCTTTCCGATTCCCTCATTTACATTATCCCCAAATAACGCCTTGGCATGATCCTTCGTAAGTATGACTACATAATGTTTAAAGTCGTTGTCTTCCTTAGTTATGCTTCTGCCTGAAATAATGCCCGGATTTTTGTCATAGCCGTTTACTGTCAAATAAGTCTGTTTATTAAAAAAAGCTGCATTTTCAATAACCCCCGTCAAGCCTTCCAATCCATTGCTGCTCTTGCTGACTTGATCCACGCCGTCAATATTTTTCAAATCCTGGAAATCTCTATAGCTGAAAGCTGCAGCTGCTGTTGTGGAATCCAAATCCGAAGGCTCAAAATTAACTGTAAAGGTATTGGCTCCCGTATCTTCAGTTGATTGATTTACCTGGGCCTTCAGCCCTTCTCCAACAGAAAGAATGACAACCACAGAACTTATGCCGATAATTATTCCTATCATGGTTAAAAATACTCTAAGTTTATGTGTACGCAGGCTTAAAATTGCACTGCATACAAGTTCCCATAAATTCATAGGCCCTCCTCCTCGGTAAAGACACCATCTTTGAGAAAAACACAGTGGGTGGCATATTTTTTAAGATCACCATCATGAGTTACCATTATAATGGTCTTATCCTCCCTGTTGAGTTTAGCCAGTATCTCAACAATTTTAAGCCCTGTTCTCCAGTCCAGTGCGCCGGTGGGCTCATCTGCAAGAATAAGATTGGATTCATTGACAAGTGCCCTGGCAATTGAAATACGCTGCTGCTGCCCTCCGGATAATTCATTTGGATAACTGCTGAATTTGTCTTCCAGTTCAACATCCTGAAGACTTTTTTTCACTCTGTCAATTCTCTGGCTGCTGGTATATCCTCCATGGTACAGCAGAGGGAGTTCAATATTCTGTGCCACCGTCAAGGATTCTATCAAATAGAACTGCTGAAATATAAAGCCAATATTGCTGTTTCTGAATAAACAGCGCTGATTTTCCCCCATTTTTGCAACATCCTGTCCATCAAAAACATAACTTCCGCTGTCAAAGTTGTCAAGAAGGCCCAGGATGTTCAGCAAAGTTGTTTTTCCGCTGCCTGATTTCCCCATTATAACTACAAATGAACCCCTATCTATTTCAAAGTCAAGATCCTTTAAAATCTGGTGCCGGTTTTTATCCTGTCCGTACCATTTGGACAATCCTTTAACTTCCAGAAGATGCTGTGTCAATGTTGTCCCCTTCTTTCATCTCACCTGATGGACTTTTAATAATTTTATCACCAAAATCCAAACCGCTTTTTACCTGTACATATGTATTATTATAATTTTCAACTTCTACGGAAACTTTTTCCAGCTTTTTATTTCTTACAAGCCAGACAAATTTGTCTCCATTATTGTCGAAAATTGAAGATGAGGGAATTTTAGGCAGTTCATTTTCATCGACAGTAGTTCCCTGTACATGAAAACCGGTGTAGATCTCTTTCTGATTACCTATGTCTATATAAACAGGATAATAGGATATATTGGACCCCGTGGATTGTACTAAGTTAGACGAAGTACCGGTACTACCCTGGAGCATCTGCATTTGCGATGGCTCGGTGGAAATGGATCTTATTGTACCATCAAATTCTTTGTTTGTACCATAGACATTGATCTTCACCTTTTGATTTACTTTAAGCTTTAACACGTCTTTTTCACTGGCATTGGCTACCACCTGCATTTCAGGATCAATCAGCGTCAAAATGATCTTGCTGGTATTGTCTCCGTTATTTTCGTCTATGGAAACAACTCCATCGAAAGGAGCTGAAATTGTAGTATAACGTTTGTCTTTAATGTCATTCATCTGCTGCTGCAGACTTGACTTCTGGCTGTTGATTTGAGTTGACTGCAGGCCGTCTTGAGCGGCAGGTTGGTTGTCCATGCCGTTAAGCTGCTGCTGGAGAGTTTCATATTGCTCAATCATCTGTTCATTCTTATAGTTAAACAAGGTTTGTCCTTTTTTAACCTGCTGCTTGTCTTTAACACTTACCTTGTCAACAGTTCCCTTGGCTGCATCTTCAGTAAAGCTTGCCTTTTTTAAATATTGAACTTCTCCGTCCAAAAATATATTCTGCTGTGACGGAACAGTATATACATCATATTTAGTATTATTTTTGCTTACATTTTGCCTATTTTTACTTAAAAAGAATGTTACAGCAAATAACAGGATAATAATAAAAATGCCAGAAATAATAATCAACGTATTCTTTCTATTTTTCATATAAGCCCATCCCTTTCCTTATATCAAATCATAAGAATTTAATAAATAATCCGGTATCTAAAAATTATTTGATATAAGAATGTAAAGTTATAAACACATTAAGTGCAAATAAAATTGCTACAATAGCGAAACTTTTTTTCTTTGATACTTTTCCAACTATTGATATACCTATGGTCAACAATATTATCTGCCATATATTGAATATATCAAATTTGTCTAAAACTCCATTCAGCAGCGTAGGCTTAACAAGATAACTTACTCCTACAGGTTTTCCTGTAACAGCCATGTACAACCATTTTAACACTTCGCCTATAGCTATGGGCATCATACTTAAACAATATACAGATACAACTTGTTTATATTTTATTCTGGATCCAAAAATTCTAGATAATATCTTATAAATTAATGCCGCCACATATATAGATATTACAGTAGTTACAATAGTAATTACTGTTTGTACAGGTATTGATGTGGTATATTTCATGAATTTTTCTACCAACGTTTTAGAAGCATCCGGCAGATTTCCTGTAATTGACCTTTTTACAATATCTATAGAAAGTGCTGTTTGCATAATCGCATAAATTACATTGATTGCAGTAATTATACACATTGTCCATAAGTACCTGGGTTTTTCTATAAATTCATTAAAAATAACTGATGGTTTTTTAAAAAAGTAAATAATCTTTTTGTCAATGCCTAAATCTTCTTTATTTTCCTTAATTTCCATAATTTGCACTTAGTGGGCTGGTTATTGCAACGCTTGATAAAGTCCACTAAATATTCACTTCCCTTCTTTTTTATATTTACAATTTTATTGTGTAAAAACAACTGGATATATCTTTATCCAGTTGTAAATATTATAACATATCCATAAGAACTTCCATATAAATATTTATTATACATCTTTTATAATACAAGTGAATATCCCTAATAAAACACCTATGAAACAAAGTATATAAAAGACAATATTATCT
>NZ_PVXP01000110.1 GCF_002995845.1 Clostridium luticellarii | reverse complement strand
ATAATACATATAAAAGTTAATTTAAATATATTTAAATTTTAAATAACAGAAGGGAAGAAAAGTTATGAGTGTCATAGGAAATTTAATTAACATTGTATTACATCTTGATAAATATTTAAATATTATAATACAAAATTATGGAGTATGGACATATGGTATCATATTCCTGATTATATTTTGTGAAACAGGTTTGGTTATTACGCCATTTTTACCGGGTGATTCCATTATCTTTGCAACTGGAGCGCTTGCTTCAGGAGGTATGCTGGAAGTGTTCACGTTACTTATTGTATTTTTTTTAGCAGCAGTAATAGGAGATACCGCTAATTATTATATAGGCAAAAAAATTGGAACCGGCATTTTGGAAAAAGAACATATCAGATTTATCAATAAGGATCATCTTGACAAAGCACATGGGTTTTATGAAAAATATGGCTCTATGGCCATAGTATTGGGAAGATTTATTCCAATAATAAGAACCTTTGTACCATTTATAGCTGGAATTGGGAAGATGAGCTATTCAAAGTTTATAACTTATAATATGCTTGGCGGACTCTTATGGGTATCCTTATTTTTAGGCGGAGGATATTTCTTTGGAAGTTTACCTTTTATAAAAAATAATTTTTCTTATGTAATAATAGCTATTATAATAATATCGCTTATTCCAGCAGTTATTGCTTTTGCCAATGAAAAGAAAATAGAGGAAAATAACAATGACGGTACTAGTGCGGAAATTTGATGTTTGCATAATGCTTTTTATAAATTAGCCTGTAAAACCTCGTACCCTTGTGGTCGAGGATGTAAGGGCTTTAAGTTAGGGGAGTTCAATACTCCCTTAACTTAACATTACACTAACTTCTGATTTTGAATGTACCTTTGAATTGTTTCAGTCGATACCGAACCTGCTGTACCAACCTAATAACCTTTGCTCCATAATCCACTACCCCAAAACCTTTGTCGTTTCAGATTTGGAAAGGTTCTAAAAATATACAGTGCAGATACACTTTTCAAAGTCTTAACAATGTCTACTGGTGCAATGGTTGGAGGTGTAGAAATAAATAAATGACAATGGTCAGGCATTATTCCCATTTCTAATAACTCATAACCATAGTTGAAGCAAATCATTTGAAAAACTTTTTTGAGTTCTTGCTCTAAAGTATTCTTAAAAATGCTATGACGATATTTAGGACAAAAGACAATGTGGTAATTAATATTGTAAATGCTATGCTTTGTTTTCAGTACCTTCGTACTTGTCAATTATAAGTTTCATTCCTTCCTCAATTAAGTCATTAGCATTGATTTTAGTTTGTTTTTCAGCACTTACTTTAAGAGCAAGGATTTGAATTTTAGAATATAAATCAACATCTAAAGTTGTATTAATGCTTTTTCTTGCCATGCTATCACCTCATATAAACTATACCATATAGTTGACGCTGCTTCAATGATGTTGTATAATAACTACATGAACTATATGAGAAACGAAGTGATATTGTGGAAAAGGCTTTTAAGTTTAGATTAGTACCAACTAAAGAACAAGAAATAATATTAAGTAAGACTTTTGGCTCTTGTAGATTTGTATATAATCACTATCTTGAAAAGAAGATAGACTTATACAAAAGTGAAGGGAAATCCATGTCTTATGTTGAGTGTGCCAACGATATGAAAAGCCTTAAAAATCAACATGAATGGCTTAAAGAAATAGACGCAATATCACTTCAACAGAGTTTGAGAGATTTGGATAAAGCATATAAGAATTTCTTTAAGGGTAGTGGCTTCCCTAAATTCAAGAGTAAACATAACCATAATCAAAGTTATAGAACTCAAATGGTTAATGATAACATCAAAATTGAAGGCAATAAAATTAAACTACCTAAAATTGGTTGGATAGAGTTTAAAAAACATAGAGAAATTCAAGGTAAAATACTTAATGTTACGGTAAGTAGAACCCCCTCCAATAAGTGCTTTGTTTCTATTTGTTGCACCAATATTGAAAGTGAAAAACTACCTCAAAATTCTAATGCAATAGGCATTGATGTAGGTATAAAGTCATTTTGTGCTATGTCCAATGAGGAAACTATAGAAAATCCTAAATATCTTCAAAAGTCTTATGAGAATTTGATTAAGGCTCAAAGAAGATTAAGCAGTAAAACTAAAGGAAGTAAGAATTATCATAAAGCAAGGGTTAAACTTGCAAAAATCCATGAGAAAATTGCCAATCAAAGAGCAGATTTTTTGCATAAGGAATCTTTGAAACTTATAAAAGAAAATCAAATTATAATTCTTGAAGATTTGAATGTAAAAAACATGATGAAGAATGAAAAGTTAGCACAAAGAATAGGTGATTGCAGTTGGTCGGAGTTCACAAGACTACTTGAATATAAGGCTGAATGGTATGGTAGAACTGTACATAAAATAGATACTTTCTACCCTTCAAGTCAATTATGTTCGGTATGTGGCTATCAAAATGCAGAAGTAAAGGACTTAAACATAAGGGAATGGATATGTCCTAAATGCGATAGCAAACACGATAGAGATACCAATGCAAGTAAAAATATTCTAAAGCAAGGATTGAAAGAACTAAAAATATCAGTGGCGTAAGCCTGTAGATAAATACGGTAGGAACTATCGGAATTAAGCCTGTGGAGATAGTAGGTTGCGAGGTCGAAGAAGCAGGAAGCCCCATCCCCTTTTGGGTGGGGTAAGTTCACAAATAAATATTTAAGAAACAAGACTATTAAAAAGTTTAAGAAAGCAATTTATTTTTGAATTAATTGTTTTCTATCATTAAAAAATTTCTTGTAACTTAAATAACAAGCTGTAAAAGAAGTTACAGAAGTAGCGGAAAGCAACATAAAAGTGACTATTATCTGATATTTCACCGCACTAACAGGTGAGGTACCTGCAAGGATAAGTCCTGTCATCATACCTGGAAGTGCCACTATTCCAAGAGTCTTAGCTGAATCTATAGTAGGGAGCATACCAACTTTAATAGAATCTTTTATTATACTTGCAGATGATTGATAAATATCAGCTCCAAGAGAAAGTTTTGTTTCAACTTCATCTTTTTTATTTTTAAAATTCAACTTTATTTGTTTGAAACTTAATCCCAAACTTACCATGGAGTTGCTTATAATCATTCCACCTATAGGTATTACTTGATAGGGCTCATATTTTATAATTCCCAAAGATACAAGAATAATCAAAGTAATTGATGTCCCAAAGGTTATTGATATGAAAGATATAATAAAAATATTTCTGATTTCACCTCCTCTTTTTGCTGCATTATATGAAGCATTCACTATCATAAACATTAATAAAAATGTAGTAAATAATACATTCTTTAATCCAAATACATAATTTAGTAGATATCCTACAATAATTAGTTGTATCACAGCTCTTGCTATACTTATAATTATATCTTTTTCAAGGCCTAATTTTTGCCAATAAGAGAATATAAGAGAAATTAATACAAGTAATAGAGAAAAGAGAATAGAATAAATACTAATATTTGCAGCTCCAGTCATTTTATAACCTCCAAAGATTTCAAACTTCCATTTTCAATTGATAAAATCTTGTTCGCATGCTTTTTATTTTGCTCCGGATTATGAGTTATCCACAAAATAGTGGTCCCTTTTTCATTTAAAGATTTGATTACATTTTCCACAATAGAAGTATTTTTTTCATCAAGTGCTGACGTAACTTCATCTAACAGGAGAATTTTAGGAATGAAAATTAAAGTTCTAATTAGTGCAATCCTCTGTTTTTCTCCACCTGAAAGATTATTTATGGTTCTAGATAAATAGCTTGAATCCATTTTAAAATCTTCTAAAAGTTTTTTGATTAAATTTAAGTCCACTTCTTTATTTCGTATAGAAAAAGGAAACATTAGGTTGTCCATAACCGTATTTTCAAAAAGACAGGGAGTTTGAAAGCAATAGGCTATTTTTTTCCTCCATTCTATAGGGTCATATTTAACATAAGGTATGCCTTCATAAAATATATTTCCGCTAGTGGGACTTATAAGTTGTGAACATAACTTGAAGAATGTACTTTTGCCGCTACCAGAAGGGCCAACTACAGATACGAAATCCATAGGGATGATTTCTAAAGATAAATTTTTTAGTATGTATTTATTGTCGCTGATGTACGATACATTTTTAAATTCTAATAAAGACATAAATAAATCTCCTCAAATATATAAAATATATTTTTATTTTATACTATTAGCATTAAAATCAGATTAAAATCCTCAAATATTAGCAGTAAAATAAAATTACCCGAGGGTGATTTGAAACAGGATTATTGTTTCTAAATCTCTCGGGCAGCAAAATTTTACGGACTGAATTTAAATATTAATTCAAAGGTTTATCTTTCATGTATAACCTGTAGCCTATTTCTTCAAATAGTGAAAATAAGCTGGTAGTTATGAAATATAATCCTATGGCAACTGGAGCTTTAATTGTAATAAATATGCTGAAAATGATTATAAATATAAGGTTTGACTTTGTCATTTTCACCCATTCTACTGTTTTCAAATATTTTATATATGAAAGTAAATTGGGGCTTAATGATATAAGTGCATATATTAAGGGAATTATAAAATATTTATCTGGCGTTTTAATGCTGGCTATCCAGGGAATAATAATTGTACCAACATTTACAGGCACTTTTATAATGACAAAATATAGTGAGGATATTATGGGCAATTGCAGCAGACTTACAAAGCATCCCAGCATGCTTTTAGTACTTTGTCTATAATATTTTTGCATTTCTGATTCAAGTTTTTTCTTGTTGTTTTTGTATTTTTCTTTTATGCCGCTAATTTTTTTTGACAATATATGCTGCTGAACAATACTTGTTTTTTGTTTTATTGATACAGGCAGAAGTACAATCCTAACTGTTACCGTCAATAGTACAATTGCGATTCCCAGATCCCCAGTAAGATTAAAAAGATAGTGAAGCAAGGTATTTAGCAGATTAAAAATGATGTTCATAAAGTTCTCTCCTCGTTTAATATATTTGGTTTGTTAGAATACATCATTTTTAATTAAAGGTACACAAAAAATCTCCATATGCTGTATTTTTCATAGACAGTATATTCATCTACAGTCATACCCTCTGAATATTTCAAGCTTTCTCTCCACGTACAGGTGATTAATTTATAATTTACCTTTTTTATATCATTCTTGTATGAATATAAAATACAGGAAAGGAAACCAGCTATGAAAAAGAAAATTAAAATAAGTTGAAGTATATTTACAATATCCAATTTCATAGTATTTTACCTTTTGTAGTATATTTTTTGTAGACTTCAATTAATACTATTAATAATAGTATTATTGCTGCATAGGGAAGTACTTTGTATAAAGCTACGGTGTAACTGAGAATTTCACTGCCCAGTAATTTCTCGAATATAAGATTTAATAATCCAACACAAAGCAATGCTGAAAGAAATGAATAACAAGCTGATTTAGTCAATCCTTTATTTATCATGTAAAATCTTTGAGGAAGATAAAATATCCATGAAGTTTTTTGTCTTTCTTTTTTTGATGCAGGTACAATGATAAGTGAGATGATATTTGCCAGTATAAGCTGGTTTATGTTGATGCCAAAATCAAAGGGCTGGCTGATTATTCCTCCTAACAGCGTCATGAATGCTGAAATCAAAATCGTCCACAGAAAAAATTTCTGCATATAATCTAATGAAGTGTAAACTGCGCTTCTGCCGCTGCTGTATTCTTGAATAACTGATTTGCAGAATTCTTTATAATTTTGTCCGATAATCAAGTCCGCAGATTTATTTTCCATTTGTGCCTGCAATATCATATCTATAATTTGCTGGAGAATTTCTTCCTTTTCAATTGTTCTTAAATTGCTGTTTTGAATATAAACCGTAATACTTTTGTATAAGTATAAGTTGGTGCTGTTTAATTTTTTTTGTTCTTTCAATCTTATTTTTTTAAACCGCCATCCTGATAACATAATCATTCCTCCAATACATTGTCAATACTCTGTCTGATCTTCTTCCAGGATAATATAAAGTTTTCCAATTCTTTAATACCTTCACCGGTAAGATAATAATATTTTCTCATAGGACCCAGTGGAGATTTTTTCATAACAGAGTAAAGCAATTTTTTCTTTTCCAGTCTTATAAGTATAGGATAAACACTTCCTTCTTGGATTTCCTCAAAACCATAATTAACCAGGTTTTCACATATTTCATAACCATAGGTTTCGCGGCCGTTTACTATTTTCAAAATACAACCTTCCAGTAATCCCTTTAATATTTGGGTAGTATTGGACACATAATCACCTACCTTGTATTGTATAATAGTATATGTAAATTATATATCTGCTACTATGTATTGTCAAGTAGATGGAAACAATAAAATCAACGGATATTTAAATAAACAATAATGTATCGTCAGGAGGAGATTATTTTGTATAACTATAATTGAGATATGATAAAAGTATATTATATTTACATTATAAATAT
>NZ_PVXP01000109.1 GCF_002995845.1 Clostridium luticellarii | reverse complement strand
GTTATAACACGCTATTATTAGTTATTCCCTAAAAAATAAAAATTACTACAGGCTCATATTCCTATAGTAATTTCCAATTAAATTTTATCCCGTCTATTCTATTTTACACAAATCTGTGGACGCCCTCAAAATTTGAAAACAACAAGCCCCAGTTTCTTTCTCTACTCGAAAACACCATTAATCTTGATGATTTAGTTCCGGTTTCTTTCATAAATCATTTTTATGCCTCTACCGGAAGACCTCGTAAATATAAGCTTTACGCCATGCTTCGTGCTTTAATCCTGCAGCGTATTTTTTCTATCCCTAAAGATTCCCTTCTGATTATCTTTCTAAAGTATTCTCATAAGAAGTTAAATGGTTTAGATGATTCCTATGATCCTTATAAAGCTGCTTATGGTGCCATGCCTTCTCATGCTGGTGCCAATCCTGCTGTTCAGCAGATGTACATTAATGGACATTTCTGTTATGCTTTTAAATTTGGCATTGTTACCAACGGTCTTGGCATTGTAAGAGACATTTCGTTTTACAATAAGAATTTCCTTAAAGCTCATCCAGACATTGTTGTTGGTAAAAAATCCAATTCGCCTGATGAGGATAAGTCTCTTGCCGATGCTAAAGCTCTTATACCCGTTCTCAAGGATTTTTTTAAAAAACATCCCCTGATAAATCCAAAAATATTTTTAGGTGATGCTGCTTTTGACAGCATTGAAATTTACAGCTGTCTTTTGCAGGAATTAAAGTTTGAAAAAGCATACATACCACTAAAAACTAAAATCGTATCACAAGGATCTGATTCTGATTGTCCTTTGAACGAAGATGGTATTCCCTGCTGTCCCCATGATCATTCACTGCCCATGAGGCGGGAAGGAAGTAAAACACACTTGCGTTCAGGAATTCCGACGATGAAATTCGTTTGCCCTAAAATGAAATGGATCTACAATAAAGAAACTAAAAAGAGCAAGAGAGTAACTCTATGTGAAAATCCATGTACAAAATCATCCTGCGGCAGGATGTTCTACATTTATCCTGAAAAGAATCTGCGTGCATATCCCGGAACCACTCGTGGTTCTGAGGAATGGAACTGCACCTATAAAATTCGTTCTGCTGTAGAAAAAAGTATCGAAAATTTTAAGCACAGCCACTGTATTGCAGAGCGCATGACACAAAATGAAAAAACCCTTCATGCCGACTTGCTTCTTGCTGGTATAACTCAGCTAATAACTGTAGTTATAGCCAATAAAATACACAGGCATGAATATATCAGAAGTCTAAAACCATTAATTGCATAAATACCAGCTATTTTTAAATTTTAGAACTAATCATGGTTTTATTTTTTGTACTCTTTTTTCTATTTAGCTATTATAAATTACAAGAATTACCTTTGATCTTCTAATTACCTTTTTTTGAAACTTACTCTCATCATCAATTCATTTTTATCAGTGAGTTTCGCAATTACCTAATTATAGACAAGCATTGTAAAAAAAAGATACATATGTAAAAATATTTTTTACATATGTATCTTTTTAAGCTTTTTACTTATAGATTTATGTTATTATTAAAAACATTATTTATTTTTATTCATTTTCTACTTTTTCAAATTCACTTATATATTTCTTTAATATTGCTACATTTTTACAGTCATCTATCACTCTACGCCCAATGCCTTGAATACCGCATCCTCTGCACTTTTATAAAAAATCAAATTAAAAGCCCCCACTAATTCAGGTGGCACTGTCCCTAAATCAGATGCTGATGTCAATGGTAATATCACTTTTTTTGCGCCACTATCTAAACATACCTGAAGAGTATTAGCTAATTCATCTACTTTGATTAATGTACCTCCAATACTTATATCTCCTAGGATTACCATACTGCTGATAGGTGGTTTGTTTAAAGCAACTGAGCATATTGCAATTACAGTAGACAGTGTCAATGATGTAGTCATACCGATACCATTTAAATCCTGAACATTTACTAAATAATCCTTAGTCTCAATACTTATATTTCCACTAATTGATTTGCTATTTGCTTTAAGGTATTTATATGCTGTATCGACTGATTCTTTAGCTGCCGAATTAGAGCCAAGCCCTGTTCTCTCAAATTTACCATTGCCAGCTGTCATTTGTGTTTCTAATTTAAATACACCAATCATCCCGGATTTACCCCGGGATACATGATAAACATGACCCGGCTTTCCCATACCTTCTGGAATTAAGTTGCCTCCCCCTTGCTCTGGAACCGGAACGTACTCCTCATTAAAAGTTTCAAGATCTATATACGAAAAATTCACATCATAAAATTCCATGCCGCCAATTTTTTTAAGCTGTTCTTTGACCCGCCTTCGCATCTCCAGCGCAAATCTTAAGATTTTTTCAACATTTTCCTTAGTATAATTTCCATCCGGGTGAATAAGTTTTATCATTCCTGATACCGTCTTTTTTACTGCTATAGCATCTCTTTGATTTAGCTGATTTCCCAATTTAAAATATTTATTATAAGCATCTCCATATGAAATTTTACGTAATTCTCTCATAATTTCAGCAAAATAATCCGTTATGAAGCCATAATTGTCTGTGAAATATTCCGGCCTATATTTAGGTATTTCCCAGCCAGGCAGATAGCAATGCATACGATCTAAAAAAGCAGTATCCATACCCATAACTTCAGGAAATGGCTCAAACAGATTAGAAGTCTTCAATAACACATCTACTGATTGATTTATATTTCCTATAAAAGCAAAAGAAGCAGAAGCATTTTTTTCCTCTTTTCCACGAGCAAAGGAACCTGATGCCATATAATCCTTCATTATCTGGACTCCATCTTTATCCTTGAAAGTAATCCCAGCTACTTCATCAAAAGCAACACAATCCCACATACCCACAAGACCAATCTGCTTGGAAGCCATATTATAAAATAAATTTGCCACAGTAGTCTGTCCACCTGAAACCAGAACACTATTAGGGCTGATTTCCTTATAAATATGAGATTTTCCAGTTCCCCTGGGACCAAGCTCACAAAAATTATAATTATTTTCTACCAACGGAATAAGACGTGCCAAATGCAGCCATTTCTCTCTATTACTAAAATTATCTGGTTCCATACCAGTACTGCGAAGTATCACATCAATCCACTCTTTATCTGTAAATTCTCCGCGAGCTGCTTTTATTTCATCTACATCTATTCTCGGCATCTGTATTGGCGTCAGTTTATGTACAATAAAGGGTACTCTTCTCTTATCTCCCTCATTATAATAATATTCCATTTGAACAATACACCAGATTCCCCCGGAGAGAAGTCTTTCATATTTCAAAGGATAGGTATGTGATACGGGTACTCCCCGAAGCCCTAAATTAGAAAACTCAGCTTCATAAGTATCATTCTTGTAGTTTAACTTAACAGAAACTTTATCAATAACCGTATAACTACCTGTTTCACGCAATTTTGAAATGATCTTCTGTGCTTCATCCGGCCGTACATAATTTTTAGCCAATATATTTTTTACATTATGCACTCCTTCTTCAATAACTTTTTCATCTTGAGAGGAACAGTACATGCCTAACAAATATTCCAGCACATATATGGGAACATTTGCACCTTCCTTAATTCTTTTAGTTAAATCCTTTCTAACGATTTTCCCTGGAAAATAAGTTAGAAGTTTATTCAAAATTATATCTTTGTCAGTTTCTTCCAGCATACTGCTATCCCCCTTTTCTAGATATCAAATCCAAAATCATCTGCAAAAGCAATATCCATTATGACTTCATGGCGTAAAATTTCCATATCGGTTTCTGTATCTACCGCCATAAGATAATATTTTTTATCCCGGCTGTATTTTTGGTTTTTTAAATTGAACTTCAACTTGAATATACGATTTGCAGATTCTTTTTCTTTACTATTGGCCACATATATTTCCTCATTGGATATAATTTCTCCACTTTCCTCAATAAAATAAATTTTATATGCAGCAGGATTTATTACATCACTGATAGGCTCCTGCTGAATAAAATCCAAATTTATAATTAATCCGGTAATTTTAGACAACATGCTGATTAGTGAAATCTTAACATTTTCACTTTTTTTATACCCTCTGACGGTTTTTACCTGAACAATGGGTACCAATATTTCCTGTGGGGAACTGCCGCCATGAACAAAGTTTTGCCCTCCTCCGGCTGTTTTAAATATGTTGGAAGTAATTGGAATCGTTATGGTTCTGGTATCGTCATTGCCAAGAACATCAGATATATATATTTTTTTTGTTCCAATAACTTCATAGTTTCTATCTGACACTATAAATCTTTTATTAACCTGGTCATCTTTTGCAAAAGGAACATCTATTTTATCCGATTCAATAATCTTATTCTTTTTATAAATAAATCCATGGTCTGCTGTTACTATGTACTTAACTCTGGAAACATTATCTGTAAGCTTTATTATTAATTCTTCTATCTCATCAACAGTTTCTTTACAGGCCGTAAAAACTTCATCTTCTGTATTGGGTTTATCTCCTCTGGCATCTATTTGATTATGATAAATATAAACTATAGATTTGCCAACAAAAAACTCTCGTAATTTATCATTCTTATATTGCTTTAAATCATCGTACTGAATGCTTCCAGCACTTGAATCCGCCATTTTTAATATTTTATCTCTTTCCATTAAATTAAAGCAAGGTTTCCCATCTACATAAACATCATATTTCTCATCTATATATAATTCTTTATGAGGAAGTAAAGACGCCATCCCAAGTCTTGTATAAGAAGGAAGAACCCCAATCTGAGGTTCGATACTTACCTCATCAAATTTTTTATTTCTCTTCATTCTCTCAACTAATTCCTTAGCAACTTCATAGCGAAAAGCATCTGAAATAACAACCACCAACATTTCTTTACTTCCAGATATAAAATTTTCATAAAAATCTCTTTGAAGCTTATATTCCTTTTTAATTTCTTCATAGGAAAATTTACTGTTAAATTCTTTAGTAACAACATCAAGATATTTGTTAGTATAAATATTTTCTACTAATTCCTGCAAAGTATCAAAAATATGTGGTTTTTTCACTCTATCTAAATAGTAACAGAATTTTCTATAATGACCATCTATTTTATAATCACTCTCATCATATTTTTTTATTATAGAAAAAATATCAGATTCTGGTTTATAATTCACCTGAGATATTATATAAAATCCATGCCTTAAAAGATGATACTCGTTAAAATAATTCTTTCCAAAATGTTTTTTCTCCCTAAATCTGCAAAGCTTTGGAATATCCATTCCATCAATACTTGCATTTAAATTTTCATCCAATAAACGTTCAATTATCCACTGAATTATCTTTTCATCTGCAAATCTGAATATATCTAAATCTACGATGTCATCTGCCGATAGATTTTTAAACAATTCTTCACCATTGATTTTCTGGTAAACTTCATCGGACAAATTATCAAATTTATCACAGTATAAAACATTGTTCATAAGTTGATCCATAAAAGCTATGACTGTGCCTGATTTACTCAGCAGGTATTTATTCATAGAAGAAGATAATCCTCCATGAATCTCTTTTTCAGCATAAGTTAAAAAAAGACTTATAATAAACTTTTCAAGATTGGGCTCATCATCTGTAAAGGAGAAAGTACGGCTAATGTGCTTCCAAAATGCCTTATCCAGCTCATATTTTTTAAACTCCACCATATATTCATTGTTATTAAGTTCATTTGCAGTTAACACAATACGTACTACTTCTTCAAAGTTTGCCACCTTGGACTTAGCCAGAACACTAAGTAGTGCTACCTCTATAGTGTTTTCATCGTAACTATCCACTTCTAAATCATAAAACTTCTTTGTTCTACCTTTTTCGCCAAAGAATTTTATATATTTTTGTAATACTGGCTTATATTTTTCATCTATACCTAAATCTACCGCCAGTAAAGATGCCCTATCAGCAAAAAATTCCTTAGAATACTTAATAGTATCTGCTAAATGATTTTCCCTGGAACCAGGTTTAGGAAAAGGAGCATATATAAGATAATTGCTTTTTGTATCTTTTCGTTCCAGCAATACTTTTGTCTGAAATAAATTGGTATGAGTCAGATAATGAATCTTGACATTCCTGAGTTTCAGATTTCTAATATCCTCTTCAAAATCTCCATTGTCATCATACCAAAAAACAATTTTGCGTCTATCCCCGATAAATTCCGAATTTAACTTGTCTTCAATTTGTTTTAAATTTAATTCAGCCATAGAACTACCCTTCTTCCTATTTAACCTTTGTCATTATTACTCTTTTTTAAATTTCACAATTTAATATCTCACAAATTCTCTCAATTTTTTTGTTTAATTTAGGGCCATTTTTCTTATTCCATTTTTCCACAGAAACAAGATATTTTTTCATAAATTCAGCCAATTCTATTTTTTCATTTTCATCAACATTATCTATATACTTATTAACTCAACTTTCGCAGGAGAAAAGCGATAGCTTTTCCTTGATATAACAAGGCAAAGCCTTAATAAAACTATCGATTATGAGGTCAATAATCTCTTTTGAAAGTAAAACTTTTTCTTTTAATATATC
>NZ_PVXP01000108.1 GCF_002995845.1 Clostridium luticellarii | reverse complement strand
GTATATAAGAATATTAATAAGGAGAGATAATATGGGTATTACAGTTAAAAACGCTATAAAGAAATTCAAATCAGATATACCTGAACATGTAAGTGATAAATTATCACAGTTGGATTCCAAATGTTATTTGCAAAGAAGGCAGTCTGACTACAAATTCAATATACATCAAAAGGAAAACAAGAAGTTGAATTTGCCTACAAATGATGGAAAATGTTGTATGAGAGCTTATGTATATGGGAACCTTATGTTTTCTGAGGATAGTATTTATCTGTCAAATAAATGTATAAACAATTCAGAAGCACTGGAACATGACAGCTATGAAGCAATTTATAAAAAACAATATGATAAATTTATTGAAAAGCTGCAGAACATGGACAGTGAATATGAGAGACAAAATTTTAAAGAACAGAACATGATTACAGATGAGGAAGATGGTATGGAAGGTATAAAGATTACAGATGAAAATGTTGATGAAATAGTGGACGATATCCTTGACAATGTGCTGCCTCTTTCCCAGGAATATATTAAGATATTTTCTGAAATATGAAATATAAGTACAGTCTTTAAAAATTCAAAATAAATAATAATAATAAAATTAGTCATCCAGAATTGGATGCTTTTTTTATTTTATGTCTTTTTCTGAATCTACGTACTTTCACAAGACTTGCACAGGTGTTGTCACACCATTTTCGTGTGTGATTTCTGCTTTCATCATAAAAAAAACATCCGCACTCAGGATTTTTACAAATTTTTATCCGCTTTATATCGTAATTTGTTATCATTTCAACAAAAGATAAAATTATCTTAGAGATAATCTGGTTCAAATTGGATTTATCAGGGATGATATTTAAAATATATCGTTCCTTTTCTTTTTTTAAGACTTTACAAAAAGAAAGGGAAGCAAGGTATTTGTTTATTTCATCTATATCTTTTTGACAGATTGTATTTTTAGTACACAAATTATTTACAATACAATTCAAAAAATCTCTAAATTCCAATAGCTTATCGGTTAATTTCCCATCAAATGTGTCTAAATGAACTAGATCCCATTTTTCACAAAAGCTTTTAAATAGATCTCTATCCTTTAAAGGATCTTTGAAAATTTTGTGGCTTTTATACCACTGGCTGTTAATAAAATCGATACATAAGAAATTCAAAATGTGTAACCTCCACCCGTTATATTGATCGTTACTTGATGATATGTTATTATCAATTATATCAATGTAACTGCTTTATGTCAAAATAACAGTTACATTGTGAATAATAAAATGGGGGAGTGTTTTAAATATGAGCAGCTATAGTGTCACAAATGACTTTATAAGTCAAATTGAGTCCTATGATTCAAAACAAGAATTGTTTCTATTGAGCATATTGAAGAAATAAAATCAAATATGGAAAATACAAGGAAAAACCATATAGACATTAATCTCTGTATAGGAAAATATTTAGATGAATTCAATTATAATACTCTAAAAGTTTCTTTTAAAGCAAGATCAATTATAGTAATAGCAGTTCCACAGCCAGTGTCCAGAATATACTTTACAATAAAAATGAAAAAGAAGCCTGTTATCATGCCGCCAATGTACCTGTTCAATACAAATAGCAAACTTGAAAAAAAGCAGAAAAAAGTAATTGAAGTGACTTCAATTGTTGAAAGGGTACTTTGCAGTATAAATTTTAGAGCGGTAAAAATCAATCTTCCCTGCAAGCTTTTGGCAGTAGGAAGTGGATTGGGCTCGTACGGTAGAAATAATATATGCTATATAGATGATGAAAGCAGTTTTTATTGGATTGGTGTATACATATCAGATATGCCCTGTGAAAATGATACCTGGCAGGAAAATAAAATTATGGATACATGTAAGGATTGCAATCTGTGTCTGAAAAATTGTCCTGGAGGAGCGATAGCAAATGACAGATTCCCAATACATGCGGATAAATGTATTACCCTGTATAACGAAAATGAAGGGGGTTTTCCAAAATGGATGAATTCAAGCTGTCATAATTCACTGATAGGCTGCATGAGATGCCAGAGTGTTTGTCCTGTTAATAGAAAACATATCGATAATATAGAAGATATTGCGGAATTTGATTCTTACGAAACTGAAATGATATTGGCAGGAACCCAATTATATAAACTACCTGAAACAACTTATAGAAAATTGGATACAATCAACTTTGTAGAAGATTATAATTTGCTTGCCCGCAATTTAAAGATATTGATAAGTAAATAAATTCTCATTTTATGACATGAAGTGTTTAATGATTAAATCCATTTTTTGATTTAATGCGCCCAGCCTGGAAAGTAATTATGTATAAATATTATTCATAATCAAAGTAAATCTGAATATATTTTAATAGTAAAATATATTCAGATTTGGGGAGATGATTTTCATGCATGATACCATATTACTGAGTAAAATATCACAGAGCTTAAATAGTTGTTGTAAAGAATTGAAAATTTCAAAGATAAATAAAATGTCTGTTATTGTAAATAAAGATAGCCACATTGATGATAATAATCTACTTCAATATCTTAAGAACTTTAATGAAAATTTAATAGATAATTGCACAGAAATAAGCATTGAAATTGGAGACTTGCCAGATCAAACTGCTATAATTAAAAACATAGAAGGTGATTTAACTGAATAATGATCACAATAGAAAAGTATGTTTATTTGATAACTTCCCTAGAAAGTGGACATATCCACTTATACAACCAAAATTAATTAGTAAAGTTTATAATTGTATATTTAACAATATTGCATAGTATTTTTAAAGGAAAATCATGGAACAATCCCATTGTTCAGAAGGATTGTTCCATAAAAAGCTATTCCAATACATATTGTGCAAGTACACTTTGAACTTCATATATGTTTAGGCTTTTGTTGAACTGTTTCTGTACAGGCTCTGGATTTCCGGATATCCATATTTTAAGTTCGGCATCCAGGTCAAAATGTCCTGAGGTCTCAATGCTGAAGTGAGTGATATTTTTATATGGAATTGAATGATATTCCACTTTTTTCCCGGTTACTCCCTGCTTATCCATCAATATAAGTCTCTTATCAGTAAAAATAAACATGTCACGGATCAATTTGTAAGCTTTTTCAACACTTTCTGAAGCTGTAAGTATATTATCAAATTCCTTTTGCACCTCTTTAACGTCAATTTCCGAGGCATTTCCCATCATTCCATCGAATAATCCCATTTATTCTCCTCCATTAATTATAGTGTATTCATCTAATAATAATTCTACATGACTATGAAAAAATCCTTTTGGATTGATCAGAACACTATGGTATAATTTAAATAATATTTTCTAAAAACAGAATAATTTATATTTTGAGAGGTGGATAATGAAAACTGTAGTGATATACAAGTCAAAAACAGGTTTTACCAGGAAATATGCCGATTGGATTGCGGAAGAACTTTCTGCTGACATTTTTGAATTTGAGAAAGTCACTGCTGATATGCTGGCAGATTACAATACTGTTATCTACGGTGGAGGATTATATGCTGTCAGCATCAATGGAATAAAGCTTATATTGGAAAATTTAGATAAACTCAAAGACAAGAGGATAATTGTATTTGCAACCGGTGCATCTCCGGCAAGGGAAGAAACGTCAGATGAAATAAGAAATAAAAATTTCACGACCGAGCAGCAAAAACGCATACATTTCTTTTATATGAGAGGCGGTTTTGACTATAGTAAATTGAAAACTTTCGACAGAATGCTCATGACACTGCTGAAATGGAAGATAAAAGGAAAAAAAGAATTGACGGAGGATGAAAAAGGTATGCTTGCCATTTATGACAAGCCAGTGGATTTTACGAGAAAGGATAATATAAACAAGGTAGTTGACTGTGTGAGAAAACAGTGAACTACCTTCTGTTTATTTAATCCAATATCAATAGATTCGTAGAAATGACAGTTTGCAGTCAGAACAGTTAAAATCCACCGGCGCCTCCGCCTCCGGAACTGCCGGAACTACTTGAACTTGGGCTACCTGAAAAAGAACCCGAACTGCCGGAGGATCCATTTCCAAAGGAATCGTATATATAGTAGTTGAATTGTTCACTTTTGTTCAAATTCATACTGTCAAATAGGAGGTAATAGTATATCCAGCCCATATCCTGTGAAGGATTGTGGAAGGATTCCATCAGCTTTGACATATTGCTTCTCTCTATCTTCAGGGCTTCCGCATATGGAATGTAGGTTTCTATATAATCTGTACTGGTATTATAAGTAAAATCTGCATTTTTAATATAGTTTTTAAATTTTATCCATTTATTGTATTGAGACTGCCCGTAGGGACTTCTTTTAATACAATAATATATACCGCAGATCATCACGAAGATAGATACAAGCAAGCTGAATATTCCAAAATAAGCTCTGAAAGCAAGAGATACAATAGAAACAATTATGCCTATAACTGAAAACAGTATTAACCATCTGCCGGCGCTGTTGGCTTTTTTGTCATAATAATTTCTTGACTTGACTTCTTCCTCTACAAGTTTTGACCATTTTTGAAAATCACAATAGAAAGATGAATTTTCATTTGATTTCTTTATAGCTGATGTAGTGACAGTTTCACCATCTCCCAGTGTGTCAAACAGCCAGCTTATAAAATATCTCTCATGTTTTAGAAGTTCCTGTGCTGCTTCTTTAACTTTTTTGATTGAGAAATCAACTTTGTCTTTACTATTTTCAAATTCTGTTTTTTCAATGGTTAAATAACCCTTTCTCCATAAATCAAGTATTGTAGCATATGTAGTTCTTCCGTCTACAGTTCTGTTTACCATGTAAGCCGCAACTGCAGGAGTACATTCTTCAGGAAGCTCCGGAGGAGAGTAGGTGCTGTATATATCCTGGGGATTGTTTCTGAATTTCCTCCATACCGAAAACATGGATATGATAAAAAGCAGTCCTAAAATCATGCTTACATAATTGAATATCTCTTTTATCCTGAGGGCACGGGCTATTTTCTGCTGCTGTTTTTCTCTGTAATCTGCTTCTTCCTTTAGAATTCTGCTCAGGGCATTTTCATTCCTTATCTTGGAAGATAGTGGAATTGAACTTGCCGGAAAAAGCACTCTGGTTTCCACCAGTTCTTTTGAATTAACATGAGGAAAGATGTAATCCACACTTCCATTTTTGACAGATGCATTTCCAGATGAAACGGCGTGATAGTAGGCTTTAATATTATTATCCTCTGCAATATCGGGAATATTGATGTGAATTTTTAGTTTATCTATTTCAGTTTCATTGTAATCAGACCAGTATTCATAGAAAAATTCACCTGTATCCTTGTACTTCGTGGCAACATTTTTCATGGTATAGGTTATTTTAAAAGTTTTCTCTTCATCCTTTGAAGGGGAGTAGATTTTGATCCTGTATAGATCTGTATCCTGCTTCAATATTTGAAATACATTGTCGTCTCCATTTTCCGCAGTATTTACTTTTCTAAAGGGTGTTTCCTGTCCGGATTTTGATACATAGGATACTTTTGCATTATACATGCCGTCCGTATTTTTAATGGATACGTCTCTATAAGCTCCATTATATTTTCCACTGAAATTGTAGGTTATAAATTCCACCATATCAATGGAACCATCTTCTTTTATTGTAGTTTCTATGTTGAATTTGGACAGATCTACTTCATCTGAGGCTGAAACATTGAGTGGATTGATAGAAATTATGGTAAATATTACAAAAAAGCATAGAAGAAATTTTTTCATTGATGACCTCCTGAGATTTTTAAGGTTCTATATTAAGATTAAACTCAGATCTATTATCACACATATTTTAGTATACACTAGCTTCTGTTCTTGTGTCTACCACAGGCATATAAAAATAAGAGCCATTTAAGCTAATGACTCTTATTTTCATAAATAACTAAATAAAATTAATTATTTAGCCGGGTTTATAAACATCTGAACCCAGTATGGAGTTCCATTTTTGTCTTTAGCAACTCCAACTCCAATTTCTGTAAAGTTGGAATTTAATATGTTTGCTCTGTGACCTGAAGAATTCATCCACCCGTTCATTACTTCCTCAGGAGTTTTCTGGCCGTATGCAATATTTTCACCTGCTGTCGTGTACTTGATGCCGAATTTGCTCATCATATCAAAAGGTGAACCGTAAGTAGGTGAAGTATGACTGAAATAATTTTTATCAATCATATCCTGGGCTTTAGTTGCTGCCACTTTGGATAATTCGGCATTGGCTTTAAGTGGAGCTAGTCCATTTTTATTTCTTTCCACATTTACCAATCTGATTACTTCATTTGCCTCTGCACTTATAGCAGAAGAAGTTTGTCCACTATTTTGTGATGGTTTTGTAGAATCAGAGGCGGCAGGTGCAGTATTTGATTTCGTGTTATCTGCAGTCTGCGTAGGCTGACTGGCATTTGTCGATGATTTGTCCGCAGCTGCAGTACTGTTTGTAATAATTTTGAAATTTTTGCATTGAGTATATTTATTTGAAAGGTCTTTTATCCAGGTCTGCTGATTTACTGAAGCAGGACAGTTAGTTTCAGCTGCTTTTGCTACGGCAGGTGTAACCGCCGGTAAAGTTCCAGCTATAGTAAGTGCTGCAATTATTGACTTGATTTTTTTATTCATAAAGTAAAACCCCCTAAAATTTTAGTTTTTACTATAATAATAAAAACTTATTTTAGAGTATAAAGAATAAATATGAATATAATGATTCTATTTTGTAAATACACTAAAAACATTTTACAAAATTTACAGAAATTTATGGCAATTAAGGGTTATAA
>NZ_PVXP01000107.1 GCF_002995845.1 Clostridium luticellarii | reverse complement strand
TTACTATACAATATTATCGCTTAATTTTATACATTGAAATAGTTTTTTACAAATAAAATTGCTTCACTGTCCACATATTGATACTATTAAAATCCGCTATTTAAAACAACTTAACATTAAGATACCTGTTAAGAATGCTGCTGAGGTAAAAATTCCAACTACTAAATTCTGACATATGGTTATAATAAGAAAATAGATGTGTTTTTTCCAATTACTGATTTGCGCATACACTAATTATTTCGGAAAGAATTAAGCAGGCAGCATTTCATTTAAATGATCAGCGTTAGGCAGTTTTCGATAAATCAAAAGGAGAGATTAATAATGTTAGAAAAAGTAAAAGGAACCGATTTATTTTACCAATATTATTCACAATGGATTTCAGTATACAAAGATGGTGCTATAAGAAAAGTGACTATGGATAAATATCTTATGACTAAAAAGTGGCTTGAAAAACTTATTCCAAACCTTATAATTTGCGATTTAAACCGTATAACCTATCAGCAATTACTTAATGACTATGCTGCATGGCATGAGCGTCAAACGACGATGGATTTTCATCATCAATTAAAAGCTGCAATTTTGGATGCAGTGGATGAAGGTCTAATTGACAGGGATCCTACGCGAAAAGCAATAATCAAAGGGAAAACTCCAAAAGATAAAAAAATAAAATACCTGAATCAGTTTGAGCTGCATACTCTATTAAGCAATCTCGATTTAAAGCCTGAAGTAAGCTGGGATTGGTTCATACTATTAGTTGCAAAAACCGGGATGCGCTTTTCAGAAGCATTAGCGCTTACACCTAAAGATTTTGATTTTTCACATCAGATTCTTTCAATCAGTAAAACATGGGATTATAAAGGAAATGGCGGCTTTCTTCCAACAAAAAATCAATCCTCCGTACGCAAAGTAGAAATAGACTGGCAAACAGTAATTCAGTTTTCTGAGTTAATAAAGGGATTGCCGGAAGGCAGCCCTATATTTACAGAAAACAAAGTATATAATTCTACTGTTAATAACATATTAACAAGACACTGTAGGGATGCAAAGATTCCAGTAATTTCAATTCACGGATTACGCCACACCCATGCCTCTCTTTTGTTATTTGCCGGTGTATCAATTGCAAGTGTTGCCAGAAGGTTAGGGCATGCTAGTATGACAACAACCCAAAAAACCTATTTACACATTATTCAGGAACTTGAAAATAAAGATGTAGATTTGGTTATGCGTTCATTGTCAGGATTAAGTTAACTGGAAATCATTATCAGAAATGACTTACGCTGATGAAGGGTGATAAGGTGGTCAATATCTTGGAAAAAGTCACCTATTTGTTTCTGTTCCTTATAATCAGGTATCAAAACATCTACATTATTAATAGCAGTTTTGGATAAACTTGGCACACCTGTTGATTCATCTTTTTGTTTCCACTTTATATTTTGAAAAATATCATAAACAAAATTTAAATTATTATTATTCTCAGGAACCGCATAAAATAAGGTATCCACAGTCCAAAAAGGTGCTCTCAATATGTATGGTTTATCAATTGTACCTTTTCTCCCAATACCTATCGCATCTTCTTTATATGATAAAGCTTCATTCACACTTAGCATATATCCACCAGTTCCATAGACTGGAATTTTACCCTCTGAAAGGTGCTTATAGTCTCTCCCGCTTTTAACATCAACTATATTTTTTAGCTTACGCTGTTCCCAAGCAAGCGTAGGAAAGTAAATGCATTAGCTCCAGATTAAAATTCGAATTATTAATTCTTTCCTATAATCATAAAAACTCAATAGTATTTATATTTTTTAAATCAATTTTTAATCATATCAACAGGAGCTTCTGGTTTCTTATATTTTGCAATATCAATTAAAAGACAGATATCATAATTGGGTATAATCATACTTGTAAATTCATTAGCCGTTTAACTGTCTCCATAAGCGCTGTTAGATTCATGGTATCATCATTTTCTCAGGCATAATAAGCACCTACTATAAAAGTAAGTACCTATTTATGATTTTCTATCCATGATATTATATCTTTCTGATTTAACTTCCCGGATGCTATATCCACACCTAAATCCACTAATTCTTTTTGGGTAAATTCTAATTTAACCTGTTGTGCTAGTTAAATCACTAGCAAGATTTACAAATAGAAAATCTCCAGTATGATGTGTTAACCTATCATTGAAAAGCACGACCAATTCAATGAAGGAGGAAACATATATGCTAGAGATTTATAACAATGATTCTATCACAATTATAGAAGATTTAAAAGATTTTATAACTGTCATATTTGTTATAGTTGATGATATTTACCAAGAAGTAACTCCAACATATATTAAAAATCGGAGAAACAGTAATCATTCAATAATGACTGACAGTGAAATAATTACAGTTTCATTAGCTGGTGAGCTTATGTCAATTGATTCAGAGAATGCTTGGGTTGAATATTGTAAAAAAAATTTAAAAGAGTTATTTCCAAGCTTCTGCAGCCGAACTAGGTTCAATAGAACCCGAAGGGCATTATATAAAACAATAGAATTAATAAGACATAATCTCACAAAACTTATCAGATGTAATTACGATTTTTTTAGAATCGTAGATAGTATGCCTATATATGCTTGTAAATTTGGCAGAGCAAGATTTCATAAAACATATAGAAGCTATGCAGCCTATGGCAAGTGTGCTTCTAAAAAAGAAACTTTTTATGGATTTAAGCTACATTCCTTAATTACTTTTGATGGTTATATAACAGATTTTACATTAACATCAGCAAATATTGATGATAGAGAAGCATTATGGGATTTAACAAATAATATAAACTGTATAACCGTACTCGGTGATAAAGGATATATAGGTGATGATATTTGTTCAGATTTAAGTAAAGAGCGTAATATCAATCTTATATCCATGAAAAGAAACAATAGTAAATCACAATTACCTAAGCAATTAAGGCAGCAAATATTTAAGAAGAGAAGATTGATTGAAACAGTTAACTCTCAGCTCTCCGAGCAATTAAATATAGCCAGAGTACTTGCAAAATCACGTTTAGGACTTTTAGCAAGACTCGAAACAAAAATATTAGCTCATAATATATGCTGTTTTATAAATAAAGTTTTAAGAAAAAGCACAGATATATTAAAAATAAAACAATTGATATTTGGATAATATATCCACAAAAGTTAAGCTTAATTTTTATAGGCATGCTATGCATTATTTCAATGGAACAATAAACCTTAATGTGTATTTAAAGGAATTATGCTAATATAGCACAACGGGTTAATTTAATATTGTTATATTCAAGAAGCATAAGCATAACATATATTCCAGTTCTTTTATTACAATCCACAAATGCATGATTTTTTATTATATTAAAACAGATATTTGCGCATTTAGATTCAGCAGTTGGATATAAATCTTCCCCACCAAATGTAGCCCTGGAATTTTCTATTGATGATTTCAAAAGTTCTATATCCCTAATTCCTTTTGATCCTCCTGTAATACCTATCATCTTATCATGCAATTTTATTATATATTCCAAAGATATATATTTCATCTATCAGCCAGTTCCTTAAAAGCTTCTATATTTTCTTCAAGAATTTTATCCGCAATCCTATCAAGGGTCTGTTCTTCAGATACAGCTTCTTTAGTAAATTCTTCAAAGTCCAAAACTACATATTTGGGCTTGTTATTTTTCATAATAACTACCGATTTGTCCTCATCAACCATCTTGGCTATTTTAGAAAAATTCTGGTTAGCCTCTGACATTGAAACTATCTTTTTAGTATTTACCAGCATTGAAACCCCTCCTAACACTATAATATGTTTATATTATACCATAAGTAGGATAAAAATATCCTACTTATATAAAATTTTAAATCGCATCTAACTCACACTGTTCCCAGCACCGGCAAATCTAAATTTTTACGCCTAAGATCTTCAATTGTTCATTAATCCTTGTTTCAAGTTAAACTCATTTTCCCTGATTTCCTCAATTGATGCCACATGGGCATTATTTAACGTCATATTGTTATATAGAGCAAACTGTCCTAAAAATCTTTTTATATAATAAGTTTTACTTATAACTTCATTTTTAGCCTTCTACGAAGATTCTAATAACCCTATCTGTTACCTCTTTTATTTTTTCTTCATTCAAATGCCCAATCTTATACAAAACTATATCTCTGTCAGCCGTAAATATCTTATTAGGTCTGATATTACTATTTTTTATCAATGATCCCTCTTCAAAGTCACTATTCTTCAATTTTATTGAATATGAATCAAATACATTTTGACTTGTTATTTGGGAAAGAATTAAATCATATCCTTCTAGATCAGCTAATACTAAGGCCGGTCTCTTCTTCGATTGCGATAAATCTGAAAAGGGAAAAGGTACAACAACTACATCACCCTTTATAAGTCTTTCCATGCTTTATCCTCCTCAGGTTTAAGCCAATCTTTTGCTAGATTCTCTTCACTTGCTAATGTTATATCATTTATCTTTAAATTGCTTTTTCTATTTTTTTTAAATTCTATATAATCTATATAATCAGCTACTTCCTGCAATAAGTAAGGTGGTAATGTTTCAATTTTTTTTACTAAGGCATCCTTATTAATCATATAAATCACCTTCCTGTATATTCTTTATTTTACTATTATTATACCATATTAACTAAAACATCATTGTCTAAATTCGTTGGTTTCATATTACAATGCCGTACCTTTTTTAGGAATATAGAAAAAATCCTGATATTCCCTTTCTATCTTTTAATAACTCTATTTTTCTGTCTATTCCGCCTGCATATCCCGTAAGGAACTTACCACCACTCACCAATGTTATTTTTCCAAGTGGTGAATTATATCTTTCGATATAATTTCATATTCTACACCTCGTCCATTTTCCCGTTTTTTATTGTTCCAACGGGAAAAAATTTGAAATCCGTATTCTTTTAAGTTACTTTATCTGAAATTGCACCCAGCTCACACTGCTCCCAGCACCAGCAAATTTAAATTTTTACACCTAAAATCTTCAATTGTTCCTTAATCTTTGCTTCAAGTTCTGCAATTTCTTTATTGTCCTGTTCTAACTGCTTATTTACTTCTTCCAAATCAATTGGAACTTCTTCTTCAAAAGTATCAACATAACGTGGAATATTCAAGTTAAACTCATTTTCCCTGATTTCATCAATTGATGCCAAGTGAGCATATTTATCAACATCTTTGCGTTCCTTAAATGTATTGATGATTTTATCTATATTTTCATCATTCAAGTTATTTTGATTCTTTCCCTTTTCAAAATCACTGCTTGCATCAATAAATAATATGTCTTTAGTTTTACGATTCTTCTTAAATACCAAAATGATTGTAGGTATACTTGTCCCATAGAATAAGTTAGGCGGCAGACCAATAACTGTGTCAAGATAATTTTTTTCAATCAGAGTTTGACGGATTTTGCCTTCTGCTGCACCGCGAAACAGCACACCGTGAGGCAGAACAATAGCCATTGTGCCAGTGTTGTTTAAATGATATATACCGTGTAATACAAAAGCATAATCTGCTTTTGAGGCTGGTGCCAATTTCCCATAATCGCTAAAACGCGGATCTTTTAATTTAGTTTTATCATTATCCCATTTCGCAGAATACGGTGGATTTGCAACCACTGCATCAAAATTGCGCGGGTGGTCAATCCCTTTTCCATCTGGTCCATCCGGCCAATCGTTTTCCAGAGTATCAGCATTATTTAATGTCATATTGTTATAAGACACATTATGCATCATTAAGTTCATACGGGCCAAATTATATGTTGTTGTATTCAACTCCTGACCAAAATACTTCATAGGAGTACCATCAGACAATTCTTGTCCAACAGTAAGCAGTAAGGAACCCGAGCCCATTGCCGGGTCATATATATTGAAAAATTCATCCGATTTTTCTACACCGCTGGTGACTATTTTAGCTAAAATCTTACTTACTTGATGAGGTGTATAGAATTCCCCGCCCCTTTTACCAGCACTTGCAGCAAATTTACCGATTAAATATTCATATATTTCACCTAGAATGTCTTTCCCATCATCTCCCTTGTATTCAATTTCGTCCACTAACTTAACTACATTGTTAAGTGATTTTGCTCGTTCATTTGTAGAACTTCCAAGACGTGAATCTCCCAGGTTAATATCATTGAATATACCGCGAAAATCTTTCACCGCTTCTTTATTTAATTCCGCATTTTTATTAAAGTTATCAAAAATAGTCTGGTAGTCGCTGGGAATAACTTGTGAATCATTAATTTTATTAATCAAAGACTCCCATGTATCATTTGGCGCAATTGCATATCCCAAACTTGATGAAATATCTTGTAAATAGTCATCCAAATCTTCACCTGCCGCCTGTTTTAGATAAGCATCATTGATAGATTCTCCCTCTGCAATGTCAATAACATTATTTTTCACTAAATACTGCTCTTGATGTTCCGAAAGGTATCTATAAAACATAAATGCCAAGATATAGTTTTTGTACTCCGACGCATCCATTGTGCCGCGCAGTTCATTTGCCATGGCCCAAAGTTTACTGGTAATTGTTTGCATATTATCGCTCATTTTCTTAATTCCTTTCTCTTTTGAAATTATTTCATCCGATAGCTACCTGCCCTAATACTGCCAAAGTGACAGATAAGGGCAGCTACACTCCTGGATAACGATTTCTAAACTTCAGGTGGTGTCAAAAAAACACCTGAAACAAAGAACTCTGTTTATATAAACATCTGTTGTAGTAATGCTTTCTTTTGTTCTTTCAAATGATTTAACTTACGTTGATGAAGGGTGATAAGGTCGTCAAGTTCAATAAAAAATGCACCTATTTTCTTCTGTTCTTCATATTGGGGAAATTTAAATGGCAATGTTGCAAAATCTTTATAGCTAATACTTCTTCCATCTCTAA
>NZ_PVXP01000106.1 GCF_002995845.1 Clostridium luticellarii | reverse complement strand
ATTAAGAACAATGTTAAAAAAAGAAAGAAATATTACGTATAATAATTTGAATAGTTCCTTACAGTATCCTTATGTAATAAATATAAAGATAATTCAATTAAATGATTCTCAAAAAATAGGGCGTTTAATGAAAGAAATCAATAAATTATATAAGAAAATCAGAAGAGAAATGCCAAATAATATAGGAAAAGATGAAAACGATTCTGAAGATTCAGAAACAAAAAGATATATTTCTCCTTTCCATTTTTCTTTTGCAGCATCTCAAGATAAAAAGTTTCTAGTTATTAAGGAGAAGAATTATAATTTTATTTTTGATAAATCATGTGATGGCAATGATATTCAAGAACAAGAGATTAAAAGAAATGTTGATGAATTCATTGAAAAAACAGAAAAGTAAGGGGTGGTTATAAAGTGAAATATCTATTAGCTGTAACTTTAGGACCTGTACAATCCTATATAGAAGAATCGGAAAAATTAATGGATCTTAGAAATAGCAGTATGATAATATCCAAACTAATGAAAAATATAATAGAAGAAATATATAAAAATGATAGCAAGAGTGAACTAATATATCCCAAATATGGTAAAGATTCAAACTTTAATAGTATTAAAGATTGTACCAACTATCTTGTGTTTGAGGTAAGTGAGAAAGAAAAATTGAAATTATCAAATTTAGAGGATTCTATATATAAAAATATGGGGGAAGAGTGTGACATTGAAAATTTTAAAGAAATATTTTACCTGTTCTGGGCTGTGGAATCAATAGATGATAAAGACTATTATGATGTCTATAATTATCTTCAGGAATTGATGAATGGAATCAAGCACACTTATGTTTTTAACAATAGAATACAATCCCAAGAGAGAAAATACCGCAAAGAAAAATGTTATATATGTGGGAAACGTCCTATTTATAAAGAAGATCTATGCTCTGTTTGTTATTGCAAAAGAAAATATAATAAAGATAATTATGAATCAAATTATTCAATTGCCATAAAAACTTGGAAAGAAACGTATCAAGTTAAGCTTCAAAATGTAAATAAACTATTAAAAGAATTTTTTACATATGAGGATAAATATTACAGTATATCAGAAATAGAACATACAATATCGATGTTAAAAAATGCTGATATTAAAGGCAGCGATGTTGAAAACAAGAAATATAAAGATTTCTCATTTGACCTGAAATCGGAGGCAGCAAATGAATTAAGACAAAAAAATCTCAGCAAAGAGTTTTTGATAGAGAAGTTGCAAAAAATAGAGTCAGAGTTAAAAAGTCATTATGAAAGCAAAGATAAAACACGAAAGGTACCTGAGCCTAATTATAAATATGCATTCATTCAATTTGATATTGATTCATTGGGTGATTGGATGAGAGGGGAATTTACTGAAATTCAAAGAGAAAAATTCAAATCATACCAGGAACAGATATCCAGCTTTTTAATTTCATTTGGAGAAAGGTTGAGAGAAGAATTAGATGTAAATTGCAATGTTATATATTCTGGAGGAGACGATTTTTTAGCAGTAATGCCAATAGAAATAGTATGTAAAGTTTTAAATGATATAGACAGAATATTTACAGAAGATGTTTTAAATAAATTAAAAAGTGTGGGAATATCCGAGAAGATGACTTATTCAACCTGTATAACAATTGCTCCTTGTAAAGCTCCGATAGGTGAAGTTATAAATAAAAGTAGAATTGAATTGAATAATGTTAAGGATAGGTATGAGAGAGATAGGAAAAATGGAGTTGTATTAAATTATATTGTAGGAGATGGTGCGGCAACTACAGCTTATATGAAGAAGGATAAATTAAATAATTTTTTAGATTTGATAGAGAAATATATAAAAATTAAAAATAAATTTTCCCTGTCATTTATAAGAAAATATGAAAAAGAATTTTCAGGGTTTGCATATAATAAAATAACTAATGATGATTTTAGAAATTTGAGGTATATGAGCACAATAGAGTTAAGCCGTATTGTGAAAAAAAGTAAATTATTTCAGGAAGAAAAAGGACAGAAAGAAGCAGAAATACAAGAATATATAAAAGAAATGAAAAGGTTTATGGATTCGTTATTTTATGAAAACTGTATGCTTGTATCTGCCAATAGAAGAAATGTAGATTTTAAAAATTATTTAAATACAATGGATATTTATGAAAGATTATGCAGCTTGCAAGGATTCTACGAAATTACCGGAGGTGATGTAAATGAAACTTTTAAAGTTGAAACCTTGTGATAATACTTTTTTTAGAGATGGAAAAGTATTTGAAAAAGGATATAACAATGCAGTACAATCCAAGGATATGCCATATCCCTCAGTTTTTTCAGGTGCCATTTTTACAGCACTTTTGGCGAATAATGAACATTTAAGAAAAGAGTTCATGAAAAATCCATCCGTTGAAGAGAAAAGAAAGATTTTAAAAATAGGACAAGTATATTTGTATAATGAAAGAACAAGAGATATTTATATACCTGCTCCTAAAGATATATTTAGAAATAAATATGGAGAAATATATTTTGGGAAATTTGATGATATGGGGGAAGGTATGAGTTCTTTAACTTATAAAAAGGTACTTATGTCACCCAAAGTTAGTGGGATTAAAAGAGTATCGAGAGAATTTATTAATATTAAAAATATATATAGGGAATATAAAAAAAAGTCTTATTTAGGAATGGATTTAATTCATGAAGATGAAATATTTAAAAAGAATTATAAAGTGGGAGTAGGGACTGATTATAATAAAAGAATGGTAGGAGAAGATTTGCTTTATAGAATTGAACAGACTGAGTTTGAATCCAGTGATTGGTCTTTTGTAGTGGAGTATAATATAAAATATGATTATTTAAAAGGCGAATATGGTATTGGAATTGAAAATAATATTTCAGATTTAAATAGTGGCTATTTAAAATTAGGTGGAGAAAATAAGATTTGTAGATATGAAAATATAGAAAATAAATATATATCAAGATTTCATAAATCTATTGAGAAAGGTCTTAATATGAAATCAGATCTTATAAAGATTATATTTACAACTGATACATATTTCATTAATGAAGACTATAAAGATTGTTTTTTTGAAAAAAGAGTTGCTGGAATGTCCAATGACAAACCTATTTATATAGGTGGATTTGATGTTAAAGAAAATAAGCCCAAGGTCATGTTTAAAGGATATGAGGCGGGAACCATATTTTTAGTTAGGAAAAATAATGATAGTCTTGAAGATATAAAAGCCGAATTGAATAACTTAATTGGTGATTCAGTATATGAAGGCTTTGGAAAATATATTTTTATGGGGGAAGAATAATGGAGGAAAAGAAACCAGATGCTTTAGTAGTATGTTCCACGTTAAATCAGATTACAAATTATTTGGTTATAAAAGAATATATGCCTGAAAAAGTATATAATATAACCTTTGATGAAAAGGCTCGTAAAAAGATGAATGAAAATATTAAGATTGATGATTGGGACAAGCAATTAAAGAATTTGTGTAAAGAAAAACTAAAAATAGATGATAGTAATATCAAAGATATTTGTTTGGGAGAAAGTGACTTTTATAATATTGAAGATATAGTTGATAAAATAGATGGTGAAATTGATGAAAATGATAAGAAAACCATATACTGGCATATAACAGGTGGACAGAGGCTTGTGGCTATGGCTGTTGCTGAATTTATTAAGGATAGATCTCAAGATAAATGGGTTTATATGGAAGGAAATATAGAAAAATTGCTGGAATATGATAATGAGTTAAAAAGTAAGAATGTAATTAACTATTCGAACAGAGATTTAGATTTTAAACAGGCTTTCGATCTTACAGGATTTAAGTATAATGATAAACTTTCATCAACTAATGTATTAGATATAAATAATAAAGAGATAAATGAAAACTTAGGAAAGGAACAAGAATTTTATAATATTTTATATGGTATTTTTTGTACAGATGCTTCTTTTAGAGAACAACTTTTGGAATCAAACTCAGAAAAAACAGAAAATGAGAGAAAAGAATATATAACAAAAGCGTTTAAAGATTTGAAAGAATATAATAAAAAAGATTCTGAAAGACTTAAAAACTGTAAATACGATATATATAAATCAGATGAGATGAAGAAATCTTGCCCGGCAGGATATATATTTGAAAAAATAGCAGGGTATAAAATATATAAAGCACTAAGAAATGCTAAATTTAAACATAATATAAATCAAATAGCGTTTAGTATAAAAACACAATTTGATGATAGAGATGATAAAGTTAAAAAAGATGATAAAGATAACAAAAATAAAGGCTATTCAATAATAGATGAATTGGATATTGCACTTTTAAGCAGTACTGGAAAATTAATTAATTTTGAGTGTAAAACTGGAGGTATGGAAGGTGACAATGCAAAAAGTCATAACTATACGACATACAGGCTGTCGGGAGTGTTTGGTATGCCAATACTCATTTCACCTCTTTTAGAGAACGAAAGAAAGCATAAAGAAAAGATAGAAAAATTTGGAAAACAGTGTGGAGCAATAAGATCTGCAGAAAGGGCGGAGTTATATGTTTGGACTATAGACAAAATAGAAGAAAATTTAAAAGATTTATTAAGAATAAGGGAGTGATAAGATGTATATAAAAAGTAAAATAGAATATATAAAGGCCATAACACCTATTCATGCAGGAGTGGGACAAGACTTGGGAATTGCGGATATGCCTATACAGAGGGAAAAACATTCAAATATACCTAAAATAGAAGCTTCGACTCTAAAAGGTTCAATTAAAAGTTATTTATATCATAAATTAAAAAAAACAAATACTAATGATGATGAAAAGGCTTTGAACGAAATGTATGCGATATTCGGCCCGGAAAATGGGAATGATTCTGCCAGCCTGATAGGATTTACAGATGCCAAATTATTGTTATTTCCAATAAAATCTGCAGCTAAGATCTTTAAACTTATTACATGCCCATATGTTCTTAAAAGGTGGGTGGAAGATTTGAAGTTAAGCGATAATTCAATTGACGATTTATCAATTGATGATTTGAAAGTTGATGAGGGAGAGGCAGTGGCTTTAGAAGGAGAGGAAAATAAGATTATACTGGAGGAATATATTTTTACTAAAGCTGGCGATAAAACAGGAGAATGTAAAAAAGGTTTAGAAAATTTATTTAAGAAGTTAGAAGATATAGATAAAAGCAGAATTATCCTATTATCGGATTCGGATTTTATAGAACTTGTAACCATGTATACGGAAATAATAACAAGGAATAGAATAACTGTAGAAACAGGTGTGGCCAAAGATACCGGACTCTTTACAGAAGAATATTTACCTGCTGAAACCGTATTGTATTTTACTGTGTTAAATGCTGCAAATTTTAAAGCTGATAAAAATGAAGATTCTATAGGTTATTTTGATGAACATATAGGCAATGTATTCCAGGTAGGCGGGGATTTTACAATAGGCAAAGGATTTGTGAAAAGGCTGGATATAAGTAAAGGGGGTGGAGAAAATGACGAGCCTAAAGGATGCTAATTTAGAAATTGCTCAGTTTGCCCTGGAATGTGTTTTATCAGTAACAGAAGATGCAGATAAAGATACCGCTGAGTCAGAAGGGAAAAAAGAATCACAGCAAAATCATGGAGAAGAAAAAACACAAGAAAAATACAAGACTCTGGCAAAGAAAATACCTGTAATGGTACAAAAAAATGGATTGATGAATACATTGGCTTTTATTTTTTCTAAGCATGATAAAGAAGAATATGAGAAGGTATTTGACCAAATAAGAGAATGGAGCATAAAAAATCCTAGGACAGAAGATATAGAAGTGTTGAAAAATTTGAATATTAATGTTAAAAATGATAAGTATATAGGATATTTAAAGGCTGTATATGGACTATCTCCAAAAGAGTATAGATTGCTGACTAAAGAAATTATTATCTTGTTTTCCTGGATCAAGAGATTTGCAGATGGAAGCATAGAGAGTGAAAATATAGAAGGTGAGAAAATCTGTGAATGATAAATTGAAAATAAATTACAAAAAAGAAAATGGTAAATATATTTTAGAGTTTAAAGATCAACAAAATGTAAATTATTATGGATATAATGAACTTATTGATGCTGTCTCTAAAGATTCATTAGATGCATTTAATTATTCTCTTAAATTAAATAAATTTTCAGGTTTGGAAGGCTCAGAAGATAATTACAATAAAATTAGATATGATGATATAGATAATATATTGGAAAAAATTAAATGCAACACTGATTTAATATTAGAAAATACTAAAGAACAATATCACTGGATAAGCTTTGATGGGAAGCTGATAGATAAAATGGCAATAGGTTTCGGAGGACAATCTGTATTTGAGGGAGATATCACATTGCACCATATATATGGAATTCCATATATACCTGGACAAGCAATTAAGGGGAATTTGAGAAATTATATAACAAGAAAATATACTTCTGAAAAAGAAGTGGGAATTTTAAACGACAATTCTTTTATATCAATATTCGGAAAGGAACTGCAGGGAAAAACAAGTGGTTCTCAAGGCAAGGTTATTTTTTTGGATTCATATCCTGTAGATGGATTTGAAATAAAAAAAGATGTAATGTCTACTCATTATAATGAATATTACCAGGGCAATTCACTGCCATCAGATACAGAAAAAATTATTGTTAATGATTTCATGGTAGTTAAAAATGCTTCTTTTAACTTTAATATAGGAATAAGTAGTGATATATTGAATAGGGAATGTACTTTGGATAAAGATAAAAATATAGTGGAATTTATACTGGAAAATATTATAGATGTTTTAAGGTATAATGGATTAGGAGCTAAAACGTCAGTTGGGTATGGATTTTTTGATTTAAATAAAGGGAAAATAGTAAATCAGATAAAGAAAAGGAGTCAAATGCAAAAAGCAGAAATGGAAAAGAAAAAATTTGAGGAAGAAACAAAAGGTATGACAGAATTCCAGATAGAAATGTATAAATTTGATAAAATTACGGATTTACATCCTAAAAATGATGAGGTTATGAAATTATTTAATAACTCAACTTTCGCACATTAAAATAAAGGCGGAAGCCTGAATTTTTAAGATATAAAGCAAAGAAACATTCCTTTTGGTATAATAGAATTGTCAAAAACACCATACCAAGGAAAGGAATGTTTCTTA
>NZ_PVXP01000105.1 GCF_002995845.1 Clostridium luticellarii | reverse complement strand
AGATAATAGTCTATATTTATAAATATAGACTATTATCTATATAAGGAGGTGACTTTATGAATTTGGATTATGAATTAAATGCAAAAATATTCAAGGCACTATCAGATCAAAATAGATTAAAAATTATCGACATACTTTCCTGCGGTGAAAAATGTGCCTGTGATTTACTGGAAAATTTTGACTTTACGCAGCCCACTCTGTCACACCATATGAAAGTGCTTATAGACTGTAAACTTGTTAAATGTAGAAAAGAAGGGGTCTGGAGTCACTATTCCTTGGATAATACTAATGCAAATAAGCTGTTGCTGTTCCTGATGAATATTATGACAGACACTGATGAGTGTATCTGCAAAAAACAGGGCAGTGGCAAATGTGAAACTGATAATAAAAAATAAATTTATATGGAGGAGAGTTTATATGAAAAAGATGATAATTTTTGATCCGGCAATGTGCTGTTCTACAGGAGTATGCGGACCTTCTATAGATCCGGAGTTATTAAGGGTTTCTACTGTTATTAATACACTTCAAAAAAAAGGTATATTGGTTGAAAGGTACAATTTGACTGGCAATCCCCAAATATTTGTAGACAACAAAACGATTAATGAGGCATTGAATAAAGAAGGTACAGAAATACTTCCAGTAACTATGGTGGAGGGTGTAATAGTAAAGACAAAGGCATATCCAACAAATAAGGAATTTTGCGAATTACTGGGTATATCAGAAGATTATTTAAAAACTGGACTTAAGATAAAATCTAAAGGCTGTGATTGCGGAGGAAGGTGTTGCTGATGGTTAAAAGATTTAACCCTGACAGTATACATTTAACTAAATATTTGTTTTTTACAGGTAAAGGCGGCGTAGGCAAGACTTCTGCTGCTTGCGCCACTGCTGTTGCCCTTGCAGATCGGGGTGAAAAAATTATGCTTATCAGTACAGATCCAGCTTCCAATTTACAGGATGTGTTTGGCACGGATCTCGATAATAAGGGAGTTGAAATTAAAGACGTACCAAATTTGACAGTAGCAAACCTAAATCCTGAAAAAGCTGCTGCAGAGTACAGGGAAAGTGTAGTAGCTCCATATAAAGGCAAACTTCCAGAAACAGCCATTAAAAATATGCAAGAACAGCTTTCGGGTTCTTGTACTGTGGAAATAGCTGCTTTTAATGAATTTTCAACCTTTATTACTGATGAAAAAATTGAAGAAAAATTTGATCATATAATATTTGATACAGCCCCTACAGGGCATACACTGAGGATGCTTCAACTTCCTTCGGCCTGGAGTAATTTTATAGGAGAAAGCACTCATGGAGCTTCATGTTTAGGGCAGTTATCAGGACTTGAAGATAAAAAATCATTATATAAAAATGCAGTTGAAACTTTATCAGATGGAGCAAGAACTACTCTTGTTCTTGTATCAAGACCTCAAATTACGCCTCTTAAAGAAGCAGAAAGAGCATCTAAAGAATTAAGAGACATAGGCATAAATAATCAGATATTGATTATAAATGGCGTACTTGAAGTTCATGATGATAATATTTCAAATGCAATTTATTTAAAGCAGGAGAATGCTTTAAATAAATTACCTGAAAGTATAAAATCTATTGAAACTTATGAAATACCACTTAGGCCATACAATGTAACAGGAATTAAAAATATAAGAGCATTTTTAAAAAAAGATAATATTGAATATAAGGCTACAGAACTGAATGTAAATAAAATAAATAAGCTGAAAGATATAGTTGATGATCTGTATAATAATGATAAAAAAGTAATATTTACTATGGGAAAAGGCGGAGTAGGTAAAACGACAGTTGCAGCTGCCATTGCTCTTGGACTTTCAAAAAGAGGCAAAAAGGTTCATTTGACTACTACGGATCCAGCAGCACATTTAAAATTTGTCCTGGATAAAAATTACGGTATTACATTAAGCCATATTGATGAAAAAGAGGAACTTGAAAAATATAAAACAGAAGTATTAAGCAAGGCAAGGAAAACTATGGATGAAAGTGATATAGCATATATTGAAGAAGATTTAAGATCTCCATGTACACAGGAAATAGCTGTATTCAGGGCTTTTGCAGAAATAGTTGAGAAATCAAAGGATGAAGTTGTAGTGATAGATACAGCACCTACAGGTCATACCCTGCTATTACTGGATTCTACAGAAAGCTATAATAGAGAGATTAAGCGTTCAGAAGGCGATGTACCTCAATCTGTTAAAGATCTTTTACCCAAACTTAAAAATGCCGATGAGACGGAAGTTATTATTGTAACTTTGGCTGAGGATACTCCAGTTTATGAATCCATACGTCTTGAGGCAGATCTGGAACGTGCGGGAATTACAAGTAAGTGGTGGATTGTAAATTCCAGCATGTACGCAGCTGATACTACGAATAGTGTGCTTAAAGCTAAAGCAAGTAATGAAATACCATGGATAAACAAAGTCAATGAAATTTCCAACGGGAATTTTGCATTGATAAAATGGAAGGCAGAAGAAATTAAGGATGAAAAATTGTTTGATTTATAAAGCGGAACTGATCTCCTTACAAAAAATGTAAGAGGGTCAGTCCCTATGGAAATGGGAGGAATATATATGAAAAGTAAATCATCCAGGTTGTCATTGCTTGATCGTTATTTAACGCTTTGGATATTTCTTGCTATGTTTGCAGGAATCTTGCTTGGGTGGGGTGTGCCGGGTATATCAAAAGGATTATCCAGTTTATCCGTTGGCACTACATCCATTCCAATTGCCATAGGGCTTATTGTAATGATGTACCCGCCACTTGCCAAAGTAAACTATAAGGAACTTGGCAAGGTGTTTAGAAATCCTAAGGTATTATCCCTGTCACTTATTCAAAACTGGATAATAGGACCTATATTGATGTTTGCACTTGCAGTAATATTCTTACATGCTTATCCTGCATATATGACAGGTCTTATACTTATTGGACTTGCCAGGTGCATTGCAATGGTAATCATATGGAACAGTCTTGCAGATGGAGATACGGAATATGCAGCTGCACTGGTGGCATTTAACTCTATATTCCAGGTTATATTTTATTCAATATATGCCTATATATTCATAACTGTACTTCCAACCTGGTTTGGACTTACCGGTTATAGTGTAGATATTTCAATGGGAAAAATAGCTTCTTCCGTTGCAGTTTACCTTGGCATTCCTTTTGCACTTGGAATGCTAACCAGATTACTGCTGGAACCTAAAATGGGTACAGAATGGTATACAAAAAAATTTATTCCTAAAATAAGTCCACTGGCTTTGATAGCATTATTATTTACTATTGTTGTAATGTTTACTTTTAAAGGAAGGTATATTATAGAATTGCCTTTGGATGTAATTAGAATTGCCATACCACTTGTAATCTATTTTGCAGTTATGTTCTCAGTTTCATTTTTTATAAGTTACAAATCAGGTATAAACTATAAAAAGACAGCTACACTTTCATTTACGGCTGCAAGCAATAATTTTGAGCTTGCCATAGCTGTTGCAGTTGCTGTATTTGGCATAGAATCTAGAGAGGCTTTTACAGCAGTAATAGGACCATTGATTGAAGTGCCTGTGATGATAGGACTTGTAAATGTAGCACTACACTGGGGGAAAAAGTATTTTGCACTAAAAAGGTAGGAATTTTTAAGGGGGTATTGTTAATATGGAATGGAAATATAAAGTGTTTACGGTTGATCATTTTTTAAATTCACAAAGAAATTTAAGTATAGAAGAATTGTTAAATAACTATGGAAAAGATGGGTGGGAGTTAGTGGGAATTTTACAAAGTTTATGTAAAACATTAGGAAAACCATCTAAATTGGATAGTGATTTAATAGTGTTTAAAAAATCAGAATATAACTCATAATATAAAAATTTAGCATAGGAGGAAAAAGATGAAACCAAAAGTGGCTTTTATATGTGTCCATAACTCATGTAGATCACAGATGGCTGAAGCAATAGGAAGATTATATGGAAGTGAGGTATTTGATTCATACTCAGCTGGCACTGAAATCAAATCTGAAATAAATAAAGATGCAGTCAGAGTAATTAAAAAATTATATAACATTGATATAAGTGAAATTCAACATGTCAAGCTGATTGATGATTTACCTGAAATTGATATAGTAATAAAAATGGGATGTAATGTTGCATGTCCATTTTTACCATCCAAATATGAAGAGGACTGGGGGCTTGAAGATCCCACAGGAAAAAGTGACAAGGAATTTATTAAAACAGCTAAAATGATTGAGGAAAAAGTAAAAAATTTAATAAAGAGAATAGAAAATAAGGAAATTGAATTATAACAAATAATGAAAATAAAAAAGAGTGATTTTCACTCTTTTTTTATTATGTGCGTTCAGCAAAGCTGGGTCACAACAATTTATAACTATCTAATGATCCATTTTTTTAACTTGACAAGTAAAAAATAGAGATATACAATAAGTTGGTATTCTTAAAGTTAGAATTCTAACTACATGAAGGGTGATGTGTATGACATATGAAGAACTGCAAGAACTACACGAACTGTTGTTTAAAACCATGGGTTTGATCCATGAAAAATTTATCCGCCAATTTCCTAAAGAAAGTCGTCAGTATCAGGGAATTAAAAAAAATCACATCATGATCATAGGCTTTCTCTATCAGAATCATGTTCTTACTGCAACCCAAATTGCCAAAATGCTCAATATGGAAAAGGGTAGCTTAACTACTCTGATTGATCAATTGGAAAAGTTTGGACTAGTTATTCGGCATCATGATGCTAATGACCGCCGAAGAACTTTAATATCTCTTACAGATGCCGGAAAATCAGAGATAGAAGATATAATGAAAAGCTCCATTCAGTGTATAGACAAAATTTTAAGTAATTCGAAGCCTGAGGAGCTAATGAAATTTGTCGATAGTCTTAAATATATTATCCAGTTTATGGGAAAAATTAAGAAGGTGAATTGAAGAATGGATAACACAATGGAACTTAGAGATGGAAAAATTAGCAGTTTGCTGTGGAAGTTTTCCTGGCCAGCTGTTATTGCTATGTTGCTAAACTCTATATATAATATTATTGACCGTATATTTGTAGGCCGTGGGGTGGGTTCAATTGCTATTGCAGCTATAACCGTGGCCTTCCCAATTATGCTTATTCTTCTGGCTGTATCTGTTTTAATCGGTGTTGGAGCTACATCACTCATCTCCATTCGTCTGGGAGAAAAAAAACCAGAAGAAGCTGAAAAGATTGCGGGAAACGCCACATTATTGTTGATATTGCTGCCAATATGTATAAGTGTTGTTTATTTTCTTTTTACCGAGCCTATTCTGGGCTTTTTTGGAGCCAGTGCCAAAATTTTACCTTATGCCAAAGATTTTACCCACATTATAATGATGGCATCAGCTTTGAGTTCTATAAGTATGGGAATGGTCAATTTTATCAGAGCTGAAGGTAATCCTAAGATGGCCATGTATACCCAGGTAATCGGAACTGTAATCAATATAGTTTTGAATTATATTTTTGTAATAAAATTAGGCATTGGAATTAAGGGATCTGCGTTGGCAACTGTCTGCGGTCAGATATTTTCATCTATCTGGGTTTTAAGTTATTTCCTTTGGGGACCTAGTTTGCTGAAAATACGACTTAAGAATCTCAGATTGGAGAAAAATATAGTCATTGGTATTATGTCTATTGGATTTGCACCTTTTTCAATGCAATTGGCCAATAGTCTGCAAAATACCATTTTGAATAAAGCGCTAATGACCTATGGTGGAGATATGGCATTATCGGCCATGGGTATTGTTGGAAGCATAGCTACCCTAATGTTTATGCCTATTCTCGGTATCAGCCAAGGCGCCCAGCCCATTATCGGTTTTAACTATGGTGCCCAGCAGTTCAATAGAGTAAAAGAAGCTTTGAAAAAGGCGGTAATTGTTGCTACAATCATAGCAGTAGTAAGCACTGCAGTTGTGCATTTATGGCCCACTCAAATTGCCAACATGTTTAACAACAATAATATAGAACTAACCAGGCTCACTGCTCATGCAATGTCAATCTTTTTCATGATGTTCTTTGTCGCTGGCTTTCAAATTGTCTGCTCACAATACTTTCAGGCAGTCAACAAGCCGATTCAATCCACGATTTTGGGATTATCCAGACAATTACTGTTATTGGTTCCCCTATTGCTGATATTGCCGCGATTTTGGGGTATTGAAGGTGTATGGAGGACTCCGCCGATAGCCGATATTTTGTCTGCTTTCATAACTGGAATTCTTATCTTTATGGAAATGAAACGCATGAACAGAGAAAAGATGAATCAAAATTTTAATTTTGAAAAGGCTGTCCTTAAGGAGTAATATTCCTGTGATAGAGTAATTCCCTTATAAAGAAATATAAAAGTTATAGCCTGCGTATACTGGAATTAGTATCCAGTATATGGTTTGGCTGATGTCTTACATAAGAAGGAACTATGAATTAGAAAAATATTTTTTTAATGGCCAAAAACACAAATGGAACAATAGGTTACTCTGCTATTCCTTTTTTTGTATTTCTATTTAGAAATTTCATGGCAAGTTTTTCACGTAGTCCAGGGACATTGGTTGTCCTGTTTTCTTTTGATATTCTGTAAAACTCACATTTATAATTGATACGATCAAGTGCATCTTGTAAGAGAGCAATCTGTTTCTCAGTTTTTTCTTTTTGATGAATGAATAGATTATATCGCTGGTCAATTGTAGAATCTCCTTCTTCGCACCATTCAAAGAACTGTTTGATATCTTTAAGCGGCATACCTGTACTTTTTAAGCATTCTATCATTTTCAGGCATTCAAGATCTGTATCGTCAAATATCCTGATATTCCCAGAAGTTCTGTTGACAAGAGGAAGCAGTCCTTCTTTGTCGTAGTAACGCAAGGTTGATATGGGTATATTTAGTATTTCTGATATTTCTCCAATGGAATAAGTCATAAGGCACCTCCAAAAACTTACAAAAAAGTATTGACCTCAAGTTAAGTTTAGGTATTAGAATATATCTATCATAGTATATGAAAGAAGCTTATGCAAGTCTAAGTGTATTTAAGATCGTGTCAATTTACTGTAGGTTAAAAAAATACAGACTTTCCCTGTAACACATTTTAACCTACGCTCCCCTAAGTGCCTTGAGGATAATACCCAAACGCGTCTTTTTACCAATATTCAATACTTCT
>NZ_PVXP01000104.1 GCF_002995845.1 Clostridium luticellarii | reverse complement strand
CAATTAACTGTATATACTATATATTTAGCTGTATTTAGTAGCAAATGTTATTATAATTACACTGTAATTTAATATAAACTGCTCCCTTTTAGGCACACAAGTGAAATAATAAAAACTTGTTTGCCTAAAAGGGAGCATATTAGTTTAATTTTTATTTCTTAGGGTTCATTATATCTTCTAGTTCTTCATTGCTTACATCATAGCTGTAATATGTTTTGTAAAACTCTTTTACTTCTTTATTCATATCTATATCCTCAAACATGTCGGGATGTAAAATTTTAGCTGCCCATAATACCTGTAGTGCTTCGTCACCACTTCTCGCACACCATACATTAACACCTTTGGGATTTATATAAATTTTATTATTTTTAACTGCATTAATATCTTTAAATCGTACATCTTTTAAAATAGCATCCTTGTTAGGTGCATCTCTAACCACAATTACATCAGGGTTCCATTTGACTACATCTTCCATAGGAACATTTTGAGACATGCCTGTAATACCATTTTGTGCAGCTAGATTTATGCCGCCGGACATTTCTATCCATGAGGTAACTATTGAGTTGTTTCCATCAGTACTTAAAGGACTCTCTGCTGAATAATATACCTTGACTTTATTATCGGCAGAAATAGATGAAGTCTTTTCAGTAATGCGCTTTATATTAGAATCATAGTAAGAACAAAATTCAGCAGCCTTTTTAGTTTCTTTATCCCCAAGCAGATTTCCCATTAAAGTTACCGACTTTTTAAGCTCTTCTGGTGTATCATAATATATTATAATTACAGGTATACCTAACTTTTCTATTTTTTTCTGAAGTTCTTCTTTCCCTGACCATAATACAACTACATCTGGCTTTGATTTTATAAGCTCTTCAATATTAACTTCTTTATCAAAAGGTACAGACACCGTTTTTATCTTAGGATAAATTTTCATATACCATGGATAAGCTGATTTTAAATTTTCTTCAGTAACTACATCATTCACGTCACCTACGTTAAATATATTGTTCTTTTGCATCAATGCCACCTTACTCGGGCAAAGAAAGGTATGATCCGGAAAATGCGTAGTCATTATAACTCCCATGCCTTTTTTTACCAGAGAATTGATCCGTTCAAGCACCCTAATTTGATTACCAAAATCTAAATTAGAAGTGGGTTCATCCATAATAAGAATATGGGGCTGCTGGGTTAGCGCTCTTGCTATCAGAACCATCTGCCGTTCCCCTCCACTAATTTCTGTATAAATCTTGTTCTTTAAAAATGATATCCCTAAAGTTTCTAGAGACTCTTCTGCAATAGCCACATCATTTTTTGAAGGTGATGCAAAAGTTCCTAAATGGGCACTACGTCCCATAATAACAACATCAAGTACAGAAAAAGGAAATGGAGGAGTATGGGCCTGTGGGACATATCCAATAGCTTTAGCCAGCCTTTTTTTAGACCAATTTCTAATATTTTCTCCATCTAAAATAATTTCTCCGCCTTGTAATTTCAAAAAACCCAAAATTGTTTTAAAAAATGTAGTTTTTCCTACACCATTGGGTCCAAGCAAACACAATATTTCTCCCGATTTTACCTTTACTGATATACCTTTAATCACAGTTTTAGATCCATAACCACAAATAGCATTTTTAATTTCTAATTTCATACCCAGCCTCTCTTTCCTTTTATAAGTAGATAAATAAACATAGGTGCACCTATAATAGCTGTAAGTATTCCAAGTGGAATTTCCACGGTAAATGCACTGCGTGCTACATCATCTACTAAAAGCAGAAAAGTACTTCCAATAAGCATAGATGCCGGCAGCAAAATTTTATAATTAGGTCCTACTACAAGTCTAGCCACATGGGGAATAATAAGTCCTACCCAGCCTATCATTCCACTAATTGATACAGATGCAGCTGTAAGCAAGGTTGAACATATAATAACTATCACACGAATTTTACGCGTATCTATTCCCATAGCCTGGGCTTCCTCTTCTCCAAATGATAGAACATTAAGCTTCCATCTTAAAAGCAATATAGGAACAATTCCTAAAACTAGTGGAATAATTAATATCATTACATCCCTTGCACTAACAGACGAGAGACCTCCCATAAGCCAGAAAGTAATAGCCGGTAATTTACTTTCTGGATCAGCCACATATTTAGTAATAGAAACAAATGATGAAAACAAAGTTGAAATAACCATTCCCGTAAGTACCAACACTAAAATGGCATTATCTCCCTTTCCTATAATACTGGCAATTGTATATGTAAGAATCACAGCTGCCAGTCCTATTAAAAAGGCAGAAAATTGTATGCCTATAACATTAAAAGACATCAAAATAGCAACAGCAGCTCCAAAACCTGCACCAGCAGAAGCACCTAATATGTCTGGAGAAACCATGGGATTTTTAAATAACCCTTGATAAGTAGCCCCTGCTGCAGCTAAGGCAGCTCCCACCATCATAGCAGCAATGATTCTAGGAATACGTACTTGAAATAAAACCGTTTCTAAAGTTTCGGGCCAAGTTACAGAAAGATTGAGAATTTTACTTGTAAAAATATTAAATAATTGAGAAAGTGGAATACCATATCTTCCAAGCGTAAGAGACAATATAAAAGCAATTATAGGTATTATAGTCAGGCCAATCATAACACTATTTTGTTTTCTTTTTTCTTTTCCTATGGAATTGGACATATACATTGATATCTCTGGCTTCTGTTCTATTTCACTTACACCTTTCATTTAAATCACCCTTTTTGATTTATTTATTAACTGCAACGGCATTTTTTAACAAATTCTGTACTTCTTCATCTGTAAGTTCATTTTTCAATAGATTTCTAAAGTCTGTTTTTCAGTTTCTGGACCTTTATAGCAAAAAGCAGCCTATAAACTATAAATATATAAACCAGGCTGCAAATATTTATATCCGAGCTACATGTTAAGCAATCTTCATGTCTTTCAAAACAATACCAAAAAAATATTATCTGTAACTCTCCTTTTTCTGCTTCTGCACAGCTCTTCTTTCTTGATATGTTGTGCGAAAAAATCAATTTTTGACCTGCCACCACAGTACATAAGACCATCTTTCACAGCAATATGTTACACTTCCGTCCTTATGAAACGTCAAAAATCTATTCACGTTCCGTTTAAAAATGGGTAACATTTTTGCTGGAAATTCATGAAGCCTGCTCAAATTCCCATAAGCTGCTTCCCTGGAGGGATAATTTCTTTTAAAGCCGTCCTTTACGACACGAAGATTGGGCATGACTCCCATATCATAAACCTTGTTGAAAGCAAATTGATAACCATTTATATAGTTTCGTATTGGATCGTCTGGTTTGGAAAAACTCTGGCTGTTATCTTCCAAAATGCCTTTGAAAAGCGCTCCAATAGAAGGCGAACCATCCTTGATCCATCCAATCATAACAGCATATTTTTTTGCTGCCTTGTTAAGTTTCTCAGGGTTCAGCATTCCTATTGACCGGGAAGCAATAACAATATCATGTTTATGAATTGTTTTATTTATAACCAGACTATTCCAGTCACCCAGCCTTGTTGCTATATTGCAGACCCCCTCATCTCTGGCATTCTCATTACATATTTTAAGCATTGATTCGAATGCATCCAGTGCAGTAACACTTTTAGCGCGTTTTGCGATAGGAACAGCAAGGCGGCCGGGGCCACATCCTATATCTAAAACCGTATCCTCTGAAGTAATATTCAGACAATTGATTTGATTCAACGTATATTCATTTTCAAGTTTCGATACCATGTTATAATATTGTGCAAACTTGTTCCAATCAACATTTTCCATTCTCCATCCTCCCGCCTTTTCTATGAATATAAAATTGTTAATCAGCAGAATTAAGATTTAATATTTCATTATCTACACTGGCACTCTGTGAATTAGACTTGTCACCAGGGAACTTTTCTGCTACTATATTCGTACCCCCGGCTGCCTCTATATATGAGCTATTTATATCGTTACCTGCTATTGTAGTGATTTGCCCTTTAGGTGAACCTGTAGCTGCAAAAACCTTAACTTTTTCAGCTGATTCTGTTTTATCTTCAACATATTTTAAATTGCCATCATAGTATTCGTTGAATTTTTGGGCTTTTTCTTCACCATCTTTTCCGAGGACCTTTCCCACCATACTGACGGTACTTTTAATATCTTCTGGAGTATTCAGCTTTAAACCTAAAAATGCTATATTGGACTTTTTTAATTTTTCTTGTTCAGCGGAACCAGTTGTTCCTCCAAAGACTACCTGAGGATTTGTTTTAAGTACGATTTCCATATCCAATGTTCCGGGACCACTTTTTCCGGTATATGCAGCGGGTATTTTCTTTATTCTAGGATATACTTTGGGGAAAAATCCGATTTGAACATTTTCTGCTGTTGCTACCAGCTTATCTGCACCGCCTACCAATAGAACTACTTGATTTAAAGCTCCACCTGCTGCTACCCTTTCAACCTTATACGGTATTGTCACATTTTTACCGGTGCCATCAACTATAGTTCTTGTTGAAGGTGTAGTTGAGTTCTGTGCCGTATTATTACTCTGCTTATCACTTTGACTACTGTTTCCATTTCCACATCCTGCACCAGCAACTACAATAAATACAATTATAAGTATCAGTGGTATACCCCTAGCTTTTAACTTTTTCATAAAAATTCCTCCTCTTTCTCTTAGTTATCTTTCCAGTCTTCAAAAAATACTCCAGAATAGCTAATAGGCATATATTTAGAAAAAAATTCTTTTAAATCCGCTTCTGGGTCAACATCTTTAAATTGTTCCGGCCACAATTTCTTCGCAGTATATTCAATAATTGCAAAACCAAAAGGATATTTGGCATAATTGAAATGAAATCCATATAACCTGCCATTTTTAATAGCTGAAAGTTCACTCCAGCCAGATCGTTTTGTATATTCTTCTAGATGCTTTTTAGCTTGTCCTTCAGTCACAAAATAGCCAAATCTCATAATATTTGATGTTGGATTCCAATTTGCTCCACCTATCATAATCATATCGGGATTTGAATTTAAAACTATTTCAGGATTTAGCGAATCCATTCCGTGCCCCTCTCCTATATTTTCAGCACCTAATCTTTTAAGTAATGCTCCAAGTCCATCAGATGTATCTCCTCTTGTAGCTCCAATTTCTTCAGGTGTTACATTCCCCAATTCAAAATAAACAGATGGCTTTTTCGAACTTTCTTTTACAGCTTTATTGGCAATTTTTAATACATTATCAATTTTGCCTCTCGCATATTTTACCATTTCATCTGTCTTTTCCTTGTACCCTAACATATTGCCTAACATAGACATGCTGTCCAGCATACTATATAATGGATCATTCTTAGGATTGCTTCCATCCGAATCAATAAAAACTACAGGCAGTCCAACCTCAATCAATTTTTTAACGCTGTTCTTTTGCATAAAGGCATAATCAACAATAATAATGTCCGGATCAAGCTCCAGCAGTTTCTCACTGCTTACCGAGTCATCATACACGCTTCCGCATTCTACAATTTTGTCCATGTCAAAAGTTTGTGAAAACTTCTGATACAGATCTATATCATTGGTCTTTAGATCTTGTCCCAAAGATATTACTTTTTTATCAAAGTCCTTACCTAATATGGCCCCTAATATATTGGTTTCCATATATCTCAGTGTGACAATTTTCTTTATGTCAGTTGATAATTTTACTTTTCTCCCTGCCATGTCAATATATGTTTTCGTTGCAGGTGTTGTATTCTTTGCTGTTTCTTCTTTTTTTGCTGTTGTACCGCATCCTGCTGATGATACTATAATTGTTACAATAAGCAGCAGGCCTAATATCATCTTTTTTATTTTCATTTTAATCCCTCCCATTCACTTATTATTTATTCCATTGAGCCCACTGTATACCTGAATATGGCATTTCCATATATTTGCTGAAAAATTCTTGAATATCTTTATTAGGGTCTAAATCGCTAAATTCCGCAGGGTATAACATCTTTGCCATTTCCTCAACACCAGCAAAACCATAAGGACGGCCATAAAGATTGTAATGAAGTGCGTAAAGCCTTCCATTTTTGATTGCATTTAAATCAGACCATCCTGCTCTTTTAGTGTAAAGCCTCAAATGCTCATTAGCACTTTGTTGAGTTGCAAAAAACCCAAGACGCATAATATTATCAGTTGGATTCCAGTTGGCCCCGCCTATGATAATAATATCGGGATTTGAGGCAAGTACCTTTTCGACATTTAATGGCTGACCTGTGACACCAATACTAATATTATCTGCACCAAGTTTGTCCCAAACATAACCCCAACTGGTTTTCACATCACCATCTGTCTGCCCAATCTTGTCTGGAGCTACATTGCCGCACTCCCAATATAATACAGGCTTTTTCGTTCCGCTTGAAATAACTTTTTGAACTCTTTGCAGCACAGCATCAGTTTTCTGGTTAGCGTACTCCACCATTTCATCAGCTTTTGATTCCTTACCCAGCATTTTTCCTAACATTTTTATACTCTTTCCGGGCCCATAAAAAGGATCAGAATTATTATCCATAATGACAACAGGTAATCCTGTAGAAATCATTTTCTGTATGCAATTTTTATTGTAGAATTGTTTATCAACAATTATTATATCTGGATTTAAATTCACAACAGATTCAACATTTATTGCATCGTCATACACGCTGCCAAGGGCAGTCATTTTATCAAGATTCTTGTATACTTTTGAAAACATGTTGTATCCATCAATATCGGTACTCTTGAAACTTTCACCTACAGCCACTAACTTTGTATCTAGTTCTTTACCTAAAATTGAAGAGAGCATATATATATCCATTGTTCTCACAAGTACAATACGTTTAATATTAGTAGAAAGTGTCACTTTCCTGCCAAGCATATCTGTAAAAACCTTCGTTTTTGGAACATTTGAAGCCGAATTTGAAGATGTTGAATTATTAGAACTACATCCAAGAAATACAAAGATAAGTACAACTGTCAATAGTAAACCAATTATTCTAATTCCTGATTTTTTATTTTTCATTTTAATTTGCTCCAATCCGCATATATAATTGATTTAAATCCGAGATACTAATTCATATTTATGGGTTTCATCAGCAATGCCTACGAATTCAATAACTTGCCTGCCCTGTTTATTTACATATCTCAACTTTCGCACATTAAAATAAAGGCGGAAGCCTGAATTTTTAAGATATAAAGCAAAGAAACATTCCTTTTGGTATAATAGAATTGTCAAAAACACCATACCAAGGAAAGGAATGTTTCTTATGA
>NZ_PVXP01000103.1 GCF_002995845.1 Clostridium luticellarii | reverse complement strand
GTGTCATATATATTAAATAGATATTTATTTTTTTAACATTGTATGAACAAAATTCAGTGAAGAAAATTATATTTATAAACTGAATGTTCATAAATATGGTCAACATCATTCTTAGACTTATTTATATGCCTATTACCATTTTTCAAATATTCAATAACATAATTTCTCATGGCATTCATTGCATCAGCATCTCTGACCATATCACCATGAGCATATCCAGTTTGTATCACACTAAATTTTTTATTGACATCACCAAATTCACTGCTCTTTTCCTTTAATAAATTAACTAAATCCAATACATTACCTTCTGTAATATTTGGAAGTAATTTGGCTTTGTCAGGATCAATCCCAAATTCTAAAGGATTCTGCTTAATCATGGAAATAACTCCTGCCAATGAAGGTGTACCTGTAGAGGGATCTCCAGTAAAATTTTTACAATTTCCTGCAAGCAATAGTACATTTTTATGAATATCCCAGGTTTTAGTGATATCATTATTCCATGACATATCCATGTATTGTAAGAATTCGTCATAGGATAGACCTGATTCCGACTCATATTCTAAAATATTCATAGTATCTTCCGTCACATTAAATTTTTCGAGATCTTTAAAATTATAATATGCCCTATCAAGCAATACCACATCTTTTACTCTATTAGGATATTTTTCAGCAAACATCATAGCTGTATCTGCTCCAAAAGAGTGTCCAACTAAATGTACTTTTTTTATACCATAGGAATCCAATACTGCTTTTATCGAATTCAATTGAGTATTCCACGACATAGATGGAACATGTCCACTATTACCATGATCCAAGTAATCTAAAGTTATCGTCATATATGGATTACTTTTATTATACAAAAATTCACCATGGACATGACTTCCTCCCAACCCGTGCAAAAATACAATTGCTTCATTTGAATTTGAGTGATAGTTATAAACTTCGGTATATATTTTTACTCCTTTATAGTTGACATATTTTTGTCTAATACCGCCCTCTGCCCTGCAAGATATTGTCGTAAAGCCTACAATCAAAACAGACATAAAAATCGATAAAAAAAATTTCTTCACGTAAACCTTCCCCCTAAACAATTATTTTAATTTAGCATTCTACATTAATCTTCAAATTCCTTCAAATCTTGTAATTATAATTGGATATACTGTTATTTCAAAAATATCAAATACATAATTATTTTAGAAGGGGGACTTATCCCCCTCCTTCTCTTACTTGCCTATTCTTTTTTCTACTGCCTTGCTGTATTCATTCAAAATAGAATCTAGTTTTTGACTTTCAGCAATTATTTCTGAATCCAGCAAATTTCCGTTTTGTTTGATCGTCTTCAACAATTCTGCCCTTAATTTTTCGACTTCCTTTAATATTCTATCAACTTTAGGCATAAAAAAGCACCTCCTTTCTCAAATCAGTATAAGAAAGAAAGTGTTTTTTATAAATATATTTTCGCATCATTTATTTTACATAACTGTTGTAATAATACCGCCATATCTGCCCAATTTCATTTCCATAAATTCTCAAAATTTGACTTAAAGTATATTTATATTATTTTAATGCTATAAGAGCTCTTCCCAGGCACATAATTAAGACAGCTATCAGACAAACTACAGCCGAACTCCTTGATTTGTTTTTAAATGCACTCATACCGAAAAAAAGCACAAAAGGTGCTGCAAAAAAAAGCAGAAATAATCCCCAGTTGGGCAAAATTGCTATTGCACAAGTTATGTAATAGATTGAAGCAACTATCATTTTATATTTTTCACCTGTTCTAAATCCAGGTATATATTTTAATATATTTTTCAATTTAACATCCCCTGTCATAAAATTATCTCCATTTAGAGTAAACTATCACCATTAAATTTCATGATTTCCGTACATAGAAATTGACAGTATTATTTTATATAATTATATCATTAAAATACAAAATAAGCATTGGGAGAAAACTTCTCACAAATGCTTATTTTATACATAGGAAAATACTATATTAAATTTTATTTGTATTGGCTCTACAGCTTTCACCTAAATCTTCTTTGGAAGTACACTGATATTTTTAAACTTACTATTTTGTGTTCTGTATTTTACAAACGGACTTACAACCGTCTTTGGTTACATTACAGAATAGTAATGAAGTAATTGCTATTCTATCGTACTGAGACATTCTTCTAATTCCTGTCTGGTCAATTCAATTGTTATAACCATATTATCACCACCTCTTCATTTCTTATTTTTATAATACTCCAAATTAATATATTTAGCATTATTATCTCATTAATTTAATATTAAATATATGTTAAAATAAAAAAATAGTACTGATTGGGGATTCAGTACTCATAGGGTTAGTTATAATTTAATCATTACATCTTACATTTTTAGTATATGATAAGAATATTATACGATTATGTCCTATAGGTTAATTATCTGTTAAATAGATCATTTAATTTTGAAGCTGTACTTTAAACTTAAAATCAGTTCTTATCTCTTTGAACGCCTATATCCTGCAGCTTGTGCCTCCGCCTCCGTATTAAAATATTCCTCCGCATTGGTTTTATCATAGAAAGCTCCACCGGGAACATGGTATATCTTCTCTCCTTTAGCGTTGACATTTCCTTTTATCAATCCATTACTTGAAGAGGAACTTGTACTATTTGAAATCGCACTTGATGAATTTCCACTTGAGTCTGATATAGAAGATGTAGAGCCGGAATTTGAAGAAGAACTTATTCCATCACCTTTTGTAGTTCCGTTGGAATTTAAAGCCCATAGTCCCCTGCTGTTCTTCCTAGCATCTGCACAGAACTTCCTGAAATATTCAGCATACTTTACATTAGGCTGTACAGTCATCTGTTCCGCATAGCCGTTGAGTGCCAGTACAGCATTGAACATCTTATTTCTAATTTCACTCTCCGTTATTTCTACTGGAGGTGAAATCCATACATATCTAAGTAATCTTCCATAGGTATCCGTATTTCCCGCATCATTTTCAAGATACACGGTTTTCCCATATAATTGTGATTTAGTATAATTAGAAGCTTCTTCCCCGTACTGTTCATGTTTAGCAGTGGACTCAGGAGTGTTGACACCAATAAGTCTAACCTTTGCATTTTGTCCATTTTCAAATGTCACTCCTATTGTATCTCCATCTGTATGATGGGTTACAGTGGCTTTCTCAAGTCTTATTGGAGATTGACTTTCATCCTGAATTGATGATGTGCTTGTCCTGTTGCTTACAGTTGAGCTTTGTGATGCTACCTGCTTGGACTTATTTTCACTGCCAGTGGAGGATGAAAAATTTGAGCATCCCGACAGCGTAAATAACAAAGCTGCTATTAGAAAAACCATTAACAGCTTATCTGCGAAATTTTTATTTTTCATTGGATAATCTCCTTTTGTGCCTCTTTTATTGTAACTATAACTAATATTATACAGTAATTTGTCAATCTCTGCTGGAATTTCCACACTTGAATTTTGCATAGTGCATTTAAATTATGCTTAAACACAGATAAAGCCTGCCTGAAACAAATCCGGGCAGACTTTAAGTTTACGTTTTCACACTATAACAGGCATTCTCAATTTATTTTCAATTCCCTCCCAAAAGCTATTAAAGCAGGGATTTTGTTCTATATACTGAAATATGGATTTTATTTCATCTATGGAAGTATATGAAATACAGGAGGTTTTATTATTTTTTTCATTTTGCGGAGACTTGAGCGTAGTACTTGCATCTATATTCAATATTTTATTTATATCTCTAATTAATATCTTATTACCGTATATCCTTAGACGTAATGCTTTATATTTTATCTTTTTCTGTCTACTTCTGTATCTGGTAGAATAGTCAAATCTGCTGTGCAGTTCTATATAAGCCCTTAGAAAATCACCATATTGTTTTAATCTTGGCAGCTGCCGAATATCGGAATTTCTGCTGCTCCAGCCCATGGACTTTAATTTTTCTATATTAAAATATTTAGTACTCAATACATATTGTACATTATTTTTATCTTTTTGTTCATATATATTATTTCCACAGACTCTTTGTATTTGCTCAAGAAAATATTTATTCTTATTCTTAAAAATTAATCTTCCCCGTGATATATATCCAATTGAGAATATTATGCCCAAAATATAATCATTCAACACCATCACCTCATTTATTTTATGTAATTTTCATATTGAATATAAACTTTTCTATATTATTTACGAGTATCAAGATTGATTTTAGGGTGCTTATATTATATTTTTCCTCATATTTTTAAATTTGTATTATACATTAGCCTGAATTTTACTATAGTGCTATAATAATATTAATTTAAAATAAGGAGTTGTACTCATGAATAAGACAATTATTGAATTGGAGTTACTCTACTCTGATGCCAAAAAAGATCCTTCGTTAAAAAGGAAATTGCTCGCAACCAGTTCGGCAGATGACCCCATGGACGTTTTCTGTAAAATAGCCTGTGATGCAGGACATCCCATAACTGTAGGAGAGCTTTTAGCAATTGGACAAGAATACAGTGACAACCAGTGTAAAAGTACAAATGGTGGAAATCCTGACCCCTACGACTCATTTGAAGACACATATGAAACATTTCTAGCTTCTCTATCAAGTGATTCTAATATAGATCCTAGGTCAAATTAATAATGACCTAGGATTAAAATTATTGACTCTGTTCCAATAAAAGATATAAAATCAAAGATAATTTTTTAATTAAACTAAAAAATACAGAAGGAGTTTTAAATATGGATTTTTATAAAAGAGTAGAGGAAAATTTAAAAAAAATTTGTGAGGAATGTAAATTTAATGGTACAAGCCAGTGCATACCATCAAGGTGTATTATAGGATTTGCTTCAAACGCTATAAGAACTGCAAAAATTAAAGGACAGCAGACAATTGAAGATGGTACCAAATTAATACCACAAGATGACATGAAGGTATATGATGAAAATTTAATAGCTAAAAGCATAGCAAGTGTTTGTGCATTATGTAAAGAATGCAAAGAAAATCATGATGAAAATTGTATAGTGTCATTAGTCAGAAGATCACTAGAAAATACGCATTTAAAAGAAGATATCATTTATCCTGGAAATATATTAATGTATCTTGTTAATGTTGCAGAGCAGGACAGAGCTTTTTCGGAAAAAATAAGAAATGAATATATTCAGATAATGGAAGAATATAAAAAACAACTGCATATCGACAAGTCTGTAATATTCTAAAAATCTCCCATTTCAGTGGAACTTAAAAAAGGCACGACCTATTACTGGTGTGCATGTGGTAAAAGCTCTAGTCAGCCATTTTGCGATGGTTCACATGTAGGTACATCATTTTCGCCATTACCCTTTACTGCTGAAAGAAATGAAGCGGAAGCCCATATATGCGCCTGTAAGCATACCAAAAATCCTCCATACTGTGATGGTTCACATAAAAATCTCTGAATATAAATTATAATATCTAAATCCAGTTGATGAATTCTTCCATAGAATGATTAAATTTGTTTTTAATCATTTTAATGTTACTGCAACCACTAATTTAATAATGATATAATTTGAAAACACTGTTAGGATATAAATAAGCCTAAATTCCCCAAAATATAAATAAGGAGCTGATTAGCATAAGTTATTGGTTGTAATTTCAAACTCACTTTAACAATGTTTTAGACAAAAAGTGAACTAAAAAATACAATATAACAAAATTTAGGAGGATTTAAAATGTTAAAAATCAAACACAAATTAATTTCATCATTAATAGTCGCAGCACCATTATTATTAAATGCAGGAGCAGTTACAACAGTTCATGCAAGTTCTATAAATAATAAATCTTGTGCAGCTTATAATTCGGTCTGTAAATCTGCAAAATCAAATAATTGTACAACCATTAATGGTGTACAATACGACTGTTCAAAACTTATACAGTCTACTTGTTCAGATGTTAATGGTTCAGTATACAATTGCATAAAATAATATGATCCGAATCTATATAGAGACTTAAGTAAAATATAAGGGGTTGTCACATTGATATGCTCCCTTCTAAGTAGAGAAGTGAAATAATAAAAACTTGTTTACTTGAAAGGGAGCATTTCACATGATATGACAACTTCAACTTATTTTTTGCTCAAATATAATAAGTTTATTTGTAAAAATTAGTATTTTTTAATTAAAACTTAATAGTTCTTAATCAAAATTTAGTAGTTTATGCCATCTATAAGCTGTATAATATATACCGATATAGTTAAGGGGGATGGCATATAATGAAAATTAATGGCAATAATAAAAGAAGAAAAAATACAATAATAATCTCAATTTTAGTTTTATTTCTATTTTCTATTGGACTTATTAGCTGTACAACAATAAATACAAAGGGGAAAAAATCCATGTATAATGCAGAAAATGGGACAACTTCAAATAATTCGCAGAAATCCATGAACAATACAAAAGGTGCAAAGGATCCAAATAATTTAGAGAAATCCACGAACAATACAGAAGATACAAAAGCTCTAAATAATTCAGAGAAATCCATGGATAAAGCAGAAGATACAAAGGGTCCAAATAATTCAGCTAATGAAGATGCCTTAAACAAAACGGAAGATACAGCAGTTCCAAATAATTCAGATGACTTCAATCCTTATAAAAAAGATGGAAGGAAAGTAGTTTATTTAACTTTTGATGATGGCCCTTCTGCTAATAATACACCTAAAATATTGGACATATTAGATCAGTATAACATAAAAGCTACATTTTTTTTAATAGGGGAAAATGCAGAACAAAATGAAGAGCTTGTAAAGGAAGAAGCTGCACAGGGAAATGTAGTTGGAAACCATACTTATTCCCATGATATGAACTACATATACTCTGATCCGAAAGTATTTATGGAGGATATTTATAAATGTCAATCCGTACTGTCATCAATTTTAGGGAAAAATTATAATCTAAAACTCGTAAGATTTCCAGGTGGCTCCTTTGGCGACAGGTTAAAGCCCTTCAGAGAAGAGCTCATAGAAAATGGATATCATTACGTTGATTGGAATGATTTAAATGGAGATGCAGAGCATAATAACGTGTCTGTCGAGAATTTAATTTATACTACAAAAAAATATGCTATTTATGACCATTTGGTTGTGCTTATGCATGATGCTCCTGCAAAGACTACTACTGTACAAGCCCTGCCTGCTATCATAGAATACTTTAAATCTCAGGGGTACTCTTTTGAAACACTAAAGTGAATTTTGCACCTAGTTAAAGACCGGATATCTTCGTAAGTTCAATATATTAACCAGTACATAAGCTTTACACCTATTTTTGTACTTTCAACACTTATTAGGCAATACAAAAAAGAAAGTTCTGTATTTTACCAAAACTCTTAATATTTTTGAATTGACAGCAAATCTTCAATTCTTTCATCCATGTATTTATATGAATCATAAACTCCCTGATTATAAAATTCCGGAGCTAGTTCTTCTATAATAAATTCTAAAATTAGACTTGCAGCTAAATCTCCCAGTTCCTCATCTCTTTCATTTAAAAAATAATTTTTTATTTTATCTATCATATCCTTCTTTGTTTCCTTACTCAATTTTATTTTATTTTTACTCCTCATATATTACCTCCAATATTTGTAACATCATATTATAATTTTAACATATGAAATGCAAACTGGAATATTTATTTTTTATCAGTCAACCAGGGTGAATTTTTGTCTTTTCTAACAAGTGTACACCATTTAATATCTTTTCCACTAACAAAATAAGCATCCTAAATGACGGATGCCTATTCACAATACAATTAAGGGAGATTCTATTATTGTTTGCACTTTATATTTATAATATATGAATTATTTGTTATACCTTAGTTATATATTAATAAATTATTTGTGAACATTCTGTCTTTACCAAACTAAAATTACTCTAAGCACCTTTCTTATAAAATATTTTAGGCATACTCTTATATAATC
>NZ_PVXP01000102.1 GCF_002995845.1 Clostridium luticellarii | reverse complement strand
GTTTCTCTGCTTCATGACAACAGTTGATATTCTATCATATTTTCTCCTATTTTCTTTATAGTATGCACTCTTTAGACTAATTTATCCTTCATTTTCAACTTTATTGTCTTTTTTACTCGATTATTCACATACTGATACGCTAGGTCATGTTATCCTTAAACATCATCATTATAAACTGTGAATTTCTTCTAAAAAAAGCTGTGATATATCGCATCTGCACTTGAATCCAAAATGCTCTAAAGCTTTTTGAAGAGAATATAAAGTATAGACTACTATATTTTCTCTCGCATTTTCACCCATATGTCCTATTCTAAGTACCTTCCCCTCCAAATATCCAAAAGAGCCTGCTATCATAACATTAAAATTGTCCACCATGTATTTTCTCAACTTTTTTTCATCTATACCTTCCGGTACTTCAATAACACTTACAGTGTTGGAATATCCATTTCTTGTATACAAATGCAGTCCAGCCTCTATAATAGCTTTTCTTACACTTCTCCCAATTCTCTCATGTCTCTTTAGAACACCATCATCTGCTAAAATATTGTCCACCGCTGTTCTCAGCGCGATTATATCACTTATAGGCGGAGTATATGGAAACCACTTTTCTTCATAATAATTTTTCCAAATCAGCAGATTGCAATAAAAAGACTTTATAGGACTCCTTCTGTTTTCCATTGCAGCAAAAACATCTTTACTGATACTGAGCAGTGAAAGACCTGGAGGTGCTGAGATACATTTTTGAGATCCCCCCACAACTATATCTATTTTCCAATTATCAACTTCTAAATTTTCACCACCCATGGCTGAAACACTATCCACTAAAGTCAATATACCCTTCTCCTTAAGCATAGGACATATTTTTGATAAATCATTAAGCACTCCCGATGGAGTGTCACAGTGTACAACCGTAGCATATTTAAAATTACTGTCCTTGTCTAAAAAATTTCTCAAATCTTCTAAGTTTATTTCTTCTCTTCTGTCTCCCTTGAAAAACACTACTTCACCATCATACAATTTGACTAAATCTGCAAATCCCTCCCCAAATATTCCATTGTCAATTACAAGTACTCTATCCCCTTTTTCAGTAAGAGAAGCACAGGCAGCCTCTAGGCCAAGCATACCTTCGCCGCCCAATATTCTAACTTCATTTTTAGTTTTTAAAAGTTCACCTATCTTTTTACAGGTTTCCCTATAAAAATCATAGAACTTAGCATCCAGATCAGGATTTGTGCATCGCACACTTCTAGCCAGCCTCACATTCTCTCTGACTTCTGTGGGCCCTGGTGTCATTACATATGGAACTTTCAACAAAATCACCTCTTAAACAATTTAACAGCATTATATCATCAGCATATTTATTTGCAAATGTATGAGTACAATTATTCTAAAAGTACATCAAGCGATTCTAAGGTCAGATGGCGATTACTCATAAATTGATATTTGTTCTTTGAACTCTATAATAAAGTGATAGCATTAGAATAAATTATTTCATTTGAAAAGTATATATATGTTAAAATGTAAGAAAATATAATTAATTTAAAATTAGAAAGGAAGCCTTTTATGAATGATACAGAAGAAATGCTTAGGGAAAAAATCAAAGAAATCTGTGACAATTATAAAGATTCTCCAGTTGGTGGATATATCTCAGGAGATGGTCCAATTCCGTGTGACATACTATTTGTAGGTGAAGCTCCTGGTAAAACAGAGATAGAAAAGGGTAAACCTTTTGTGGGCATGGCTGGCAGAACTTTTGAAAAATACTTAAACCTAATAAATTTAGAAAGAAAAATGGTCAGAATAACTAACAGCTGTTTTTTCAGACCTATTAAGATAAATGAAGGGAAAAATGGAAGAAAAACTGTAAGCAACAGAACTCCAAAGATTTCTGAAATAAAACTATTCAAGGATGTACTGAATGAAGAGATCCAACTTGTGCATCCTAAGATAATTATAACTTTAGGAAATACACCTTTAAAAATATTTACTGAATTCAGCTCTATAGGAGAGTGTCACGGAAATATCTATTTTAATGAACAACTTAAAAAATATATATTTCCCATGTACCACCCGTCTGCTCTGACTTACAATAGAAATAGCAATTTTGAATCCAACTATAAAAATGACTGGCTAAAATTAAAGGATGCTCTAAAGAATCTTTAGAGCTCTTTCGCCTTTTTTTTATACCAGAAGTAACATATCAAAAATCCAGTAATTCCACCTGCAGTATCTATTATTACATCTCTCATTCTAGCAGTTCTTCCTGATACAAACAATTGATGAATCTCGTCTGAGCAAGAATACAAAAACACCATTGAAATTAAAAATACAGCTAATTTTTTTAATTTAAGCTTTTCTTTTGCCGCATTGAACAACAGTACTCCCAATATGAAATACTCCAGAAAATGAGAAACTTTTCTCACTGTAAAATTAGCCATATTTCCCAATAGTTTATTTAAATTCAGCCCCAGCAGCTGAAATATATATATTACAAATTCACTTTTTCCGTTTGATATATCCGCTTTCTGGCTTGAAAAAACAAATACGACTATCATCCAGAATATAACCAAAGCCCATTTGAATTTTTTCATTTTTATTTAAATCCTTTCTCTGTCATATTTAATCCCTACAAGAGATCCTCAATATTCCCCAGCTGCTTCAATAATTTTATAGTATTCTCCATGTCATCAATAGATACCATTTCCGAGGTAGAGTATTTATATCTACACGGTATTGCAATCTCTCCCGTTCTTATGCCATTTCTCTCCTTATGCACTAATCCACCTTCAGATTTATCTGTACTTATACTGTATTGAAGACTTACATCTGCCTTTTTTGCTGCACTCTCCAATATATTCTTTATATCTTTGTGCATTATAAGAGAACTGTCCATGATTTTAAGTACAGGGCCATCACCTATGCTTACATTAGCATTTACCTCTTCTGCATTTTTTGCATTCTCAGTACCTATCACTACACAATAATCCGGACTTATACTATTTGCTGCAATTCTAGCTCCTATTCCTCCCACTTCACCCTGGGATGCAAATACAAAACTGATTTCAACTCCATCCTTCATTTCAATTTCCTCTATGAGTCTTAAAAGTATATAACATCCTACTTTATTATGCAAAAGTGGACTTATCACATTATTATCTCCTACATTTAAATAAGGCCCCACAAGAGATGCCATATCTCCCTCTCTTACTTTTTTTAATGCCTCTTCTTTCTCTTTTACTCCTATATCAACAAACATGTCCCTGGAAGAAGTATATATTTTCCCCAACGTACCATTGTCAAACCTTATAAAACTGTGGGATATATCCTTTTTATTAAAATGACCTATACTGTCGACTCCTATCATTCCATTATCATCTATATGATTTACTATAAATCCTACTGAGTCCATGTGAGAACACAGCATCACCCTATCTTTACCTGCTCCCAATTTCACTATTATATTTCCTATACTATCTTCCTGTATATTCTGATTGGTTTCACTCAAATGATCTTTTATCGTCTGTTTCACTTCATCTTCTTTTCCACTGATTCCAAAAGAATTGATCAACTTTACCAGAAGTTTATCCAAAATTTCCACCTCTTTATATTTTAAATAATTCATATTATAATTCTCTCAAATAGTTTTTCAATAAATTTAAAGTATTTTGGTAATCAATTTTACTGCACAGAGAAACACTAAAATTCTTATACCTGCAGGGCATCAAAATCACCGCAGTTTTACAATTATCAACTGTAAGTCCAATTGCCTTAAGTTCTCCCTCACCCTTGGTATCTCCAACCTTCTGATAAGGGATATTCATATTAACTGCCTCATTTCTAACAGCCTCTACCATGTTCTTGTCAAATATAGACTCACCAGCCTTAAATGGTATTAAGGGACCACTCCCCAGCTGAATCGTCTTTAAATGCCCTGGACTTTCTAATACATCTGTACTGTTTATCCCGTCTAAAATTATAGTCATATCCGGGTTAATGTTGTAAGCTGCCCCATAAACTCCTCTTTGTCCCATATTTCCCTGTACACTAAATACACCATATAAGTTACATTTGAAATCCTGTTTCAATAATTCCATAAGTATGGAACAACCTATTCTGCTATCCAGGGCTTTTCCCTCTATAAAGTCATCTCCAAAACAACAAAAATAATTGTCAAACACAGCAAAATCCCCTAATGAAACAATTTTACGGCATTCTTCCCTGTTTAAGGCACCTATATCTATGCACATATTTTCACAGGGTAAACTCTCATTTACCTCTTTCTTGTTCTGGAGATGTATTGGCTTTATTCCTATAATTCCCGATATTTTTTTATTTCCGATTAGAATAGTTTTGCAGGGGAGTGAATTTTTATCCACGTTTCCTATAGTTGAAAATTTTAAAGTCCCATCTTCATTATAACCTGTTATTATAAGGCCCAATTCATCCATATGTGAGACCACCATTACTCTAGCAGAATCGGAACTGTTATTTCTATGAACCACAACATTGCCCATTCTATCTACATCTATATCTTTTGTAAACATCCCCAGTTCGTTTAAGATAACCTTTCTTGTTTCATCTTCATACCCGGAGGGTCCTACGGAATTACAGAGCTTTTCTAAAAACAAAATAATCCCTCCAATTCATTTTCTTTTAATTCCTGAATAAACCTGGCCAGAAGTCTTCCCGTATTTCTAATATCCCCTAAATTCACCATCTCCACAGAAGTATGCATATACTTTATCGGAATGGATATTAAAAGGGTGGGTATTCCACCAACTGCAGTCTGAATATCCCATGCATCTGTCCCCGTATTTCCCGGCTCCACTTCAACTTGATAGGAAATATTATGTCTATCTGCTGTTTCTATTATCCTGTTTTTAAGTTTAGAATGTATATTAGGACCTATACAGATAACGGGTCCCTCTCCCAATTTATTTTCTCTGTCAGTATCCCCGAACATTCCTCCATCGAAGGTCACATCAACAGCTATGCCTATATCTGGTTTGATTTCATAACTTGCCATGCCAGCTCCTCTGTGTCCCACTTCTTCCTGACAGGAACATACAAAATAAACATCCAAGTCCGAAGTGACATTTTTGAGTTCTGCTGCACATATATACATCGCTGCAATACTTGCCCTATTATCCACGGCTTTGCCGCATATATTCTCATTTAAAAGCTGACTCATATTTCTTTTTAAAGTAATATAATCGCCTATATTGACTAAATCATTTAATTTCTCAAAATTATATCCTGTGTCTATATACAGATTTTCCATCTTAATCTTATTTTTGTCTTTATCCTCATATGCAGGCTTTAAAGCTACGATTCCCTTTATTCTCTCTTTCCCATGAATGACAACCTCTTGGGATACAAGACTTTTAGGATCTATTCCCACAGCTTTGAATTTTAAAAATCCTTCCTTTGAAATCTCATTTACCATTAAAAACACTTCATCTGCATGGGCCATTATCATTATTTTACTGGAACTTTTCCCCTTTTTATGTATGCAAATATTATTCATTTTGCTCATGGTTATATTTCCAAATTCTTTAAAACCATCTTCTATGATAGAGTACAGCCAATCCTCTCTCCCACTGGGTGCATCAACTTCACAAATTTTTTTCAAAAAATCCAAATCCTCCATTTTCTACCTCCAGCCAAATATATTGGTAATTTAATTATAGCATAATTGCATAGGACAATTGTTATCAAAAGGAAAATCGTCAAAGGCAAACAAAAAAATAAATTATCATGATTTACGATAATTTATTTTAAAATCCAGTTTATTTTTGAATTAAAAATTCTCAATTAGATAATGAATTTATAACAGTATCTGCAACTAACTTAAGCTTTGATTCATCTATAAGTGAAATTGTATCCTGTGGACTGTTTATTTTTAAATTTTTGTCATAAGCCTGTCCTATACACAATGCCGGAATTTTATTTGCATCAAAAGCAACATAATCGCTAAACTCACGATCTGTTTTCTTTATATTCATATCTTTAGGCTTTCTTTCTAATAACGTAACAGCAAAATTTTTCTTTCCACTTATGGTAAATATATATGGTTTACTACCACCTTTCTGTGCTATTGAATCAATATTTATAACTGCTTTTATATTTTTTTTATCATTAGAGGATAAATTTTTTATGTAATGATTTGAGCCTACTCCTCCCAATTCTTCACCACCAAAGAAAATAAATCTTAATTCATAATTACTTGGTACATTTTTTAGTAATCTAGCTGTTTCCATAACTACCGAAACTCCTGAAGCATTGTCATTTGCTCCTACGGAATTTTCAGAACAATCATAGTGTGCACAAATGATTACAGCTTCTTTATTATAATTTGCTTTACTTCTTTTAATTACAATTAAATTTTGGCTACTTTTCAATTGCAATTTGTTATCCGATGTATGATTATAAAAAGAAAATGTTTGTGTCTGCGTTTTGTACCCATAAGACTGAATTTTATTTTCTATGTATTCATAGGCTTTTTTTTCATTGTCCGAACCAAATGTTCTATTATTAGCAGCTAATGATTTAATAGTATTCATCATCAATTTTTGATTTGATTCTCTTGTTACATTATTAGCCACTGTTGATTGGTTTTTATTATTAAAAGATAGGCTAGTGCACCCCGAAAAAACATAACAGCTAATCAGCGTAAATATTAGTATTAACTTTATGCATTTATTTTTCATTTTTCCTATTCCTCTCTTATGATGGTAAAGCTACCTCAAAAATAGTACTGCTTGTATTGGGCTAACTTCTTAAATTTACAGTATTACTAGTCACTACTCCTTTTTTTAGTTCATGGATACTTATAATTTTTTAATAAAAACTATTTGATTTTTACTTTCGTTGTCTCTATATTTGTATAAGGTTCACCATTTGAGTAATTAAGTTGATTTATCACTAGATACAATTTATTTGTTTTGTTAAAGTAAGGACTTTCAAACGATAAATTTATACAATTTTCCGAATCCATGCTTACCAGAGCATTCCCCGAAATACTATATTTATTTCCTTTCTCATCTGTCAAATAGGGTAACTTGCTGGTATCCCCTCCAACTATTCTTCCAATTGAATTGCATTGAGATTTATCAATACTGTTTTTACCCAATTGTATTCTTATTTCAGTATGGGTAGGGTAGATTTTTACACTCTTAAAAGTGAAATCAGTATTATTAATTGAAAATGGAATATTATTATATTCTTCCGGTTTTTGTGATTTTAGGTTTTTGTCAAGTTTTATTTCAAAATTCCAATTGCCGGATATATTTTTGGGTTCTCTATTGAATTTTGAAGTAAAATTATTGTAAGCTTCTTTAGAATAAGACATATTATATGCTTCAGTAATACCTGAAACCTTTAAATTTATTTCATCAGGTATTTTCATATTCTTTATACTTATCAATTCTATGGAACCAAAAGTTTTCTTATTTTTGGAGTAATTTTCAATAGAATTACCTAATGATGAAATTATGCATTTATAATTTGTGTTGCTTAACGATAGACTATCTTGATTTTTATTATTCAGCTTAGGCGGAAGTCTTTGTGATTTAAAATCATCACTATTCAAGAGAGTTTTTCCATTGTTGTCACTTACAGAAAATTTTTCTAATAAAAGATTCCTGATGTCCTCATCAGCCATTGTCCCATTTAACGTATATAATATAAATATATCTTTATCATCTGTAATTATATTATCAACAGTAATACTTATATTTTTGTCTTTTTGAATTTTACTTATATTTTGAGACAAATTTTGATTTACAGCACTATCTATATTTTTATCATAATGAAATTGTACAGCATTGGCTATAGATGATATTACAGGTACATCACTTAATGACTCTGCAAGAGCAGGCACAAAATTGACACTGCTGATGAAAATAATAATCAATGAAGCTATTGCAGCATTAATCTTAATCAGCCTTAGTTTTATAGTTCTTATTTTTTTATCCCTTTTTGCTTTTGAAATAGACTTTTTAATTACATCATCAAGCCTGCTTGATATGGCAATTTTTTCAAACCCATTTTTAGGATCATGCTTCATTTAAATACACCCCTTTTCCAATTCAACTTTTAATTTTTTTAATGCTCTTCTTAAATAAACTTTCACAGTGCCTTCCGGGTATTCTAAAAGCTTAGAAATTTGAGGAATAGTCATATCCTGAAAATATTTTAAAATGATTAAGTTTTTATATTTTATACTCAAATTATCCATAGCATTATATAAGTCAACATTTTTAGATATGTTAAACTCCATTTCTGAAATATTATTATCCTTGTCTAATAAATT
>NZ_PVXP01000101.1 GCF_002995845.1 Clostridium luticellarii | reverse complement strand
GAGTATAGATTATATTGCAACAAATAATTATCATAATCCAATATCATCAATCAACCAAGATGAATTTTTATCTTTTCTAACAAGAATGATCCATTTTTCATATGTTCCACTATCTTCAGCTCCAACACCATTTTTTTTATATTTAACTGTGTAATTGACTTTATAAATTTTTATATTCTCTGCTTTCGCACCATTTATTGTTCCCCTGCCATATTTCATATACCCTTCCTTTTGTGATTCTCTCGTATCTTCCGATATGCTGTTAAGTTTAATAGATTTAAGATTTTCATCTAATGACGGCCCGCGAAGCCATTCTGTGTGTGTTGAATTCACCCCTTTTACGTTTTTTTCATTACAATATCCAAAATAATTTCCTATTACCTGCTCCGGCTGAAGCAATTGACCTTCAGCAGTTATTATATTGCTGCTTTTATTCATGTCTTTCTTAAAAACAATATTAAAACCTACAAATGATATTACAGCTATTGCCACAATCAGCACTGCCAGTATTATACCCCTTTTTTTCTCTTTCATATTCAACATATTTTCCAGTTCCCCTTTTAATATTTTCTTATCATTAAATCCTGTAATCAAGTTCTGATTCAATCCATTAATGAACTCCATTTCTCCGATATCATATAAAACCTTTGGAATTAGAATACAGACCTTTGTCATTCCTATTCCCATGGGTGTTGAAATGCTGTCACATACTTTAAAAAGCAGTATATAATTTGGAAATATACTTTTCTATTTTTTCCACAGTTTCTAAAAGCATTACTTTATTTTAATGTTAATTTTGTCAATTCTATTATATATTGAAAAATATTTTTGGCTATATTTGTTTATTTTAAAAATCTTAGCCTTCCCCCCATTCATCAACTAACCATGGTGAATTTTTGTCCTCTCTTATAACAGTACACCATTTAATTTTTTTAACTCTATACAGTACCCAATTTACATTAACATATTCTACTTTATATATTCTTACATTTTCTTCTTTCACACCATTTATTTCCCCTTTTCCATATTTAATATATGCTTCCTTTTGAGATGGATTGGTATCTTCCGATATGTTTTCAACTTTAGCATAATTGATGTATTTAATATTTCTAGTATTTTTAGATCCCCTTCCCCAAATAATTGAAGCATAATTTTTAGTTACCAAATTTTTTATAATGTTTCTATCATTTTCATTAGAATATTCTATATAATTTTCAACTACTTGCTGAGGCTGCAAAAACTGCCCTCTAGTGTTTATTTCACTATTTTTATCATTTTTAAAAAAGGCATTAAAACCTACCAATGATATTACAGTTATTGTCACAATCAGCACTGCCAATATTATACCCCTTTTTTTCTCTTTCATATTCAACATGCTCTCCAGTCTCCCCTTTAATATTTTCCTATTATTAAATCCCGTAATCAGATTCTGATTCAATCCATTGTCATTATTTAACCTCAGTGAATTCACAAGAGTTGATGCATATAATTTCCTCTCGCTCATATCCGATTTCTTGAGCACGGCTTCATCGCAGGACAATTCACAATTTCTATTTATTTCCCTGCACATTACATAAATCAGAGGATTAAACCAGTGCACGGCCATGGTTATCAGCAGTAACATCTTGTATATCATATCATTTCTTTTATAATGCATGAGCTCATGTTTTAAAATAAACTCCATTTCTCTGATATCATATGAAACCCCTGGAATTAAAATACAGGCCTTTGTCATTCCTATTCCTATGGGTGTTGAAATGCCGTCACACACTTTTAGTGAGATCTTTCTTTTTATTTTCATTTGTAACAACAATTCAGAGTATATATTTTTAACACTTATATCCTGGACATCACAGGTAAACTGCTTTAATTTATTTTTAAAAACAGCATAGGATACAATATGATAAGCTATAAATATTACAGCTACAACAAGCCATATATAGAACAATATTGTTAAATAATTTATATTATTATGACTAACAGCTACTATATCAGTACTGTTTCCTATTTTCATGCTCTGGCTTAGAGAAATTCCTCCGTTCATCACTGTTTTTACACTGCCCGGTGAATTTTGAAAGACATCATATGCCTTCTCAGGTAAATGAACTGGAATTTTAAAAGGCATAATCATCTTTATTATTACAGCCAGCCATATATAATAATTAAAGGTATTTTTATATCTTTTGAGCAAAGTTTTTTCAAGAAATATGATGATTATAATTGCCATACTTCCCAATAATGAGGTTTTTAAAAGATTTTCCATAAACACTTCAATCATATCATCACCTGCTTTTAATCCAATGATCCAGTTCATCCAGATCATCATCGGTAATATCATTGTCCTCATGCAGCGTAGTAATAAAACTTTTTAAAGAGCCTTTATGAAATTTACGGAAAAATTCTCTGGTTTCAAACTTACGGTATTCCTCTTCAGTCACAAGGGTTGTATAATAGGTTATCCTTTTCCCTTTTGCTGCAGTTATAAATTTCTTCTTTGCCAAACGGGACAAAAGAGTCAGTATGGTTGTGTTTTTCCAGCCTTTTTTCTTTTCCATAATATCCACAATTTCCTTGGAAGATATTGGGCTCCGGCTGTTCCAGACAGCCTCCATAACCTCCAGCTCGGATTCAGGAATCTTTATAATTGACAATACAAGTCACCTCCACAGTATCAATTTTACACTTGTAGAATATATTTGTAAAGATTTTTTATTCCCTAAAAATATTGCAAATACGACAAATAAGTATAAATTATTAAGTCCGCTTTTTTATAAAAACTATAGACTATTCTGGTCGATAGTGTTATAATATGTCTTAGACCAGTTAGGTCGATAAATTGAATTGATACAGGAGGCCATCAGATGTTTGAAAAGTTTCATGCATTGGAAGCTGATAAGCAAAACAGAATACTCAATGCAGCAATGAAGGAATTCAACTTGAGGGGTTACAAGAACGCATCCACCAACAAGATAGTAAAAGATGCCAGTATAGGCAAGGGAATGCTGTTTCATTACTTTCACAGTAAAAAAGAGCTGTATTTATATCTATACGATTATTCAGTAAAAACTCTCATGAATGAGTTTTATGGAAAAATAGATCTGAGTGAAAGAGACATCCTAAAAAGGCTGAGGCAGGTGATTGTCATGGAATTTGCCCTGATAGGCAGATATCCGGATATGCTTGACTTTGTAAAGTCCGCATACTTCGAGGAATCAGGGGAAGTGAAAGATGATCTGGATATAAGGAACAGGAATTATATTGCAAGTGGAAGCAGTAAAGTGCTGCAAAATATAGATGTTTCCAAGTTTAAAAATGAAGTTGATACGGCTCGAGCTATTCGTGTGATTATGTGGACTCTGGAAGGCATTTCTGCAAGAGAACGGGAAAAATTAAAAGTTTACTCCCTGAATAAATTGAATTATGATGATTTGCTCGTGGAACTTGACAGCTATCTGGATTTGTTCAGAAGCACTTTTTATAAATAATACTAAGAAGGGGATTTTAATTATGAGTAGTAATATGATAAAAAGTTTCAGGGATCTTACTCCTGAGGAAAGGCAGCTTGCAGGCGGCAAAGGTGCAATGCTTTCAAAAATGTATCAGGATGGGTATCCGGTGCCGGAGGGATTTGTGGTTTTACCCTCTGCTTTCCATGAAAATAAACTTAGAGATGAGGCCTGGAGTAAAATACAGAGTGTGCTGAAAGAAATCAGAGATAAAAATGCAGGCTGCCTGTTTGCAGTAAGGTCCTCCGCATTAAGTGAAGACTCTTCAGCAGCTTCCTTTGCAGGAGAATTTGAAACTGTTTTAAATAGAAATACAGATGAGGAAATAAAGGAAGCTATTTATAAAGTGTTTCAATCAAAGGAATCATACAGAGTAAAAGCTTATACCTCTGTACAAGGCATGAACCAGTCCCATCAAATTGCAGTAGTTATCATGCTGATGGTTCCATCTGAGATATCCGGTGTATTGTTTACCGCAGATCCAATTACCGGAAGCCACGAAAGCATGTCCGGTAATTATGTATACGGCCTGGGAGAACAGCTTGTATCCGGAGAATCCAATGCATGTCCCTTTAAATTATTCAGACCGGGGGGAAAGTATGCAGGGCCGAAGGATTTTAAAAAATATTCTTCAAAATTATTCAGATATGCCTCCAGACTGGTAAAAGACCTGGGATGTCAGCAGGATATTGAATGGGCAGTTTCCAAAGGCAGACTGTATATACTGCAGGCAAGGCCAATTACCACGCTGAAAGCATATAATCTGGACACCTATGAGATGAATGCCTCTTTGGACGGGGACTATCTATGGACAAATACCAATGTAGGTGAAGCCATGTCTGATGTTTTTACTCCTTTAAGCTGGTCTGTAATAAGAGCCCTTGACGAGGAACAATCAATTATTCCAAATTATTATCTGTTTTCAGGCAATATATGCGGAAGAATGTATTCCAATGTCAATGTGGCATTATCCATGTATAAGGCATTTGGCAGAGATTATAAACCGGTGCTCAGAAAAATGAACTATATATTTGGAAAAACCACAAAGAACATGGATATTCCCATATATCCCTTTTCAGGTCTGCAATTATTAAAGGTTATGCTTCCAAGAATAGGACATATGTTGAAATGCTCAAGAAAAATTTCAAGATCAATACCTCTCTATATAAAAGATACACCTGCATGGTGCAGAAATATGAAAAAACGTATAGAACAGGTAAATGACGGGAATGAATTGCTTGGATTATGGAAAGAAGAACTCTGGCCCTGCAACTGTAAAATATTATTGGCGGGCCGCTATGCACCCAGAAAAAAAATAATGGCCCTGTTCAAGCTCAATGAAAAACTTCCAGAGCTTTTGGGAAAAGAAGCTGCAGATGCTTTGCTTTCCAGTTTAGGCGGCAATTCCAGCCTTGAAAGCCTGGGGCCTGTTGTTGGAATTTCAAAAATAATCAAGGGAGAAATGACCAAAGAAGAATACATGTTGAAATATGGTCACAGGAGCCCTCATGAATTTGAATTATCCATACCGGATCCATCAGAGGATAAAATGTGGCTTGAAAAACAGATAGAAGAAAATAAAAAAGCGGGAGTGGATGCGGAAAGCCTGCTGAAAAACCAGGAAAACCAATATATCCTGGAAATGAAAAATTTAAAGGAACGTTTCCCATCTAAGTACGATCAGATAAAAAAACAAATTGAAGACGCCCGTGAGGGAAGTTCCATCAGAGAGGCACTGCGTTCAGAATGGTCCAGAGTATTCAGGGCCAACAGGACTTTTGCACTTAAAGCCGGCCAGCTGACAGGTATTGGCAGTGACGTCTTCTTCCTGTATATTCATGAAATCCTTGATTTACTGACAGGAGACAGATCAGCTCTGGAGCACATACCTGCAAGGCAAAAAAATTACGACAGTTACAGAGCTCTGCCTCCCCTTCCATCCATTATCAGAGGGCGTATAGATCCTTATAAATGGGTCAAAAATCCAGATAGAAGAGTGGATTATTACGACTTTACCTCACCTGCTGATACAGTGAGTTCAAATTTTGAAACACTGAAAGGTTTCCCGGGAGCTGCAGGCAAAATTGAAGGTCCTGTCCGAATCCTCAGAGATCCGGAGGATGGAAATCTGCTTCAGCCAGGTGAAATATTGGTAGCATCAACCACCAATATAGGGTGGACTCCCATATTTCCGAAAGCCGGAGCTATCATTACGGATATAGGTGCACCATTATCCCACGCAGCAATTGTAGCCAGGGAACTCGGTATTCCAGCAGTTGTGGGATGCGGCAGCGCCACTTTAAGACTTAAAACCGGTGATAAAGTTTTGGTTGACGGAAGTCGTGGAGAAATTAAGATTTTAGATAAATAACTGCATAATATCATTGCAAAGTATAGAAAAATACAATTTAAAATAATCAGCTTTATTTTAGTCAAAAAAAGTGTTATATGGGCCTTTCAAGAAATTAGTCAATATAGCACTTCTTCAATAAAGATTTTTACATTATGGCAGCTTCTTTTTTATAATATCTTGATAGTATGATGGTAATTCATAATTTCTGATATGCTCAAATTTTTCAACTTTAACTCTGCCTGTTGAATTTATTTTAATAGTAATATGATCAAGTCCTACATCAAGGTGTGGACCAACATAGGGATGAAGTTCTAATTTCACACAAAAATCAAATGTTTCATTCCCACCCAGTCTATCTATGCTCAATACAGAAATATCATAAGGTGCTATTACAGGAGATACTGATAAATATTCTTTATAGTAATTATCCACTGCATTCTGTAAAATAGGCAGTAATAGCGTCACAAGCATATCCTGATATAATTTCTCTTTTGAATTTTGAAGTGCAATACAATGTTCTCTCAATCCAAATTTAGCATAATTATATGAAGCAGCCTTAATATTTAACGGAATATAGAAAATTATCAACAACGCTAAAAATAAAGTGTACAGTGACTTTTTCAAACCTATCACCTCAATAAGGGCTTTTTTAATAGATTGCCATTATTTTAAAGCAGTTATACAATAATAGTATTTGTACGAGATTAACAATGATGATACAATAAGTTAAGACCATCACTCATATAACCAATAAACTTCCATGGCTGTTCATTCATAATATCTATATTCTGTATCTCTGGCATATTATATTCGTATTTGTTCTTAATATATTCACTCTGCTCAGAAAGTACACCTTCCACTCTTCCCTATTGAGCCCATGAAACATTATAGGTAATATTATTTTATACAAATCCTGTACTTTTGAATAACTTTTTTGAGACAAAATTGCCTTGCTAATGAAATATCCCCAGAAATCCTGCCAATAATACTACAATTGCAAATATCATTCTATATACCGCAAATATTCTCATAGGTTTCTTTTTCAAATAAAGAATAAACTTGTTAACTACTATCAAAGCCACTAAAAACGATACCAGAAATCCCACAACAAGAGAAATTATTTCTATAGATGTAAGACTTGCCACACCACCAATCTTTAAAATCTCCAAAGCACTCATCCCCACCATAACCGGGATTGCCAGAAAAAAGGAGAATTCAGCAGCTGCAATCGTCGAAAGTCCTGATAGCCATCCACCTATAATTGTTGAAGCCGAACGCGACATTCCTGGAATTATGGCTAAGCATTGAAAGGTGCCGATTATCAGTGCCTGCTTTGCTGTAACACTCAATCCGCTGCTTCTGGGACTTTTATTTCTAAATTTATTTTCGGCATATATCATCCATACACCACCTAAAAACAAAGTCATTGCCACAGATACCGGTGTAAACAGATATTTGTCTGCCAAATCACCCAATAACAGCTGACAGATAACTCCGGGAATGCATGCAATAAATATCATTAACCAAAATTTAAATCCAGATTTTTCATAACCAACTTTATGAGGAAGAAAATCTACAAGAGTTTCTTTTATTTTCTTCCAATACAGTATCACCACTGCTAGTATGGCTCCAAGCTGTATAACATATGTGTACATCTCAACATAAGCAGGGTTGTCCCCTTTAAATCCCATCAAGTTTTCAAAAACCACCATATGTCCTGTTGAAGACACCGGCAGAAACTCTGTTATTCCTTCTACTATTCCCAATATTATAGATTTTATTATCAAAAGTATACTGTCCATTTAATCTCCTTTTCTATTTTTATCCCAAATCTACCATTGCTAATATCCCACCTTCCTAAAGTTAGACAAGTTCTTCCCTCAAAGAATAACGTATTCTAAACTCTAAAGATGCTAAAAATACTGTTAATAAGGTTAAAATACGAAAAGTATTTCTTATAAGCAAACTCCATCTGAACCTTGGAATCACTTGATATTATTACGAATTTTTATAAATTATTCATAAGGTCATCTAAAAATTTATTAATTATATTCAACTTTTCATTATTATACCTATTCAACATATTTACAAATTTTCTGCTCTCAATTTCATGAAGCTCCTTGTGTATTCGAAAAGCCTTTTTTCCCTCAGTAGTCAAAGTATAATAAATTTCTTTTTTATTATTTTCCAGGTGATTTCCTTTTATCAAATTCTTTTCTATAAGTTTAGCAGTTATTTTGGATATACCCCCCCTGGTCATATCCAGTTCTTTTGATATAAAAGTGGCATTAGGCAATTGATTTTTTCCTATACAATCTATGACATGAAACTCTGAAAGCATTAAATTTTTACTAAGTATATCTTCATAGTCATATTTAATTAATAACTCCTTCAAATATTTCTCATGAATTTCGGCATAATTAGTTATGTAATCAAATATATTTGTAATTTTATTTAATATTGATTTTATTTCCACTCTTTCAGTATTCATTTTATAATTGAAAACTCCTTTAAAATTATTATGTTAAGAAACAATTATATCATAATATTTTT
>NZ_PVXP01000100.1 GCF_002995845.1 Clostridium luticellarii | reverse complement strand
TGACACAATATTGTCACATCACATGTATAAAATAAAATATATACAATAAAAAGCAAACAACGTAGTTATATAGATCTCCCTTAAAAAAGCAAGCATTGGAAATGTACAGTGTTTGCTTTTTATAATATAAAGATATATTTTATAACAAATTTGATTTCATAATAATAAATGCATTTATATGTACAGATGAATATATTATAATAATGGAAGAGGGGAGGAATGACTTTGAAAAAAACTTATGTTTTAGATACCAATGTTATTTTGTATTCATCGGGGGCTATATTGGCTTTTGAAGATGGAGATGTAGTTATACCCGAGGTGGTGCTTGAAGAACTGGATGGTTTTAAAAAAGACAAAAGTGATTTGGGCTTTAATGCCAGACATGCAGCTAGGCTGATAGATGGATTGAGAAAAAGAGGTAAACTCAATAAAGGAGTACAATTGCCATCTGGTGGAAACTTCAGAGTTGAAATGAATCATTATGATGTAAAGCTGCCTCCAGCCTGGGATAGAAGCAAACCAGACAACAGAATAATGCAGGTATGTAAAGGACTTAAGGAACAAGGAGAAGATGTTTGCCTTATAACAAAAGATATTTTTGAAAGAATTAAAGCTGATATTATAAATATAGATGTAGAAGATTTTTATGAAAAAGTTGTTCCAGAGGATAAAAGTCAATATACTGGAAGAGCGGAAGTATATGCATCAAAGCAGAACATAGAAAATTTTTATAGAGAAAAGTATATGGAAACTGATAAAATTACCTGTTATGATGAAGAAACTGAAAAATATTTTACACCAAATTTCTATGTAAATGAATTTGTCATAATACATTGTTTTGAGCATCCTAAACAAACTGCTCTTGGGAGGTTTGATGGGAAAAAAATTGTTCCGCTTAATTTTAAAGACAGTTCACCTCTGGGAATAAATCCAAGAAATGTGGGACAGAAATTTATGTTGGAAGCTCTTCTTACAAATGCGGAGAAAGCTCCTCTTGTAATAATAAAAGGACCTGCTGGTACAGCAAAAACTTTTTTTTCACTGGCGGTGGGACTTCATAATATGATGGAAGAAGACAACAGAAAGTATAGAAAAATGCTTGTATGCAGACCTAATATTACCATGGGTGAGGATATAGGATTTTTACCAGGTACAGAACAGGAAAAAATATTTCCTCTTATGAGGCCAATACTAGATAATCTTGAGATACTAGTGGATTCTGACGAAAAGGAAAGATATAAAGATGAAAAGGAATTAGAGGATAAAGTCAGAGAGCTGTTTGACAGGGGAATTATAACTACGGAGGCGGTGGGATATTTAAGAGGTCGATCTATTACAAAAAATTGGCTGGTGGTTGATGAAGCCCAAAATTTAACACCTAAACAGGTAAAAGCGATAATAACCAGGGTGGGTGTAGGTACAAAACTGCTGCTTATAGGAGATCCAGATCAAATAGATCAGGCATTTCTAGATTCCAGATCCAATGGATTATCTTATGCATCAGAAAAAATGAAGGGAAGTCCTCTGTGTTATCAGGTCACTTTAAAACATGATGAATGTGAGAGATCCCCGCTGGCCTATGAGGCTTCTAAAAGATTGTAGATATCAAGTGGATAATTTTTGATATAGTAATACTAAAGATATGTTGCTATGGGCATATTATATAATGACATAGCAAATATCTTTTTTATTTATTGATCTTTTATGAAGTTTTTATGTATTTATGACTATTTCTATTTAAAAATTTTATCGTTTATTGTACAATATTGAAGGATATAATTTTAATTTAGTACATATTTTTTAGAAGGGAAAGTTTTCAATGCACAGAAAAAGAACAACAACAGGTAAAAAAAGAAGAACAGTTTGGAAACTGATACTTTGTTTTTTACTGTTTGAATTTATATTCACGGGCGCAACTGCTCCTTTTTTGGTATTTTATGGTCCTTTTGAAAATGTAAAGAGAACCATAGTAGGTGCTGCTATGACCACATTGAGTCATCAATATATTGCAAAATTGTTTCTGTCGGATGAAGAGATAAAAAAGATATTGGCAGGGAATACTGCTGAAAGTGTAGAACAAAATAATGTGGAAACTCTGAATTTTGAAAATAAACATGACAGCAGTATAGAAAGAGAAGATATAAGTGATGATAAAAAAAATTTTAAAGGATATATATTGATAATTCATGATCCCACCAGAGTCAAAGTTGGATACAGCAAAAAATTAGGGACAGCAGGGGAACTCACCAGCAGAATAGCAAAGAACAATAATGCGGTAGCTGCTATAAATGGCGGAGGCTTTAAAGACAGTTCCTCTGGAGACAGCAAGTGGACCGGTACTGGTGGAAAGCCTACAGGTATATTGATGAGTAATGGTAAAGTTGTGTCTAATGACATAGAAGATCCTGATGAGAAATCAGAAGTAATGGCAATTACAAATAAAGGGCAGCTTTTGGTTGGAAATCACAGCTTAAATGATATGAAAGAAAGAGGTGTTACAGAAGCCATATCTTTTGGACCTGCCCTGATAGTAAATGGGAAGGGAACCATAAAATCAGGAGATGGCGGATGGGGAATAGCTCCAAGAACTGCAATAGGCCAGAGGTCAGACGGAGCTATGATTTTTCTTGTTATAGACGGACGTCAAACTAAGAGTATAGGGGCTTCCCTGAGGGATGTTCAGAATATAATGATTAAGTATGGTGCAATAAATGCTACTAATTTAGATGGAGGTTCTTCTTCTACTATGTACTATGAAGGAGAGGTAATAAATAATACCTGTGATCCTTTAGGCGAAAGGTCTGTTCCATCTGCTATTTATGTGAAGCCATAAAAGCTGTCATAGATTGTTAAAGGGGAGTGTGAGATGAAAGTTTTCAGAAGAATTGCTGTCTGGATAGCCATATCACTGGCGTTACAATTTTCAGGATTGTTTTATATAAATAATTATTTTTTATCTTCTCAGACAGAGATAAAAGCCAAAAAGGTTTTGAAAAGTGAGCCCAAGAAAGAAAATACCACTGTAAATGTACCACAGGATGCCAAAAATGTTAGTGTTTCCTTTGATGGCAGATATGTAGCCTATTACCAGGGAAATATTTTGAAAGTTGTGGATTCAAAAACCGGTAATGAAAAAAATGTAGAATTTAAGGATGGAGTAGAAGTATCTTTTTATAAATGGCTCAAGGATAGAAATAGAATGCTTATAGCAGAAAAGCATGATTATACTGAAAATTCCAAATTTAATTTGCTCTATTATGAAGTTGACAAGGATATAAAAGAGGATGTAAAAGAATTGGATTATTCCGACGAAAAGGCTCAAATCGATGATATACAGGAATCTCCTTTTACAAATGTAATATATATTAAGATGCAGAATAGAGGACGGAGAAGTAATATATACAGGATAAATATAATGAAGGAGATGCAGAAAATATATACGAAATCGTATATGATAGACAAGATAGGAACATTGTATCTGGATGATAAGCTAATATATGAAGATGATATATATCATAGTATATATGTTACTGGAAGGCAAAATCCTATAACTATTGAGGGAGTTCAAAATCCTGTATGGATAGGTGCAGATGAAAATGATAAAATCTATATAGGGAATGAAGAAAACGGAAAAGTATCGAATATCTATTGTGGAAATTTAAATACGGATGAAAATGGATATCAAAATATTAGCTTGAATCAGCCTGTGGATAAGAATGACATATTTTTAATGCCTTCAGGAAAAATATACATAAATGATAATTTAAAAGGAATTGTCACTGAATTGTCGACAGGGAAACAATATACATATAGCGGAAAATTCATACAGATTTATGAAGGTGGAATTGCGTCTATAAGCAACGGTAAATTGGAAAAGTCATCATTAAATTAAAAAGGAAGGAATGAAATATTTGACTGAAGTTATATTAGATAAAATACTGACCGTACCCGCTATACTTATTGGATTTGCATTCCACGAGTTTGCACATGCATTGATGGCGGACAGATTGGGTGATAAGACTCCAAAGTTTCAAGGAAGGCTTACCTTAAACCCATTTGCACATGTAGACATTTTAGGATTTATAATGATACTGCTGGTGGGATTTGGATGGGCAAAACCCGTTGAAATCAATCCCAGTGCATTTAAAAACAGAAACAGAGATGACTTTAAGGTGTCTATTGCAGGACCTTTGGCAAATTTGATAGTGGCATTTTTAGCTTCTATTTTGGTGGTACTATTATATAAATCAGAAATTTTGGCCATAGGAACCTCTTCAACTTTCAACATATTGACCAAAATTATGCTGTATATTGTAAATATAAACTGTATGTTATTTGTATTTAATTTGATTCCTCTACCTGGTTTAGACGGATTTCATGTATTAAGGGATATTTTTCCGTCGCTGTTTTATAAAATATCAGGAAGCATATATAGATATCAATTTGTCATATTGATCTTGTTTGTGGCTACTCCACTGGCAAGGTACATAGTTGGTGTACCGTCTTTTGCCATATATCAGGCTTTTATTAAGATAGCCAACAGCATTCTCTAATTGAATTTATCTTTCGCTGTGAACTGAATAATAATGATTTATTTCCTCAAATATAGATTGAACACCATTTGCCCAGTTTTGGTCTTCTGCATATTTTTTACCTATCCACATAAAGGGATTATTTTCTTTTGGCCGGTTTATAGATAGATTTATAATGGTATGGGCAGCTATTCTGGAAGAATCTCCTATATCCGTGTTGTATTCCTGCCAGCTGTGATATACATTAAAGGGATTATTGGCTATTTTATAGGCATTAGGTGTATTTACAGGAACGAAATTTTGTTCCTGTCCAGTTATGGCAAACAACAAAATTGGGTTTAGATTAAACTCTTTTGAGGTGTTGATTATGGTAGAGAAATAAGGTTCTTTGCATAATAGTGAATTTCGCGTACTTAAGTAAGATTTTAATTTATTTTTGTCTATATCCTGATATTTTAAATATTCCGGGAGATATACATTTGGAAAATTCTTTTCATAATTTTCTAAAGTTATTCTGTCAATGAAATCTTCTAAATGTGTCCTTTCATCTTGTGAAAATTCAGCTATATTAAAATGTGATTTTAGTATGAATTTACCTGATATACCCATAATTAAAATAACAACTATAATAACTGCCAGAATTTTTTTTGAGAATTTTAAGGGATTTGAATCAAAAGGCAGAATATAATTGAAAGTATTTTTGCTGCATTTGTCTGATAAAGAGGGCATGTCTTTTTTAACGTTTTTTTCATAATTGTTCAAATCAATTTCCTGAATTTTACTCTCTATATTACTGTTTATCCACTGGGTAAGCTCTTTTTTAAAATTCTTTTTTAAAAATTCATTCTTCATGCAATAATTGAATATATCGTACATGAATATGGATTCTTTGTTCTTAAAAAGAGTTTCTTTTAAAATATTAAGCTTTATAGCTTGTCTATAGTTTTCAGGAAGTTCCTTTAAGTTTTCGTCTAAAATGTGATGTATGGTTTTGGAAAGCATTTTTGCTTTTTCTTTTGAACCAGTTTTAATATATTTTTTATCTATATAATTTTTAAGAATTTGTATATCATCTGCACCTATTATCTTTTTACTTTTGAGTTCTTCTACAAAATATTCCATAATTTTTCACAACCCGCATGTTATTCTAGATATAATTTTACATACTGTTATCGTATATTGTAGAAAAAACTTTAGCTAAAATATATTTAAAAAATTCTATTGACAACTTTTGCATTAGAATGGATAATAGATTTTGCATTTATTTAAATAATTTGTATGCTGCAAAGAGAAGAAAGGAATTTTGTAATATGAGACTTAGAAAAAAATGGTGGGCTAGGCCTGAACTGGAATCCAGCTTTCTTGTCATAACGCAACCTGAAAAATGTAAGGGAAGCTGGAGTAAGAAATTTGGAAACAATAATAAGATATATCTGGAACTGGGCTGTGGAAGAGGCAAATTTTTATGCCAGCAGGCACTAAATAATAAAAATATAAATTATATAGGAATTGATTTAAAGGATGAAGTTTTGATCTATGCTCTCAGAAGAGTACAGGAGAATGAAATAGAAAATGTAAGGATAGTGCCTATGAATATAGGGCAGATTCTTGGAGCTTTCGGCAGTGGGGAGATTGACAGAATATATATAAATTTTTGCAATCCATGGCCTAAACGGAGACAGAAAAAGAGAAGACTTACATATACTGCATTTTTAAATATGTATAAAGAGTTTTTGAAGTCGGGAAGTCAGATATGGTTTAAGACAGACGATAAAGGACTTTTTGAAGAATCTCAGGATTATTTTACAGAGAGTGGATATAGAATAAAATATTTAACCTATGATCTTCACAACAGCAATTTTAATGAAAATGTAACCACGGAGTATGAGGAAAAATTTACTCAGCTTGGTATGAAAATCATGTTTCTTATTGCAGAATTAGCATGAAATAAGTGAAAATTTTTGACATTCAGTGTATTTTGGTGGTAAAATATGCTGGAATATAAATAATTATGTAACATAGGGGGTAAACTATGAAAAATAAAATGTCATTACATCATAAATTGATAGGTGTATTGATATTGTTAGTTGCAATACCAGTACTCATATTATCAATTTTTTATTTTTCCATAGCATCTAAAATCATAGGTGATGATGCAGAGGGATTGACAGGTCAGGTGTCAGAGGAAAAAGTTTCATACATAGATTTACATATTCTCTCATTAAAACATGATTTAGAATCGCTGTCGGTTAATAGAGATGTACTTTCGCAGGACAAGGATGGTCTGTTAAATGCTTTGGGGAGCATAACACAGAGCAACAAGGATATAATGCAGTCATATTTGGGAGATGAAACCAAACAGATGATAGTATATCCTGAAAGTGTAAAATTACCTGCAGGATTTGATCCCACATCCAGACCCTGGTATAAAGATGCCATAGCTGCAGATGGAAAAGTATTTGTAACTGAGCCATATGAAGATGCTTTTACAGGTAAAATTGTCATAACTATTGCTAAAAAAGTACAGCTTTATAATGGTAAAATAGGTGCTGTAGGTTTTGATGTTGATCTATCCACATTAAGAGACAAGTTGTCTGCCACTAAAGTGGGAAAAAGCGGATATGCCTTTCTAGTTTCAACGGATGGTACAATTATTGCGCATTCTGATAAAAGTAAGGTGATGAAGAACATAAAGCTGGAGATTCCTTCCGGGCAATCTATTTTAAGTGAAAAGCAGGGAAATATAAAGTACGGAAGTGGAAAAGAATCCAAAATAGCTGGATTTGATAGATCTAAAGAAACAGGTTGGACAGTTGTAACTGTAAGTCCTAAAAGAGATTATGCACAGGGATTAAGTGCTACCATTACCACAGCTCTTATAATTTTATTGGCCATGCTGATAATTGCCGGTGTATGTGGAATATCTATTGCAAAATATGTGACGAAACCTTTAATTCAGATACAGGAATTTGCAAGGAGATTATCGGAATGTGATTTCAGCACTCCTATAAATATAAAAAGAAAGGATGAATTTGCAGATACGGCTATCTCTCTCAATACAGCTCAGAACAATGTGAAATCTCTGGTAAAGATCATAGTTGACAATTCTGAGAACATGAGTGCCTCCAGCGAGGAACTTTCTGCAACTGTTCAGGAGATGACATCCAAATTTCAGGATGTGGATAATTCTATAAATGATATTGTAAATGGTTCCCAGGAAACAACAGCTTCAGCTGAGGAAGTTACTGCATCTGTGGAAGAGATAGATTCCAGTATGAATAAATTGTCAAATCGAGCATTGGATGTAAGTACAAATGCAAATAAGTCCAAGGAAAATGCTCTTTCAGTTCAGAAAAGTGCTCAAGATGCAATAAAGGAATGTAAGGATATCTATAAGCATGAACAGAACAGTATACTGAAAGCCATAGATGATGGAAAAGTAGTTTCAAAAATAAAGGAGATGGCGGATGTAATAGCAGATATTGCAGAACAAACCAATTTACTGGCATTGAATGCAGCTATTGAAGCTGCAAGAGCAGGTGAACATGGAAAAGGATTTGCAGTAGTTGCAGAAGAAGTGAGGACATTGGCAGAACAATCTTCGGAAACAGTTTCTACAATTCAAAATGTTGTAGTAAAAGTTCAAGATGCTTTTAAAAATCTATCTGATACCAGTTATCAGATTTTAGGGTTTATTGATCAAAATGTAAATGTACAATTGGACAACTATCTAAGTACTGGAGAAAAATATTACAGAGACTCTCAATTCACTTCTGATTCCCTGGAACAATTGACTTCAATGACAGAGGAAATGAAAAATACCATAAATGAAGTAACCAAGGCCATTAACAGTATGGCTGCAATTGCACAAAAATCTTCTGAAAGCACCAATCAGATTGAGAATGTCATAAATGATGCAACACAGGGTATGATACAGGTGGATGAAACCTCCAGGGATCAAGCTGTTCTGGCCCAAAAGCTCAATGAAGTGATTCAGAAATTTAAAATTTAATCCTATGACAGTAGAGCGATAAATGAATTATATTATGAAATAAAGAGGGCGTCCACAGATTTGTGTAAAATAGAATAGACGGGATAAAATTTAATTGGAAATTACTATAGGAATATGAGCCTGTAGTAATTTTTATTTTTTAGGGAATAACTAATAATAGCGTGTTATAA
>NZ_PVXP01000099.1 GCF_002995845.1 Clostridium luticellarii | reverse complement strand
GTACATCCATATAAAACCTTCCTTTTTAAAGTTTTTAAAGCTAACTTGAAAAACTTTAAAACTTATTTTAGAAGATTATCTCACATTTTTTGAACACTTTCCATCCACTTTCTTGTTTGACGCTTACCATCTTTTTTATGCATCCTTCCACGATATATATTTGTAGTTAAGGGATCATACTTATTAAATTTAATTGGCTAATATATTGAGAAATAGTTTCAAGTATACTTGCAGGATTATAAGGATCATTATTTTCATCTCTATTTTAAGTTCATCTACTATTCCACCATAAATTAAATCATAAGAATCTATTGTAGAAGAATTCCACAAATCACCTTCATAACTTAAACACTGGAAGATTATCTACAAACCAATTAAATTCTTCTTGATCAACTTCCCAATATGAAAAGCCAACAATTACAAATGCCTTTTTACCTTCAGACATAGAATCTAATATGACCCCCTGATATTAAACATAATACCAAATTTTAAAATAATTGTTAGAGATAGTAGCATAAACACTAACATATTCATATAAAATAAACCTCATAAAGTATCTATTTCAATGAATAAAAAACTATATTTTTAATTCATGTCCTGATATCTGTCTTGTTTCCCAGATTAGGATCTATTGAAATATTCGGCATTATTTCAGTCATCTATGCTGCAGCCTGATTATTTCTATACATGGCCATTTTCATAATTGCTATACCTGCATCCTACTGAACCTTTGACTGATTCATTACAATTGACAGTGCTGCTATATCCATACAAACATCAACTCTTCACTATTAACTGAATTCCTAAAAATACCTCTCCAAATCCTCTATCTTTTCTATATCAAATATATCCACACCAATAGCTTTAATTTTATCATTAGAAAGGTTTTCTATTTTATCTTCATAGTTCTCTGGCAATCCATTGAACTTTTTTCTCAACTGCTCAATAAGCAGTTCTGCCTTTTCTTTTCTGCCCTCTTCTATGCCTTCTTCTTTACCTTTCTGTTCAAGCTTTTTGTCAAGTTCAAACTTCTTAATCATGTCCATTAAAAACTCCATGTTGCTCTCACTTATTTTCGGCATTCCCATATCTTTATACACCTCCAATATTTCATCGGGATTCACTTTTGCAAGTACATCCATTATCACCGCATAAAGCGGATCCTTTATATTACTTATGTATTCTGCCAGCCAGTTTTTCATCAAATTCCTGTCCTGCTGCCGATTCTGAAGCAGTTTTAAATATCCAGCTTCTCCGTCATCCAATTGTTTTGACACTAAAATCTGAGTGTCTATGTCCGTATCTTTTATATAATATATGCCGCTGCCAGCTTTTTCTATATCAGCCTTTATCTCATTTTTCAAATAATCAATCAATTTCCCGGGGTACCTGCTGGAAGTCAGAGTTATGGTCATTTCATTTATACCAATCTTATCTGTTTCCCTTGAAAGTGCTTTATAGAGATAGGCATATGCCTTTATCTTGTAATAATCATCTATTGATATATAGTCTGTAGGAGATTTGTACTCCAATATATTATACTTTTTAAATATTCTGCCCAGAGATTTGTCTATCCTAATTTCCCTGAGCTTTTTAATTACCAGTACATCTATCCTGAGGGGCTCATCTGTGAGTTGATATTCTGTTATAAATTCCAGATATTTTCTGTATTCCTTGAGTTCCAGTTGCACCGCCGCCGCAAAGGCCGGGTGCCATTTTACCTTTTCATCTGCCAAACCAATCAACCACCCTGCTCTGTTATTTTTATTATATCATATATTATCCCCGCAAAAAGTTAATCTTATTCAAACATTTGTTCTTTAAATAAAATTACAACTTTAATTCTTTTGTACAATGACAACCAATCCATCAAGCAATTTCCTCATATCTGCGTGTTCTATTGCAATGTTCATCTTCTGTTTATGCTATATATATCGTACAAATAAAACTACATGCGGACACAAAACCTGTCAATAACGGTTTCCGGGATTTGATTAACCCAGTTAATAAACCATTGGACAGCATTTCTAATTTCTTTAACAGATGAAAAGAAAGCATTATTAATTACCTCATCTTTCATCCAACCCCATAGCCCCTCTATTATATTCATTTTGAGACTGTATGGAGGAGAAAAATGAATGAAAGCCGGGTACTGTTCTTTTCCAGAAACCCTTAAGTAATTTTGCATGATGAACTCTGGAATTATCAAGAATCATAACTATTTTACCTTCTGGATATTGTTGTAAAACATTTTCAGGAAATCCAAGGAATACTTCAGCATAATATTTACTATGTTCCTCACAATAAACTGACCCGGTTTCATAATTGATAATCCCCAGGAGTTTTACCCCTTCATGTTTTCCGTAGGCTGCTATAATTCTCTGCTGACCTTTGGGAAACCATGTTCTGGAAATAGCTTGATAATACCGGATCATTGATTCGTCTTTAAAAAGAATATGGTTTATATTTCCGTCAATCAAGTTTTTTTAAATCCTCAAATTCTTGTTTGAAGGCCTCCTGCTTTTCTTTATCTGCTTTTGCCAGGGTATACGTCGGTCGTGTATAACTAAGGTTTAATCTGTGGAATACTTGCAGCATCCCTCGATTACTGTATTCAATATGAAAATTGTCACTAACCCATTTACGGGCTATGCTGGCATTCCAGTTTTTGCGGTTTCCAAATCCTAATTGGTCCGAGGTTTTTGTCGTTATTATTTCATACAGCTTTTTTTCCTGGTCATTGCTATATAGCCAAAATCCACCTGGGATTCTTCTCCTGGTAAAGTTGTAAGGACCATATATGGTTTGGATGGTTTCTATATAGTTTTAATTCATTGAATATAAATAATATATCACTATTAATCTTCTTCTATAGCTATTTAATCCCAAATCAAGAAGTGCTGCACACAATAGACTTAACAGCTTGTATTTTTTTGTTTTTCTATAATGATTTTCTTCATAATTGTATATCTGTAAATTGGTATCTTTAAAATTATCTAAATCATAACTTTCAATTTCAATACTCTTTATTGCCTTATCCATTTCTAAAACTGCTAATTCAGTGGTATCTCTATTTATATCTTGATACATAATTTTTTGTTCATGTAAATACTGCTTAAGTTGTGAATCCTTCTCTATTTCCAAATCAAATGAGTCCTTTATATAATTAGAGGCTGTAAAACTTTCAATCGAAGGATAACTAAGAAGGAGCAGCCCCTGCCTATCATATTCATCATTACTTTCTCTGGAATTACCAAGTCTATTTATTAAATCCCCAACAAGATTTTCATCATTTTTTTATTATTATCAGCAAACATAACTCTACTCATCTTCGTATACCGGCTTTCCACCAAACACACCGCTTACGTACATTTTTTCTATATTTTGAGCTTCTCTTGGTTTTTCATTGGAAAATCTATTTATAATACTCCCATCACTTCCTCTAAATTCAACTGCATATTCCTGATCTGGTCTAAATATAGTATTTGACAGTAAATTAGTTGAATGTGAAACCACAAATACTTGAGAGTTATTAGATTTGCCCATAAAATATCTAATAAGAAGTTCTTCAAGATCGTTGTGAAATGTACTGCTGAATTCATCTATAATCAACATTCCTCCATTTTTTATTACATGGAAAAAGGCAGGCAGCATATTTAAAAGATTTTTATTTCCCAGCGATTCCATGGCAAATGGAATAGGTTCTCCAATATCATCTCTTTTAAAAAATATACTCTTATCTCCCGATGTATCTATAGAAATTAATTTTCCAACACTTGCGTTTGAATACTCTACCAACTGTCCAAAATTATACTTTTTAAAGAAATTATTAATATCATCTACACCATTATTTTTCAAATACTCTACTAAATCAAGTTTACTGTGTGATGGATTTATACCTCTTCTTAAAAAAGCATCGAGATAAACTGAATTTATTAAATAATTAAACCATGTTTTTAACACAGGATAGTTATTAAATTTTGTGTTAAAATATATGGATCTTAAAAGGAGGGATTCTTTATCAATGTCTGTAAAAACTTTATTATCCGTAATATATGATTTTGCACTTTGGCCAATTCTATTTAGCATAATCCTATCATTCAATAATAAATCTTCCGCCATAAGTCTATTTTCTACATCATAGTTAATATTGTAATTGATAATATTATCTTCAATTTTGAACTCATAATTAAGTTTTATATTATTGCTTTCAGAAAATAAGCACTTATAAAGTCCAATATTTATTATCTTTTCTGCTATTATAGACAAAATCAAAAATAAATGTACAGTTTTTACGTTTATTTTTAATTTCACAGTAAAAAAATTACCTTAAAATATTATATCATCCTTGTGGTAATTAATATCTGCGTTATATTGGATCATGTTTCCCAGGTGAATTATTATATACGTATACTTAATAAGTATTTTCTAATTCATCATGCTTATAACTTATCAATTTTTCAATCTCTATATTAAAAATTTCAGTAATCTTGTTCATATAATTTTCAAAGCTTATACTGTCATCTATTTCTCCTTTGAGACGGCAATCCTCCATATATTCTGTCTATAGGAGCTTTTTGCTGACCCCGTTACAGAATAGTTTCTTATGGATGTAAGCTAGATTTGGCATTCTTTTGTTACTAATATTTTTGCCTGCTTTAGGAAACATTAGATTCTCCAAAGCCTTGTCTCATATTTTCCTACAATGGCCATACAAGATTTAATTCTTTTGCACGATGCTGGACTTTGATAACAGTTTTCTGTGCAGCACCACAGATTTGCATGATGTTACGCTGGGTGAATCCAAGACTGATTAGTCTTAAGATTTCCCGACATTTGGTCATAATCATGACCTCCTTATAATGAATTTACATCTTGTGATGCATAACTCCATTATAAGATGTATAAACACCGATTTCTGCATAACGGAATGTTGATTTCCCTGCCACTAGGTAATATTCATGTTTTTTGTATACCCATATAAGACCTTCCTTTTTAGGAAGATTATCTTATATTTTTTGAGTGGTTTCTATCGATTTTTTACTTGACACTTACTTTATAACACTCAACCTTAAAATTGGAATTTGTCAATTTCTCCATACATGAACAAATAATATGCCTCATAGAGTTTTTGCTTAGTAATATATAGCGAACATCAATCAGAACAATTCTCTAATATATGGAATTTCATGTGACTATAAGAACTAAAATATTGACAGTTATTTAAAATTTTACAAATAGCAACAGGATAGTCAGAGCCATCTGGAAGGATTTTTTTATAATTTTCAATGTTAACACAGTCATCATTAAAAATTGTATAAAATTGAAAATCATGTAAAAATTGAGATTTCATCTTAATATCATCGAAAACTTGAAATGTTTTTAAGAAATTAATGGAATCATAATGATGGTCGATCAATTCCTTATACTCTTTGATATACGATTGTATACGAATTTGTTCATAGGCTGTTTTACCCATACAAGCAAACAACATATTCACTTGTTCAGAACAATCAAGGCAATCATAATTATGATACTTTTTGAGTCCTTCAAGTAACTTATCCATGTCAATATGATACTGACACCGAATAATATCCGCATCCTTATAATCTCTAGGGTTTACAGACTCCAGTAAATCTTTATCCAAAGGTTCGTTCATCTCTATAATATTGCCATATGACTTATCAATATTGCCACACTCTGCGAAGTTGTATTTCTCCGATAGTAGGACATAATCCTGAAAAGTATTGAAAAGTTCAATATACGCATACAGAAAATTCCCACAATTGAAAATTCGAACTGTATGAAAAAATCTTTCAACTGGATACATTTCCATTACAGCATCAAATAATGTCATTGGAATAAATGGAATAATAACAGGCTTATCAATCAGCCTATTTGTGGAATAGTCAAAAACTCTCTCAAGGCAACAAGAATGCAACCCACAATGAATCGCATAATTGAACGCTATTTTAGAAATACCTAATTTAAATGCAGCATTATCAAGTTTGAAGTGATGATATAATGTCTTAAACTTACCTTCCTCGTATTTCACGTATTGCGAATTACTATCTTCTAATTTCACTACCTTACCGGCTTTATATGTTGCAGTATATAAATTACCGTTCTGATCACACATAATTCCAGTATACGATGATCCTTTCGTTTTTCGAGTCTTATGCATATTTATTCCATCTACAATAGGCGCAAATATTTGGGTAAATGCTTTGTCCTGATCAGAGCCGTACAGTTCATTACACGTCTTGCAATATATCTCATCATCTTCTAAACTGCCACCAATTGCATTATGAATAATATGTTCTTTCGATTTATTTTGGCTATTCAGCGTAACTCCGCATATAACACACTTCTTCATTATTTGTTCCCCCACTTTATAATATCACAACAAATTATCTCACCTTTAAATTACTATTTATCCACATACTTGTTTAATAATCTTCGTTTCAAACTTCTCCACTACCATAACTTAAAGCATTTATATATTTTAAACATAAATTTATCCATAAGAAATTACTCTCCTTAAACATAATCCTTTCGGGGTAGTCTGGATTAAGACAGCACAACCTTATCCTTTAATCTATTATAATTTTCAACTATTTTTTCACTGATGTATCTGTTTTTTAATTCAGATAAATCATAAAATCTGAAGTTTTATCTCTCATTGGCATCTTTAGAATTAGCTATCAAGTCAGGTCTTATATCCAGGGTAATACAATCTCTATGACTCCAGTAGGTGAATATATTTTTTTCAATACTGGGAGCTTTAATATCTTGCTTTAATTTTCGTGATGTCTCCAGTCCTAAAGAATATATATAAGATTTAATGGGGACAACTATAATCCCATTATCTGATCTTCTAACTATAACTACATCAGCAAAACCCTGTACAATATCATTTAAATAATTTGTCATCTTTACAACTTTCCCGTTAACAGAACTGCTGCATTCTATTTCATTTAAAATGTCACTCATAAATCACACCTGATTCCTGATAAGTTTTAAAATATAATATTATCTTTAAAAATTATCGGAATATTTTAACTATACTTGACAGATAATAAATATATATCTGAAAACAGGAGAATAAAAATGCCTTTTGCTGAAAACACCAAAGTATACAAAATGAATAGAATAGAAAGAAATATAATCATAGGAAGTCTCATTGGTGATGGAAGCCTTGCACTTTATGGGAGGAGTATAAATGCCTATTACAGAGAGCACGGATGTGCAAAGCAAATTCCCTACAGAGAATGGAAGGCCAAAAAGCTTAAAAATCTCAACTTCAAACTTCTTACAAACTGTAAAAATCCCCAGCTCCGTTCACCCAGCAGCAAAACCTACACTGAACTGTACAATATGTTCTACAGAGGCGGGGAAAAAATAATCACCCTCGAAAACATATTGCTTCTGGATCATCCCATAGGATTGGCATGTCTTTATATGGACGACGGTTCTCTGGTTATAGATTCAAGTAAAAGGAAAAATGGCTCCATATATATTTTCCCTCGGATATCCATTTATACCCTGAATTTTTCAAAGGATGAAAATATTATATTGCAGAACCATATCAAAAAAACATTTAATATAAATACAAAATTAAAAGAGCGGAAAGACGGCAAACATTTTCTGCTGGAAATAAATAAAAGAAATGATATAGTAAAGTTTATAAAAACCATAAGTCCCTTTGTGGAAGAGATACCCTGCATGCACTATAAAATAAAACTTAAAGAAAGATTTGAGGATAAAAGATTAAAATTAATAAATGAAGGTTATAAAAATATAAACAAATGGTGTGAAAACATAACAGAAAACAAATATTCAAAGGAGGAAGAAAATTTTATTATAAAATCAAAACAAGCAGGCGCCAGCAGCAAAAAAATTGCAGATTTTCTAGGAAGAAGCTACTGGGGCATATTAGATAAACTCAAGAGGCTAAAACTTCAAGGCCGGATTTAATCACACACCATCAATTTTTTTGCTTTCATCATCCAGTGCCTTAACCTGTCCTGCCAAATTGTTGATTTTACGATTTAACTCTTCAATTTCAGCTTCATTATGCCCGGGTATTTTTGTTTCCTGGGCCATATTTCTCATGAGTAAAAGCTTTTTCTCCATGATATCAAGAATATGCATTCTATATTTTACCCACTGTAGTTCCTGATTTAGTTTTTCTTTATCATCCATATATACCTTTCATGTTTGTTATTTTGCAAATAATAAATTATATAAAAATAGAATAGCTAATCGTACTTAGGTTGCAAATTTTTTACGATTTTTACCACAGTACTTGGACCCGTTATGAGAAACTTCTCAAACTTGCTAACTATCACCTTCGCGAGATGGCTTGTATACTGAGCTTGCTCCCTTTTTAATTTTTCTATTATTTGCTCTAACCATAAAGTTTGCTTTGATTTCCCTCTCTGAAGTGGATGATAATAATAAAAATTCTGCCTTCTTTCAGATTTATAACCTTTTTTATTATTTCCTATTCTCTTACATAAATTATTATTTTTTAGTGCCAATTGTATAATATTATGTAATTTAGTATTTATTTTCCAGTCAACAACTATTTTAGATTCAATTTTCGAACTGAACACTTCATCTAGTTTATCTTTTCTTGCTTTAGAAAAATACTATAAATAACTTCACTATCAAATTTATTAAATTTTTCTTTTATCATTTCATAAAGCTCTTTACTTTTTAATGTCTTGTAATCAGATAAATTAATGATTTTAACACATTAACAGTTGCCACTATACTAAAATTTATTTCATTATCGTTTTATAAGATTCATAAAAACTATTGCTCACTGAAATTATCATTGTTTCTTCTAAAGTAATATTTTCTTTACTATCTGATTGATTTTTATCAGTCATTTCTAATATTTGGTTATAATATCCATCGTGTATATAATCACAAAGACGTTTATATATGTTATATAAACT
>NZ_PVXP01000098.1 GCF_002995845.1 Clostridium luticellarii | reverse complement strand
ATATAGATGACTCACCTAGTTATATATTTGAAACTATATTCTCTCTATATGATAAGGATAATATAATACATAAAAATTTTGAAGTTGTAAGAACTATTTATAGAGATTGCTGTTTATATGTTCATTCCGCATCATTAACAGAAGATAACTTATGTTCTTGTTTGATAGAATATGATAAATTTTATAATAAAGACGAAAGTACTTTATTTTTAAAACAATTTGATAAAGCATATAGAATCATTAATAATTTAATACTCATTTATAATAAAAAAATATTTGATGAAATGAAATATAATTCACAGCTTATAATAAGAGAATATACAAATCAAGAAGATTTAAAAAGTATATTTGAGTATTGGAATAATATAAAATAGTATAACCTGTAGTCAAAACCTAGCTCAGAATTATAGGCTATATAAAAAATAAAGAAAAGCTCTGGAGAAATCCAGGGCTTTTTAAAATAGTTTAATTATTATATAATTAATGTAGGAATTTTTATGGATTATATCTATCTATTTGTGTTTTTGAAGTGGTAGCGGATAAAACAATGCAGCAGGTGCTCAGCGGCAGCAGTGACATAGGTTTTTGCGGACCGGAGCAGGTGATCTATATATACAATCAAAAGCGAAAGGATTTTCCTGTATTGTTTGGTCAATTAACGGCTACAGATGGTTCTTTTCTAGTGGGCAGAAGTGAGCAAAAGGATTTTAAATGGGAATCTGTAAAAGGGAAGACCATAATTGGAGGGAGACCTGGTGGAGTTCCAGAAATGGCACTGGAATATGTACTTAAAAAGAATAATATACAACCGGGGAAAGATGTAAACCTGATAACTAATTTGGCCTATACTGCAACAGCTGGTGCATTCAAGGCAAACACGGGAGATTATGTGGCCCTTTTTGAACCAACTGCCAGCATGCTGGAGAAGGACAAAAATGGTTATATACAAGCTTCAATAGGTGAGTCTGCAGGTGTACTGCCTTATACCTGTTATTTTGCCACTAAATCCTATATATCGAAAAATCCTGAACTGATTCAGAGGTTTATAAATGCCATTCATAAAGGACAGGTATGGGTTCAAAATCACAATGATAAAGAAGTGGCTGAAGCCATAGAATCCTTTTTCCCGGGAACTGATAAAAGCGTACTGCAGTCTGTAGTGAAAAATTATAGGAGTATAAAAGCTTATGCCGATACTCCTGTTATAAAAGAACAAGATTTGAACAGGCTTATGGATGTAATACAATCCTATAAATCCAGTTTGATACCTGAAAGGCCTCCTTTTGATAAGATAGTGGATAACTCTTTTGCAGAAAAGGCTGTTAAATAGGTGTGGTGCAGAGTTGGGTCAACCCATTGTAAAGGGAGACCCAGCTCTAAAAATATTTTCAAATTGAATTTTGTGATTTTAAATATTTTTGTGTCCAGGGGCAGATAAATATACATTTTCCACAAATTCTTTCCTCCACTCCAAGTTCATTGCTTCTTCTTTGAGCCTCATTTTTACACTTAAAAGCATTAAAATAATCACTTCTGTCTCTATCTATATTCCAGTTAATTCCCAATACTGCATTGCCAGGGCAAGATCTTGTGCATATAGAGCATTTTCCACATTTTGATTCGTTTATAGGTAAACCAGTGTTTAATTCTGCATCAGTTAATATAGTTGATAATCTTATAGCAGAACCAAATTCTTTTGTGATGAGCAGTGCACATTTTCCAATCCAGCCAATACCTGCTCTAGTTGCTGCAGTTTTATGGGGCAAAGTCGTCCTCAGAGTTGTTTTATCCGTTTGAATGCTTCTTTTTATTTTTGGAGATGCCTTAAATCCATGTTGCCTTATGATTTTTGCTGCATATTCGTCGAGATTATCCAGAAGATCATTTACTCTTGTATATTCGGCATAATAATCCTTTGTCGGTCCATTTTTTATTCCGGCTATTATATGCGGATTCAGTGATACCGCAATTGAAATTCCGTATCTGTAATTTTCTCTCTGATCTTCTGGAATGTCTTTCAAATCTGCAAAGCCGACAATTGAGGCACCTTTTCTAATAAGGCATTTTCTAAGTTCTGTGCTTAAACAATTCATTTTTTATACCTCCCATATAACTGTAAAATACAATAAAATTTATAAAAAAGCAATCTTGTTTTTAGAGTATCAGTTTTTAGCTGCCGAATTTTTTGATTTTACATGTTCATACGTATATAATTTTGATATAATAGTAGAAAATATATATGATAGGTGATGTGTCCTTTGAACAGTGAATATTTAGAATATATAAAAGAATATACTTCAAAAATCGATTTCAAAAGAACGTCGGATGATGTATTTTACTTTGAAAAAATATATAGAGAAATAAGCATGAAGTTTGAAAGCATGTACGGGTTTTCCTATAATGAAATGGATGAAGCCTATATTCCAGGCACACTTTTAGGTATTGGCGGAAGAAAATTTGTGGCTGTATTTCTTATAGGGATAAGGAATGGCGGGAAAAACTATGGGGCTGTAATTTTTCATCCAAAATACAAGCTTGTATGGGAAGATGATATTGAAGAAATGCTGACGGAAGAGGAATATAAAGATATATTCCCATACAAGTACAGGTTGGCCGTAAGGCTGCTTAATGATTCAGCGGGAAATATATCTGAAAGATACTAGTTATAGAAAGTTATATGTAAAAATTTCTTGACAGTAGGGAAATTAACGATATAATAGAAAATGTATTGAATTGATTTATCAGCTGTGAAAAAAAGGAGTAAGGATAACATTGTATAAAGAGAGAAAAGCTATTAGTTGGGAGGCTTTTCATACAAGGTATCCAGAAGGTAGTTTTGGAGCTTCTTTACTGAAATAAAAAGTAGGTAAAGACGGTTTTCGTACCGTTATTTTTTGAGAGCCTGAATTTTCAGGAAAAAAGGTGGTAACGCGGGTCTTCGTCCTTTGTGGATGAAGGCCCTTTTGTATATAAGGTGGCTCTTGTGCTAAGATTATTTAAATTCATTAAGTATGTTATACAAGATAGGAGGAGATTTAATGTCGAAAAAGGGAGATATGTCAACTACTTATGATCCTAAGACATTCGAAGAAAAACTTTACAATAATTGGCAGGAAAAAGGGTATTTTACACCTAAAGCGGATGGTAACCAGAAAACTTATACTATAGTAATACCTCCCCCGAATATTACGGGAAAATTACATTTAGGTCATGCCCTGGATAATACAATTCAGGATATAATAATAAGAACTAAAAGGATGCAGGGTTACAATACATTATGGCTTCCTGGAGAAGATCATGCAAGTATAGCTACCGAAGTAAAGGTGGAAAAGGAACTTCTAAAAAAGGGCATTGTAAAGAAAAAGATAGGAAGAGAGGCATTTCTTAAAAAAACCTGGGATTGGACTCATGAGTATAGAGATAGAATAAGAAATCAGGTAAAAAAACTTGGGAGTTCTGTAGATTTTACAAGAGAAAGATTTACTATGGATGCAGGACTGAATAAAGCCGTGAGAAAGTTTTTTGTTAAATTGTATAATGAAGGGCTTATATACCAGGGAAATAGAATAATAAACTGGTGTCCTAAATGTCAGACCGCTATATCCGATGCAGAAATTGAATACAGTGAGCAGCAGGGATATTTCTGGCATATAAGATATAAGGTAGTTGGAAGTGATGAATATCTGGAGATAGCTACTACAAGACCGGAGACCATGTTCGGTGATACGGCTATTGCGGTTAATCCAAAAGATGGAAGATATAAACATTTGGTTGGTAAGACTGCCATACTGCCAATTGTCAACAGAGAAATACCAATAGTGTCTGATGATTACGTGGATATGGAATTTGGTACAGGAGCAGTTAAGATAACGCCTGCCCATGATCCAAACGATTATTATGTGGGAAAAAGACATAATTTACCTGAAGTCATAATAATGAACGAGGATGGAACTATAAAACTTCCAGGCACTAAATATGATGGAATGGATAGATATGAAGCAAGAAAAGTACTGGTTGAGGATTTGAAAAAACAGGGATTTTTAGTGAAAATAAAGGAGCATGTACATAATGTAGGATGTCATGACAGGTGCGGCACAGTTATTGAACCGATGCTCTCTAAACAGTGGTTTGTAAAAATGGAATCACTGGCAAAGCCGGCTATTGATGTGGTAAGAAACAAGAAAGTGAAGTTTATACCTGAAAGATTTGAAAAAATCTATTTTAACTGGATGGAAAATATTCAAGATTGGTGTATTTCAAGGCAGCTCTGGTGGGGACATAGAATTCCTGTCTGGTACTGTAGGGACTGTGGTCAGGTTATAGTGAGTGATACGGATCCTACAAAATGCAGTAAATGTGGTTCCTCCAACCTGGAACAGGATAAAGATGTACTGGATACCTGGTTCAGTTCCGCACTGTGGCCTTTCTCAACATTGGGATGGCCTGATGATACAGATGACCTGAAGTATTTTTATCCTAATAATACTCTCGTTACTGGATATGACATAATATTTTTCTGGGTGGCACGAATGATATTTTCCGGTATATACTGCATGGATGACATTCCTTTTGAAAATGTGCTCATACATGGAATTGTGAGAGATTCTCAGGGAAGAAAAATGTCTAAATCCCTCGGAAATGGTGTTGATCCTATAGAAGTAATAGAGCAATATGGTGCAGATGCTCTCAGATTTGCACTGATTACGGGTAATGCTCCGGGAAATGATATAAGATATTATCCTGAAAAAGTAGAAGCTTCCAGGAATTTTGCCAATAAGATATGGAATGCATCCAGGTTTGTACTTATGAATTTGGATGAGGATATAATGAACAAATACAGCGGCTGTAAAGATTACAGCAGTGCAGACAGGTGGATATTGTCCAAAGTAAATACGCTTATAAAGGAAGTTACTTACAATATAGAGAAATTTGAACTTGGAATAGCTGCCCAAAAGATCTATGATTTTATCTGGGGAGAGTTCTGTGACTGGTATATAGAACTTGTTAAACCTGCTATGTACGGTGAGGATAAAAAGGCCAAGGGAGTGGCTTATAATGTATTGAACAGAGTACTTACAACAAGTCTTCAGCTTCTTCATCCCATAATGCCTTTTATAACAGAAGAAATATATACTCATCTATATACAAAATATGAGTCCATAACCATATCAAAATGGCCGGAATACTATAATGAACTCAATGACTTAAAGGCAGAAGAGGATATGGAGTATATTATAGAGGCCATAAAGGCTATTAGAAATGTAAGAACTGAAATGAATGTACCGTTTTCAAGAAAAGCTAAGGTGATGGTATGTGTAACTGAAAAAAATGCATTGGAATCATTTAAAAGTGGAGAGGAATACTTTAAGAAATTGGCTGCTGCCAGCGAACTGGAATTCCTAGACAGCAAAGATGATGTGCCCAAAAATGTTGTGTCTGCAGTTACCCGGGGAGCTGAATTATTTATTCCGCTTTTGGAGCTGGTGGATAAGGATAAGGAGATCGAAAGGTTAAATAAAGAAAAAGAAAAATTGGAGATTGAAATAAAAAGAGTTGAGAAAAAGCTCTCAAATGAAAAATTTGTTTCGAAGGCTCCTAAAAATGTAGTGGATGGAGAAAAGGAAAAAGGCTGTAAATACAAAGAAATGCTTGAATCTGTGTTGGAGAGAATACAGAACTTAAAATAAAATACGGGGATGTGCTACCATGAATTATGAAGAGACTTTGGAGTATATAGAGGGTGTAGCCAAATTTGGAAGCAATTTTGGACTTGAGAGAACTGAAAAGATTCTTGAACTTTTGGGTAACCCTCATAAAAAAATAAAAACTATACATGTGGCAGGTACTAATGGAAAAGGTTCTATTACAGCAATGGTGAGCAAGATATTGATGGAAGCCGGATTTAAAGTGGGCATGTATACTTCACCTTATCTGGAGGTATTTGAAGAGAGAATTCAGGTAAACGGCAGTAATATACCTAAAGATGATTTGAGCAGAGTGGTTACAAAAGTATCTGAAATTGTAAATAAAGTTATTGAAATGGGATATGATAATCCTACGGAATTTGAAATAATAACCTGTGCCATGTTTTATTATTTCTGGGAGAAGAAGGTTGACATAGCTGTAATTGAAGTGGGATTGGGAGGAAGACTGGATTCTACAAATGTAATGCCTCCTTTTTCTGAAATACAAAGTGGAGGGGTTATTTTGAGTATAATCTCCTCCATAAGTTATGATCACATGAAAATACTGGGGGATACGCTGGGTAAGATAGCCTGTGAAAAAGCTGGAATAATCAAGCCGGGTATTCCAGTTGTAATGTATCCTGAAGAAGATGAAGCAAGAGAAGTTATAGAACAGGTGTGCAGCCAGAAAAACAGCAGACTTATAAGTGTACCACTGGATTCTGTAAAATATATGGGAGAAAGTAAAATTGACAGTTACAGTAAAGAATATGTTCAGCATATAAGTGTACACACGAAAAAAGAAGAATATAACATTAAACTTTCCCTTTTAGGTAAACATCAGCTTTTGAACTGTGCCACAGCCATTTTTGCCGTAGAACAGCTGTCAGACTATGGTATTTCAATAGGAAAATCCATAATATTAAAAGCTCTCAGTAAAATAAAATGGATGGGAAGATTGGAAGTTATGGCAAAAAGGCCGCTGGTAGTTATAGACGGAGCCCATAACAGAGAAGGGATTTCCATGCTTAGAGATAATGTAGAAAGACATTTCAGTTATAATCGTATGGTGCTTATATTGGGTATACTGGCTGACAAAGAAGTTGATATCATGGTAAAAACCATTGTTCCGCTGGCCTGGAGGGTCATAGCTGTTACTCCCAATAACGTGAGGGCTGAGAGTTCGGAACAGCTGAAAACTGTAATAGAAAGACATAATCCCAACTGTGAAGCCTTTGATGATTATGAAAGTGCCTATAGAAAAGCAGTTTCCTATTGCAGAAAGGAAGATCTTCTTTTAATTTCAGGTTCCCTTTATATGATAGGGGATATGAGAAAAATTATAAAAAAACATATAAGCTAAGATTCAATGATCCAGATGGATAAAGATAAAGCTCCATCTGGATCCAAGAATCACCCGGTAAGCAGGATCAGTGGAACCATTACAGAAATTTATTTTTTGAAATCAATTGTTTGAGAGCAGTTGCAAATTGATCCGGACATGAAGTACCTTTTCCATTGCAGGAAATGCCCTGCAGTTTTTTTATCGCCTCGTTCACATCCATTCCGCTTACAAGTCTGGATATAGCCTGAAGGTTGCCATTGCATCCGCCTATAAAGGTTACACTTTTGATTTTATTTTCAACTATATCAAAATTTATTTGGCTTGAACAAACTCCATTAGTGTTATAAGTATACATTTCATCACCTGATTCCTTTATGAGAATTACATTATATCATACAATAAAATAAATTTTCAATTGCTATTACCTATTTTAACATATATTCATATTATATTTGTAAGGGGGTGATGGTGTTGGATTATATTTATGTATGCAGCACTTCTTCTGATATTGTGTCAAAAATTAATCTAGATCATTTCTGTGAAGAGAAGAGAATATATTTGAAGTCCAATGATATAGTTTATAATGTAGGTCCTCATGGAATATATACCAGCGGCAATAAACTTATAACTGCCAATAAATACAACAATACCATATCTATAGTTGACATGAAAAAGGAAATACAGGAAGAGAGCTATTATATAGGAGCATGCTGCAGCGATGTGGTGGTCTATGGAAATAATGCCTATATAATATGCAGTGATTTGAACAGCTTGCTGGTATTTGAACTTAAAGAAAGACAGGTAGTTGAAGAAATCCCCTGTGGAAGCCTTCCATATAGTATATGCTTGAATAAAGAAAGGAAATTACTACTTATATCCAATATGCAGGATGACAGCATAACTTTAATAGATTGTATAAATAGAAAATACATTAAAAATATAAGGGTGGGATCTTATCCTACTAAAGCTGTATTCACATTAGACGGGCAGCATGTATTAATATGTGAAAGCAACATAGGATCTGAATTTAGAGGAAGCATAGCTATATTGTCTTTAAAAAATTATAAAATAATAAACAGAATCAGTGTGGGGAATTCACCCATGGATATTTACTGCAGCAGCAGACACTGTTTTGTATCCAATTTTGGTGATGGGACCATAAGTGTTCTGGATATAAACAATTATAAAGAGGAAAAAAAACTAATTGTAGGTGGAATGCCTAAAAATATAATAAAATATAAAGAAAATCTGTATGTGGGTGACAACTATAATGATCTGCTGATAAAGGTAAATGTAAAAAATAAGGATAAGAAATATATACCCATAGGTGGAGAACCTACAGGTATGATTTTGAGTTGAGTTCTTAATTGCGCATAAGCAGCTCAACAATAGTATAGTATAGTTCAGAATAACCTTTTTTCCATTTTTTGCATAATTCTTTAGCTTTTTTGTTAGAATCAACGTTTAGCTGTATATTCATTAATGTGGAATTATTTTCTGATATTTTTAACTCTACGATAAAATTATTTTCATCATCATTACTGTAACTGGCATTTATGGAAAGGTTCTTCTTTATATCTTTAATTTTTTTATTCAAATATTGCTCCAAAATATCTATTTTATCCTTTGAAATTCTATTTCCAAATAACATCAGAACCTTCAGACCTTTTTTGGTAATTATAAATTTGTGATTATTGGAATGGGTTATTTTTTTAATAAAATTGGCGGATAGAAGCTCGGTCAAATATTGTTGAAGAGTAAAATAATTTATAAAGTCGTTTTCAAGTATGATCTGTGTTATTTCATTGTTGGAAATAGGAAATTTAATTTTTTTAAATATGTAAAGCAGCAGTAATTTATTTTCTGCCAGTTCCAAAGTATCTTCGAACATTTAAAATCCTCTCCATCAAACTTAAAATATATATATATTATAGCATAAAATATTTCAACTTTATTTTCAAATTATTTTATATAAATAAATTTTTTATTTATGTAATATTTATTAG
>NZ_PVXP01000097.1 GCF_002995845.1 Clostridium luticellarii | reverse complement strand
AAATAATATTTTTATTATTTTTTAACTTATTTATAGATAAATTTATAAGTATTTTTATAATCCAACTGCTAAAATACTGTGATTCCCTTAATTTATTCATATTCATATAGGCTTTATATACAGTATCGCTTACAATATCCAGAGCATCCTGTTCATTTCTCACATATATAAATGCCATTTTATAAAGATTTTCTTTATAAAAATTTATCAATTCAACAAATGATGTATCATCTCCTTTTTTAGCATTATTCACAAGAACTTGAATCTTATCCGTTTCTTTCACTACCTCACCCCTCTACAAAGATGTCTGAAAATAATTTATCCTACATTAATTAGACAATTTTAATATATAAAAAGTTACACTTGATACCAATTATTAAGTTGAAAAAAGTTAATAAAAAAATAAATTATCATACTATACGATAATTTATTTTAAAACTAGGTTTATTTTTTTTAAAATGTGCTATAATATAGTTAAAAGAAGCCATTGCGGTTTTCAATAGTTTTTTAAATTTTAGTTAAAAATGCACTTATTGGACTAGGTGCATTTTAATTTTTTGAGTTTTTATCTTCGGCAGTTATAAAAATTTCATTTTCACTTAACTTACCTATTGAAGATTTACCCTTGATTACTAACCTATCTTTTAAATATGTTCCTACAATCACCATAGCTGTTAAGCATAGTGATGTAATACATATAGATATTACTATAACCACAGTATCACTCATATTGCCACCTCCCCTGCTGTCAATTAACCGCAATGACCTCTTTGTGAGAAATAAAACCTGGAAGGTGGCTAACTAAAAATCTTTTATTTTCCCATAAATATTATATCATATTAAAAAAGATATTTTTATGTAAAAAAACTACAGCTGGAAACTAGCATTTATGTTATTATAATATAAAAAGCAAGGAGGAAATAAATTTGAAAAGCAAATATTCAATAATCAGATTTATATTTGGAATGTTAACACTTATATTATGCATAATTATTTTGATATACAGCAACACTTATAGACCTAATACTCAAGTATTAATGAATTTTATGTTCATTTGTTTAGGTATTTTTCAAATTTTAAATGGAATACATTTTTATAAGCAAGGTAAAAAATCAGATGGAATATTGTTAATCTTAGTAGGTATATTTATTTTTGCCGTTATAGTTAAAATTTCAATATTTTAAGTATGCAAGCATAGAAAAATACCCACTTTTTTATATACTTTAAAACTAAACCAGTGTATATCCCCAATCATATAAAGCATGAAATATAGACGGTGCAGTGACATTTTCAGTTTTAATCATCATATATCCCAGGAACAAGCTGAAAAAAACTAAACCAAACATACTCGTAAGAGTTTCAGTTAAAGTCATTTTCCCAATAAAAATTCTTTGAGGTAAATGCATTAAAGCCATTAAAATAGAAGCGGCCATCCATCCTTTGTTTTTTACCATCCATGCAATCAAACGGGTTTGTAAATATCCCCTAAACATGAACTCTTCAGAAAATCCAATTACAGCACAGTTTAATAACGCCCAAAAATGGCCAATGTTTAAATGAGTTATTACTTTATTGACATTTATATTCATATAAAATAGCGACAATATTATAAATATAATACCTGAGATTGTGCCAGTACCAATTGATTTTTTCAGATTATGTCTTGACACCCCTGTACTTGCCCATGATTGTTTAAAAAATTTCTTTGTTAATAATATAGGGCTTATAATTATTAAATACAATAATGCATTTGACAGGACAATGGAAAAATTATACGTTATACTTATCTGTGTATCGGTATTTGATTTGCCAGTATAACTTATAAAAAATATTATAAGCGTAATTAAAAAAATACTTATAAAAACTGCAGCAAAAGCATGTAATCCGGATTTTCTTGGATCATTAAAATTATATTCTTTATGCTCAAATCCTAGTTTTAAAGTTAAAATGTATACAATTAGTCCCGAAATCAATAAAAATGTACCCCGAGTTAAAAAGCTCGGGAAAATGCTCTTAATTAGTACATTGTTGCGCACCCAGATAAGGTGATTACTAGGTTCGTAGTGATTTATCCTTATGGAACAACCTATTCTGCTATCCAGGGCTTTTCCCTCTATAAAGTCATCTCCAAAATAACAAAAATGATTGTCAAACACTGCGAAATTTCCTAATGAAATAATTTCACTGCATTTTTTCTTGCTGAAGGAACCTATATCTATACACATATTTTCACAGGATAAACTCTCATTTATCTCTTTCTTGTTCTGGAGATGTATTGACTTTATTCTTATACTTCCCGATATTTTTTATTTCCAATTAAAATAGTTTTGCATGATAATGAATTTTTATCCGCGTTTCCTATAGTTGAAAATTTAAAGTTCCATCTTCATTATAACCTATTATTATTAGGCCCAATTCATCCATATGTGAAACCACAATTACTTTAGGAGAATTAGAGCTGTTATTTTTATGAACTATAGCATTGCCCATTTTATTTACATCCTCGGTAAACATTTCCAGTTGATTTAAGATATCATAGATTTTCCTCTTAAATTACTGTTTATTGAGTTGTTTTGCCTCACTCATATGTCGCACTATATGAAGATTACATACTACCCGAAGTATATAGTTATTGTCCCTTTTTCCCAGTTAAACTTATTATATCCATCTTCAATATTGCAATATTATTATACATATTTTCATTTTTCAAAGTCTTTTCTTTAACAACAGAAGGAGTATCCTCTAAATGCTTTAAAATAACTTCCATTCCATATTTTTTCTTTTCAAGATCTTCAACAAAAGAAATCTTAGCATTTATAACAACAGAACGATACTTATGTCCACACTCGCCCATTACATAACCTCTATCATCTATTATTGTGGCACATACATTAGGATTATGGGTAATGAAGTCTATCTTCAAGCCTTTAAGCCCTGTGTGTAAATATAAAGCATTTTGAGATTTATCATAACCATAACTCAAAGTTACTATATAAGGTTCATTATTATAACACATTGATATTACTGTATATTTGCCATGTAACAATATTTCACTTAATTCATTTTCATCATTTATTTGCCTATCTTGTCTTCTCATGTGGTACTTCTCCAACATAATTGCCCTCCAATTTAATTCGTATATTCTAATAACTGTGAATTAAATAATAAATAAATTATATCATTATCTCATTATAATTACCTAATAATATTATCATTCGCTGTACCTGATTCTGTCAATTATGGATTCCTTTTTTAATCTGCCTTCAATAAGATAGGTTATCAGTATTTCCAGCAAAATAAACACCACAATAACTGCAAGTATAGATATCAGAGGGAATTCATACTCTGCATAATCCGCTCCTGCCTTTTTAAACAGTTTAAAGCAGAAGTATCCAAGACCGGTTCCAAAAATCACCGACAGTAAAGAACTTATACCAGCATAGTACATGCCCTCTATCTGAAGCATCTGTCTCAGCTGTTTGTTTGACAGCCCCACTGCCTGGAGCATTCCATACTCTCTTTTTCTTGTGAGTATGCTTGTAATCATAGTATTTATGAGATTCAAAATTCCTATGAGGGCTATTATTCCCGTAAAGCTCATTGCTGTTATCTCTATTGCCATAAACTGATTTTCCAGTTCCTTCTTCCAGTCTGTATTTGACTCATACATTATCCTGCTGTCCCTATTTACTATGGCTTTGAGCCTGCTTTTTATGGCCTCAAATTTACTGCTGTCTATATCTATATAAATGTCAGTTAATTTGTTGTCCCTGTTATCTGCCAGGCTGTCTTTAAATTCTTTCTTTGTAAATACATCCTCATGAGTTATAAATTCATACCCTCCCACAATCCAGCCGGAGCCTGCAATATTGTCACTTAATATACCTGCTACGGTGAACTCTTTATTCATGACCTCTCTCAAGTTGGCGCTGCTGTCCTCTGCCCTGATTGAAATGGGAATTTTGTCCCCAACCTTGTATTTGCAGGTGACACTGCCGTCTTCATTTTTTCTGCCCACTATGAGAACTTCATCTCTGTTTTTCAGATTTTCGCTGGATATATTCCCTCTTATCAGATACTTATTTAACCTGTTCAGCATATAATCATCATATCCATATAGAATGCTGCGTGCATTGTCTACAAAAACATTTAATGTATTTTTCTTGATATAGACATTTTTCACCCCATCCATGCTTTTTATATCATCAATCAATTTTTTATTCAATGGACTTCCGTAGGTATTTGTAACCGAAAGATCAAATTCATATTTAAAATCATGCTTGACCATATTGTCTACATTCATGCTTTTTAAAACACTGCACATTATGATAAATAAAACTCCGCTCATGGTCAGAGAAAGCATGGTCATAATCGTACGCTTCTTATTTCTCCACAGATTCAGCCGTGCAATTTTAGCTATGGATATCTTTTTTAATGAAGCCCTCTCCTTTTTACTGGAACTTATTTTTACACCGCTGTATTTCATAGATTCTACAGGAGATATCTTCGAAGAGAGTCTACCTGGTTTTATAAGTGAGAGGGCCACTGCAGCCAGACTTATAAATACACATACAATCACAATATAAGGAGAGGACTTCATTCTTATATTAGAAATCTGTGAAAAAAGATATCCAATCATAAAAGCGGCAATGTGGGCAAATATAATGCCCAGTGGAATTCCTACTGCAGACAGCAGAAGTCCCTCCCTGAATATTATCTTTCTGATCTGTTTCCTAGTAGCTCCCACTGCTGCAAGCAGCCCGAACTGTTTTATCCTTTCAATAACGGATATATAAAATATATTGTATATGACCACCACCGTTGTCAGCACAACAATTACTGCTATCACGGCAAATGCCGCCAGCATCATGGGATCTCCTCCTGAGGCATCTATATACATGGAGTTTTTGATTATATTTTTGTCTTTTATCCCAATACTATGACCTATGTCAGTGATATTCTTTTCCACATCTCTATGGTTTTTTATCCTTACAAAGCAGTCCTTTTTTACATTTGGCAAGTTTTCATATACAAATTTTTTTGACACCAGCCCTGTACTCACGTTTTGCTGCTTGTGCATTGTACTGTCCTTCAATATACCACTTAGTACAAAGTCTGCAGCTGAAGAGGTATTTCCATATTCAATATGTATGGTTTCCCCTAAAGCACTTTTTACATCTAATTTTTCAAGTACCCATTTTTCCAGGGCTATTTCAGTGCTTTTTTGTGGAAGTCTACCCTTCTCCAGTTTAATATTTGTCATATCTGCTGCTTTGAAATCTGCGTAAATCAAGGATATGTCCGGATAATTGGAATTTTTTCTCTTTACACTCTCAAATGGAATGTATTCTCCTGCACTTTCAATTTTTATGTTGTTCTTCAATATTTCAATCTGCCTGTCATTCACATTTTTGTAGATTCCATGATAATTTCCGGATTGTTCTTCGGTGGAAGCTATTACCATATTTTGAATGCTGTAGATCACTATACCGGAGGCAGTTATGAGACATGTAGCCAGTGCTATGGTTATTATGACAAGAATATTTTTAGTCTTTGAGAATTTTAAATTTTTTCTGGCCAGATTTGATATACAGTTCATTTTACATATCACCTGCCCTTATTTTTCCATCCTCTATTCCAACTATTCTGTCACCCATCTGGGCTATCTTTTCATCATGAGTTATCATTACAAGTGTCTGATTGTATTTTTCCACTGACATTTTAAGCAGCGACATAACTTCCTGGGCAGTTTTGGAATCAAGATTTCCCGTAGGCTCATCTGCAAGCATTATGGAGGGCTTGCTGGCAAGGGCCCTGCAGATGGCGGTTCTCTGCTGTTGTCCGCCTGAAAGTGTATTGGGAAGTGAATTTCTTTTATCATATATGTTTAGAGTTTCCATAAGTTCTCTTATATAATTTTCATCCACCTTCTTATTGTCAAGACCTATGGGCAGCGTCACATTTTCCCATACATTTAAGACCGGCACAAGGTTGAAAGCCTGAAATACAAAACCTATATTCCTCCTTCTGAATATGGCCAGATCGTCTTCCTTCATTGAAAATATATCTCTTCCTCCAATATACACATTTCCTGAAGTAGGCCTGTCTAGTCCACCCATCATATGAAGCAGCGTACTTTTTCCCGATCCCGAGGTACCTACTATTACAATAAATTCTCCCTCATGTACAGTAAAACTTATATCATCAACAGCTTTGACCAAATTTTCACCTCTACCGTAGTATTTCTTTAAAGACTTCGTTTCCAATACCTTCATGTTATTACCTCTCTTTTACATTTGATACACAGATCATAACATGGCAATATTACATATGACTTTCAAACTCACTTACACTTCTGTAAGAAAAGGCTAAACCTGCTTCCTTTCCCCACTTCTGAATCCACCATGATATTTCCACCCTGCTGCTCCAGTATCCTCCTGGTAAGATACAGTCCAACTCCGGATCCTTCACATTCCTGAACCACCCTGGAATTTCCCCTATAAAATCTTTTGAAAATCTTGTTGAAATCTTTCTTTGGTATACCTATTCCATTATCCTCTATATCAATTCTTATAAAAAAATTCGTTTCAATCATACTGATATTGATCTTTCCACCCGAATCCGTGTATTTTATAGCATTTTCAAGCACATTGATTATGGCCTCCTTGGTCCACCTGGGATCATGAAAAACAAAATACTCATCAATATCTTCAGCATCTATCTCTATATTTCTATGAAGTGCTTTTGAATATACTCCCTTTATGGATTTATATATTGTATCCTTTATGGATTTTTTCTCTTTTTTAAATGTGATCATGCCTGCTTCAAGCCTTGACAGCTTTATAAGAGATCCTGTAAGCCATTCTAACTTTAGCACCTCTTCTTTTATAGTATGTAAAAATTCTCTTCTTTCATCTGTATTCATATTTTCATCTTCTATTAGAAGGGAGTTGAAGAGTTTTATGGAGGACAAAGGTGTTTTAATCTGATGTGATATATCTGTAACAAGGGACTTTATATTTTCCTTTTCCCTGTCCAGCTTATTTATATTCAGCTCAAGTATTCTGGTCATTTGATAAAGCCCTGAATATATTTGGGATAAAATCCCCTCTTTATCATTATCAGCCTTTATGGAAAATTTGCCGTCTATTATTTTATCAACTACATTTAAAATTTCCTCAAGTTCTTCTATAATCCTCAGACTGCAGTATCTAAAAATACATATGCCTCCAGCCAGAGTCAGTATAAACACAACCAGATCGTCAATTGCCATATCATATACATTTTTATTAAATGCAGCATCGTTCCAGGCTTTGACTTCATCATCATATCCATATTTTTTTATGATGCTCTCACCATAATTTAAATCCTCAGAATTATATTTTTTTAGCAGAATGGTTTTTACAATTTCTACTTCATCTTCTGGATGCGATCTTGCAAGAGCTCCCACCAATTGTACTGTGGAATTCATCTGATTTACATAGATCTTGTTTATCATATGATAATGCAAAAAGCAGACAGCCATGGAAATAAGCATGGTACCTGAAACAACTGTTATAAACGCTCTTTTAAATAATGGATTTTCTTTTAAATATTCAATCATATTTTTGCACAGCTCTCTGCCCATATATATCCTATTCCCCTGACATTTTTTATATATTGAGGATTTGAAGGATCATCTTCTACTTTTTCTCTGAGCCTTCTTATATTTACAGCTATGGTATTTTCATCTATAAAGGTACCGTCTATAGAATAAAGTTTATCCAAAAGCTGATCTTTACTTATTATTTGTCCCGAATTACCCATTAAATATTTCAAAAGTTTTACCTCATTCCTGCTCAGGAACAATTCTTTTCCTTTTTTCAATACCTTCATATCATTAACATAGAAGACTATATCCCCGGATATGATTTTACTGTTTCCTCCTTTATCACAGTTTCTTCTAAGTAAGGCATTTATTTTCGACATCAGCACCATGAGGCTGAAAGGTTTGGCGATATAATCATCTGCACCCAGATCAAGTCCTGTTACAATATCCACTTCCTCATCACAGGCAGTTAAAAATATAATGAGCAAATCACTATTCTTTCTGATTTCACTGCAAAAATCAAACCCATTTCCATCTGGAAGTCCTACATCAAGGATCATAAGATCGACACTTTCGCCATACAGTATTTTTTTTGCTTCTTCTATGCTTCTGGCCGAAAATACTCCATAGCCTTCTTTGTCCAATTTAAAACTGATTCCTCTGTTCAAGGATCTGTCGTCTTCTACAAGCAGTATATTTTTCATATCGGCGTCCTCCATATTTTTACTTAACAAGAATACATTAATATCTTATCATAGGGTTATTTAAATTTGATACCATTGTCACTATAAAAATATTATAATAAAATCAATAGAATATAAACTACAAGGAGGAAATTATCATGAACATAACAAGCCATATCATGAAAAAAATGATAACTTATTTTGGAAATGATGCTAAAAGAATAAATCATGCTCTAAAAGTCTACGGCTTCAGTAAAACCATAGGTGAGCTGGAAGGGTTAAATAAAAATGACCTGCTTATACTGGAAATAGCTGCCATACTGCATGATATAGGAATTAAAGAAAGCGAGAAAAAATACAACAGTTCAGCGGGAAACTATCAGGAAATTGAAGGGCCTCCCATAGCCAGAAAATTGCTTAAAGACATTGACATAGATAAAAATGTAGTTGACAGAATATGCTTTTTAATAGGCAGTCACCACAGTTACAATAAAATTGACAAAATAGATTTACAGATATTAATCGAAAGTGATTTTCTGGTAAATGCCTATGAAGACAATATTAAAAAACCTGACATAGAATTTATGGATGACAAATATTTCAAAACCTCTACCGGCAGACAATTTCTGCATACAATGTACATTAAGAAATAAATATATACTGAGGATGCAGCCAATTATTTAAAATAGTAAATTATATTTTGAAAGCTTGCTAAAGTATTTGATATATTTTTATAGCAATGGGCTTTATTGGCCATATATCTTATGGCATCACCATATTTCAATTTATATTTATCATCTCCTATTATCATTTCCATTTCACCTTTATTGACAATAATATATTCCTCTATTCCATCATTGTGTGGAGGAGATTGATGGCTGCATCCCGGTTCCAATTCAATATTGAATATTTCAAATCTTCTCTTGCTGTCATAGGGGAAGAGAGGGTACACTCTCATTTTCCCGTCACCTTCAATTATGGGTTTAATATTATCGTGAGTTACACAAGTAACTTCATGAGATTTTTCTTCCATAAAATAAGAAAATGAAACATTGAGACCTGTAGCTATCTTCCACAAGGTTGTCACAGTAGGATTAGAATTTCCCCTTTCTATCTGTGCCAGCATGGCCTTACTGACTCCAGTTAGTAAAGCTACTTTATCCAGACTTAAATTTTTTTGTTTTCTTATGCTGTTTAAATTTTTCCCTATTATAAAATTAAAATCTTTCAAATCAATTCCCTCCTGGATATTATATGTTATAATATATATATGTATAATAT
>NZ_PVXP01000096.1 GCF_002995845.1 Clostridium luticellarii | reverse complement strand
GAATAATGTTAGTGAAATAGTCAAAAATATAAAAATAAATTTAATTTTAACAAGTTATGCACATACTTATCAACAACTGTGGATAAGTATTATATTATTTAAAGTTATTAACAGGCCTCTATTTATAATATCAAAACCTAACAACCTATTCAAGAAGTTATCCACAAAATATTTATTTAAGGCATATAGTTACTAGTACTTCAATCTTTGTGAATTGGGAAATAAGTACTGTTAAGTGCCTGGATAAATTCTTTTAAAGTTTAAATGAAAAAGTATTCTTTATAAATAAATTTTGCTTGAGTTAAAGAATTATTTGATTATGAAATTTATACTTTTGAATTTATATTGACATTACAGTTTAGTGAATATATAATTTAATAGTAAAACTTTAAATTTCAGACTTAAAATAAATCGAGTCTTTGATAGCAATTGCAATTCAAATTGTTTTTGTCTTATTATGTTATTATATATTAAGAGGTTATTTAAAAATTATTTTGGGACTGTTTATTTAATAATGAGAATATTGAATTCCATATATAAAGACTGAGCCTAGAAGAATAATATTAAAATTTTGAAAGGAGTTGTATATACTATGTGGATGACCTACCAGCCAAAAAAGAAGCAGAGAAAAAGAGAACATGGCTTTAGGAAAAGAATGAGAACTCTATCTGGAAGAAATGTTATTAAGAGAAGAAGACAAAAAGGTAGAAAGAGATTAACAGCATAGGCCGCATTTGTGGCCTTTTTCTGCAAGCAGAAAAAGAGGAGCAAAAATGAAGGTTTACAGAATAAAAAAAAATGCGGAATTTCGTATTGTATACAAAAGAGGAAGATCTTTTTCTAATAATTTGTTAGTATTATATACTTATAGAAATAAAAAAGGTGTAAATAGATTAGGTATATCTATAAGTAAAAGAGTGGGAAAAAGTGTTGAGAGAAATAGAATAAAACGATTGATTAAAGAAATTTGTAGATTAAATATTGAGAATATAAAAACAGGCTATGATTTAGTATTTATAGCTAGAAACTTGTCAAATGGTAAGAGCTATGCTGAAATAGATAATTCTATAAAAAATTTAATCAAAAAAGCGGGTTTATATAATAAATGAAAAAATTTTTAATTTTTTTAATTAAACTATACAGAAAGTATATATCACCTCTAAAAAGGCCATGTTGCAGATTTTATCCTACTTGTTCACAATATGCGTTGGAAGCATTGCAAAAATATGGTATTATAAAAGGTGGATTTATGTCCATAAAAAGGATATTGAGGTGTAATCCATTTTGCAAGGGTGGGTACGACCCGGTTAAATAAATTTCAGGAGGTTTAATATTTTGCAATATTTAAATGATGCTTTTGTTCGATTTTTTAATTTTTTACATGGCAGTGTGGTTTCGGTTATACCTAATCAAAATCTTTCTTATGGAATAGCAATAATTTTGATGACTATAATAATTAGAATTATAATACTTCCATTGGGAATAAAACAATTGAGATCTTCATTTGCTATGAATGAACTTCAGCCGGAAGTTAAAAAGCTGCAGGAAAAATATAAAAAAGATCCACAAAGAGCACAAAAAGAAATGATGAAATTGTATAAAGAGAGGGGAGCAAGTCCTTTTAGCGGATGTTTACCTCTTCTTATTCAGTGGCCTCTTCTATTAGCTCTTTATTATGTTTTCAATAATTTATCGGGAATAAACGGCGTAAGTTTTTTATGGGTAAAGGATTTAGCTAAAACAGACATGTTTCTTGCTATAATCTCAGGCATAACTACATATTTATCAGGTATGATATTAATGCCTTCTACTGGTGAACAGGCGAAACAGAGCAAGATGATGAATATAGGAATGTCTGTATTTATGGTATATATGAGTATGAGATTTAAATCCGCATTGGTATTGTATTGGGTTGTTAGTAATTTAATTCAAATAGCACAAACTATAGTTATTAAAAAGATTGAAACGAGTAAAAAAACTAAAACTATTAAGGCCTAGGGGGTGGCTATGTGGTATGAAGGTTATAGAAACCACGGGAAAAACTGTTGAAGAGGCACTTAAAAATGCATTGTCTGAATTAAAAGTTGAAAAAGATAAAGTAGAGGTTGAGGTACTGGATGAGGGTAATAAAGGCTTTTTAAATTTAATAGGAGCTCGACCAGCTAAAATAAAAGTTAAAGTAAAAAGGAATTACATACATGAAGCAAAGATATTTTTGGAAAATATTTTAGATAAAATGAAAGTTGAAGCTGATATAAAAATAAGTGAGGAAAACAATGTAGTGAAAATTTACTTGACTGGTTCAGATATGGGAATACTTATAGGTTATAGAGGAGAAACTCTGGATGCACTTCAATATCTTTTAAGTCTTGTAATAAATAAAAATCATGAGATGGAATATAAAAGGGTAGTTTTGGATACAGAAAATTATAGAGAAAAAAGAGAAGAAACTTTAAAAAGACTTGCTAGAAGAGTAGCTGAAAAAGTTAGGAAAACGGGAAGAATAGTTAAATTGGAACCGATGAATCCTTATGAAAGAAGAGTAATTCATTCTGCCCTTCAAAATGATTTTTATGTAAACACCTATAGTGAAGGTCAGGAGCCTTTTAGAAGAGTTGTAGTGGAGTTAAAGAAAGCCTAAAGGCTTTCTTTTTTGCATATTAGGAGATTTTAAAAGAGTGTATTTTGTAAAAATTAGGGGAAGTGAAAAAATGGAAAATTTTGATACTATAGCTGCTATAGCGACAGCTTTAGGTGAAAGTGGAATATCAATTGTAAGAGTTTCAGGTGAAAATTCTCTTAAAATAGTAAATACAATGTTTAAAGGTAAAAATAATAGAGAGCTATTGGATATGAAAGCCTATACGATGAGATATGGTTTTATAGTGGAAAGAGAAACCGGAGAATTATTGGACGAAGTTTTGGTAAGTTTTATGAAAGCACCTAGAAGTTATACAGCAGAAAATACTGTTGAAATAAATTGTCATGGTGGAATTCTGGCTGCTAAGAAAGTGCTTGAAGAAGTTATTAAATCCGGTGCCAGAATGGCAGAGCCAGGGGAATTTACCAAAAGGGCGTTTTTAAATGGAAGAATTGATTTAAGCCAGGCTGAAGCTGTTATTGATATAATAAACTCGAAAACTGAAATCTCCATGAAAGCTGCAGTTGAGCAGTCAAAAGGGAGAGTTTCCCAAGAAATTAATTCATTAAGAGAAGAGCTTTTAGAAACAATTGCATCTATTGAAGCTACTGTTGATTATCCTGAAGCTGATTTGGAGGAAATAACATCTAGTGAAGTTTCTAAAAAATTAAATAGAATATTGGAGAAGATAAATTTTATGCTTAGCACTGCAGAAGAGGGTAAAATAATTAGAGAAGGTTTGAATATAGTAATTGTTGGGAAACCTAATGTAGGCAAATCATCTCTTTTAAATGCATTGATTATGGAGAACAGGGCTATAGTTACTGATGTACCAGGTACTACCAGAGATGTTATAGAGGAATATATGAATATAGATGGTATACCTGTAAAAATAATTGATACAGCTGGAATTAGAAAAACTGATGATTTGGTAGAAAAAATTGGAGTTGAAAGATCAAAGGAAAGAATAGACAATTCGGATTTGATTATATTTATGTTGGATTCAAGCAAAAAATTGGATGAAGAGGATAGAGAAATTATAAATTATATTAATAAGAAAAAATATATAATATTATTAAATAAAACCGATCTAGGTGATAAAATAGATTTAGATGATGCCTGTATGGTGAATTCAAAATTTATAATAAAGACATCTATTAAACATGGCTTGGGCTTAGATAAGGTTAAAACCTGCATCAAAGATTTATTTTTTAAGGGTGAGATTAAATCTAAAGATATATTTATAACCAATATGAGACATAAAGAAGGTCTTATATTAGCTAAGAAAAGTTGTATTGAAGCCTTAAAGGCTTTAAAAAATACTTCAGCAATAGATTTAGCTTCTATTGATATGAGAAATGCTTGGGCTGAGCTTGGTAAAATAACTGGTGATACTTTAGAAGAGAATATAATTGACAAGATATTTTCACAATTTTGTTTAGGAAAGTAGGTAGTTTGGATTGGAGTACTTTTCAGGTAAATATGATGTAATAGTTGTGGGAGGCGGACATGCTGGATGTGAGGCAGGTCTTGCTTCAGCTAGGATGGGATGCAAAACTTTAATGTGTACCATGAATTTAGATAGCATAGGCTTTATGCCATGTAATCCTAATGTAGGAGGGACAGCTAAGGGACATTTGGTAAGGGAAATAGATGCATTAGGTGGAGAAATGGGAATAAATATCGATAAAACATTTATACAGTCAAGGATGCTTAATACTTCAAAAGGACCTGCAGTACATTCACTTAGGGCTCAGGCTGATAAGAGAAATTATTCTGGAAGAATGAAAAGGGTAATTGAAAGTCAGCCCAATTTATATTTGAGGCAGATAGAAGTAGTAGAAATAAGAGTTGACAAAAATAGGAGAATTCACGGAGTCCTCACAAAAAATGGAGCATTTTTTGAAGCGAAGGCAGTAGTTTTGGCTACAGGAACTTATTTAAAGGGGAAAGTAATTATAGGAGATGTGAGTTATAGTTCAGGCCCCAATGGATTTATGCCAGCTAATGATCTTTCACAAAGTTTACTTAATTTAGGGATAGAGCTTAGAAGGTTCAAAACAGGTACACCTGCCAGAGTAAATAAGAGAAGCGTAGATTTTTCAAAAATGATAAAGCAGCCTGGTGATAAAAAGATAATTCCATTTTCTTTTATGAGTGAAAACTTAGATAGGGAGCAAGTGCCCTGTTATTTAACTTATACTACAAAAAATACGTTGAAGGTTATAAGAAATAACATAGATAGATCACCACTTTATAATGGCTCCATCAAATCGGTAGGTCCAAGGTATTGTCCATCTATTGAAGATAAAGTAGTTAGATTTCCAGATAAAGAGCAACATCAAATATTTATAGAGCCTGAGGGAGAAAATACTGATGAACTTTATGTAGATGGTGCATCCACTTCTATGCCTGAAGATGTGCAGATTGCTATGTATAGAACTATAGTTGGACTTGAAAATGTGGAATTTTTAAGAACTGGGTACGCTATTGAATATGATTGCATAAATCCTCTTCAATTAAAGCTTTCGTTAGAATTTAAAAATATAGAAGGTCTATTTGGGGCAGGTCAGTTAAATGGAAGTTCTGGATATGAAGAAGCAGCATCACAGGGAATAATTGCAGGCATTAATGCCGCCCTTAAGGCAATGGAAAAACCGTCTCTTATTTTAAAAAGATCTGATGGTTACATAGGAGTCTTGATAGATGATTTAGTTACAAAGGGTACCGAGGAACCATATAGAATGATGACATCCCGTTCTGAATACAGGCTTATACTTAGGCAGGATAATGCAGATTTGAGACTTACTGAAATTGGTCATAAAATAGGATTGGTCAGTGAAGAGAGGTATGAAAAATATTTAAAAAGAAAATACAATATAGAAGAGGAGTTAAATAGAATAAAGGGTATACAAATAACACCTAAAAAAGAAGTGATCGATTTCTTGAATTCAGTTAATTCGTCTGAATTGAAAAAAAGTGTTAGTTTGTACGAATTGATTAAAAGACCAGAGCTCGATTATTTTAATGTAAAACCTTTGGATGTAAATAGACCTGAACTAGATGAGGATATTCAGGAAGAAGTAAATATAATTTCAAAATATGAGGGGTATATAAATAAGCAACTTGAACAGGTTTCTCAGTTTAAAAAATTTGAAAATAAATTCATACCTGAATGTATAGATTATAATGATATTAAAGGTTTGAGAATAGAGGCTATACAAAAATTAAATAAAGTAAAACCCATGAATATTGGTCAGGCTTCTAGAATTTCAGGAGTTTCACCAGCAGATATCTCTGTCCTGCTTATTTATATGGAAAAGAAAAATAGAGAACAAGTTCTATAGTTGTTAAAATAATAATAGTTTGGAGAAATGTTATGAAATATTTTCAGGTTATGAATACAGTCTGCAGTAATTTAGGAGTAAGTTTTAATAAAGAAAAGTATTACAAGTTTATGAAATATAAAGAAATACTTAAGTTATGGAATAATAAAATAAATCTTACTGCAATAGTTGAGGATGAAGATATAATAAAAAAACATTTTGTAGATTGTATAGAAATATTTAAATTTTCACCTATGAAGAATGTCTCGAATATTATTGACATAGGAACAGGAGCTGGATTTCCAGGAATTCCTATCAAGATAATTGATGAGAGCAAGAAAATTACACTTCTGGATTCTTTGAATAAAAGGATAAATTTTTTAAATCAAGTCATACTAGATCTCAAATTGGAAGGCATAAGCTGTATACATGGTAGAGCAGAGGATTTTTCTAAAAAGGTAGAATACAGAGAGAAATTTGATGCGGCTGTATCGAGAGCGGTGGCAAATTTAACAGTTTTAAGTGAATTTTGTATTCCATATGTAAAAACAGGAGGTTACTTTATAGCGATGAAGGGTCCTGCAGTAGAAGATGAAATAAAGGAAAGTAAAAATGCAATCAATATTTTGGGTGGCAAAGTAGAGGATATAGTAAAAGTAGAAAATGATAATCTCGATCATAATTTAGTCATAATAAAAAAAATTAGAAGGACTTCTAAAACTTATCCAAGAAAGCCAGGAATAGTTGCTAAAAAACCATTGAAATAAATGTAGTAATTTGTCATACGAAATTTATATAAACTAGCAGGATTTTATAAAAGAATAAAGAAATGTTAATAATAGGAAACATAAGAGGGATGGTTTAATATGCAAAAAAATGTTAATTATATACCTGTAGATTCAATTTTGCCTAATGTATATCAGCCAAGAAAATATTTTGATGAAGAAAGTTTGGAAGGATTAGCTCAATCTATAAATGTATATGGAATAGTTCAACCTTTATCGGTGAGGAAATTAGGCGAAAATAAATATGAATTGGTGGCTGGAGAGAGAAGACTTAGAGCGGCAAAAAAAGCAGGACTAACTGAAGTGCCTGTAATAATAGTAGATATAAGTGATAAGGAATCTGCGGCAATAGCACTTTTGGAAAATTTACAGAGAGAAGATCTTAATTTCTTAGAAGAAGCAGAAGCATATTATAATTTAATAAAAGATCATTCATATACCCAAGAAAAATTGGCTGAGGTTATAGGGAAGAAACAATCTACTATTGCCAATAAACTCAGGCTGCTTAAGTTGGACAAGGAAGTAAAAGTTATATTATTGGATAATGGATTAACTGAAAGACATGCAAGAGCATTATTAAAACTTCCCACGGTAGAGCTTCAGAAGAAAGTATTAAAAGATATAGTTAAAAGAAATTTGAATGTAAAAAAGACAGAAGAACTTATTAATAGGGAATTAGATAAAATTGTAAGTAATAAAATTAAAAAAAGTAAAACTAAAAAGATAAAAGGAATATTTTCTCCTAAAGTTTACATAAATACAGTTAAGCAGATATTTGATAAGTATGGTTTAAATGCAAATTATGCTTCTCAGGATCTTGATAATGAAATACAGATAATAATCACTATTCCTAAAAAATAAAATGTTTCACATGAAACATTTAGTAATTATAATTTAATTTAATAATTGAAATTATCAAGTCGTATGCTGAAATTAAATTAGCATATGGCTTTTTTATGGTATTTAAAATTAAATTTATATGAAAACTCTTTTATTATTTCAAATAAAAATATATAATTAAAAATAAAGCGGGTTGCAAATTTGGGAGGTGAGTAACGTGAAGGTGATATCAGTATTTAACCAAAAAGGTGGAGTTGGGAAAACTACTACATGTATTAATTTAAGTGCATATTTGGCTATGCAAGGTTATAGGGTATTGGATATAGATATTGATCCCCAAGGCAATACTACTAGTGGATTGGGAATTGATAAAAGAAATATAGAGAATTCCATGTATGATTTATTGACTTCAGAAATTGATATAGACCAAGTTGTGAGAAAGTGTGAACTTATAGACAATTTTTTTATAATTCCTTCTACCATGGAATTAGCTGGGGCAGAGGTGGAATTAATAGATAAAAAAAATAGAGAAAATGTATTAAATAGCAAATTAAAAGATTTAACACAAAAATATGATTTCATATTTATAGATTGTCCACCATCTTTAGGTTTATTAACTATAAATGCACTTACAGCATCTCATAGTGTTATTATTCCTATTCAATGTGAGTTTTATGCATTGGAGGGAGTTGGACAACTAATAAATACTATACAGTTAGTTAGGAAATCATTAAATAATCATTTGGAGGTTGAGGGAGTGATTATGAGTATGTGTAATATGAGAACTAATTTATCTACTCAGGTCAGCCTTGAAGTAAAAAAGTTTTTTAAAGACAAAGTATATGAAACTGCTATCCCTAGAAATATAAGATTGGCGGAAGCTCCAAGTTTCGGACTTCCCATAGTTCTTTATGATGATAAATGCAAAGGTGCAGAAGCCTATGAAATGTTGACTAAAGAGTTTTTACATAGGCAGAAGGAGTGAATAAAATTTGAGTAAAAAATATGGATTAGGTAAGGGGCTTAAGGCCTTGATACCTGATAGTGCTCTAGAACTTAGTGAAAAAGATGAAAATGGTGTAAATTATATAGATATTGATTTTATACAAGCTAATAGGGATCAACCTAGAAAAACTTTTGACAAAGACAAAATAGTACAACTTTCACAATCAATAAAAGAACATGGTATAATACAGCCTCTTATACTCAATAAACTTGGGGATAACATGTATAATATAGTGGCAGGTGAAAGAAGATGGAGGGCAGCTAAGCTTATTGGTGTAAAAAAAATACCTGCAATCATAATGAATTTATCTGACGGAGAGGTCTTGGAGATTTCTCTTATAGAAAATATACAAAGACAAGACTTGAATCCTATAGAAGAAGCCCTGGCTTACAGAAAATTAATTAATGATTTTAATTTAACTCAGGAGGAATTAAGTGCTAAAATAGGTAAGTCCAGAACATCAATTTCAAATTGTATGAGACTTTTGAATTTAGATAGCAGAGTTCAAAAATATATTATGGATGGAGTTATTACCGAAGGGCATGGAAGAGCACTTCTGGGTGTAGAAAATGGAGAATTACAGCATAAATTATCTTTAGATATAATAAATAGAAATTTGACAGTAAGAGATGTGGAGAAAATTATTAGAAATTTACATTCGGATAAAAAAGATAAAGTAAAAGTAATAAAAGAGGAAAATATATACTATCTTGATATAAAAGAAAGATTGGAAAATTTATTGGGAACTAAGGTGCTTCTTATGAATAAAAAAAATAAAGGGAAAATAGAAATAGAATATTATTCTCAAGAAGATCTTCAGAGAATACTGGATATATTAAAAATTTAATAAATACTTGATGTTTCACATGAAACATTTTTACAATGCGAAAGGAGAAGAACATGCAGAATATCATTAATTTAATAAATGAATTTCAGCTGTATATTGTAATTGGACTAGTTGTTTTGATAATAATATTAATAATTATGAAT
>NZ_PVXP01000095.1 GCF_002995845.1 Clostridium luticellarii | reverse complement strand
TAATAATATATTGCTATATTTAGAAAATAAAGACATTTAACTTACTGAAAAAGAGGGATGATCTTGGAATATTATGATATAAAGGTAATAGTACTTTTGAAGAAAAATATGAAATTTACAGACAGCAGTGAAATTATAGGCAAAAATATAAGTTCTGCTATGTTAAAAAGTGAATATTTGATGAAATACCATAAGGAAAAAAACTATAAATATGTATTTGGAAATTTTACTCCTGTAGAAAAAGATGGAATATATAAAGAGGGGAGGTTATATATATTTGAATTGAGAACTTTTGATGAAAAATTTTTAAATCATATAAATAAATGTCTAAAGGATTATGAAAGTGATACTATTAAAGTCATTACTTTGAATATAAAAACAGTGAAACAAAGGAAAATTAAGTTTATTAGAACTATAAATCCGGCAATAGTAACAACTGAAGATAATAAACCCTGGATTAAGAAAGATGATTTACTTTTGTTAGTTAGGCGTATTCATGAAAATGCCGCAAAGAAGTATAAAAGATTTTTTAATATGGATATTGGAGAAACAGAGGATTATTTTATTGAAAAATTAAAGATATTAAATAGAAAACCAATGTCTTATAAGTATAAGGGCATACACTTGTTGGGAAATAAATATTTAATTAAAGTAAATGAAGATGAAAAGTCTCAAAAATTGGCGTTTGTAACGTTAGGAGCAGGATTAGCGGAGAAAAATTCAATACTGGGAGCTGGATATTGTGAAGCGGATTGGAGGTGAATATAAAATTTGAATACTAAAAAATTTGTTAAAAGAGATGTCTTTTGCAATAATGGATTGATTAATTTAAAAATGTTTTTAGATAAATATTTTAAAGATTTAAATTGTAAATTGTATCGAAATAGTTTAATAATTGGAATTCCTGAAAATCAAGAACAAAAATATTTCAATGATATATTTAAAAAATTTATAGATAAAAATAAAATAGTATTTAAAACTAAAAATGACAGACTTTATTGGAATAAAGATGATAAACGTTTTATGTATGAAAAAAAATACGATATTAAAGCAAAGACATCTCCTAATGATGTTAAATATTTATACAAGTATATAACTCCAAGTGAAATAGGAATAAGAACGGAAAAGTTTTTTGATGAATATATTGAATTTGCAGAAAAAAATGGATTTAGTGAATCAACAGTTAAATCTCATACCAAATTTTTTAAAAGTGGAAATAGCTTTAAAAAGGAGAACAAGTGCACTATTCCAGTATTTATGACACAAGATGAAACTGTCCAAAGCTATATTGATTATTGTGTAAAAGGTGACAGGCTTAAATTTGATTCAAAGATACATCAATTTGAGGACGGCGGATATTGCTTCAAAGATATGCTTTCGAAAAAGGATAAAACCATAGATAAATGGGATGCACTTGTTTACTGGTTTGGTGTGAGGGTAAAGAGATATTACAATTTTAATTATTTTATCTATTACAATTCAACGGATTTGTTGGCACTTCAGGATTTAAAGACAAAGATACCCATAAATGAGGATAAAATTAGAATATCAGATAAGAAGAAAAATATAAAGGAACTTTTAACTAATGTGAACTTTATTAAGCAGCTTTCTTATGATGATATAGATAATACGAATTTTTATATATCAAGCAGTATTGCTGAGTTTCAGTTGAAATTTTTAATGTATATTACATCATGTATATATCATCTTGATGAAGATTATAAAGATTTGGATGAAGATGAAGTTACGAGACGGAAAAAAGAGATATTCAATAATTTGAAAAAAGCTAGTTTTGTATCGTATACACAAGATGGAGATATGAAATCAAGTCTTGATGAGTACTGCCGATCTTATAGGATGATTAGATTTCTAAATAGTCTTATGGATGAAAAGTATTTGGAAACTACATTATTCAAGTACCTTTCTGATCTTATTACTTCAATAAATTTATCTAAAAATACTGAGGAAAAGATAAATTTGAATATCGAAAGATTTTCCAGAAATATTTTAAAATTTGCCGATTTAAGAAAAGTTTATTATGATGTTTCTTTTAAAACATTTATTAATAATAAAAGAGGTTTAGGTTCAGCACTATATTGCTTTGAAAGTATATATTTGAAAGAGATAGGAAGAGGTGAACACGTTATGAAATTACATGAGATATCAAAAAGAATTGGTGATGGCATAGGAATTTATGCTTCTAATTTAAATAGTGTTAATAAAGATGGTAAAAATCTATTATTTAGGCTTAGGAATATTAAAAATAAAAATCAGATGATTTCTTATTTTAAGGATCTGGAGTTTGTTATTTTGAGAAATGAAGAAGTTGGTAAATACACTAAACAAATTAATAATAATTTAGAAGAATTATTTGATTTGCTGGAAAGTGATGAAGTAGAAAATGGAGATTGGGAGGTAATAAGAGATTACATAGCTATATATGCTATCAGTAAATATAAATCTATAAATAGTGCTAAAGAATTACAAAAATCAAAGGGAGGAAAATAGAATGTTTTATAATATTTCATATATTTCAAAAGTTAATTTGGCATCATTAAATGGCAGCGAGAGTATGGGAGGAAATATAACTCCCATTAAGAAAATTACTGATAACGAAGGAAAGGAATATGCCTATATATCAGGTCAGGCACAGAGAAGATATTTAAAAGATACTCTTATGCAGTTAGGTGAGAGAATATCTGCAGTTGATGAAAATGGTGAGCCAAATTTCCTTGAACTGAAGGATAAAATAATTGAAGGTAAAAAATTTAAAAATAAAAAATTGATGTACGAGAACTTTTGTGACTTGGATTTGTTTGGTTATATGTTTCCCAATAGTGGGAGAAGATGGTCCCCGGTTAAAGTTTCACCTATGATGTCAATTCATCCATATAAAGGAGAATATGATTATTTGACAAGGAAACAATTAGTTGAAGAAGGAAGTGCGAAAAAAGGAAATATTGTTCAAATAGAAATAGATACCCTAAATTATATGCGTGGAAATATAATTATTGACGTAGATAGGGTGGGCAATGATATAAATGAATATACTTATGAGGTAACTCCCATGCTTACTGAGGAAGAAAAGAATATTAGAATAAATAAACTTATAGATGCTGTAAGATTTTTTAACGGAGGTGCTAAGCAGGCAAGAAATTTAGAGGATATTTCACCTAAATTTGCAGTTTTGACAAAGCAGAAAACGGGTAACCCATTTCTGTTGAATAGTATACATATAAATGATAAAAATGAATTGGACATTAAAAGTATTGTTGAAGAAATAATAGATAATAAAGCTGTTTTAGATGGGGTGAGAATGGGAATTTCAAAAAATATTTTTAAAAATGAAGATGAAATTAAAAAATATGTTGAAGAAGAAAATATAGAAATAGGGAGTATAACAGAAGCATTCAATTTCTTAAAAACAGGAGCTGAATAAAATGCATATTGTAAGATTTAAAGTAGAAGGAGTATTTAATTCGTTTAGAATACCCTTCTTTAGAACTTACCACAAAACTTTTCTTGCACCACCTAAAACTACTGTAATTGGAATGATAACCAATATAATGGGAAAATCGGAAAATTTTTTTTATAATATTTTAAATCAGAATAAGATAAAGGTTTCTGTTGTGATAGATTCTATAAAGGGGAAGGCAAAGGATCTTTGGACATATAAAACTTTTGGCAATAAGAATCATGGCAGGAGCATTATAAGAAGAGATAGGCTTTTTAATGCCAAATATACCATATATTTTATGACTGATGATAAAGAATTGAGTGAAGAAATATATGATTCTCTGTTGTATCCTAAATCAATTCCATCTCTTGGTCTTGATGATGAAATTGTGAAAATATATGATGTGGCCTATGATTTGGATTTTGATGAAAACAGTACTGAAATTGTTAATTCTGTTTTTATGGACAGAGGGTATGAATACCAGGCTAAAGTAGATGATTTTTCAAATATGATGGAGATACCAACAGCTAATGTAGTTCCTTTAAAGTATGAAATTAAAGAAAATAAGAGTAAAAGATCCGAGAGAACTGGCACAGATTTATGTAAACAGATAGAATTTTTGAACTGTTATGTTGAAATAAAAGGTGTTAAAAGCTATATATGTGAAAATAACAAATTAATTTTTTATTGATTGGATTTGATGTATAATGGTTGATTTTGTTGTGGCTAAAAAGAGAAAAGATGGTGCTACACAGAATTTAAATGAGCATACTTCTGCTGTTATAAAAGAAGCACTAAAACTAATAAATAACAATGAACTGGGAAAAGTTTGCTGCGAAATTGGATGGGAAAAAAATAAAATTGAAGATCTGATCTTCTTTTGTGCATATTTTCATGATGTAGGTAAAGCTACCTATCAGTTTAAGGAAACTATAGAACATGAGACTAAAAGTTACCATTCATTTTATTCAGCTGATTTAATGGCTAAGATAAAAAGTTTTAATTTGTATGGCATAAATTTACTTATGCTTTGTGTAATGACACACCATAGTATTTTTAATCAGAACAGTAAATTTAAAAGTGCAGGCAATAGTAAGGAACTTAAATTTGAGTTTCTTGATTGTGCGAAAGAATTTTTTTATGGATATAAAAATGCTTATGAAAAATATATGAACAGAAAGTGCAGCTATACTTTTGAATATGAAGAAATTCCTCTAAAGAAAATGGGAAGTAGGATTAGATGTATATATAGGTGTGTAGAAGGAACGGAAGAAGATGTAGGGGAAATAAATTATAAAAAATTGAGATTGGTATATTCCTATGTTTTAGGCATATTGAACCTGGCGGATTGGATAGCTTCTGCCAAATTCAATGAAACTATGCCCAAAATAGAATTCGATAATTTAATAGATAAAAGTGAGCTATGTAAAAGATTGGCAAAATCAATAGACATTCCAGAATTCAGGCCTAAAAATTTTCAAGATGAACTTTCAAATTTTAAAGGAAGTGTACTAGTTGAAATTCCGACAGGAGAAGGGAAAACTGAAGGTTCATTTTTATGGGGTATAAAGAATTTAAAAGGCAGAAATGGCAAGATTATATATACATTGCCCACTCAAACTACTTCGAATAAGCTTTATGAAAGAGCTGCAGAGGTGTTTTCTAATGATAATACCGGCCTTGTGCATGGAGCATCTAAAATGTTTCTAGAAAAGCAATATGAAGAAGAGCATGGAGAAATTGACGATGAATGTGAAAGTAATATTTTATTCAGCAAAACGTTTAATAAGAATTTTACAGTGTCCACAATAGATAGTTTGTTTAAATATTTTCTGAATACAGGCAGATATAATATTGCTATGTTGAATTTTATGAAATCAGTAGTGATAATAGATGAAGTTCATTCTTATGACTTTAAAATGATGGGATTTATAAAAAGATTTTTAGAAATTTGTCAGTATTACAAAGTACCCGTCTGTATTATGAGTGCGTCCATACCTGATAAAACAAAAAAATTAATAGGTATAGATAAAATGCCAGTTGTTACTGATTCAAAACTATTTTCTCAAAAAGCAAATTATATACACAAAATAGATGATTCCTTGGATAATAATTTAAATGATATTATTGATAAATATAATAAAGGGAAAAATATTTTAATAGTAAGAAATAATATAAGAGATTCAATAGAAACATTTTTGAGCCTAAAAAAGAAAATAGGAAATATAGTTTTATATAATTCTCAATTTAAAAAAATGGATAGAGTAACGAAGGAAAGTCAAATATGTAATAAATTGGACAATAAGGAGCATTTTATTTTAGTAGCTACTCAGGTTGTTGAAATATCTCTTGATATAGATTTTGATGTTATGTATACAGATAATGCACCTATAGATTCTTTGATTCAAAGGTTTGGCAGGGTGAATAGAAGAAAGAATCCTGATAAATTGGGTGAAATATTTATATTCAAAAATATAAATGAAAAACCCTATTATTATAAAGTACTTGAATTAACATATGAAACTATAGAAGAAGGTCTGTTTACATTGGCAAAATATAATGAATGGCTGAATATTGTGTATGATAAATTATACAGTGATAAAAAAATTGAAGATGAGATTCAAAGTAAGTTTAGAGATGGATATAATATGATTGATAAAGTTATAGAAAAGCTCCATGGCATAGAGCAGAGTCAGGATGTTTATGATATAAGAGATATTGAATTTCCTAAGGAAGATTTTATTTTACAGAAAGATTACGATGAGGGCAATCTTAAGTATGATTACACAGTTTCACTGCCGGCTTATTTTGCTGATCCAAAACTGGGACTGGGACATTTAATTGACCCAGAATTTGAAAAAACTTATTATCGTATTCTTAATTTTTCATATGACTATGATGTTGGAGTTAAAATTCCACTAAATGGTAAATTAGATTTGTTTGTTGGGGATGATTAAAATTTGTTTATATAATTACGGGGTGATTCAGCATGAAAATAAACGGTACGCTCATAAATTATTATTTTCACTGCAAGAGGCAGTGCTGGCTTCATGGAAGCAGGATCAACATGGAGGACAATAGTGAGGATGTTCACATAGGAAAGATAATTCATGAATTAAAATCCGAAGGAAAAAAGAATGCAGAAATATCCATAGACAATGTGAAAATAGATAAAATCACAAAAGATTATCTGGTAGAGATAAAAAAATCTGATGCAGATATAGAAGCGGTGAAGTGGCAGGTGTTGTTCTATCTCAGCTTGTTGAAAAGCAAGGGAATTAATAGAGAGGGAAAAATTGAATTTCAGGAAAAAAATAAGCAGGATAAAAAGATAATATATGTAAGTCTTACAGAGGAAAATGAAATGAAGCTAAAAGAGCTGAGTTCAAATATGGAAAAATTGTTTGAAGAGGACATGCCTCCTAAAGTTAAAAAAGTAAAAGGATGCAGGAAGTGTGCCTATTATGAATACTGTTATATTTAGAATAGATTGTAGGAGGGTGAAATTTCATGGCCAACGGCACTAAGTATTTGATGAGTATGGGTGAACTCAAGAGAAAAGATAATTCTGTTTTATTTCACAATGAAAAGGGAAATTTTTATTTGCCTATAGAATCCACAAGGGAAATATACTGCATGAATGAAATCACGGTAAACAGCAAGTTCCTTGATTTTGCTGCAAAGGCAGGGATAGTAATTCACTTTTTCAATTATTATGGATACTACAGTGGCAGCTTTTATCCTAAAGAAACCCTGGTAAGCGGCAAAGTTACCATAAAACAAGTAGAAGCATTTTTAAATAACAGAAACAAAATAGCAAAAACTTTTGTCCAGGGAATAGCTGACAATATATGTGAAGTGCTTTATCATTACTACAGACATGATAAAAAGGAAGTGTATGATACCGTTGAATGGATAAGAGAAAGGGTTCCCGAATATATGGAAGATGATAATCTCGGCATAAAACAGATATTGAGAATTGAAGGTGAAATATGGCAGAGATTTTATGAGAATTTCAAATATATTCTTCCTGAGGATTTTATACTCAATAAAAGAGTGAAAAGGCCGCCGGACAACCCTATAAATGCGCTTATATCCTTTGGAAATTCCATCTTATATTCAAAGACCGTATCTCAGATTTACAATACCCATTTGAATCAGACCATAAGCTATCTGCATGAGCCTTCCGAAGGTAGATTTTCCTTAAGCCTTGATTTGTCTGAAGTTTTCAAACCTGCTATAGTTTACAGGACAATTTTTGAACTTGTAAATACGAAACAGATTCAGGTGGGCAGGCATTTTGATAAAAAGTACAATTACTGTCTTTTAAATGAAGAAGGAAAGAAAATGTTTGTACAAGCTATTGAACAGAGATTTGAAAGTGTTTTTGATCATAAAAAACTCAAGAGAAAGATAAGCTACAAGACAGCTATAAGATTGGATGGATACAAGCTTATAAAATATTTGGTGGAAGGCGAGAATTTTAGACCTTTCAGCTTAAAGCATATGATGTAAGAATTGGGGGGCAGTGCTTTATGGCGAAAAATTTTAATTTCAATTACGCCTTTGTATTTTATGATGTAAATGAAAAAAGGGTGAACAAGATATTTAAAATATGTAAGAAATATTTTCATCACCATCAAAATTCTGTTTTCAGGGGAGCTATAACTCCTTCGAAATTGATAAAATTGAAAAGTGAATTGAACAAAATCGTGGAGGGAACAGATTTTGTAACAATAATAAAACTTATAAATGACAGCTGTTTTGATGAAGAAACTTTAGGAGTAAATGTAAATAATACCGAAAATCTGATACTCTGATTTTTCCAACCAAGTTGAATTTTAAAAGTGTTTCAATGTGTTGAATTGAAATGGATTGAGGCACTTTTTTTATTTTCTTTTAAAAAAATAAAAATGACTGGAAAACTTTTAAGAAAATGCTTTATTTATGCGGTTTTAAGGCATATAATAAAAATAGAGAATGGCTATTTTACATTAGCTGAACCTTAACATGAGATGTATTTAAATATTGGAACGTGAGACTATAGCTGAAAGGATCAGAGAGCTGAACCTTAACATGAGATGTATTTAAATAGCTATTTATACTATAACTAATACAATAATGAATAGGGCTGAACCTTAACATGAGATGTATTTAAATTTGACTACATGGTATTTAGCTGTGAAGTCTCCCAGTTGCTGAACCTTAACATGAGATGTATTTAAATCCCCTTTAAATTTATTTGAATATTCTGTTAAACATAGCTGAACCTTAACATGAGATGTATTTAAATAGCTCGATAGGGAAACGGGCAGGGTGGCATGGGTTAGCTGAACCTTAACATGAGATGTATTTAAATAAAGCACTAAATCCGATACTTTCCATTAATTCAGCGCTGAACCTTAACATGAGATGTATTTAAATATTAATTTCAAATAAGTTTTACCACCATGCTTTACGCTGAACCTTAACATGAGATGTATTTAAATCCTCTATCTAATACTTAAGGCTGTTCCTTGCTTAATGCTGAACCTTAACATGAGATGTATTTAAATGGCGTACATGTGCAACTATAGCCCACAAAAGAGGTAGCTGAACCTTAACATGAGATGTATTTAAATGTCCATTGAAAGAACTTGATTAAGATAGTTTTCCTAGCTGAACCTTAACATGAGATGTATTTAAATCTGAAATATAGCTATTTCCCCATGCGCTAGCATACGCTGAACCTTAACATGAGATGTATTTAAATTAGTCTTTATATATGACTGTTTGTTTTCCTTTATTTAGCTGAACCTTAACATGAGATGTATTTAAATTCTTTAAACTCCAAACATCTTTCTAATATGTCTTTAGCTGAACCTTAACATGAGATGTATTTAAATTTCCTGGACTGACAAACTTTAATGCTTTTCCGCCTATGCTGAACCTTAACATGAGATGTATTTAAATAAATTTGAAGAAATGTACAGAATGGGGAAGATTACAGCTGAACCTTAACATGAGATGTATTTAAATTCATTTAAATTTTTTAATGTTTGCATAAATAAGTTTGCTGAACCTTAACATGAGATGTATTTAAATTACAATAGAAAATAGTCAGAAAGGTACCTGGTTTATGCTGAACCTTAACATGAGATGTATTTAAATAGATAGTGCCAAAGGCGGAGCACAATTGATCATACGGCTGAACCTTAACATGAGATGTATTTAAATAAGATATAGTGAGGTCTTATAAGTTCCATTACCGCAGCTGAACCTTAACATGAGATGTATTTAAATAGCCTGTAAACTGCATAACTTCGAAAGGTCTTTGCTGCTGAACCTTAACATGAGATGTATTTAAATTTAAACTGATGTTTATCTCCATTAAATCTAACGTAAGCTGAACCTTAACATGAGATGTATTTAAATCCTGCACCCGAGGATTTTGATTTTAAAGTGCAGAATGCTGAACCTCGATATAAGAGATTAGTTAAAAAATGTTTTAGGACTGTATTAAATTTTATGTCGTCGACCCTGAATAGAGTAAAAATTACCGGAGGTCGACGATTTTTACGTCTGCAGTTAATTAGCAGCATGAGATTGGTTTTTTGAAATTCTTCTAAAGATTTTCCTGAATATTGTAATTTTGGACGTAAGCGTCAAACAAGAAAGTGGATGGAAAGTGTTCAAAAAATGTGAGATAATCTTCTAAAATAAGTTTTAAAGTTTTTCAAGTTAGCTTTAAAAACTTTAAAAAGGAAGGTTTTATATGGATGTA
>NZ_PVXP01000094.1 GCF_002995845.1 Clostridium luticellarii | reverse complement strand
GTTATAACACGCTATTATTAGTTATTCCCTAAAAAATAAAAATTACTACAGGCTCATATTCCTATAGTAATTTCCAATTAAATTTTATCCCGTCTATTCTATTTTACACAAATCTGTGGACGCCCTCTATAATTATCTTCCAGCAAATTATTGAGTTCATTGTTATTGAGCACGTCTAGTTCTTCTTTTTCCTTATTATCTGTATCTAAATCAATAATAACACTTCTTTTTTTATTTCTTGATAATTTTCTCTTGTTTTTATCCTCTAAGGCCATCTTTATTAAATTTATTGATTCCGTGGGAGTTTCACATCCTCCAAGAACTACTATATTATTTTTATTGTTATATGTTATATAGGTACTTCTATAAACTTCAAATAATTTGGTGACTTCATATGGATCGTATCCATCAATTTTCAAATTAATCCCCAAATAATCACAGTCATATATATCTGGCTGAACAAATACACTATTTTTTATTGCCAGATCAACGGCAGTTTTAACATCCTTTAATCCATCATACAGTTTTAAAACAAGTCCCGACCCATCTGCCGTGTTTATTCTGAATGAATCCTTATTATCAATGGTACCATAGGCATGGATACCTATTATGTTATATGCTAAATCTAAACTTTCAATTACCTCATTGTTAATTTCTTTATACGTATTTCTTTTATTATTATCTACAAATTTAACGTCATTTATTAAATCCATTATGTTATTTATATCGTTCCAACACTCTATTGTATTTTTAAATGCCAGTTCATCTTCCTTTAAGCTAGGTAAAATAGCTACTACATTTACTTTAGAATTTGGTAATACTTTTTTTACTATTTGTACGAAGGTTTTTACTGCTCCGGAACCTGTTCCTCCAGCCATGGTTGTAAATACTACAACTGCTTCTATCAAAGGGTATTTGCTCAATAATGTCCCTATAGCATTAGCATTATCTTTTATCATTTCTTTAGATTTAGTTCTGTCTCTTCCCGAACCATCTGTTCCTGGATACAAATATACATTTTTTGTAATATCTGCATTTTTTAATGGCTTAATATCAAATAAACTGCTATTTATAAATAACCCGTTGTATCTTGAATTTCTGCTCAATAATCCATCTACAATATTTCCGGCACCTTGGCCTAATGAAACTAATAACATTTTACCTTTTTCCATAATTACTCACCCTCATTGTGTTTTATATATTATTATCGAAAAAAGTCAGAATAACCTTATATTTTTTTAAACTAATAATATTTTTTACTTAAGCTTACCTTCTATTTGTTCGAAAAAAGAAAAAAGGGGGGTTGATTATTATGGATAGCAAAAGTAAATATATAGATACACAAAAAGTTGATCATAAAATCCAAAATAAAAAAAGAGGTGAAATACTGTACTATTCTATTGATCAGGTTGCTGATTTGTTAAATGAAAATATTAATAACATAAAATATTATACAAGTATATTTGACGATCTTTTAAAAATTCAAATAGTAGATAAAGAACTGCGTTATACTGACAATGATATCGATAACTTAGAATTTTTAATAAAATTAAAAAATAAAGATATGTCTCTTAAAGAAATTCAGGATTATTATAGTAAATTACCTTTAGGTGACAATGAAGTTCAGCATCCAGGAAGTAATTTATTATCTGTTGAAGAACTTATTGATTCAATTAAAGAAGAACAACGAATTCAATTTGACAAGTTTAAAATTCAGCTGAATGACGATATACAAAAGACCAATCTATTATATATTGAAAATATTACCTCATCAATTATTGAGGCCCAAAATAAAAGCCTTGATAAATTTAAACAGGATTTATTTGATAAAATTATAGAATACCTAAATTCTAAATTTGATGGGATCAATGAAATCAATCTGGATTTATATAAACAATTTAGGGATAATGTTACAGAATTTATATCTAAAAAAATTGACAGTAAAAATGACGAATTAAAACTTGAATTAAAAAACGACTTTGATGTATTTTTTCAATCATCTTTAACTAATAATGAACATCTAATAAGGGAGATTAAAAGTTTTAAAAAAGTTATAGAGGATGCTTATTATACTGAAAGGCAAGTAGAAATGGATGATGCCAATACAGGATTTTTAAATAAATTATTTCAAGTATTCAAATCCAGATGATATGTATGGTGGAGGCGAGGGGAGTCGAACCCCTGTCCGAAAATGGAAGCATTTGAGCATCTCCGAGTGCAGTCCTTAGTTTAACATTCCCTCTTTCAGACGCCTAAGGACAGGCTTCTGAATTCAGTAGCTTCATAAATTCCGTTTCCAGTTCAAAGCTTTACTGGACTCGGTACCCCGCTATCGGCGCCAGATCCTGAATCGCGGGAATTCCAGGCTGACGGTTAGCAGACTAGGCTGCTAAAGCTAAATCTTCGTTATTGTTTGCGTTTAAATTTAATCCCATAGTTTTTTAACGCGGGTCCACAGGTTCCCTCGACTCGCTTCTCAAACACATCTCATCCCCGTCGAAACCAATTGCGCCCCCGAATTATAAGATGTTTTTGATCAATCTGCATGGCATATTAACCAATGCAGTATTAAATTATATCATTTGGAGTCAGATAAGTCAAATGGTATTTTTATTCTGTATTTTTTGCCTGTGTTGTTAACTTGTGGCAGCCGTATGATAATGCTATCATTGAATGTATTATATCATTAAGTAAATTTTCAGTATTGTCTGATATTTAATATTTTCACTTTAAACAATAAGGTAGGTGTTTTCATTGATAATTGATTCTCATATTCATATATCTCTCAACAGTTTATTTACAAAAAAAGAATGGAAAAATTTCACTGAAGATTTTAAAGTCAGCTGTCTTGGCAAAATATTGAGAAAATATAAAAGTAAAGGTGTACTTGCTTTGAGAGACGGAGGTGATGGAATAGGTGCTTCCTGTCTGGCACGGAGAGTAGCCGAGCAAGAGGGGATAATATACAAAACCCCTGTATTTGCAGTCAGCAAAAAAGATCATTATGGTAAGTTTTTAGGGAAACCTGTTGACGGATTGGAGGATTTTAAAAATGAATTTAGTGTTTTGAAAGAAAACAAATTGGATCATTTAAAGATAATGTTGACGGGAATAGTTAATTTTAATAAGTTCGGAGATGTGGGGGATGTGGCTTTTACCTATGAAGAGCTGGAGTACATGGTAAAAAGTGCAGAAGATTATGGAGTACCTGTAATGGTTCATGCCAATGGATGTAAAGGGGTATCAATTGCAATAAGGGCTGGTGTCCATACTATAGAACATGGATTTCTGACTTCAGATAAAGAGCTGTATGGTATGGCCGAAAAGGGCATAATATGGGTGCCGACCCTTTCGCCCCTTGGAAATATACTGGATACAGAGGATGAGAATTTCAAAGATCAGCTGACTATAATAAAAAAAGTATATGATATCCACGCTGAAAATATAAAAAAAGCATATGAAATGGGTGTTAAGATTGCACTTGGAAGTGATGCAGGGGCATACGCCGTAGGTCACGGAACCGGTATTTTTGATGAAATAAGACACTTTGAAAACATTGGATTTGACGAGAATACAGTTATGGAAATGTGTTCTAAAAATGGTCGTGAAGCTTTGAAAATATGATATTCACTGTAAAAAGCTGTTTTCCCAAAGATAAAACAGCTTTTTACTTTATATGGTGTGCTATATTAGAAAGGCTGCAAATACGGTGGTCACAAGCAGGCCTATTATAACCGGTATTAGGTTTCTTTTGGCCAGTTCAAAGGGGTTCACTTTACATATGGCTGCAACAGGTATTACGGCCCAGGGGATTATGGTTCCGCCTCCAACCCATATTCCTGCTATTTGTCCCATGGCTGTCAATGTGGATACACCGCCGCCCAGGGCTGTGGAAAATAATTTTGCAATGGATCCTACCAGCGGTATTCCTGAAAACCCAGAGCCGTCCAGTCCTGTTATGGCACCTACTGCAGTTAAAGTTCCGGATGCCAGGAGTGGATTGGCAGGAGCGATATTCGAGAAAGCCACTCCCAGATCGTTGACTATGCCGTGGGAAGAGGCAGGAAGTACCTTTCCGAATATTTCAGTGAAAGCTGAGTCCCCAAGATAAAAGAAAGCTGCTATGGGAATAACTATACCAAATATTTTGAATCCGAATATAAGGCCGTCCACAATATGGGTGGTGATTTTCTCCAGGCACCTTTTGCCATAAGCTATGATGGAGATCAGGCTCAAAATAAATATGGCAGTTCCGCCTATTAGAGCTGTAGCATCTCCACCCTGAAGCTTGTATATATACATGATTACTATATCTGATAAAAATATGACTATTGTCAATATGGTCAGCAGTTTTCTCAGAAAAATTGGTATAACGATGGTGGTTTTCTCTTCCTCGGCTGCAAGTTCTTCTTTCTGAAAATTTCTATCTATATTTCCATTTTTCATGTCTCTTCTCAGCATGTAAAAAGCTGTGATTGTAGTAACTGCTCCCATTATTATGGTTAAAGGTATGCTGGCGGATACAACGCTGGAAACTTTTATACCTGCGGCATCTGCCGTGAGTTTTGGAGCTGCCTGTATTATGAAATCACTGGACAGGGCTATGCCGTGACCGAACAAGTTCATGGCTACTGCAGCGCCTATAGGCGGCAGGCCTACTTTTTTAGCTATGGGTAAAAATAATGCTCCAATAAGGGCTACAGCGGGAGAAGGCCAGAAAAACCAGGATAAGGTCATCATGATGATACCTATGATCCAGTAACAGGCCCAGTAGGATTTTATTATTTTTTTAAAGGGAGATACCAATTCTTTATTTATTCCAACAACTACCAGTACGTTGCTCATTGCAGTTATTATGGATATTATAAAAATTGTGGGCATAAGTTCTTTAGTGGCATAGACAAAACTGTTGAAAATTCCCATAATGGATTTGAATATGGAATTTGTTGCAAATATGCCCAATATGAAAATCCCAATTATACATATAAGTGATATGTCACGTTTCAATGCCATGGCTATAATTATTGCCAAAATAGAGATGATATAGATGTAATGTAGGTTTGTCAGTAAAATGTTCATACATGACCTCCGTATAAAATGACTATACTATCAATTTATGCAGAGAAATTTTTTGAGGTGATTAAAAATAAAAGCCATCAAAAATAATGATGGCTTTTGAAGTACGATCCGTATCCAAAGTGACAAATTCGACCTGGAATAAAGGATAATTTGACAGAGGTTATTTTGCAGAATGCTTTTTTCTGTTTTTATTGTGATTTTTGGCTTCTTCTGTAATAGATGTATTTCCCCTGCATTTTTTAATTCTGGCGCCTTTGCTGTCCGGCTGACTGTCTTTTGGCATTTTTATCGCCCCGCTTTCTATATCAATCCTGCATCTTTGTGTCCGGTCTTTGCTTTACCCTGGATTTCAGATACAGGTTTCTCACTGTTTTTTTTGAACTTGTTTTTTTTATTGCTTTCAGTTCCGTGGGGCTGTTTTGGATCCGGTCTTCTCATACCTGCTTTAGCCACTCAAATACCTCCTCTAAATTCTAAAAATAAAATATATATTTTATTTTTTACACAACTCCATGTAATATACATGTTTTGAAATTAATTTCAGTAATATTATTTGAATAAAATTGAAAAGATATATATGGATGAAATCATGAAAGAGAGGCGAAATATTATGAGGAAAAAATTTACCAGGCTGGTAAGTACGTTTATTTTTACAGTATTTTTTATGTCATTTGCAGATATTGCAGGAATGCCTCAGGTGTATTCTGAAGGAATTTTTAATTCCACAAATAATGAATCATATCTTAAAATAGATTCGAAGAAAAAGGCCAAAATGCCGAAGAGATTCAGGAAGACCACGGATACTATAGACAGAAAAGATGTAAATCTAAAAGGATTATCCACCTTAAATGCTTCGGGAAGTGCACAGTTTACCGGAAATAACATAAAAATAATGAAAGAACAGATAGGTAATGTTCCAATAGCTGTAGTTGATCTGAGACAGGAATCCCACGGCTTCATAAATGATTTGGCAGTGAGCTGGGTGGGTGAGGACGATAATAAAGCCAACAAGGGGCTGAGCAGAGAAAAAGTCTTGAAAGATGAAAGCAAAAAACTCGAAAATATTGAGTTGAATGAAGAAATTGATATTGATGGAAAAGAGATAATTCCAACTAAAGTTCAAAGCGAGAAAGAATTGGTAGAGCAAAATGGCATGAATTATATCAGAATACCGGTTACAGACAATGAAAGACCTACAGATGAAATGGTGGATTATTTTATAAAAATAGTTAAGAATATGCCCGGGGACACCTGGTATCATTTCCACTGCAAAGCCGGTATTGGGAGAACTACCACTTTTATGACCATGTATGACATGATGAAAAACTCCAAGGATGTCAGCCTTGAGGACATAATGGAAAGACAGGTGCTTCTGGGGGGCAAGAATCTTTTAAAGTCCGGCTATAAACCTGGAAGTTTTTCCGGAGAAAGATCTGAATTTATAAAGAAATTTTACAAGTATACGAAAGAGAACAAGGACAATTTCAATACAACCTGGTCACAGTGGCTCAAAACCAGTGGAAGCTGAATATGAGTATCGAAGTTCAAATATAAAATATTAAATTTGGTTGATTTTCGGCCTATGATTTAAATAATGTAATTTACGAAGTTGTAATTGATAGATCACAAATTCGATTTCTGCTGGGAGCACCAGTTTAAAATAATGGTTGTAGAAATTACAGCCATTATTTTTGCTAGGGCTTTTTTTATAATTGTATATTATTTCACAAGGCTTGGTCTAAAATATTGAAATATAATGAATATAACTAACACACCCATGAGGTTGTAACGAAAAATTTTTACAATATTTAAACTTAATTAATTAATATAACACCTTATTGTAACATTAGAACTATATAGTAAATAAATAAAGTTTGTAGGAATGGAGTTTATTTATGGATATGGAGCTTAATACAAATTCAGCAAAATGCAGAAGCTGTTATTTTGACAATTTAAAATTACTTCTAATCACCTTGGTAGTGGTGGGGCATACTATTGAGCCGTTGATTGGCTCATATCCCAATATAAAATTAATATATAATTTTATATATTCCTTTCATATGCCTCTGTTTGTCTTTATTTCAGGCTATTTTTCAAAGAATATGGGCAGTGATAAAAAATTTTTTTCAAAAATTACCGGTATTCTTATGTATTATATCATTTTTCAATTGCTGTATTGTCTGTTCAATATCTATGTGCTTAAAGAGGGAAATTTTAAAATTACTTTTGTCAATCCGTACTGGATTACCTGGTATCTCCTTTCACTTGTGATATGGAGCCTTATACTGCCTTATTTTTCTAAAATAAAGTATTCAATTATAATAACGCTTGTTATTTCCATATTAAGCGGATACGATAATAGTATTGGATACTATTTGAGTTTATCCAGGACCATAACCTTTTTCCCATATTTTTTAATGGGTTACTTCTGCAGAGAATGCCATATAGATACTGTAAGAAAATATATAGGGAAAAAATATGCTGTTTTAGGATTGTTAATTGTTTTCCTGCTGATATATCTGTTGAATGATAAAATCGATTATAGGTGGTTCTACGGCAGTTACCCCTATGCACAGCTGGACAGCTTATGCCCTAAATATATAATGCGCATATTTACATATGTTATAGCTGCAACTATATCTGCTATTGTTTTGATTTTAATTCCAGATAAAAACCTGCTTTTTACAAAGTTAGGTTCCAGAACCATAGCCGTATATGGATTTCACGGCTTCATTATTAAAACACTGGTTAAATACAACTTTTTTGATTATATAAATTCTCTTATAAGTGAAGTGTCCATTATCCTACTTTCACTGCTCATTGTAATGCTGCTTTCTTCCAAATTTATGAATAAAATCACTAAAATAATAATTCACCCCAAGTTTTTTGAACAGATAAACTTGAGCAAAATTTAAAAGAAAATTGATCATTAGTTGACATACTTGTTTATTTCATGCTTCCATATTGAATATCCCAGGCCGTTCAAGTGAGTTCCATCATAAGTATATTCACCTGGCAGCTTATCATATTTTACAAACCTATCAAATAAATCTATATATATAATTTTACTGCTGCTTAATTTTTGCAGTTCATTGTTTAAAAACTTCACATCTCTGTTGGATTTAATGTTGTTGTTTGGCAGGATACTTTCAGTATATACAATTGTATCTGGAGAATCAGTCCTTATTTTGTTTAAGATCTTTTCATAATTGCTCAATATGTATGCTGTATCCTGCTTGTGTAAAAGATCGTTGATTCCTATCATCAAAAATATTTTCTTTGGATGACCCCTAGTGATTGTGTTTAATCTATTTAAAATACCACTTGTAGTGTCTCCGTCAATACCTCTGTTTTTTATATGGGAATTATTGAATAATTCCTGCCACTGAGATCTGTTTGTAAGGCTGTCCCCCAAAAATACAATATCTCCGCTGTTTATGTTCAAAGTCTCAAATTGACTCTGTTTTGCCAGATAGTAAGCATTTTTTATGAAATTTTTATTTATATTGTCCTTCTGCAAAATCTGAACTCTGTGATTTTTATAAATTGTAAATATACCAGAAAATATGAAAAATATGTTCAATAATATAGATATAAAACATATAATATTTCTTTTTTTCACTGTTATGCCTCCGAATTAGTACTAATATTCATTATATCACTTTAAAAAATTTACTTTTTATCCGAATGCTACCATTGCTAATACTCCCAGCGCACTCTGTGAAAGCGACTGTCACCAAATCAAAGATTTGGGACATCTGCTTTTCTTAAAGTGGGAGATAAGCACTGCTACGCGCCTGGATAAGGTGATTCTTAGGTTCGCAATAATTTTGCTTATGAGAAAAATCTTTTTCAAGAACCTTAGAAGAGCCAATGCAGGGGAGTAACAGTTCCTAACCTGCCATGTTGTAAACTGGAAGGTTTTAGAACTGGCAGCCATCGGATAAGTTCTGCTAAGGTTCAGGTGGAGTAAAGTATTCCTTATAAGCAAACTCCACCTGAACCTAAGAATCACTTGATAGTATATCTGATATATGAGTGAATGTCTAATATATTTTAGAAGGTCGGTAAAAGTATTTATGTCTGTAAAAGATAAAACTTTAATATGGATAACTAAATGATCTGCTACATAATATATTTATATTATGAATTGCATATGATATAATTATAGCTGTAAAGGAGTGGAATTTATGGATAAGAAGGATCTTGATCAAATTGCCAGCTTATTAGATGAAAAATTAAATGAGAAATTAGACGAAAAGTTAGATCCCATTAAATCCCAGGTAAATGAGAATACGCAAATATTAAAGGCATTGCTACATAGCTCTGAAGTATCCAAAGCAAAGATGGATAAAATGAGTAATGATATATCACATATACAGGGAGACATAGAACATATTAAGAAAAATATAGATGGTATTAATGATAATATAGATGTCTTGAAATCAATTTCAGGGCACCACGAAGTAGATATAGGTGTATTGAAAAAGAAAGCAATGTATGGTAAATAAAGGCGTAGTAGCCTTTATTTTTTGTAAATGTGATGCCTCTATCCTTTCTTTATTGGAGTTTCAACGGGTTGTTCTTTTCGTCGTCTGTCAACTTTTGACGTTCCATAACAATCCCCTTCCCAAACAGGGTCTGCGAAGCGGTAAAATAAATAGAGTAGAATAAAACCTGATTTTTTGATAAAATAAAAGTGTAGGAGTGTTAATATTAGGAATTCAGTTTAAAGTTTATAGTGAAGAGTCAATAGTAAAGGTAGTAGAATTAAAAAATAAATATAAAAACTAAAAAATCGAAATTATCTTTTATGGATTAGCTTGAAGTTAATATGGATAAAAAATTTACAAAAATATGATTTTAAATTATGAAATTGTGTTTTAATACAAATAAAGAATAGTAGCAGAATAAAAACAGGATGCTGATAACATTCTGTAGTGTACAATCTAGTTGCTTAGGCAACTGGTATCACTAAAATTTTTAATAAAAATAGTAGTATCCAATTGCGAGTGGGAACTACTATTTTTTATTGCTTTAATAAGTAACTCAACTTTCGCAGGAGAAAAGCGATAGCTTTTCCTTGATATAACAAGGCAAAGCCTTAATAAAACTATCGATTATGAGGTCAATAATCTCTTTTGAAAGTAAAACTTTTTCTTTTAATATAT
>NZ_PVXP01000093.1 GCF_002995845.1 Clostridium luticellarii | reverse complement strand
ATATTATCCATAAGAGACTTTCCTTCTTTCTTTGTATATTTTGTTTTTGCTTACTTAATATATTATCAGAGGAAAGTCTCTTTTTCCATTTCTTATCTCAAATAACCCTACAGTAATTTTACACTAAGATCAAAGGGCTTATTTTATTTTAAATTTCTCCGAATTAACCTGATACCAGGCCAAATTATTCTGAAATTAACTGTATTTTAACCTTGCTTTAACCTTCTAAGTATATATATATAAGTGAAAGTGGATTTTCATTGTCTAATGAAGAAATCAAAAATAATGTACAAAAAGGTGGTTTTATAATGATAACCAGCACCCATTTGCTAATTTCCCACATCATATTCAATCATTGTTCAAAGAAATTTAATATTAAACTAAATAAATTCAACTTTTCATATGGCAACATAAAACCTGATTTTGTAAAGGACAGATCCAATCACTGCCATTGTCTGGATGAAAGTATAGATATAGTATGCGAATACTACAACAAGCTGGTTAATACCAGGATGTCCGTAAAAGAGTATTCCGTTACTCTGGGCATGATATGCCATTTCATCTGCGATTATTTCTGTTTATATCACACAGAAGGATATAAAGATAAAAATCTTTTTCAACATTTCATATACGAACTGCGCCTTCATTTTATTTTTATAGCTCTCCTGCTGTTCAAGGGATTTAAAATCATACCAGATATATATATTCCTGAAAAAAGCATACCAGCAGTTATATATTACATGCGCAAAAAGTATGACAAAGAGAATAAATCTTTCACCAGGGATATAACCTACGCTATTTCAACAGCAACAATAGCTGCAGATATAATAGCAAATTGCGAAAATCCGGAATACTTTTATAGAGGGACTGACCCCATACCATTTTCTGTAAAATAATTGTTTAAGGGAAAACTTTCTTCCTGCTCTTCCGCAGAATACTTCCATCTTAGGCTCTGCAGGTTATTTTATTTTTCTTTTCTCCAATCAGTATTTTTACATTCCTATTCACGTCTAATCTAACATTCGTATCCACTCTAACTTGAAGCAAATCAACATGTGTTATATAATACAAAGAAAGATGAACGAGCAGTTCTTGAAAACCTACGGCGTGATTATTCAAAAAAATTTCTTGATAGATGCAATCCAGCTTTGACTTTCGATATTATAGACCGAATCAAGATAGCCCATTTTCAGCGGGCATTGGGCGAAAAACCCAACATGTCAGGTCAGGTAATCAAAATTTTAAATGATTTAGAATTTGATGAACGTATGAATAAAAAGCAGATTATATCCCGTATGGATGAGATTATAAAAGTTTATTTTTACTATAGACCTACCTACTTTCCAGAAAAAAATATATCCCAAGAATCACAAAAAAGCGAAAACATTCTTAGAATAAATAGTAAAGAATCAAAATGACATGCAGTGCATTCCTGCAAGTCAGACCAATCATGCCGAATACAGCTATGCAGATAAAATGGGTGTAAAGGATACTGCTTTGGAAGTGAGAAAAGGCCTGCAAAAGGGGATTTCAGTTCTCGGTATTTTTACAGGACGTAATGAAGATGTCTGCGACGCCAAAAAGATATACGGCCATAATTTAGTTTATATAAAATCTCCGGAAAAATTTGCTGATACAGTTGGAGTTATGCTGGAAAATGAGTTGTATAACATATTGACTTGATAAGGCTGTAATAAAATAGTAAAATAAGGAAATAAAAACGGGGGGTGTGGTAATATGGACAGAATAGGCAGGATAAGAAGTGAAGAGGCTTTTTCCCATAAGGTAACATATGAAAACCATGAGCTGTATGATAAAGGTTCCTGGTTGAGCCGTCCTTTAAAAACAGTGATGGATATTTTACCCTATTTCAAAAAATATGACAGAGAAATAAGGATACTGGATCTTGGATGCGGGGTGGGCAGAAATGCAATTGCAGCTGCCCGCTCAATCAGGTGCAGAATTGACTGTGTGGATCTGCTGCCTGCTGCTTTAAAGCATTTAAAATCAAATGCCCGGTATTATCAGGTATCGTCAAAAATAAATCCTATTTTGTCAAGCGTTGACTCATACCAAATAGAAAAGGAGAAGTATGACTGTATACTGGCAATTTCTGTTCTTGAGCATCTTGGCAGCAGGGATACACTTCTGCTCAAGCTGCATCAGATTCGCGAAGGGCTGACTCAAGGCGGTGTTTTTATTTTGACAATGAATACGGACATCATTGAAGTAACCAGTGACGGGGTTCAGGTAGATCCCATGTTTGAAATCAATCTTAAAACGGAGGAAGCTGCCAAATGCTGTGAAAATATGTTCCACAGCGGTTATAAACTAATAAAAAAGCATTCAGCCACACAAACTTATCCTGTGGTCAGAAACTCCGGCACGAATAAATTAACTTCCTCAGTACTGACATATGTATTCAGAAAACTATAAAATTGATCAGAAGCTAAATACACCCTGCTGTTTACACTTCTGACAAGGGCTTAAAAATTGGACTAACTCCAATTTTTATCTATTTCCCCTTGTCCTTGAATTTCTCTCAGGTGAGCTGCCTCTATTGGAACTATTTTGGTATCCCCTCTCCTCATTTTTCTTCCTGCCGGCATTTTTGATTGAATTTTGATTTTCTTTAATTCTATTGGTGCTTGAACGCTGAAGTTGTTTTGAATCTGATTTACTCTTGCCTTCATAATATCTATTTTGAGCAGAATTATTTACTTTAGAGGAATTACCCCCACCATAAGTATTGTTCTTCTCCCTGGTAACACTGCCGTTTGAAGTTTTATAATTGCTTTTGCTGTTTAAATATCTGCTGTTTACCGCATTATCAGCATTTTTTATATCTTTTTTGCTTGAACTATTGTTCGAATTCTCCTTTGAACTTTTATTTGACTCTCTGTTTAAACTTTTATTCAAAATTGTATTTCCATTGGACTGAATTTTAACGTTCAAATCAGAAGTTTCCATATTTGATTTGAATTTGGAAATATTTATATTTTCACCATTTATATCAACAGAAATAGTCTTTGTCTTCATATACTCCTTATCAATAAACTTGTCTTTTTTGGATTGATCAATTATCATTTTCAAGCCATCATTTACGTTTGCATTTTCTATTTTAATCTGACTCAATACCTTACTTCCGTCATCATTCAATGCTTTATAAGAAATAATTCTATCCAAAAAGTTTACCTTCAATTCAATATCTGGATTTATATTCACCAGTACTGTAGCCGACGGGCTGTAATAAGCTTTAACTCCTCCTCCTATAAGCAGCGCAAGCATTATGCATGCCGCAGCAACTATTTTTCTGGCATCAAAACGAGAAAAAAAATGTACAGCTTCACTTCCTGCAAATTTTTCACCAACATTGGGCTTTTTTCCATTACAGGCTACTTTTACAAATTCACCATAAGGAGTAAGCAGATTAGCATATCTCCCGCTTACACTTATCACTATACCTTCTCTTTTACTCATTACATTCACCTACTTTTATATTTAAATAAGATCTTATATAAAGAAATTTTTCACTTCTGAATATTATAAACAGTGCAATAATATATTTTCTCCACTTATCAATAAATTTTTTGCTCAATCCGGTATATGTACATATCTGCTTAATTGGCAGACGCCTGTTATTCAATATGTAGCCGCTGATTTCACTATTATTGCATATTTTTAAGACAAGTCTTAAAGCATTATTTCTTGTATCCTTATGCTTTGGGCTGTTATTTACAAGGCTGTTAAAGTCGATTTTATATTTTTTAAGCTCTTTATTAAGCTCAGCAATCTCATCTGCCCTGTTCTTGTTTTCCTTTTCCAATTCAAAACTGTCTATGGCACTGTTATTGTCCAATTTTCCCATGTCATACTGATCATTATCAAAAGTAAGTAAGGGTGAATTTTTATTTTTTCTAAAATAGTCAATCAATGCATTTCTGATTATAACTTTTGCATATGCATAAAAATTTCCTCTGCACTCTGTATAGTTATCACAAGCCTTGTTAAACGCAATCAAAGCAATGCTGAGTTCATCGTCATTTTCCCATTGAAGGTGTTTTTTCGAAATAGCATAAGTACATTTATATATAAAATTCTTATTTTCATCAATAAATTTATTTTTATCCTCACAAATCAAGTGATCAATATTCTGCATAAAATCACCTCATATTAATATTATACGAAATATAAGAGAACTTTGAAGGGGTGATGCAAATTATTCTATAATCCCCCTGAAAATATAATAAAATGCCGTATATTCTAGTGATCGATCAAATGTAATTGAAATAAAACTTAAGTTGTATACATTTTAGAAGGGATGATCAGTGTGAAAAAAATAATGATTTTGGCAGCAAGCACAGTAATGGCATTTACTATAGTAAACACAGCATTTGCTTCCGAAGCAGCAACCCTGAAAGATTGTGCCGGTATAACACCAGACAGCATCTTATATCCGGCGGATAAAGCTATAGATAATATAAAAATTATATTGTCCTTTTCAGATGGTGCAAAAGCAGACACATTATCTGATATAGCTGAAGAAAGATTAGGCGAAAGCGAAATTATGGCGGATAAAAACAGTCAAAATCTTGCAAATACTGCTATTGATGCCTATAAAAGCTGTATGAAGAACGCCGAAAGCAAAATCGAAAATGCACTAAACAGCAGTCAGAATACAGAAAATACAGATAAACGTAAAAATCTGGAAAATATAGAGGATAAAATTATATCCAGAGAAAAAAAATCTTTGGATATATTAACCAAACTTCAGAATAAAGTTGGAGATAATGCAAAAGCTGTAATAGCAAAGGTTATAGAAATGCAGAAAGCAAAAATAAATGCCATGCTCGCCGTCAAAAAAGAACGAGCAATTTATAATGATGTCAAGAAACAATATACTGAAGCTAAAATAGCCCTTGAAAAAGCAAAAAAATCAGGAGATGAAACGGCAGTTAAGTCTGCTGAAGACTTATTGGATCAAAAACAGCAGGCACTTAATACAGAGAAACAGAATCTTGTAAAAGCTGTTCAGGCAAAAAAAGAAGCTTCTAAAATAAGCGTGGGGAAATCAATAAAAGAAGCAAAAGCTCATAAAGATAAAAACTTGAAATATAATAAAAATAAACAACCATATAAACCATACAAAACATATAAAACAAATACTGCCGCAACTGCATCCACCGCGGCTGGCAATACAGCAACTGGCAGTACATCCTCAAATTCTGCTGCTGTAAATTCTGCCAAAGCTAATCCAATTTCAGCAGCCAGTAAAAATGTGGAAAAGCGGCAGATAAATCACCAGGTAAAGCAGCAGATAAAGCCAGTTGTGAAAAATCAAATTAAAAAAGAAACAAACAGCAATATAAATAAAAAAGAAAAACAGAACAAAGTGGTCAACAATAGCAGTAAACAAAAAATTATGAGATCACAGCATTAAACATTCAGATCAACAGGGATGTATCCGTGTCTGTATAATCAGTAATCAGGTACATTCCTGTGTTTTTAAATTTGAGGAGTGTCCATAGAATAAAGCATCATTGCATTATCCTATTAGTGACAAAATATCATAAATTTCATCATATTTAAATATTTCTCCAGCTAAAAGCATATTCTTAAATTCTTCTACTGATACAAACTTTACATCACTGACTTCTTCTCTTTGAAGAACTATTTTTGATAGTTCAATATTCATGTATACAAAATAAATATCCCAGATAATATTATTTTGAAATATTCTCCTCACAAAATTCAAATCATCTTTTTCAATACATATTCCCAATTCCTCTTTTATCTCTCTTACAGAACCATCAACTGTATTCTCCCCACTGACCATGCACCCTGTAGTCAATGTCCAAATACTAGGAAGAATTTCCTTGTTTTTAGACCTTTTCTGAATCAACACTTCAAGCTTATCATTGATAATCCAGACCTCGGCAGCTAGATGATATTCTCCCCTGCTTAAAATATCCGTGCGTTTTTTTATTAAACCTGTTTTATGACCGCTGCCATCATATATATCCCATAATTCCATCCAAAATCCCCCTATACTCCTTCTTATACATAATTTTGAAAACAAAATATCAAGCATTACAGCTCCATTATAACTGAATTACAGTCTTTATATCAAAAGTGCCTCAAAAATAATACATCAGTATATATTGAATACATTAAATGATAATATTGCAATTTTCATATATAAGTATTATTATATTGTTAATGTTCTTTCGATATGTTACCAAACATAACAAAATAAATTATATATTTCACATTAAAATACGTTACATTACGTTTTGTCAGAAAATGAGGCGATATTACCGGTGAAAACAAATTTAAACATCCTTTCAGAAAAAGTCATCAAATTAAAAAAAGAGAATGAGGGAGAAAAAGTAAAAATAAAATACAGAGGAATTTATACCAACTGGATACTTCTAGCATTGCTTATAGTTGTTTTTTTGTTTTCATTTACCGTAGGCAGTTATTCTCTGCCCATTTCCCAGATTCTAAATATATTTTATGACAAAATAGCAGGTGTCCAAGCCTTCTATGGTTTAAACGCAGAAAATATAATATTTAAAGTGAGAATGCCCAGGATCTTTGCGGCTCTGATTATAGGCTGTGCACTTTCCGCTGCCGGTTCTGCCTATCAAGGCCTGTTTAGAAATCCAATGGTGGCTCCCGATATACTCGGGGCATCAGGCGGAGCAGGATTTGGCGCAGCTATAGGGCTTTTGCTTTCATTTAGTTCTGCCGAAGTTCAGCTTATGTCGTTTATATTGGGACTGGCCACTGTACTTTTTACATTGAGCATCAACTCGGTAATAAACCGCGGCAGAGATGGTTCTACACTCAGTCTTATACTCACGGGAATGGTGGTATCAAGCCTCGCACAATCTTTTATATCTATAATAAAATATGTAGGCGATCCAGAGGATAAACTTCCGGAAATAACATTCTGGCTTATGGGCGGCCTATCCACTGTAACTACAAGAGATGTCGCCACAATGATTTTACCTATGTTTTTAGGACTTATACCCCTATTCATTTTAAGATGGAATTTAAATGTACTTTCTTTTGGTGACGAAGAGGCCGGTGCTCTCGGTATAGACACAAGGAAGATTAGGGGAATTATAATAATCTGTTCTACTCTGATTACAGCTTCATCTGTATCCATAGGTGGAATAATAGGGTGGGTCGGGCTCATAATACCACACCTGTCAAGAATGATTGTAGGTCCCAATTACAAGGTTTCACTGCCTGCATCCATGCTCATGGGAAGTATATATCTGCTGCTCGTGGACGATATAGCCAGGGGTATATTTACAACTGAAATTCCCCTGGGGATATTGACGTCATTGATTGGTGCTCCGTTTTTTATATATCTGCTTATGAAAGGAAGGAGGGGCTGGATATGATAATGGATATAAAAAATGTATCCTGTGGATATGGTTCAAAGATTATCGTGAAAAACATATCATTAGGTGTAAAATCAGGTGAAATACTCTGTATTCTCGGTCCCAACGGCGTAGGAAAAACCACTTTTTTTAAAAGTATACTGGGATTTTTAAAATTAAAAAGTGGAGAAATATTAATAGACAATGAAAATATACAGAGCTGGAGCAGAAAAAAATTGGCAATGACTATGGGATATGTTCCACAGTCACATACGACTCCATTTCCATTCACTGTAATAGATGTGGTTGTTATGGGCAGAACATCACATTTGGGTATTACTGCTTCTCCAACAAAGAGAGATGTGAAGATTGCTGAAAATAACATGGCAATGCTTGGTATAAGTTATTTAAAAGATAAAATTTATACAGAGATAAGCGGAGGTGAGAAGCAGATGGTACTTATCGCCAGGGCACTTACCCAGGAACCGGATCTGCTTATTATGGATGAACCTACTTCAAATCTGGATTTTGGCAATCAAGTAAGAGTGCTAAGGCAGATTTCAAGGCTTGCAAAAAAAGGTCTCGCCATTATAATGACATCCCACTTTCCAGATCATGCATTTTTATGTTCTACACAAGTTGCACTGTTTCAAAAGCATAACAATTTTATTATAGGAAACCCTGATGATATTGTAACTGAAAAAAATCTTAAAATGGCATATGGCATAAATGTAAAAATCATAACTACAAATTTAAATGATGGAAGTGAAATCAAATCCTGTATACCACTGCTTGAAAATTGATTAGGCCCAGTGCTGAGGTTGGGTACTGTCTTAATTATATAAAATTATTTTAAGGATGTGAAATCATTATGAAGAAATCAAACAAAGTAAAAAAATTAATTCTAGCCGCTGCTGCCGTCATATTTTTATTTTCAGGATGTGGTCAGACAAATACCAGTTCCAATGGAAATTCAACTGCTAAAGAAAGTAAAGGAAAAATCGTTGTAGATTCAACCGGTACAAAGGTAACCGTTCCTGATAAAATAGATGTAATAGCCGATGGATGGCCTGCACATAATGAAATAGTAGGAATGCTGGGCGGAGCAGATAAAATAGCTGCAACTATCGATGGAAAAGAAGCATATCCATGGCTTTACAAAGTATTCCCAGGTATGAATAAATCAAAAACCATATTTACAAACAACACGGTAAATACAGAGACGCTTGCGGAATTGAAACCGGATGTTTTATTTATTCCAACTCAATCAAAACTGCTTGCAAAAACCAAGGAACTCAAAATACCTACTGTACAGCTGATATTTCAGAATTATGACGATTTGAAAAAGGTCGTCAATATAACAGCCCGGGTTATGGGAGGAAATTCGCAGGCCAAAGCAGATGAATTCAACTCTTATCTGGATAAAAGGTTCAAGGCCGTCACAGCCGTAACTTCTAAAATACCTGATTCGGACAAGCCGAAAATATTGCATATAGAATCTTTCAAACCGCTTATGATTGATGGACAAAATACTATAGTAGATCAATGGATAAAGGCCGGAGGTGCAAAAGATGCTGCAGAGATATCAGGGAACAAAAAAACTGCATCCATGGAACAGGTGCTTAAATGGAATCCGGATATAATAATAATTGGGAAAAGCACTTTAACTGATAAAAAAAGCCCTATAAAAACTTTGGATCAATTATACAGCAACCCTCAGTGGAGTCAGGTAAATGCCATCAAAAACAAGAAAGTATATATAAATCCAACAGGAGTGTTTTTATGGGACAGATATGGAATGGAATCAGCTCTTCAATTCCAGTGGCTGGCAAAACTTCTTCACCCGGACAAATTCCAGGATCTGGACATGGTAAAAGAAACTCAAAATTTCTACAAGAAATTTTTGAATTATGATCTTACTTCCGATGAAGCAAATAAAATTTTAAATGCCCAGGATCCAGACCAATAATCATATAAAATACTGCTTCAAACCCAGACATTAATTTTGAAGCAGTATTTTTGATCACTTTATATGTAAATATTAAATTTCTGCATCGACAGTATCATCCTTTTTTCTTTCTCTCACAAATGTAACAACTGCCGGAATAAGCGATATTATTATGATGGCAATTACTACATAGGAAAAATTACGTTTTATAAAAGGAAGACTTCCGAAGAAATACCCTCCCCATAAAAACAGGGATACCCACAAAAATCCTCCCAGGACATTATAAGTTATAAATTTTGAATAACTCATCTCCCCAATACCGGCTATGAAAGGTACAAAGGTTCTTATTATTGGAATAAACCTTCCTAGTACTATGGCCATGGATCCATGCTTTTCATAAAATCTGTGTGCTTTGTCAAGATGCTCCTTATTGACAAACCTGATATTTTCTTTTTCCAAAATACCAGTTCCGATTTTTTTGCCTATGAAATAATTGGCGGTATCTCCCAACACTGCGGCCAGAAAAAATATAATATACAGCGTGAACACTTCCAGCATACCTTCTGAAGCAAGTGCTCCAGTTGCAAAAATAATGGAATCACCCGGTAAAAACGGTGTTATAACCAATCCTGTTTCACAAAATATGATTAAAAATATTATCCCATATGTCCATAATCCATAATTTTGTATTATGATATTCAGATATTTATCAATATGCAGTACAACGTTGATTAAATTTTCTATGAAACTCATAATTTTTATCTCCTTCTATTGTCACGACTTAAATGTATTTCAAATACAATATTAACATTATACAATTTATTTTAACCTGTTTTTTATTACAGCAGGTTAATTTTATATTAATTTTTAAGGCTTAATGATTCACAGATAAAACTTTTTTATGTATGCTATATTGACAAATGAGTTGAAAAAGTTTATATTTAAATTAATTGATATAAATTATTTTTAAATAAAATATATTTTAAAATAGAAAGTATTATAC
>NZ_PVXP01000092.1 GCF_002995845.1 Clostridium luticellarii | reverse complement strand
TTAGAGATGGAAGAAGTATTAGCTATAAAGATTTTGCAACATTGCCATTTAAATTTCCCCAATATGAAGAACAGAAGAAAATAGGTGCATTTTTTATTGAACTTGACGACCTTATCACCCTTCATCAGCGTGAGTCATTTCTGATAATGATTCCTAGTTAACTTAACCCTGATAATGAACGCATAACCAAATCTACATCTTTATTTTCAAGTTCCTGAATAATATGTAAATAGGTTTTCTGGGTTGTTGTCATACTAGCATGCCCCAACCTTCTTGCCACACTTGCAATTGACACACCAGCAAATAACAAAAGGGAAGCATGGGTGTGGCGTAATCCATGAATTGAAATTACTGGAACTTTTGCATTTTTACAGTGTCTTGTTAATATATCATTAACAGTTGAATTATATACTTTGTTTTCTGTAAATATAGGTTTATCTTCTGGCAATCCCTTTAGTAAATCAGAAAACTGAATTACTGTTTGCCAGTCTATTTCTACTTTGCGTACAGAGGATTGATTTTTTGTCGGAAGAAAGCCGCCATTTCCTTTATAATTCCATGTTTTACTGATTGAAAGAATCTGATGTGAAAAATCAAAATCTTTAGGTGTAAGTGCTAATGCTTCCGAAAAGCGCATTCCGGTTTTTGCAACTAATAGTATGAACCAATCCCAGCTTACTTCAGGCTTTAAATCAAGATTGCTTAATAGAGTATGAAGCTCAAACTGATTCAGGTACTTTGTTTTTTTATCTCTTGGAGTTTTTCCTTTGATTATTGCTTTTCGTGTAGGATCCCTATCAATTAAACCTTCATCCACTGCATCCAAAATCGCAGCTTTTAATTGATGATGAAAATCCATCGTTGTTTGACGCTCATGCCATGTAGCATAGTCATTAAGTAATTGTTGGTAGGTTATACGGTTCAAATCGCAAATTATAAGGTTTGGAATAAGTTTTTCAAGCCACTTTTTAGTCATAAGATATTTATCCATAGTCACTTTCCTTATAGCACCATCTTTGTATACTGTAATCCATTGTCCATAATATTGACAAAATAAATCAGTTCCTTTTACTTTTTCTAACATTATTAATTCCTCCTTTGATTTATCGAAAATTGCCTCACGCTGATCATTTAAATGGGATGTTGCTTGCCTAATTCTTTCTGAAATAATTAGTGTGTGCAAATCAATGATTGGAAAAATGTATCTATTTTCTTATTATAACCATATATTAGAATTTAGTAGTTAGTATTTTTACCTCAGCATTACTTTTAATAGGTATCTTATACCAAGGTTGGGGCTCTGTGCCTAGCGCTTATCACACTGAGTGGAGCAAGTAAAAGAAGAAAAGTGAAGAATTGCCGCCTTATTTAAAGATGCTTATTTTCAGCTTATATCATCATGACCATATATAATAGAAAGTGTAATATATAAATGCTGAAATATATAACAAAAAATTGCAGAAAAAAAAGGAATTATAAGTATATATGTATAATTAATAAAGTATTAATGAGAAGAAATTACTTTTGTGGAGTAATTTAGTACAAGTTTATGTAGCAATTATGAAAATAATATAAGACTAGAAAGTCTAGTATTTAAGTCATTTCCATGATTTTTGGATTAAAAAAAATTCTTAAAGTTGAGGGGGATAAGCGATGGCAAATGCATTACAACGAATAATATATTATGTGGCAAACGCAGTACCATTATTGCTAATGACTGCATTAGCGTGGGGTATACAATATAAAACGTGGCTAGTCTCTTGTATTTTAATTGCTTTTTCCGCTTTTATAACCATGCTGTTTGCCGTATGTTTTACATATGGGAAAACTCACTGTTCAACAAAAACTATAAATGTAACAGCAATATCTTCCAAAGATGCCTGGTTGTTTGCCTATGTTGTTGCATACTTATTTCCATTTGCCTATAAGGTGATGCCTGATTTTCACATTGTTTCTTTAATTGTAGTTATTTTAATGGTTATTTTAGTGTTCATTTCAAGTATTATGGCTTTGCCAAATATTCTTTTATTTATTATTGGATATCATTTTTATAAAATCGGTACAGAGAGTACAGGTATTAGTGATTATCTGCTTATTTCAAAAAGAAAACACATTAGAAATAAAACAGATATAAAGAACGTAATGAGAATATTTGAAAAGTTGCTTATAGACACAAAGGAGGAATAATATGTTTGAAAACAGTTCCGTAATGGCACTATTAAATGAGAAGAATGAAAACTCTGTTTGTCTACTAGAAGTAGATGAAACGACACAATCAGATATATGTGCTACTTTTGCCGATGCAGCTTCGTCTCTGCTATCAGAAAAACAAGTAGTGCATTTTGATGGGTGTTATAAGCCGAATGAGGACGAGGTTCTTTCTATTTGTGATTTTCATCTTCCCGAAATTGTTACTGATGCTGTGAGAAATCCGCTTGGATTACAAACACTCGCCTATACTAAAGATGCTGAGACTGATATTCGGGCAATATTTGTAGGCGAACGTGCTGAGGATCACAATTCTGAGATGTTTACAGTCGCATTTCAACGTTTTCGTAAGGAACAATACTTGTCTACAAAGAAATTTAGTCTTTTCTATGACAAGGATATGTTTATTCGTGAAGTTCGTTGGGGAATTGGTATTACTGATAATGTTGATTGTGTCTTTATGCAGCCGGAACTTCGCTTTTCATCGTATTTCTATGCTAGACAAATATTTGATCTTAGTGAATACTATCGTTCTGCAACAGATGACGAGGTGCAAAGTTTTAGCAAACTTGAACTTTTAAACATTACCGATAAAGAACAGTTTCAGTTAATGGCAGACACATGGATACGAAGAAAGATTGCATCAATCAATGATTCTGGCGTCCTTGAAACTCATACTGCAGCTGAAATTAAAAAGCTTGCTCAGAATTGTGGTTTAAATCTTGAAGTCGAAAATAAAAAAATTATAATATCTACTGATAAGAAAAAGCTTAAAGAAATTCTTGGATTTCTTGATGAAGAAGTGTATAAAGGAGCCTTTTCAGAGGTTACTTATATAACAAATTCTAAACGTAAGGTACAATAACAAATGATTCTTGGGGAAAAATGTTTAATTATTTCATTCATGACACAATACCAATACCACTTTTGGTATGCGTCTTGCGCTATAATGTAATCAAAAGTAGGTGAAGTATATTGGTAAATGCAAAATTAAAGCTGCTTAAAATATTGGAAATTTTATGGTCGACGGATGAAGAGCATCCTCTTACTGCAGTGCAGATTGGGAAAAAGCTTAAATTATATGGCATTGAGGCAGAACGAAAATCTATTTGCAGGGATATAAATATTTTAAAGGATGATGCTGGATATGATATTGCTCTGTCAGAGGATAACAGGCAGGGATATTATATGGTAAGCCGGGATTTTGAGGATTGGGAACTCAAGATTTTAATTGATGCTGTCTGGAGTGCCAAGTTTTTAACTGATGACAGCGCAGATAAACTGTCCAAAAAACTATATAAACTGGCAAGTACAAGCAGCCAGAAAATGCTTGTATCAGTAACTCCGGCAAAACTTAAAATCAAAAGTAGTAATGTTTCCACTAAAATAAACATTGACTTGATACTAAAAGCAGTGAAAGCAAATAGAAAGATTAAGTTTCAGTATTCCTATACGGATACTGAACTGAAAGTACAGCTGAGGCGGGACGGATTTTTCTATATTGTAAATCCATATGTTCTTATCTGGCAAAATGAGCATTATTACCTTATTGCAAACTATGATAAATATGATGATTTGAGTTATTACCGCATGGATCGTATCAAAGCTCTTTCCCTATGTGATGAAAAAAGAAAACAGGCAGAAGAAATATTGGGAGAAAATGCGGATATAAAAATTGAAGAATATGTGCGTTCTTCCCTGTATCATTACGGTGGTAAAAAAATCAAACTTACCATGCAGGTTGCAGATTATATGGTTGATGATGTGGCTGATTATTTTGGAACAGAACTTAATTTTAAAAATGCTGGTGACAAGTATCAGGTTACTGTAAATGTTATGGATGGCGAGGGTTTATATTATTGGTTGCTGCAGTATGGAAGAAATATCAAGATTATTTCTCCAGCTTCTGTTAGGGAAAGATTTCTTGAAAAAGTCCGTGAAATTTTAGAATTATATAAGGAGGAAATTGAGTCCCCTAAATGTGAAGGATCTTAAAGATGACATTGATACATTTAGAGATTCCCTGAATTCCATCTACGACAGTACAAATGCTCTTTTACAAACAACTGAAAATATGCAAAGCGGTTTGTCACAGGCTCAGTCTGGCTTATCCTCATTAGATCGTGCTAACAGCAGCATAAGTGCCTCAAAGGACAGCTCCTTTGCCAAATCAGAAACAGCATTGGCGGATTTGGCAAAGATCACGGTCAACACGTCAGCAATGATTCCTCATGTCAGTGAAGGAGAAAATGCTATTGAAGACTTGAATTATGATTTGAATGTCATGACAAAAAACATTGAAAGCACAAAGAGTGAGCTGGAGCAATATAAGACTTCCATTAAAAATGTGCAGGATGATATCATGGCACTTCGAGCTGTTGTGAAAAATGTAAACAGTAAATCCGATGAAAGAGATGATCTGTTCCAACGTACCAAATCGGATATAGAAGATATGCAGAGGGACTTGGAGGATTTGAGTAACAGCTCTGGTGATTTGAGCAGCAAGTTGAGTACAATTGGCTCTGACATATCTACCTTATCAAATGCCATGAAAAGTGTAGAGGCGGAGTCCTCAGAGTTTTATGTGAAGTATTCACAAATTATTGAGTCTAATGAAGCACTGAAGATATTGTGCGACAGCATACAGAAAATACTTTCCTATGTTGACTCAACGCTCTCAGATTTTACTGCGGTATGTGATTCCACCAGCGAACTGCTGAGTGTAACATCCGATATATCTGAAAATGGGAAAGATTATCTAAATACCGCCAATAGAAGCATATCTTTAATAGAAGATTATTTTGAAGATTTTGACAAGGCAAATAAAGTTACAGACAAGATGCTGGGTGAACAGGAGAAGATCTTGTCAACCACCAGCAGCATGCTTACAAAAGGTGAAATGCTTATTGACAATGTTTCGGCAATCAACGATACAGCCAATAAGTATGAGAGCAGTTCCGTAAAAGCACTGCAGGATACGGAAACTCTTTTGGAAAGCATGGTGAAAGGTCTTAATAGTTCACAGGATTTTCTGAATGATTTTGAATCTACTCTTAAAAACAACAGCGGTGATATCAGCCAGGGCAACAGTGATACACTAAAGGGTCTTATCAGTGTGTTGAAGCAGAGCCTTGAGGGAATTAAAACTACACCTACCGTGCGGAAAGCAAATGATTCTATTAAGTCTACCACAGACAAGGAAATTGATAAATTTGAGAATGGGAACAGGCTTCTGTATCTGGATCCGAAAGCAGAATTAATCTCCTTTACTTTCACTAAAAATCCTTCACCCAGAAGCATCCAGGTGATTATGAGAACACAGGAAATCAACAAGGATAGTAACAACAAGGATAACATTGCAAATGCAGATTCTGATGAGAAAGATAAAGGTGTACTTTACAGAATCGCTCGTGTATTTATTCAACTGAAGCGGGCTGTGGTATCAATTTTCTCCAATATCAATCAGTAGGGTGTCTAAAGCTGAGATTGAACTGAATCTGGTAATGGGAAGAGGTTATAATAAAGAAAGATTTTTTTGAGCTTGTTCAGGCGGTTCGTATTGGTATCTTGAATAAGCTCTTTTTTTATAGTTTTATAGAAAGATTCCATTGCAGATATTTAAGATCGCCATATATAACTTTTATTAAGAATTTTTTATGGTGCTATTTAGAGAATTTCATTTTTACTGACAGTCAGTGTCATCATAGCGGTATATAATTGAAAATATAATATATCAATGTTAAGGGCAGTGGTATTGTGTGGATTATGAGGATATGAATAAAGAAACACTTATCAAGATTTTAAGAGAAAAAGATGTTGTACTTGAAAAACTGTATATGGAAAGAGAAAAATTGAATTATTATGCAAGTACAGATGTTATGACTGGAGTATTGAATAGAAGATCAGGTTTGAAGCTGTTGGATAAAGAACTTAATTTATCAAAAATAGGCAATATAAATCTTATTATCTGCTTTGTTGATGTAGATGAATTAAAAACAGTAAACGATAACTTTGGACATCAAGAAGGCGATAAGATTTTAATAAATACAGCTAAAATCCTGAAAGACAGTATTAGAAGAACTGATTTTGTAATTAGAATGGGCGGAGATGAATTTCTGGTGGTATTTCCAGGTGTCACAATGGAGGAAGTCCATAAAATTTGGCATAGAATTGAGGAAAAATTAAAAGCATGCAATGAGAATAATGGAAATTATAATTTCAGCTTGAGCTGTGGGTTATGTGAGTGCAGGAAAGGAATGCAAAGTGAAATGTCTGTGGAGGATTTAATAAAAAATGCGGATTTTGAAATGTATAATGAAAAATTGCAAAAAAAGAAGGAATTATAAATATATATGTATAATTAGTTAATAAAATGTTAACAAAATATAAGGAGAAGGGCACATATATATGGAAAGATTTAAAGCAGATGTAGTACTGTCTATCTACAATCAATTAAAAGAAGGAAAAGTAGTTGTAAAAGATGATGTAATAGATAAGTTCAACATTAATGAAAGAACCTTCTACAGATATATAAAAGATATAAAGAAATTTGTAGAAGACGAATCTGACGGCGAGCTAATGGGAGAGGAAATTGTATCAGACAGGGAAAAAGGTGGATATATTTTAAAAGACAGGCAGGAGAAAAATCTAAGCGAAAAAGAGATACTGGCGGTTTCAAAGGTTCTTTTAGAGAGCAGGGGATTTATAAAAGCGGAAATAAAAGATATAATTTACAAACTTCTTGATAATTGCATATCTAAGGACAGGGAGAACATCAAATACATTATAGGCAACGAGCTCATGAATTATGTTCCTCCAAAACATGGGAAAAAGCTTTTGGATAAGCTTTGGAAAATAAGTGTTGCAATAAAAGATAAAAATATACTTGAAATTGGGTATTTCAAAATAGGCACAGGCGGAAAGATAGAGGAGGAAATTTCCAAAAGGACACTGTATCCCCAGGGCCTGTTGTTTTCTGAATATTATTTTTATCTTATAGCTTTAATAGAAGGTAAAAGTTATGAATATCCTGCCATCTACAGGGTGGATAGAATTGAAAAACTAATTGTTACAGACAGGAAATACAAGATGGATTACAGTAAGAGATTTAAAGACGGAGAGTTTAGAAGGTTAATCCAGTTCATGCAGGCGGGGGAACTGGAAAGAGTGAGATTCAGGTATACAGGCAGATCCATAGAGGCAGTTTTAGATAAACTGCCTAATGCCAGAATAGTAGAAGAAAAAAATGGTGAATACATGGTGGAAGCTAGGGTATTCGGGAAGGGAATAAAAATGTGGCTTTTGAGCCAGGGAGATTCTGTGGAGGTCTTGAGCTCAGATGGATTCAGAGAGGATATGATAGAGACTATAGACAGAATGAGAGAGATGTACAAATGATTTTTTTGTATAGTGTAAGTAAGGAGGGAATACCATGCTGGATAAGGCAATTCTAATAGCTGCAAAGGCCCATGAGGGTCAGGTTGACAAAGGTGGACAGCCCTATATACTGCACCCCCTGCGGGTCATGTTTTCAAGAAAAACTGAGATTGAGAAAATATGTGCAGTGCTCCATGACGTAATAGAGGATACGGACATTTCGTTGGACTACTTAAGAGATCAGGAATTTTCTGAGGAAATTCTGTCTGCACTGGATGCCCTGACCAGGCGAGATGGTGAAACCTATGATGAATACATAAGCAGGGTTGTAAAAAATAAAACAGCCAGTCATGTAAAACTGTGCGATTTATGCGACAACATGGACTTGTCAAGGATAAAAAATCCTTCAGATGCAGATTACGAGAGGGTGAAAAAATACCGCAAGGCTGCAGATAGAATATCTTATGCTCTTGACGAGAATGAAGATAGAGAATTCATCAATACAAAGCAAGTTGAAATAGATGGCTGCGTATCAGTGCCGGAAAACTGTTCAAAAGATGAATTCTGGGATAAGTTTATAGATTTCATTGAGAGAAATTACTGGTCATTTTGCGGCGGCATAAATGAAATCAAGTGATTCTTGAGCATATGGAAAAGAGAAAATATATACATTATTAATAGGAGGTCGTTATGTCTCATAAAAATACCATTATTTCTTATCTAGTTAATTATGAAAACTTTTACTGTGATGATTGTTTATCAAAGCTGTGTAATATCAATCCAAGACAAACGGTATTTCAGGTGTGTACAAAGTTGAACATAATCGGGAAAATAAATCGTGGAGTTGGTATTTGCAGCTGTTGTGGTAAAAAAAAGACAGTAAATTCAATATTGAAAAAGTCTCATAAAAACTGTGCAGATGTAAATCCATTAAAAAAAATAAGATCTGACAAAGAAACGCTAAATCCCACAAAATTGAATAAAAGTTTTAATCAGTGTGGCAAGAATTTTATAGAAATAAAGCTAAAGTTTGAAAATACCGATATCAAAGATACATTTTCAAGATTTGGTACACATACATTAGGAGAAATTCTTACTGAAGATAAATATATGAAATTGAAAGATGAATGTTATCGAATATACAAAGAATATATGAATATGAAATTGGGTCTATTTCTTGCCAGGCTTAAACAAGATAATGATTTATTTTACAAAAAATTTCTTAATCCTTATGGTGATGAACTTTTCTGTAAATTTAAAATGGAACAAAATCCTCTGGAAAAATGTAAGGGAATTTATATGTATGTATGTAATGAAGAGATAAAGTATATAGGAAGGGTGAAAGGTAATTTTAATTTCTATAAGAGGATAAATTCTGGGTATGCTAGTATTTCTCCGAGAAATTGTTATATTGATGGTCAGGTGACCAACTGTCATATAAATTCTATAATCAACAATATAGGGAGTGAAGTTACATTTTATGTCATGCCTTTAGAAGATGATGAAGAAATATGTTCATTGGAAAGAAAGCTTATTAAAGAAAATCAGCCGGAATGGAATATTGCTCTTAAATAAATTTCTAAGTGGTATTGTGTAGAATACAACATTGTAAATGTTATAATAATTTATTTATAAATTATTATACAATATAAAAATTATATATAAATGGGGTGAAGATTGAATGTCTATAAAGGAAAAGGAACAGCTTACAGAAAAACAAATGTCCATACTTAACAGTGAAATGGACAAGCGAAAAAAAAGTGTTGGACTTTCGTATGTGTTATTTATTTTCTTTGGTTCTTTAGGTGTCCATAAGTTTTATTTAGGCAATAAAAAAATGGGTATCATTTATTTGGTATTAGGAATTTTTGGATGGATTGCCATTTTAACTGGTAGTATCTCAGCTATTTCAAGTGAAGGCGCTAGTGGAGGTGGAGCATCCATCATTGGCCTAATATGTATTATAGTACTGGCTATAATGCTTTTAGTTGATTTATTTACAATTCCAAAACAAGTCAGGAAAAAATATGAGGAAGAAGAACAAACAGTTATAGATAGTTTACTGAACAATAACTAATAGTACAAGTTTTATTCTATATTTTTAAATTAATGGGGCTGTTGCATAATTAATTATGCAGCGACTCATTTTTTTAAAAATTATTATAGATAAATAATGATGAGAAGACATCAATTTGTGGTAAATGTTTTATTTGGAGTTGTGGTAGTAATTTCAATAATTACAGATTGGAATATAGTGATGAAAAATAAAATAAGGAGAAGTCTATTTTATGATGAATGTAAAATTTTTGTATAATCATCATGGCATATCTAATTCAATTGGAGAAAGGTTGAAATATCTAATAAGTAAGACAAAAAATGAAGTTATAATTATGTCACCTTATATTTCAAACAACCCTTTAATAGATATGATTTATGACTTAAATGGAATAAAGTTAAGAGTGCTAACACGATTTTCTCTGGAAGATTTTTTAAATGATTCGTCAGATATAAATATAATTGATGGGTTAGTTAAAAATCCAAACTCAGAGATAAGGTATTATTCTAATCTTCATGCCAAAATTTATATTATCGATAGGCAGAAAGCTATAGTAACTTCAGCTAATTTTACTCAAAATGGTATGTACAATAATTTAGAATATGGTGTTTTAATTGAAAATAATTTGGATAATATGCTGGAAGATATAAATAATTTATGGAATAAAGCCGGTGTAATAAATGATAAAAAAATAGCTTTAATACAAAATAAACTTGATGTTTTCAAGAAAAATAAGAATCAGATAGACGGTATAAGGAACCAAGTTATAAAGGTTGATAAAAAAGTTGTAAAACAGAAGAAAAGTCATCAATATAAGGAAAAGAATCGGACTATGAGTGGTAAAAACTACGGACAAAAGGAGGATAAAAATCATTTAAATAAAATAAATGATAAAATTGTTTATAATATTTCAGAGTATAAAGCTTTAAATTTAATAACTCAACTTTCGCAGGAGAAAAGCGATAGCTTTTCCTTGATATAACAAGGCAAAGCCTTAATAAAACTATCGATTATGAGGTCAATAATCTCTTTTGAAAGTAAAACTTTTTCTTTTAATATATC
>NZ_PVXP01000091.1 GCF_002995845.1 Clostridium luticellarii | reverse complement strand
GTATAAATCTATATTTATATTAACACAATCATCTTCAATGAATATATTATCATTGTAAAGAGAATATAAGAGGTGAAAATAGTGTATTCAAAATTTGTTCCCTATATGAATCCAGAAGAATATATGGACCCTTCCATATTCACAGCTGACTCAGGTAAAAGATTAGCACAGGCTTATGTGCCTATGCAGCCTTATATAGGTCTGCTCCCATTAAAGGTGGCACTGCAAAAAGGCACCGTATTCCCCAATCTGGTCATACCTTATCCCGATAATCAATATAAATAGGAGGAAATAAATATGAAGGACGGTAAAAAATTACTAGATAAGATACGACAGGTAGAATTTGCCGCAGTGGATTTGAATATCTATCTAGATAATTTTCCTGATAATAAAAAGGCCCTGGCTGATTATAATACCTTGTCAAAACAACTTATATACCTAAAAAGAGAATATGAGACAAACTTCGGAATGCTCACTAATTTCGGATTCAGTCAAAGTGAATATCCCTGGTCCTGGGTAAATGAGCCCTGGCCTTGGGAAGCTGACAAATAGGAGGTCACATATATGTGGATTTATGAGAAAAAATTAGAATATCCTGTTAATATTAAAAGTAAAGATATACGAATGGCTAAATATCTAGTTGCCCAATATGGAGGCCCTGACGGAGAATTAAGTGCTGCCCTCAGATATTTGAATCAGCGTTATACCATGCCTACAGGCAAAACTAAAGGTTTACTTACTGATATAGGTACGGAAGAACTAGCACATGTAGAAATTATAGGTGCTATGGTATACCAGCTTACAAAGAACGCTACTGTATGTGAATTGGAGGAAGCAGGTTTAGGCGGGCATTTTGTTCAACATGGACGTGCCCTTTACTGGCAGGATGCCAACGGTTTTCCCTGGACTGCCACCTATATAACCGCTACTGCGGATCCAGTAACGGATCTTCATGAAGACATGGCAGCAGAACAAAAGGCTAGAACAACTTATGAACATCTGATAACTTTAACGGATGATCCTGACATAACAGACGTTCTCAAATTCCTGTGGGCAAGGGAAATTGTTCATTTTCAGCGTTTTGGAGAAGCTCTTGTACACGTTCAAGATAAAATGGATTCTAAAAAATGTTATTAAATTTGCAACTGCCGGCACTCAAAAATGCCGGCTTGATTTTTGAATCCCATGAATATGAGCAAACTCCATCTTAACCTAAGAATCACTTTTTTATAATAGCATTTTCTTTAAAATAAGAGTTGCAATAATAGAAATGGCAATACTTGTTAGAGTGCCAACCAGATATTTTTCGGCAAACTCCCTGTCATTGAGCTGATTGAATCTGGCTAAACTCTTTGCAGCCAGCACCAATCCCACAGTAGATAATTGGTTCTGCAGCACCAACGTTGCTGCAATAATCCTTTCAAGAATGCCTATGGTATATCCTACATTATAGTTTGTCACTCTATATTCATCTTTATCATCATATTTCCGGCTGGAAATGTGTGAAAGCACCTTTTTCACAGTAACTGCTGCGGGCTGCAGCATCACCAGGTAAACCAGCATGTAGATTATGCCATTATTGATGTTTGCTTTTCCAAATACATATAAGGCTGATTGAAGAAATCCTCCCGGATGTATGTCCAAATGGAAATAACAAGAAACAACAAATATGACCCCGAGATGTAAAATTTGATCGAAAAAATAGCAGAAAATTTGAGCATGTGCAGCAACCTTTTTATCTATAAAAATTCTGGCATAATCAACCACCAGATGTGATATGCCAATAATAACTGCTGCACCTACAGAATTCCTAAAATCGGTAGATATAAACAACACAGCTGCGCTGACAAAGGTGTATAATGCACAATGCTCCAGTAACTTTAGAAAATGCTGTCTTTTTTCCACAGCCATCTTTGATGACTGCAGCACAAAATCTCCAATAAAATGAGAAATAATAAGCAATAAAGTTACCATTATCTATCCTCCAAATTATATTGATTCATCAATTTCAAGGCAACAACAGCAGAGTTTCTTGCTTGATAGATATTACCTGCTTTTATGGATTTGTCCATATTCTGCCTGCTTGTTCCCAGCAATTTAGCCAATTTCGCCGGAAGTCCCTTGACTCTTCCTGAAGACACATAAAACTGTTTCTCATCAGCCAGAGCGTCTATTGGACTACAAGCAAGGTTTAAATCCAAATGGACAGACAAAGGGCATTTGGATATACTTCGACTGGATCTCCACATGGTGTAATACCCGATTTGATTTTTTTGTGCAATTAAAGAATTAAGCTCCACAAATCTATCAAGTTGAAGTGCACCACCTATATCAATAGGATACATCAATTCTGAAAGTAAAAACAGCTCATTTTGATATTTGCTCTGATTTTTTACCAATATGGCTGCTGTATTTATAGCTGAATTGATATAAATATCATTCGGGCTGTCCGAGAATAGAAGGGTAGAATACCCCAGAGAATCCTCTACATTATCAATGGCATATCGCGCATTATGGTATGCCGGTCCATCCTGTTCAGTAGAAATACCGCTGTCTATTCTTACACTCCATTCTCCTATGCCAATCCCCGCCCGGATCTCAACAGGACGAATCAGCATATTAAACAGCCGAAGGTAAAGATAGGCAGCCTGAGGTGAAGAAAACAGGCCCTGCACCTCATCGCCAGCACTGAACACAACATTAAGCTCCAGTACATTCCCAAATATTTTATTTAAAGCAGAAATAATGTTTTTAATATAGTTTTGAAGATTAATCCGATCAGTTTGCTTATAGTCTCTTGATTTTTTTAAATCTATAATCAGAGCAGAGTATTTTCTCATCTCTCTCACCTCGAGTTAATTGTACAATATTCAAAAGCGAAGTGCAACCATTTCAGGTTGCTATATGCAAATGCAATAACTTAAGGTTGCTGTATAATATGTCTATATATTATTTCTGCTGTATTTTTTGCAGAAATCTCGCTTACATCAATTTTCTCTGTATCCATCTCAGAGTATTTTTTTAATCTTGATACACTTCTTTCAATAACATCTTTCTTCCTTATCCCCTGATTGATATCTTTTGTAATTCGTGCAATTAATGATTGTTCTGAACATACGATGGAAAATTTATATAACTTACAATCATTTTTGTTTAACCTTGATAATACATCATCAAGGATATTTTGTTCATGCATTACCCAACAGAAAATAATATTTTCATATTCTGAACACAAAATAAAATTATTTAGAAGATAACTAATATTGTCAATTACCATCTTTTTAGTTTCATCTGTAACAATAAAAGGGGACATATCCCAACACCAGTCACCATCAAGGAAAACACAATTAGGTAATATTTTTTGCAATTCTTTACCTGTTGTCGTCTTTCCTACTCCCATCGTTCCATTTATGAAGACAAGATTTTTCATTACTTTAATCACCTATCATTTAATTTATTTTTATGCGAAATTAATATCTATTATATGGCCTTAATATCAAATTCCATAATACCCTCCATATATATTTATATTATAAACATATTCGCATTCTCAATCTTGAAGTTTTCTTATATGCTTATTTTTATACCACAAAATACTTGTAACTGCTCCTAATATGCCTGTACATAAAAACATAACAGCCATTCCGCTTCCTGCACCAAAACCTACTATCTTCTGTAAATTCAGAGCAACTACATTATCAGATTTCATAAAGGGTTCAAATACATAATCTGCTAAAAATCCCCCTAATATAATGCCAATAGGTATGGTGCAAAACTGAACTGCATTTCTGACAGCAAAGACTCGCCCCTGCATTTCTTTTGGAACAGTATTGTACATAATAACATTTTGCCCTGCATTGACAAATGGAATTGGTACGCTTGCCATAATGGCTGCTATACACCAAACAAATATGGTTTGCCCTGCACCCATCAACAAATCACCAAATAGAAATGAAAATGCAGCAGAAAAATATATTAGCTTTAAATTATCATCTATAAGTTTTTTGATTGAAACAATAATTCCTCCTATAATACCACCTATACCTAATATCCCGCTAATTATTCCAAGAGCATAATTACTTCCATCAGTTCTTGCCAATATCATTGGAGATAAAATATTCTCATAAGTCAATCGTGAAAAGAAATTTAAAAATGCCATACTTTTGAATTTTAATTCTACATGTATATATTTTATCTATTATGCTATAGATACACTGTACAAAGGAAAATGTCATCATGAATATCAATGGAAAAAAGTATCTACTTTGACCTTCTGCTATAAACTGTATTGCACTAAACATATATAAATCTGTTTGTCTTATTAATCAAAGCATTATACCACTCTAAGGCTTGTTTTTTACTGTCAGAAGCAATATAAAGGATAATTTCTTCCAAATCATCTACAGCTGTCTGTTTGTGAAAATTTAACATTATAATCATTTCTCAATGCGGTAGATGGTTTAATTATCATCGGCACGCATCTCCTATCTATACTCTTCATTTATATCTTTATCCTTGTAAACTTGAATCATCTGATCACTGACAACCCCACTATAATTCATGATATAAAAAAAGAGTCTATATAGACTCTTTTAATACTTGTATATCATAACTGTTTCTTGCAGTAGCTTTTTTAATTTCTTTATTTCCCTCTTTTAATGTATTGGTATCCTTTTTTATGTCCTTCACATCACCAGATACAGTCTTTAAGGCTGACTTAATTAGTGTACTTATAATCTTTTATATTATCCCCCAGTTTTTTAAAATGTCGGTCAGTTTGTTCTGCTTGTGCCTGTTGTCCTTCTATTACTGTATTTATATTACTTTTTAATTCTTCAAGGATTACAGAGTGTTTATTTAATAGTTTTGTGTGTTCGTCTAGCTTATCATTTATCGGCTGTAATAACTGTTTTATGACTTCAATATCTTTTTTATCTAACATTTAAAATCAGCCCTCCAAATTTTATATTTTAATTATAGCTGAATATCCATATCCTTTCAACTGCTGTTTATATTTTCCAAGTGTAAATTACTTATCCCTTTTATCATATCTACAGATAGATTTTTCCTTTTTATATTCAATTAAAATCAGATTATTTTTGGTAAGTCCTGCACATGGAAACTATGAATAGATGTTTTATGGATATCTCTTTTTTGGTTGTAACTACTTAATATTACCTATATAATTTACTTCTTGTAATTCTGCCCACTGAACTTCTGCCAGTATAATCAGCTTTGATGTACTTTTTATGTCCTCTAATATAAGTCTGTGCTTCATTCTTTTATCACCTTCCCCTGAAAAAAGGCAAAAATAAAAAAGTGTAATACGTACTTAGTAAAAAATACTAAATAGCATATTACACTTTAAGCGTCTGGAAACCGACACATTTCAATATCTGTCTAACAATTTTGGTGCGAAAGACGGGACTTGAACCCGTACGATTTTACTCACACGCCCCTCAAACGTGCGCGTCTGCCTATTCCGCCACTCTCGCATACATCACATACAAGTGTTATTATAATGACTTTTCGCACCATTGTCAACTAAAATTTTTATCATGATGTGTAAAATTACTGTAATTTTTCAACCTATAATAATTTTACATTAACTCTAGCATTCATAAAAATCCTTATATCATCATGTCTTTCAGTTTTCTGACCATTTCCTGTATTTCTTCTTCTTTTAAATTTTCTCCCACTTCATCCGGTGAGAGAACAAGGGCAATCACACTGGAATGGGTAATAAAACAAACCTGTGCATAGGCATAACCTTCTATATGATCATAAAGTCTTCCAGAACTCACCGTTCCCCTAAAAACGGTACTGGGGCTGTTAGCAACATAACCAACCGTGCCGATATAGGGAAGTTCTACACGTATTGCCTCATGGTCATATTCATTTTCAGGTTCTTTTACAATCTTGAGTATAAGGCCAACTTCAAAGGGTTTTTTATCATAATAATGATTCAGTCCTGTAATTGTGATAAAATAATTTTCCTCCATATACAACATCCCCCTTAATCTAAAGTTCAAAGTGCAGATATCAAACAAAGATCACTTTTACATTATAACCCACTTTAAAGAAAAACCCCATGACCTTGAGGCCTAGGGTAAGCTTATCAAAAAAGCACTTGTCATATTTCCTTCGTATAAATATCTGTAAACTTTATAACTCACTTCCACCTTTTTAATATATTTATCAGTCTCTTTAAAAGGGATATACTGGAGGCTTTGCCCATCCATGGAATGTTCAGAGTTTTTCAGCCATTTTTGTACATTCCCTCTTCCGCCATTGTAAGCAGCTAGGACAAGTTTCATATCACCGTTGAATTCCGTATTCAAATCATTCAGATACCAGCACCCCATCTTAATATTGAATTCTGGATCATTTAACATATTCTCTGTAAAATCCGTTATATTCATTTTCTCTGCTGCCCATTTGGCAGTTTCTGGAGTTATCTGCATAAGTCCTATGGCATTTTTACCGGATCTTATATCAGGATTAAAATTACTCTCCGTCTTGATTACGGCCATTACAAAATGTGGATCTAAATTATACTCTTTGGAATACCTTACTACATAATCTGAATATTTTAAAGGAAAATAGTATTTTATAATATTCTTTGCATTCAATACTGCCATTATCACCAGTAAAACTATTACTATTTTGCTTATAAACTTCAATCTCATATATGCCTTAAATATTATTTTAAGGCATTCCACCCCCTAAAATTTCATATTTAATCTTGCTCAATATTTTCTCCAGCTGATTTTCTGTTTCTTCCAATGTATAGGAATTATCCAGTATAAAATCCGCATATTTTTTCTTTTCCTCTAAGGGCATCTGGGAATTTATTCTATCTACTACCTGTTCCTCCGTCAATTTATCTCTCTCTTTTACTCTGCATATTTGAGCTCTTCTATCCGCCCAGACCAGCAAAATCAAGTCCAGATTTTTGTAGAATTCATTTTCTATGAGAGTCGCTCCATCCACTATACATATTTTTTCTCCATTTTTTTTCATGTGATTCATATCATCCAGTATTTCTCTCTTGATAAAGGGCATTATGATATTTTCATACTTCAACTTTTCACCTGCATATGAAAATATATAATTTCCAAATTCTTTCCTTTTAAGTCTTCCAGAATCATCTATGAATTTTGTACCAAAAATCGATCTTATTCTGTCCATTATAACAGGGTATTTTTCAATTACATTCCTGGCTATATCATCTGCATCTATCACTTTTATGCCTTTTTCCCGAAGCATCCTGGAAACAGTGCTTTTTCCACTGCCTATACCTCCTGTAAGGCCTATTTTAATCAAAAGCTATCCCTCTTTTCTTTAAACCACCCTATTTAGCCTCATACCAATTGCTTCCCGTACTTATATCCACTTCAAGAGGAACTTTAAGCTGAAGTACATTTTCCATCTCATTTTTTACAATGCTTTTCACTCTGGCAAGCTCCTTCCTATATACATTTAAAATCAATTCATCATGTACCTGAAGTATCAGTTTGCTTTTTAAATGTTCCTTTTCCAAACTCTTATATACATTTACCATGGCTATTTTTATAATATCCGCTGCACTTCCTTGAATAGGTGTGTTCATGGCAAGCCTCTCCCCCAGGGATTTTATTATTTTGTTTGAAGACTTTATTTCAGGTATGAATCTTCTTCTGTTCATCAAAGTGGTGACATAAGACTTTTTCTTGGCCTCCTCCACTATATTGTCCATGTACAATTTCACATTGGGATACCTTTCAAAATAAGTATCTATATACAGTTTAGCTTCTTTCCTGGATATGTTCAAATTTTTAGCCAGGCTAAAATCTCCTATACCGTATACTATACCAAAATTCACCGCTTTTGCATTACTTCTCTGAGCAGGTGTGACCTCATCTATGGGTACCTTAAAAACCTCTGAAGCAGTTTTAGTATGGATATCACTGTGATTTATAAATGCATCTATCAAATTCTCATCATCTGCAATATGGGCAAGAACTCTTAATTCTATCTGTGAATAGTCTGCCGAGAGTATAACGCAGTCTTCATTATCTGGAACAAATATCTTTCTTATTTCCTTTCCCATTTCATATTTTATGGGTATATTTTGAAGATTGGGTTCTGTACTTGAAAGTCTGCCTGTAGTGGTAACCGTCTGATTGAAGCTTGAATGAATCTTGCTGTCCTCCCCTATAACGGTTTTCAAGCCTTCAATATAGGTAGAATACAATTTGGTCAGCTGCCTGTAATATGTTATATTTTCAATTATAGGATGTTTGCTTTTTAATTTTTCCAGCACCTCCGCATTAGTGGAGTATCCCGTTTTAGTCTTTTTTATTACAGGTAGATCCAATTTTTCAAAAAGTATTTTACCAAGCTGCTTTGGAGAATTTATATTAAATTCTTCTTCAGCAAGAGAATATATTTGATTCTGCACCTTACCTATTTCCAGCTTGAATTTTTCCTCCTGCTGTAGGAGCTTGCTTCTGTCGACTTTAAATCCTTCATACTCCATGGATGCAAGCACAGGTATAAGAGGCTGTTCCACTTCGTACAAAAGCTTTTCCATATCTCCCTCCTCTATTTTTTGTTTCAGCACAGAATAAACTTTTTCAAGCATTGCTGTTTCTTTTACAAAGAGATCTTCATCTTTCTTTGAAATATCAACTCCTGCATACTCCCTGATAATATCCGTAAGTTCATAATCTGATCTGGAGGAATCTATAAGATAAGCTGCTATCTTTATGTCAAATTTTATTTTTGAAAGCTTTATACCCATTCTGTGCAGTATACTGCAGGGAGATTTTACATCATAACTGATTTTATACAAATCAGTATTCTCAAATAGAGCTTTCATGGATTTTATTGTACCGTCTCTGTCTTTCTCATATAACTCACTTACATCTATCTCAAAATTTTCTTCTCCTAAATTTATAAATATTCTATCTATGAAATTTTTAGAATACACTTTGCTGCTGATTACACTAAAATTTATATACAACAAATTGTCTTTTGCTTTAGAATCCGACAGGGAATTTATGAAATCTTTCAGCCCACCTAAAGTATTTATGCAATCAGCTTTTACTTTAAAATCCCGGGGTGTATCTGCCTCATCCTTTTCTTCATGTTCAGCATCGGATATTTTGCTTATAAGGGATCTAAATTCAAGTTTTTCAAACAAGTTTCTTAATCCTTCAGCATCATATTGTTTTTTTGATTCAATGGAGCTCAAATCCATTTCTATAGGAACATCTGTAACAATGGTAGCAAGTTTTTTGCTGAAGGACGCCTGCTCCCTGTACATTTTTAGATTTTCCCTCATCTTTTTACCATTTATATTGTCTATATTTTCAAATACATTTTCTATACTTTTATATTCCCTGATAAGCTTGAAAGCGGTTTTTTCACCTACTCCTGGAACTCCCGGAATATTGTCTGACTTATCACCCATAAGCCCCTTTACATCTATAAATTGTCCGGGGGTCACACCATATTCTTCTATCATTCTATTCCTATCATATATTTCCTTTTGAGTGATTCCCCGCTTGGTTATAACCACCTTTACCTTATCCGTAGCCAGTTGGAGTGCATCCCTGTCTCCTGTGATTATATATACTTCCATCCCATTACTTTCGGCAAAGACGGATAGTGTTCCCATTAAATCATCTGCTTCAAATCCATCTATTTCAAAAATATTAATGGACATCATATTTAATATTTTTTCCACTATGGGAAACTGCTCTGACAATTCAGGAGGCATTTTTTTTCTTCCAGCTTTGTATTCAGTATATTTATCATGTCTGAAAGTGGGTGCACTCCTGTCAAAAGTACAGACTACATAATCAGGAGCAATTTCTTTCTTCATCCTCAATAACATATTCAAAAAACCATAAACTGCATTGGTATGGGTTCCCTCTGAATTGGTCAAATCCGGCAGTGCATAAAATGCCCTGTTCATCAAGCTGTGTCCATCTAATATTAACAGTTTTTCATTATTCATTAAACTACCTCCAGAATAATTTCATTTGTAAGGAAGTCAATCTCTCAATTAACTATAACCTATTATATAATATATTTTTGTAAATGCATAATTTTTATCAATTCAGGCTAAACTTATACTGCCTTGATAATGTAATATCTCCCATAAGTTTAATTGATTTTACCTAAAATTCTAAATGTAATTTAAAATAATCCTGGCTTTTGGAGCCAGGATTATTTCAAATTCATCAATAAATTATGTTCTTTCAACTCACCATTATATAATCTAAAGAAATGATTTTTATAAGATTCTTTAAGAACATTGTCATCTATAAAATCCTTATTATTCAGATAATCTTCAAAATCATAAATACACATGCAGGATGCTCTTGCACCTGAAATTATATTGGATATATCTTTGTCAAGACGCAGAAAATCTTCGACACAGGTTTTAGAAATCACATAATCAATTTGCAGAATAAACCTTATTCCTGTATATCCCTTCTCAATGTTCCTTTCTATAAATTTTGAAAGATCCAATTTTATTTTATCCAATTTCATTTTTTTGTAGTAATTCATCATTTCACCTGCATCAAAACATTCCACGTAACTTCCGTATTCACCTAAATACTTTGATAAATTCAAATATATTCTTTGATCCGTATAAATGCAAGCTTTTTCCCTCTTGTCAATGCCATCTTTAATGTATTTACACATATTTAGGACTAAATGTTCTAATCCATAGTAATAAAATGAAGAATGAAATCCAAAAATATCACTATTAATCATGGTTATTTATCCTTTACACAATAATTTTATTGATTATATATTCTACATAATATGTA
>NZ_PVXP01000090.1 GCF_002995845.1 Clostridium luticellarii | reverse complement strand
TCAAAAGACTGGACTGTTTTATTCATTTTTTATGCGATTTTATAAATCTGTGGATAATTCTAAAACTCAAAGTTACCTTATCCACAGTCGTTATCTAGTCATTTCTAAAAAAATGGGGAAACTCTAACAATTAAAAGACAGATATCATAATTGGGTATAATCATACTTGTAAATTCGTTTAGCCGTTTAACTGTCTTTATAAACACTGTGGAATTCATGGTATCATCATTTTCTCAGGCATAATAAGCACCTACTATAAAAGTAAATACCTATTTATGATTTTCTATCCAGGATATTATATCTTTCTGATTTAATTTCCCGGATGCTATATCCACACCTAAATCGACTAATTCTTTTTGGGTAAATTCTAATTTAATATTGTTATACTCAAGAAGCATAAGCATAACATATATTCCGGTTCTTTTATTACAATCCACAAATGCATGATTTTTTATTATATTAAAACAGCTATTTGCACATTTAGATTCGGCAGTTGGATATAAATCCTCCCCACCAAATGTAGCCTTGGAATTTTCTATTGATGATTTCAAAAGTTCTATATTCCTAATTCCTTTTGCTCCACCTGTAATATCTATCATCTTATCATGCAATTTTATTATATATTCCAAAGATATATATTTCATCTATCAGCCAGTTCCTTAAAAGCTTCTATATTTTCTTCAAGAATTTTATCTGCAATCCTATCAAGGGTCTGTTCTTCAGATACAGCTTCTTTAGTAAATTCTTCAAAGTCCAAAACTACATATTTGGGCTTGTTATTTTTCATAATAACTACCGATTTGTCCTCATCAACCATCCTGGCCACTTTAGAAAAATTCTGGTTAGCCTCTGACATTGAAACTATCTTTTTAGTATTTACCAGCATTGAAACCCCTCCTAACACTATAATATGTTTATATTATACCATAAGTAGGATAAAAATGTCCTACTTATATAAAATTTTAAATTGCACCTAACTCACACTGTTCCCAGCACCAGCAAATTTAAATTTTTACACCTAAAATCTTCAATTGCTCATTAATCTCTGCTTCAAGTTCTGCAATTTCCTTATTGTCTTGTTCTAACTGCTTATTTACTTCTTCCAAATCAATTGGAGCTTCTTCTTCAAAAGTATCAACATAACGTGGAATATTCAAGTTAAACTCATTTTCCTTGATTTCCTCAATTGATGCCACATGGGCATATTTATCAACATCTATACGTTCTTTAAATGTATTGATGATTTTATCTACATTTTCATCACTTAAGTTATTTTGATTCTTTCCTTTTTCAAAATCATTACTTGCATCAATAAATAATATGTCTTTGGTTTTACGATTCTTCTTAAACACTAAAATGACTGTTGGTATACTTGTTCCATAAAATAAGTTAGCTGGCAAACCAATAACCGCATCAAGATAATTTTTTTCAATCAGAGTTTGACGGATTTTGCTTTCCGCCGCACCACGAAATAGCACACCGTGGGGCAAAACAATAGCCATTGTGCCAGTGTTGTTTAAATGATATATACTGTGCAATACAAAAGCATAGTCTGCTTTTGATGCTGGTGCTAATTTCCCATAATCGCTAAAACGTGGATCCTTTAATTTGCTTTTATCATTATCCCATTTCGCAGAATATGGTGGATTTGCAACCACTGCATCAAAACTACGTGGGTGATCAATTCCTCTTTCGTCCGGTCCATCCGGCCAATCATTTTCCAAAGTATCAGCATTATTTAATGTCATATTGTTATAAGATACATCGTGCATCATCAAATTCATACGAGCCAAGTTATACGTTGTTGTGTTCAACTCCTGACCAAAGTACTTAATAGGAGTACCCTCAGGCAACTCTTGTCCAACAGTAAGCAGTAAAGAACCTGAGCCCATTGTAGGATCATATAAATTGAAGAATTCATCTGATTTTTCTACACCATTAGTAACTATTTTAGCCAAAATCTTACTTACTTGATGAGGTGTATAGAATTCTCCACCTTTTTTACCAGCACTTGCAGCAAATTGACCGATTAAGTATTCATAGATTTCACCTAGAATATCTTTTCCATCATCTCCCTTGTATTCAATTCCATCAACTAACTTAACTATATTGTTAAGTGATTTTGCACGTTCATTTGTAGAACTTCCAAGACGTGAATCTCCCAAGTTAATATCGTTGAATATACCACGAAAATCTTTCATCGCTTCTTTATTTAATTCTGCATTTTTATTAAAGTTATCAAAAATAGTTTGGTAGTCACTGGGAATAACTTGTGAATCATTAATTTTATTAATCAACGACTCCCATGCATCATTTGGTGCAATTGCATACCCCAAGCTTGATGAAATATCTTCTAGATAATCATCCAAATCTGCACCTACCGCTTGTTTTAGGTAAGCATCATTGGTAGATTCTCTCTCTGCAACATCAATAACATTATTCTCCTCTAAATACTGCTCTTGGTGTTCTGAAAGGTATCTATAAAACATAAATGCCAGGATATAATTTTTGTACTCTGACGCATCCATTGTGCCACGCAGTTCATTTGCCATAGCCCAAAGTTTGCTGGTAATTGTTTGTAGATTATTACTCATTGTTTTAATTCCTTTCTCTTTTGAAATTATTTTATCCGATGGCTGCCATCCGTAATACCCTCATTTCACTCTGTTAAAGTGATTCACACAAAATTAAAAATTTTAGTTGTCTACTTTTCTTATAAAATGTGATAACGGCTGCTATGCTCCTGGATAACGAGTTCTAAGTTTATATAAACATCTGTTGTAGTAATGCTTTCTTTTGTTCTTGCAAATGATTTAACTTACGTTGATGAAGGGTGATAAGGTTGTCAAAGTTCTTAAATAATAAACCAATTTTTACTTTTTCATCTTCTGACTTAGGAAACATCATCTTCCACTTATCTAATTTGGATGTGCTAATGAATGGTTGGTCTGATCCAACAGCTTCTTTTCTCGTATATTTTAATATTTCTTTTTCAAGTAGCACATATGAAAAATCAACATCAATATCTGTAATAAATTTTATTTTTCCAGCACGCTGATATAATAAAGAGCCATCCAAGTTTCTGGGAATTCTTGATATTTTTAACTTTCCATCAATTATTGGCCTATTCAATCCAACAACTATATCACCTTCGTATAGTAAGAAATCTAAATAATCTTTTCTAAAAGATTCTGGCAAATAATTAAATTTAGCGCTGTCTACTTTTCCGTGTTGAATTGACTCACCATTAACAATTGTCACGCCATCGTCAACATAGTCTTGATATTTAAAAGCATAACCTGAGCATATTTTATAGTAATCACAAAACTTACGCTGTTCCCAAGGGTCAGTAAATCCCGGGAAACGAAGTTCTGGAAAATCTTCGCCATTTTTCGGGAACATTTTTTGTAACAAACCTTTCTTCTTATCCTGCAAGTGATTCAACTTACGCTGATGAAGGGCGATAAGGTTGGTGAAGTTGTTAAAAAATGCCCCGATTTTTTCCTGCTCATTTATCTCTGGAATACTAATTTGTAACTTTTGTAAGGTTTCCTGATTAATATTGGTATTTGCAGAACTTGTAGCTCCCATCAAAATCTGATTTCTAATAGATTTCGTAGAATATACTACTGCATTAAAACTATCACTCATATTTTCAAATGGTCTGAATCTAATAATAAATCCTGAATATGTTGTGTTTTCGAGTGTTTTGGGTACTATTGCTGCTTCTCCTACTCCCTCTGGTTTTACTGATGAACGAATAAATAGTACATCACCCTTTTCTAAACTGTAGTCTCTTCTTTGTATATCTGTACTTTCAGCCAAGCCCAAATCTACACTCTCTACAATATTTCTACCAAATACATTTTGAAGGTTCACAAATGGATATCCATGTCCCATTGCATCTTTAGAAAAATTCATTCCATTTTTAAATTCTCCAACATCTCCCAACTTACGCTGTTCCCAAGGGTCAGTGAATCCTGGAAATCTTATTTTAGGTACATTTGCTTTATTTTTATCCATTTTATCTCCTATCTGAGCTGTCAATTGATAGTCGGCAGTTCAATAATTAATTTTAAAGTGTCATCTGATAAATTAGGTTTCAGCCTGATCATCAGCCAATTCATAAATGGCCTCACGCAAACCATTACGGTACTTGATTTTAGACAAAGATTGTATTTCTTGGTCATGTGCTAAAATCTTATAATTTACGCTTGCTTGGGCAATTATATCTCGAATTTGACCAGTATCATCTAAATCCTGCATACCATAACGATGATGACTGAATAATTCACGCATCTGAGCACTTGTGATAATGTCTGTAATTCCCCACTTCACTCGAAAATCCAGGAACATTCTATCAAGGCTGACATTGTTGGCCGCTTGAATAATTTGTTCACTATCTCTCAATTTTACTGGATATTTAAGATTAAAACCTTCCGGTGGAAAATGCCCTTTGATAATAGCAATTGCTGCATTCATAACCTTCGCAGCATAATTTCTGTCTTCCAAACCAGTGGCAAATTGATCAATTTTCTCTTTCGTAGCTTGTGCTTCCTGGCTCTTTCCCTCATGCACCTGGTTTAATAATTGCTCCACCAATTCAGTTAAATAGTCATAATCTATTTTCACATCCTTGACATGAGTCATTTTTAACTCAATTTGATAAAAAGGAATTTTCTTTTCTTTTGACATATGTTGTTTAAGCTCATTGGTTAAAACTGTGGTAAGCATAATTTCTTGAGCACTTGTCATACCTAATTTTTCAACCAACTCATCAGGATTGTCGTAATTGAAACCTACTGTATTTCCATCAACTTCTTCAGGGGTATATTGTTTTAATTTAGCCATTCCAACATTATAATCACGCAGCAAATCAAACATATATTCTTTTTGCTTCTCAGAAGGTGGTAATTGTTGAAACTCATTAGTTAAGCTGTCTAATTTCTCAACAACTTCTTTAACTTCATTAAATACATCTCCAAAAGATTTAGCGATAATACCAGCCTTTTGGTTAGATTTACGCTGTTCATCTTCTGATAAAATTGCGGAATTTTTATTAGCATAAATTGCGAGAGCTTCATTCATCAACTTCTCATTTTGAGCAGGCCAGCGATAATTTACAATACGCCCCCAAGGTTTTTCCTGCATATCAGCAATGCGGTTTGTTCTTGAATAAGCTTGAATAAGTCCAGCCCCTTTAAGTGTTCTATCTACATAAAGGGTATTAAGTTCCGGTGCATCAAATCCAGTCAAAAGCTGATCTACCACAATCACAATATCTAAGAAGTTCTTGTCTGTAGCAGTTTTATTCAAACGGCTAGTAACATCTTGCGTATATCCTGCTACATCATCCATGCCAAAGCTTGTACCAAATTCTTTGTTATAGACCCTAATAGCATCATATAAACCTTGATTGGCGGCAAGCATACTATCATTATTGGATGAGTTTTGGCTAAATGTAACTGCTACTTTTAATGTTTGTCCACCATTTTTCTTATTCTCATCATTTACTCGTTGAAATTCATTGAAATACATCATTGCCATTGGCGTACTAGCTTTCCCGCCGCCAACATGAGTGGTAAAGAGGGCATTATACTTACCTCCGTTTGAACGATTTCGCCAGTTTTTGAAAATATCTTCAACTACTAATTTGATATGATCCTGATTTTCATCATAGAAACTTGGTTCAACCGCATCATCCATATCTTCTTGACTTAGATTATCAATTTTCTCTTTAATTTGTTGTTCAGTCCACTTCGGATAGCGTTCTCGGTAGAAATTTGGCAGATATTTGGATCTCATCTGCTCTTCATCAATGGTTGTTTCAAAATCCACTTTAAACCCTAAAACATTTCTATCTGCAATTGCTTCACGAATAGTATAGGCATGTAACAAATGTCCAAAAATATCTTCTGTTCGTAAACCGCTGGTAGTTTCATCAAACATGGGTGTCCCTGTATAGCCAACCCAGGCAGACTTCTTAAAAGCCTTTTGTATCTTTGCAAAACTTTCACCGCCAGTTGAACGGTGTGCCTCATCTACGATAAATACAATATTTTTATCAGGTGATTTAAAGGATTTACGTTTCACTAAAGTATCGAGTTTTTGAACAGAGGTAACAATGATACTATTATCTTTACTATTTAGTTTACGCTTCAAATCACTAGTATTATCAGTATCTTGGACACTACCAGTTATATTTTCACCAGCATCCGGATCATAGGCCCTATAATTTTCATTTGTCTGTGTCGTTAAAGCAATTCTATCCACTACGAAGACAACTTTATCAACTTTTGGCATGCGGCTTGCAAGCCATGCTGTTTTAAAACTGGTTATGGTTTTACCGGAACCTGTAGTATGCCAAACATAACCTACTTTATTTGCACCCAGTTCAAAATCAACTTTCTTTAATTTTTCAATTACATTCTGGGTAGCATATACTTGATATGGACGCATTACCTTTAACGTTTCCTTGTTTTTTGTGCCATCCAAAATCATATAATTGGTAGCCATCTGATGTGCCATTGGAATGCTTAACATTGAATCAGCAAACTCTTTCCAATTACGCACAATCGTATTATCACTTTTACGCTGCCAGTTAAAAGCAAAGTCTTTATTGAAATTATCCGGCGTGGTATTCGCCATATACTTCACGTTATTCGGCGTAATTGCCACCAATATCTGCAAGGTGGAAAAAATATCACCATATTGATTTTCTTCAGAATATTGATGCATTTGATTTAGTGCTTCATTGACATCATGTGTATCACGTTTTTCCTCAATTTGTATAATAGGCAAACCATTAATAAGAAGTGTGGTATCAAAACGACGATTTTGTTTCCCTGTGATAATTGCAGGGCGTTCAATTTGATTAACTACTTGATACACTGTATCTCCAGCACCAATTTGTTTTTGATCGAAAACCGTTAAAAACACATGACGGCCGTCATCTAAATCAATTTCGATTTGCGATACACCATTAAGTCCGTATAAAAATTGTCCAGCTTCATATGGCGTTTGAATATCAGATATAATCTTTTTAACTTGATTAAATTCCACAGTACTCAGTGGATGATCAAGTGTATTTTGATTGTGCTGTTCAAGAATCTCTTTGAAGTTATCCCAAAGCTTTTCTGTAGTTTTAATTTTTGCTTCATACTTCCACAGCTTTGTTTTCACACAGTAATCAGCAGATTTTTCGATAACCATAAAATCGCTGATTCCTTCCAGGTGCTCAGGTTTAGTTATGGTTCCACTGGTAATATATTGTATTAACTCAGTTTCAAATTGCTCTTCATTCATTTCTCACTTGCCTCCTCTAACCTGGATAATCTGATTTTTGTTTCAAGTTCTGCTGCTCTATTTTTAAGTGCTTGCAGCCTTAACTGATTAAAATAGACTTGTCCTATAATTTTTTGCCTATCTATGGAAGGTATTTTCGGTATTTCAAGCTCTTTAAGCTGCTTGAGAGTATATTTTAAAACTTGCGAACCCTGCAGTCCCAACACAAACTGTTTCTTGATTGTTTTGTTTTCATTAATGAGATAAGCCAAAAACTTTGAATCAATGTTATGGCCAGGTAATAACTTAACGTAGTTTTGCGTATAAAGATATCCCTCGTGCTCTTTTCTTACCATCGTTGCAATTCCCGTGATTAAACTAAACACCACATCACCATCGCATAAGATATTTACTTTATCATTGGTTCTGACTTGTTTATTGTCCACATCGTTTGAAATAATACCCACCAAATCATCTGTTAAATCTGTTTGACTATAATAAGTAAAAAGCGGTGTTTTCTCATCAAACACTTCAGTAATTCTAAACTGAGGAGATCCACTTACTAATTCAACCAATTCACTCAACTTTTTCATAAAATATTGTGCCTTTCTAAAATTAACTTTATTTACTATGCTGTAATCATATCATAAAAGGAATTTTATTGCAACTATTAAAAATGTAATTTTAAAAAATTACATTTTTAATTATTTTTTCCCTAATTACTTCTGCTAAAAAGTGAACACACCTTGTACCCTTTTACACACCTCTGGTGCATTTTTACTATTAAGCATTAATTTTAATGAAATAATTTATCCTAACCAACATATTAATTTTAACAAAAAACGCTGAAAGCCACTGATCTCAGTGACTTTCGATTGTATCAAAATTTTAGTTCTTATTTGGTATTATCTAAAAATTCTTTAAAGATTTTGAATGCGCGCATATAGCCATAAGAATCTCTTTTTGGATTCTTATGGGATTTCTCATTAGTAAACTTGACTTCTAATAATCCACGTGCTTTTCTTAATGAATTCTCATCGACAAATACACCCCAGAAATTCATGCCAATATCATGGCAATAAGGGTAGAAGGCCTCAATATAAATTACACTCTTTTTAAATCTTCTTAGATATTAACTTCCATTATTCTTTATCTATCACCTTTTTTGGTCTCTTTGAAGCACTAAATCCGATAAAATTGATTTCTTCTTATTTTTCAAATAAACATTTATAGATATTTCTCCTTGATTTCTTTAATCAATAAATCTCTGCTTTCTTCGCTTATGGAAAACATGGTCTGCCTGAAATTAAAACCTTGATTGGCTGCTGCTTTCATTTCAGATGCTGCAAATGGCATTTTCAATTTTTTGAATTTATCCAGTTTCATATAGTACTCATAGTTATGATGACCATCACAATCCTGCATCTCCAATTTACCAGAAGCAGCGCCATAAGCAATGATTCCGGTACCATTTTTATAAAGAAATACAGTATCACCCTTCTGAAGCTTTTCAATTTTTTCCCGCCAGCCTGGATAATATGCCGCAGCTTTATGCTCCTTGAGCATATCTTCAGTATGATGTTGATTATTTGAGTAGTTCGTATTGAGAACATAGGTGCTGCTCTCATATTCAAGATAACCCTCAATAGGGGAATACATATTAAATTCAATAAAGTGGTCACCATTTACTTCAAAAACCCAATATACAATGGCGTCAATATTTAAGCCGTTTTTCTTCCAGTAAACAATAGCTTCCACAGTCTTTTGATCAAGACCATTAGTTACAACTAAAAAGTGTTGTTTACGATTAAACTCTTCTTTGCTTAATCTGGAACTATCTGAAAGATCAAAATACTGTTTGTGTATCTCGTATAATTCTGCTTTAGGATCATCATTTCCATAGTACTTTTTAAACATTTCATTTAACTCATCGTAATTACTGCTGCCATAAAGCTGACCATATCTTAAGACCTGTAACAAATTTTCCTGGTGTGAGCCCCAACGTTTAAGTTCAAATATATACAAATCACCATTTTTATCCAGGGCTAGAATATCTGGTTCTTCCTGACGTGGTCGTTCATTAAAAATGGTCATCAGTTCATTTGAAGATATGAAATCTTGAATATGACTTGATAACAACTTTTGCAAATCCAATTCTTTCCACCCAAAGGAATCAAGAGTGACCCTGTTCACTTTTGTATAATCTTTTGTTTTAGTATTTAATCTATAGAGCATTTATTTCCATCCCCTTTTTTATTAACTTAATAGTCTTTGCCATCTCTATTACCTCCAAAAATCTAATATACATGAATTAATTTATAATTAATCATATTTAATATCAAACTCATTTATTATATACTCCTTTATAACTACTTTTTCTTCTTTTAACTGATTGTAAATGAACAATAATACATCATGTTTCCTTAATACTTTATTAATTAATTATACATATATTGCTAGGATTCCTTCTTTTTCTATACACAGCTTCTTAAACATATCATCTTTTTTCTCAAAAGTTTAATAGGTGTCTCTTTGTCCATATCCTCATAATCTACACGATACCCCTACCCTCAGCATTCATATATTATATTTTTAATTATATATAATCACAATGACATAGACTGTCGGTAATAATAAAATTACCTATAAAAAGTAAAAAAGCCAGTTAAGATAAGTAAAAATCAATCCTAACTGGTTTTTAAACTTCGTTATATAATTTTAGCTGTGTCTTGCTATTTTGTTTAATTCTATAAGTCTCTGATTTAATCCTTGCTGAATATTGATAAGACCCATTTTCTCAAGTATGAATTATACAATACATCTAATTCATTTAAACTTAACCCCACTATTCTCATATTCATAAGCTAACCCGTCTATTACATTATTAATCTTTTTCCTCTTAGACTTTAAACTCAAATCATAAAAAGCATAGTCCTGCTGAAGATAATTAAATATCAACATCTCAACATCTTCTCTATCCGTATCTATATAAGATATTAACATCCTGGCAGTAATACCTAATTTATTCTCTACCAAATCTTCATGCAGTAGCAACCATTGATTAAATACCTCATCTCTATTGTATAATCTACAACCTTTAGACTCCAGGCAAAGAATATTTATCTTCTTATATATATTCTCATCATCTGTATTTTCCGCAAATACTATTTGGTTACCAGAAACAGTATCCTTTAAAATCTTAATGACCTCATATACACACTCATCTATTAAAAATACCATGCCCTTATGAAAACAAATACCATCACACCTATAATTATCTGCACTTGTTTTAACTATACTCTTAACCAAATCATCACCTCATAATATTAATTACCCCCTGCTACATCATAAAGGCGAGTGAAACCTACTTAAAATATTTCCTACTTATTCTATACAAATCAACAGACAATGTCAGATCTACACCAGATATCAAATATTTAGTCAATTAATAAAACACAGATCCTCTATTGTAGATTGTCAAGTAAATTTGACCCCTTTTTACGTTTAATTTTGACCCCCTAGAGTCTAAATTATATTTAGGCCAAAACCATCATATTTTAATTTTTTAGTATTAATTATTAATTGCTTAGATTCA
>NZ_PVXP01000089.1 GCF_002995845.1 Clostridium luticellarii | reverse complement strand
ATATTTATATTTTATTTACTTTTACATTCATTTTGCCTCTATGCCCTTATATCTAAAGCTTTTTACATAACACATCAAAAAAATATTCATTTAACTTATTATTGACTTTTGCATATTTTGGTAGTATATTAACTTTAGATGGAATTTCATAAGAAATTTGTAAAATGTTTTATAAAATCATGTTGACTTTTAATGTAATTTTTGCTATTATTTAATTGTAGTTATGTCGAATTATGGTATTAAAGGAGGAAAACACAAATGAAATCTACAGGTGTTGTTCGAAGAGTGGACGAGCTAGGAAGAATTGTAATTCCTATAGAATTAAGAAGAACTTTAGACATTGCCGAAAAGGATGCCTTAGAAATATATGTTGATGGTGAACAAATTATATTAAAAAAATATGAACCAGCATGTATTTTCTGTGGTGATGCCAGAGATGTAATAAACTATAGAGGCAAGAATATCTGTAAAAAATGTTTACAGGAGTTACGAGAAGGTAAATAATATTTATCAGAAGGACTGATATAAAATTTTTATATCAGTCCTTTTAATTTCTACTTTTCAGCTTCCATTTATAACTATAAATACAAAAAAAGACATAGTTAAACTTTGTAGAATAATACTTAAATTTAACTATGTATGTATATTTTTTATTCAAATATGTCTAAATTTTAAAATACGGTAAATACTTATCATATTCTATGGATTATTTAACTCTTCTTCCACCGCTGAAGTCTGATCTGTTGCTTAAGCTTGCTATTTTTACAACATCTCCAGTTTTAGGTGCATTAATAAAAGAGTCTCCACCTACATATATTCCTACATGATATGCTGGTGAACCGAAAAATACCAAATCACCAGGCTGAAGCTCACTTCTCGAAACTGCTACTCCAACATTTTGCTGTGCCTGCGAAGTTCTTGGAAGATTGACTCCAAAATGAGCATATACATATTGAACTAACCCTGAACAATCAAATCCTGACGGTGAAGTTCCTCCCCAAACATAGGGAACCCCTAAAAAGTTTGAAGCATATGCCACTATTGAATCCGATGACACTGATGTACTTCCACCTCTTGAAATACTCTGATTAGAACTTGTAATTCTCGGTGCTGCATTTCTAATCTGTTGTACATTATTTGCTGCTGAAGCAATTACTTTTGAAGTTTCCTTATCAGCTACTGCAAGTTCCTTTTCTTTAGCATCTAAAGACGTTATTAAAGCGGTCTGACTATTTTTGTCACTGTTAAGCTTGGACAATTTTTTTTCACTGTCAGACTTTAATGCCAAAAGCTTGTCATTTTGGTTATTAAGTTTTTGTTTCTGAGCAGATAAATCTTCTTTTTTATCTGTTAAATTCGATATAACGCCCTTGTCATATCCCATTACCTTTGCTACATTATCTAACCTAGATATAAAATCACTTACATTATCAGCATTTAGTACTACAGCCAAATAACTATCCATACCATTTATGTACATGGCTTTTACTCTTTGATTAAATACTTTCTGCTGGCTCTTTATATCCTTTTCCGTCGATTCTATATTTGTCTGCGTGCTTTTTATATTATCAGAAACTTTGCTAATGTCTTTTTTTGCATCATCAATTTGCTGCATAACTTGTACTATTTCGCCATTTAATTTTTCAACTTTAATCTCCAAATCTTGTTTTTGCTGTTTAACTTCTGCCAATGAACTAGAACTGCTTGGCGCCGCAAAAACGCTTGTCCCTGTTGACAATGCCAGTGTTATAGCCATCGCAACAGATAAGGTTTTTCTATTCAATTTATCTACCTCCTACTAAATATAATATTAAAGTTCCCCCTCCAAATAATATATCTGGACTCCAAAATAATAAATTTAAAACAACACCATAAAAAGTGTAATCTTAAATTTAAAAATAGCACAGATCTATTATAGCATTAAACCATACAACATCTCAACGCCTATATCAAATTTTCATCAAAAATATTAGAATTTTTTAATGGAGTAAGACTATTTATTGATAATTTAATAATTATCAGGCATTTTTATTGATAATATTGTAATTGCATTTCCCCTTGTTTTGACTTTATTTTTATTTATTGCAAATTAATAGAATGAGAATATATCTCAGATTTAGAAACATTTCTATCCTTAGCTACTTTTTTTACCGATTCCTTTTTGCTCAATCCTACATCCATATACATCTTTATATGTTCTTCTATAGACAAATTTATCCATTTTCTCTTTTTTTCTTCTAAAAATTCCTCTTCACTTTTACCCTCTACCACAATAACAAATTCTCCCCTTATATTACTATCATCATTTTCATAATAGCTTACCATTTCCTCTAAAGTACTTCTTAATATTTCTTCATGAATCTTAGTAAGTTCCCTGCAAATAGCCATATGCCTATTTCCTAAAACATCCCTTAATAATTTCAAAGTATTTAACAATCTATGAGGAGCCTCATAAAATATCAATGTCTCTCTTCTCTCAGCTATGTCTTCAAGAGCAGCTCTCCTGCTCTTAGCATCCCTGGGTAAAAAGCCAAGAAAAATGAACCTTGAATTATCAATCCCCGAATAAACTAACGCTGTAGTCACCGCAGTGGCTCCTGGAATCACTTCAAAATCCACTCCATATTTTATGCAGTTACGTACCATAACGGCTCCAGGATCCGATATGCCCGGAGTTCCAGCATCACTTATTAAGGCTATGTTATCTCCATCTCTTAGTTTTTTTATAAGCTCTATACTTTTTTCATTCTCATTGTATTTATGATAACTCACAAGCGGCTTTTTTATATTGAAATGATTTAATAATTTCAAGCTGTGTCTTGTATCCTCAGCAGCTATTAAATCCACACTTTTAAGTACCTCTAATCCGCGTAATGTTATATCCTGAAGATTTCCTATAGGAGTTGCCACCAAAAAAAGCTTTCCCATTATATATCATCTCCTTTTCACTATCTTCCATATATTCTATTTATTTCATCCGTATAATTTCCATCTAGCTGATGTACATATATAGGTGCACCCCACTTCAAAAAATGTCCTCCATTATTCTGTCCTTCTATAAGCACCATGTTAGGAGCCTTGTTTAAACTCGGATGAACCATTCTTACAAACTTAGGTTCAATTTTATATTTTCTCATAATACATATGGCATCTGCAAATCTATCTGGCCTATGTATCATGTAAAATTTTCCATTATCCTTTAAAACGGTTTTAGCAGCTTTTACAACATCCTCAAGCTCACAGAAAATTTCATGCCTGGCAATAGCATCTTTACTTTTCAAATTTATGATCCCCGAATTCTTCAGCTTATAAGGCGGGTTTACCGTAACCACATCAACCTTTGGCAGAGTTTTTAAATATTCCAGATCCTTTAAATCTTTATGGACAAACTCCACCTTTTCCTGTACATTATTTAATTGCACGGATCTATTGGCCATCTCCACCATATCCTCTTGTATCTCTATTCCCATTATTTTACTGGCAGAGGTTTTTCCCACTAATATGAAAGGGATTATACCAGTACCGCTGCATAAATCCAATACACTTGCATTTCTCTTTATATCCGCAAAATTAGCTAGTAAAACCGCATCTACTCCAAATCTAAAAGCATCCTTTTTTTGAATTACGTATAATCCCTTTAACTGCAGATCATCTAAGGTCTCACCCTCTTTTAAAAAATCACCATCCAATTTAATACCTCATTTCTAATTTAAATCACAGCTTTTATTCGATATTTATAATTATGATTTAAATATATATCCTTGTCAATCGGCTGCTTTTAAAATATGTCAACACAAAAAATCCCTAGATAAACATTCCAGGGAATAATGAACTCCATTCTAATTTTTCTGACTGCTTTTTATATCTTCACCAGTTTTCGAAGATTTTGTACTAGAAGAACTATTGTCCTCAACTGCATTGAATTTACTGTTAAGTATTATTATATCAACTCTTCTGTTTTTAGCTTTTCCCGCTTCACTAGAGTTATCTGCGATAGGCCTATATTCACCATATCCAATTGCAGAAAGCTTTTGAGGTTGAATACCAGATTTCATTATGAGAAACTCAGTTACATTAGATGCCCTATCGCAGGACAATTTCCAATTTGAGGAATACTCATCATTGCTAATAGGTACATTATCTGTATGGCCTTCTATTCTGATATAATTTCCCAATTGATTTAAAATCTTACCCATTTCTGTAAGTTCTTGTTGGAATTCAGGTCTTATATCCGCTTTTCCTGTATCAAACAGCAGGGTATCATTCATACTTATTACCAGGCCTCTTTCATCTATAGAAGTGGAAACATTTTTGCTCATTCCATTTTCCTGCAGATACTTATCCACCTTTTTCTTCAATTCCTCTAACTTTTTTTCTTCATCTTGACTGGAATCCAACTCATCCATTTGTGTCACATCATTCTTGATACTGGAATTATTGTCTTCGCCTATTATGGTTTTTCCTCCACCCATAGCTATACTGAGAGACTCGGAGAGCTGTTTATATTTAGTTTGATCTACTTGACTCATGGAATACATGACAATAAAAAATATCATAAGCAGTGTTATCAAATCAGAGTAAGTCAGCATCCACCTAAGACCATCTGGTTTTTTATCTGATTTCTTCTTTTTCATAGCTCAGCCTTCCCATCTATTGATTCATACTTTAATAATTCTTCTTTGTTTAAGAAACTTTTTAATTTTTCAGCTATTGTATTAGGGTTTATTCCCTCTTGAATATAAAGTATTCCCTCAATAATAAGAGTTTTTTCTTTTACCTCTTTTTCATCTGCCTGTTTTAATCTGTTTGCTATAGGAAGCCATAAAAGATTGGCAGATCCAATACCATATAAAGTAGCCAAAAACGCCACTGCTATTTTAGGACCCAGAGTAGATGTATCTTCCAAATTTCCTAAAACATGAACCAATCCCATAACTGTACCTACAATACCCATGGTAGGTGCATATCCTCCCGCACTTTCAAATACATCAGAACCATTTTTGTGTCTCTCGGATGTAGAATCAAGTTCCAATTCCAATATGCTTCTGACAGCTTGAGGATCCACTCCGTCCACTACAAGTTGAAGACCTTTTTTTATAAAAGGATCCAAGTTTGGATCATTGGATATTTCACCTTCTAAACTCAATAGGCCATTTTTTCTCGTCTTATAGGATACATCTTTAAAATATGAAATTAATACTGGTAAATCTGTTTTTCTGGGACTAAAAAGAACCTTAAGCATTTTAGGAATTCTTTTTAATATATCCATAGGGAATGATAATCCTGTAGCACCAATCGTTCCTCCAAAAACTATTACGGCCGCGGTAGCTCCTAAAAGTGCTGTTGCTTGTCCGCCTTCCATCATATAACCAGCCACTACCGAAATAATCCCTAAAAACAAAAATATAATAACAGATATATCCATTTTCTCTCCTCCATCTAGTTAATTTGACTCTGACTTTTACCTTATATTTTCCATCTCTATATAAATATTCGTTTAAAATTTTATACTCTTTACCGATAAATATGATATTATATATGTTTAATTTATGTTAACTTTTTAACATAAATGGTGCACAAGCCTATCAGAATTTGCCAAACTGCTTGTCCAATTTAAAAAGACTACCATATTCTCTGGTAGTCTTTTTTTAATATTAATCCTCTTGAACTGGTGCTCCTACTGGGCAAACATTGGCACAGTTTCCACACTCTATACAGGTATCTGCATCTATTACAAATTGAGTATCTCCTTGGCTTATAGCGTCAACCGGGCATTCTGAAGCACATGATCCGCAGCTCACACAAGCATCTGTAATTTTATATGCCATTAAATTACACCTCCTTCAAAGTCTAACGTATTATTTTATATCATTCCTTGATATTCTATCACATTTATCCTTACTTTTAAAGACAATTTTATAATACCATATATCCCATATCCTCAAGACATTGAATTATTTTATCCTCCGTTACAAAATAATCATCATATATTACACTCACTTCTCTTTTTTCTTTATTTATCTGGAAAGCTATTATCCCCTCATTATTGGAAATACATTTTCTTATTTTATTCACATCTTTAGCAGTATACATATCAGAAATTTTAAATACAGATTTCATAAGCTTCCTCCTTAATCTTCCTTGAACAGCTGTTTAATTTCATCTGCATCTTGATTTTCTGGATCAATTTCCACTTCATCGTCATTTATACTGCCTTCAAATCCACCTGAAATCATTTCAATTTCATCTATAGGTATTTCTTTCAGCATATCTTCGCCGTCTTCACCCTTTATTTTTACTTTAATATTTTCTTTGACTACAGAATTACTCATAACTTCCCCTCTGCCATAAACAGTATTCACCACCGAACCTTTTTGGGGCAGCTTTTGTCTGATCCTCTCATAAGTATCCTGCTCATAATTCAAACAACACATAAGTCTTCCACATATGCCTGATATTTTAGTGGGATTTAAAGATAAATTTTGTTCTTTGGCCATTTTTATAGAGACAGGAACAAAATCTCCTAAAAATGTAGAACAGCACATGACCCTGCCGCAGGGTCCCAATCCACCTATCATTTTAGCTTCATCCCTTACCCCTATCTGTCTAAGTTCTATTCTAGTCCTGAATATGGAAGCAAGATCTTTCACCAATTCCCTAAAATCCACTCTTCCATCTGCAGTAAAATAAAATATCACTTTATTATTGTCAAATGTATATTCTACATCTATCAGTTTCATTTTTAAATTGTGTTGTTGTATCTTTTCTATACATATATCAAAAGCATCTTTTTCTTTTCTTTTATTCTCACCATATTTTTTTACATCATCTTCTGTAGCTATTCTTAAAACATTTTTAAGCGGCGGAACTATATCACTTTCATCTATATTTTTAGGTTTTATAACACATTTGCCAAATTCTATTCCTCTGGCGGTCTCCACTATTACATTATTCCCTTTTTGTATATTCAGATTATCCGGTGAAAAATAATATATTTTACCTGCCTTTTTAAAACGTACGCCTACCACCATTACCATATTTCATCTATACCTCCTGCATTTTCACCAACATAGAATCAAAAATTAAAGCCGGACTTACATTCCTCTCTAGCTTTTCTTTAGTATCCTTTATTATATTAATAATATCATTTAATTTATTAAATGAAAACATCTCACCCATAAGCTTTATATCTTCAAATTTATCCTTATTTATAATTAATTTTTCGCTGCCTGTCTCCTTATATATAAGTACATCCCGTATACATGACAATACACAGGTAAGTACTTCCTGCCACTGATCTCTTACGCCAAACAGATAATTGGAAAATTTTAAAGAAGAACTTAGATCTCTGTTATTTAATTGCTTAAGCATATCTGTAGCTACATCTCTCATCTCACGCAAAAAAGAATCTGAAATGAATTCTTCTGCTCTCCCCGGTATTCCATCACTAAAAGCTAAAACAGACCTTGCCTCTTCCTCAGATAGATTTGGAAATTTATTTTCTAAAAATAGGATCATATCCTTTTGACTCAACCTATTCAGCTTATAAATCTGACATCTGGATTTTATTGTATCCAAAATGCTCTCTAATTTTTCACATAAAAGTATCATAAAACTTCCTTCAGGTGGTTCCTCTACAGTTTTAAGCAGTGCATTTTGAGCTGTTTCTGTCATTTTATCAGAATTATATAATATTATTACCTTTTTATCACATTCATAAGGTTTTTTGTTTATCTCCTCAATTATATTTTTCACTTCTTCTATTCCAATAGATTTTTTGCCCTTAGGTACTTTAAATTTCACTATATCCACATATTGTCTGATTTCACTTTTACCCAGTACCTTCATAGCCATTTCTTCAGCAATCATACTCTTGCCTATACCATTTTCTCCTACCAAGATATGAGCATGTGAAAACCTGCCTAATTTTATGGAATTCGCTATCTGCAATTTTACACCTTGATGGCCTATTATTTTATAAAGGCTCACTAAATATTCCTCCCGTTAAATTCTTACGAATTTATCCACATCTACTACAAATATATTGGCACCTCCAACTTCCACTTCCACAGGATATGGCATATATACACCCGTGGAACTGGCAACAGATGAAGGAGTTGTTATAACTTGTTTCCTAGTTTTGCATACTTCCTCTATACGATCTATTACCTTCGATACATCCTTTTCCTCAACGCCTATCATCAAGGTAGTGTTACCTGCCTTTAAAAAGCCTCCCGTAGTGGCAAGTTTAGTTACTCCAAATCCACTCTCTGTAAGAGTCTCTAATAAATTACCAGCATCATCATCTTGAACAATCGCTATAATTAATTTCATAAAGGCATCTTCCTCCTATTTATTTTATTCTAGGCTGACTTCTCATTTTTATATGATAATTATATCATAATTTTCTGATTCCTTATATCAACTAGTTATTAAGTCCATTAAAAATAAATGTGATATTCCCAGGATAAACTAATATATAACTGCTTTAATCTTATTATATTCCTAAATGTACCCATATATTTTATTTTATTATTTTTTTTATAAAACAATATATGGATTTATGAATTTCATCAACATTTCTTATTCTTCCATCTTCTACACAGGGAATTCTGCTCCAATCATATTTTTTAGCAACATACAGTGAATTCTTATATGATTTAATCAAATAGTCCCAGTCTCCTTCATGTATATCCTTATCTGAAGTTCCTGTAAATTTATTATCTCTATGCATTATAAGCTGTCTGCTGCATCCCGGAGGCATATCCAAAAATATTACACAATCAGGTATTGGGAGACCAAATATATTGAATTCAAAATTCCACAGCCATTCCAAAAATTTATTTTTCTCTCCAATATCATCAATTTTAGAGGCTTGATGTATCATATTTGCCGTGGTATATCTATCTGCCAATACTATTCCGCCTTTTTCATAAAACTCTTTCCAATTCATCTTATAGGATGCAAATCTATCCACCCCATAAAAGGTAGAAGCTACATATGCATTTACATCTTCAGGATTTTTTCCAAAATCCCCATTTAAATACATCTTGATCAATGCAGAAGACTGACTGGCATAATCGGGATATTCCACCTTTTTTACATTGTATTTTTCATTTAGAAGCTTTTCATAAAGCATTTTTGTCTGTGTGGCCTTACCGCTTCCATCACATCCTTCTATAACTATAAGTTTTCCTCTCAATGATTTCATGCAATTTCCCCCAAAAATCTATTTTATCCCATAGTCAGCATTGCTAAAGTATAGTACGATAAGCAACACTCAACTTGCAGATAATTTTTTCACAAAATATCATTTTAAAACTTTTATTTTATTATCTTTTACCCCTATTAAATCTGGTACGCTTTTCGCATAGTATTCTATAATTTTTGCAACATCTTTATTTATCAATTCTCCCGCAAGCACTATTGGAACCCCCGGAGGATATGGTATTACATTTACACCACTTATTCTATTTATGCAATTCTTCAAATCCACCATCTGTTTTTCTGCATTCAAGACCTCATATGGCAAAATTCTGATTTCAGGTATTTCATATTCCATTAAATCCATTCTCTTATATTTAAGCTGTTTCAGATTGCAATTTTTCAATTCATGGCACAATTTTTCATATTCTTCTTCCTGGTTGAAGGGTGAAAAAATAAGTATTACATTGGAACTATCACTCATTTCACATTGTATACCTGTTTTTCTCAGATAATTCGAAAGTAAATTTCCACTGTGATCTTTATCCAAATTTATAATATATCTGGTCAAATCTATATTCCATATACCTGGAAGTATATTTTTCTCTTTAACACATTCACTATTGAATTTTGATATGTCCTCTCTCCCAATTACACTGAATCCCTCCATAGAATTAACTTTATTCCTATAATACTGATTTCTTCTAATAAGCTCTCCATAATCCCTGTGCCCGTATTTTTCCAAGTAGAACCTCGCATAATCCATAGAACACAGGGATATATAGGAAGGACTTGTACTTGAAAACGCATCAAAGTAAAAATCTACTTTATCAATATCTCTTTCATTGTTGACGTGTAGATAGGCACTTTGAGTCAAACTGCACAAAGTCTTATGAGCACTTGTAACTACCATATCCGCTCCTAATTTAACCGCACTTTCCGGTAAATCCGGATGAACTCCAAAATGAGCCCCATGAGCACAGTCAACCAGTACCTTCATATTGTATTTCTTAGCCTCTTTTATTATAAATTTCAGATTGCTGCATAGTCCATAATAATTGGGATATGTAATTACAACACCTTTTGCATCTGTATTTTTTCTTATAACTTGTAAAAAATGCTCCAAATTTATAGCAGCAGGAGCATTTAATCTTTTACTTATAATATTTTTTAAATATACAGGATTCAGCTTCCTCATAATTATAGCATTAAGTATGGAATTATGGCAGTTTCTCTCTACTAAAATCTTATCACCTTCATTAAAACTGCTAAATAGCATTATCATATTTCCGGAGGTACTGCCATTAACTAAGAAATAAGATTTCTTACTTCCGTAAAAATCTCTAAGACGCTCACTAGCATCTAATATTATACCTTTTTGATTATGAAGATTGTCTACCCCATTTACTTCTGTAATATCAAACTTTAAAATATTGTCTGCAAATTCCCTTCCTATAGAAGTATTATAAAATCCCTTCCCATTTTTATGTCCGGGCATACAAAATGATATATTATTCTCTCTAATATATTTTAAAATTCCATCTAAAAGTGGTAATTCTGGCAATGCAATGTCTCTCCTCTTATTATATAATGTACTATAGTTTTTCTTATTCTCTTTCTATAATAATCGTAAAAATCTAAATTATTTTCCAGATTTATCAGTCTCTCTTCACAACAAGAACAAATTCCTCTGCCATATATTATTATACCATTACTCAAAGGCTTTCCACATATGATACAATATTTTTTTTTCATTCATATCCTCCTAGCAAGTCCTATTTATGAATTAATAAAGTAATTTTATTATTTAAATTCTTACCTTTTAATG
>NZ_PVXP01000088.1 GCF_002995845.1 Clostridium luticellarii | reverse complement strand
AAGAAACATTCCTTTCCTTGGTATGGTGTTTTTGACAATTCTATTATACCAAAAGGAATGTTTCTTTGCTTTATATCTTAAAAATTCAGGCTTCCGCCTTTATTTTAATGTGCGAAAGTTGAGTTAATAATTAACGAATGTAATATGAAAAATTTTGAACAGAAGATTTTTGAAATTTATAATTTGATTAAAAATAATATACCTATAAGTGTAAGAAGCTTTTGTAAATTTAGATATAGAAAAAATAAAAGAGAAGTAGATGTAGCTATGAATATAATGAACTACAGGATTTTTCTTTTTCCATTTAAAAATAAGCCAATAGTTCAAATAATTTATCCTAAAATAAATATATATGATTTGAAATATATAATTTCTGAAGAACGATTAACAAATATTTCAGAAGAATGGATATTTAAAAATATTGAATGTTATATTCTCTGTTTGAGTTTTGATGAAGTTCTGAAATTTAAAAAAGAAAATTGGAAATCATTTGCCAATGCTTGTCTAATTGCCTATAATGGTAAAAAAACCAGAATAAGGGATTCAAACATGATAGTTGACTGGAATAATAATGAAAATGGTAATTTATGAAATAACACGGACTTGTCAAGGATAAAGAATCCTTAAGATGTAGATTACGAAAGGGTGAAAAAATACTGTAAAGCCGAAGACAGGATATTCGATACTCTTGATGAAAATGAAGATGGAGGGTTTATTAACACCAAGGAAATTGAAATAGATGGCTGTGTATTAGTACCGGAAAACTGTTCAGAAGATGAATTCTGGGATAAGTTTATAGATTTTATTGAGAGAAATTATTAGCCATTTTGCAACAGCGTAAATGAAATCAAATGATTCTTGAGCATATGGAAAGGAAAAATATATAGCTGATTATGGGACATAAAAAATTTAAAAATAGTAAATTATAATGATAGGATGTGTTAATCTTATGAACGAAAGTTATTCTGAAGTAAAATTTGAAACTGTAAAAGATGAGGACTCAGATTCACTTAATATTATTGCTTCATTAGTATTGATAGATATGGAAACTGAAGAAAAAAAGTCAATTGGATATGCAAATTTATACCTTTTTAATGAATATATGGTGAATTCTTGGGATGAGTTAATTTATAATGCAGATGCAATATCAGGTGATGTTTTAGAAGTAGTAGATATATTAAGTAAGGCTAAGGACAATGAAGAAATATATGGGCTGATTGCAGTGTTGGATCATGTGGAGATAGATAAAGAGTATAGAGGAAAAGCGTATTGTAGTGAATTAGTTGATAATATATTAGAGTATTTACAATATATAAATGCCAATTACATAGGATTAATTCCTGCAAGAATTTATGATGATAAAGTAGTAGAAAATGAAGATAGGGCAATTAATTATTATATTGAAAAGGGGTTTAAACCAATTTCAAGAAGAGTGGGTGGAAATGTAGTAATGGGAAAATCATTATTGTAATTTAATTGGGACTGATAATTAAAATAACATTTTATTAGGAATAATGAATATAAGTTCAATGATAATGAAGTTATGAGAGCAAATAAAATATCATTAGAGACTTATATTTTTATTTCAAAAACTTTAAATTTAATTTTTGAGAAGTCGAAAAAAACAGTTGAGAAGACGATATTAATAATATATACTATAAATATATTTAATGTGCTAAGTTGTGCCGGAAAGAGGTGAATTTATGGGCGTAAGTTATAAAAGATTGTGGAAATTATTGATTGACAAAAATATAAAAAAAACTAAAATGAGAGAAAAAGTAGGAATTAGTACCAGTACATTATCCAAATTGACACGAGATGAATATGTATCTCTTGATGTATTAGTCAGAGTTTGTTCTTATCTAAAATGCCAGATTAGCGATATTTGTGAAGTAATATATGAGGAAAGGAAAGATAAGGAAGAGGTGAAAGCGTGCAAAACTTAGAATATAGTGCCGGTGCTGTTAGCAAGGGTTTTTGGTTTCAAGAGTTTAAAAAATATACAGAGATGATAAAAATAGGAAAAACTGAAGGGGAAATTAGAGAACTTCAGGAGAGAGAAAATATACTTATGGCATCTTCACCATCCTATGGTAAAAGAATTATTAGTGAAATTTCCAAACGCAGGAAAGTCCTTTCAAAGGAGATTGTAAAATTGTTTTTTGACCTTGATATTTCAAACCAAAAGCTGATAAATCTATTGGGAATAATGATAACCGACAGATTATTTTTTGAATATATTTATGAAGTTTACAGGGAGAATATCATACTTGGCACAAAAGATTTTGAGGATAGTAGTACTCGTATATTTTTTAAAAATAAATCTGAGCAAAGTAAAAAAGTAGCAGGATTTACAGAACAGACAAAAAAGAGATTGGGAACAGCTTATAAGACCTATTTGAAAGAAGCAAATCTGTTGGAAGAAGAGAATGGCATTTTAATATATCATAAACCAATTATGGATCTTCAACTGGAAGCTGAAATGAAAAAGCCATCTTTTTACTCATATTTTAAGGCATTAACGGGGGTAGCTTGATGAAGACATTAGAAGAGCGCTTAGATCAAATTGAAAAAAAAATAGAAGAAGAAGATTTTAGAAAGAATAAAGGGCTGGGAAATGAGATAGGATATTATATATTTGATTATCCTGCATCGGAGGAGTTAAAAGTTAGAGAATATATCAAATATTTAAAAGAGAAAAATAATACTGATGTCATCGGCTATGAGTTATTGGTATATGATTTATATGATCTGATGATTGATTACATAGAAGAGGAAGATCTTCTTGAAGAATGTATTCATATGGAGGAAGAATACGGTATGGAATATCTGGTCTCTTCCGTAGTGGAACTGCTGAATATGGATCAAAACAATAACTTTTTTACCAATTATATAGAAGAAAATACTCCGGAAAATGCTGTAGTTTTTATCACTGGAGTCGGTAAGATATTTCCTTTTGTCCGTTCCCATGATGTATTAAATAAGCTGGGTCAGGTTTTTGATAAGGCACCGGTAGTATTATTTTATCCCGGAAAATACGATGGACAGACTTTTATGTTGTTTTCTGAATTTAAAGATGATCACTATTACAGGGCGTTTCCGCTGGTTATATAATGGAGGGGTATTATGCTAATTAAAGATATGTTTTTAAAACCCATTGATAGGGATATCAAAGGAGTAATAAAAGTCGGGCAAGATGATGATGCTAATGTAAAACAAGAATTAGAAGAATATGTAGTTACCAATGAATTACAAAGACATTTTAGAGATTTTTTTGAAAGCTATAGAAAGGGAATACTTGGGAATACTGATAAAATGGGAGTTTGGATTTCCGGTTTTTTTGGGAGTGGTAAATCCCACTTTCTAAAAATCTTATCGTATTTGCTTGAAAATCGTAAAGTAGATGGTAAGTCAGCAATAGATTATTTTTTAAATGAAAATAAAATAAAAGATTCCAGTGTTGCAGCCGATATGAAATTGGCATTGTCAGTTTCCACAGATGTCATATTATTTAACATCGATTCAAAAAGTGAAACATCCGGTAAAAAGAATAAAGATGCTATACTAAGGGTTTTTTTAAAGGTATTTAATGAGAAACTGGGATTTAGTGCAAACCCTCATGTAGCTGATTTGGAAAGACAGTTGAAAGATGAAAACTTATATGAAGCTTTTAAAGAAAAGTATAAGGAAATTACAGGAGATGACTGGATAGAATCAAGGCATAAATTTAATTTTTTCAAAGATAGAGTGGTTAGGGCTTTGTCAGAGATTAAATTTATGAGTTTAGAGACAGCTAAGGATTGGGCAAGAAGTACGATAAGACCCTATGAGGTAAGTATAGAGGATTTTGCTAAAATGATAAATAAATACTTAAAATCAAAGGGAAGGAATCATCATATTGTCTTTTTAGTGGATGAGATGGGTCAATATATTGGAGACAATTCAGATTTAATGCTTGATCTTCAGACAATAACAGAAGATTTTGGAACTGCCTGCCAGGGTAAGGCATGGATTGTAGTGACTTCTCAGCAGGATATCGATTCTATAACAGAAGTTAAGGGCAGAGATTTTTCAAAAATTCAAGGCCGTTTTGATACGAGATTAAACTTGACATCTGCCAATGTGGATGAAGTTATCAAACTCAGGATATTGAAAAAAACAAAAGCAGCAGATGAAACTCTCTCCGTGCTCTATGAAAATAAGGAAACTATTATTAGAAATTTAATAATGTTTGATGATAAGATCGAAAAAAAACTGTATGAAGATAAAAGTGACTTTTGTGAGGTATATCCGTTTATACCATATCAGTTTAACCTTTTAGCCAATGTATTGACTTCCATAAGGCAGCATGGAGCCAGTGGCAAACATTTATCGGAAGGTGAGCGTTCTATGCTGGCGCTGTTTAAAGAAAGTGCAGAAAAGTTGATGGATAGAGAAGATGGTACAGTTGTACCATTTAATATATTTTATGATGCCTTAAATAAATTCCTGGACCACAGCCATTCGGTAGTTATCTCCAGAGCTATGGAGAACAACTATATAAATCCAGATAAAGAAAAAGATAATTTTAATGTAAATGTATTAAAGGCTTTATTTATGATCAAATATGTCAATCAAATTAAAGCAACTGTGGACAATATTACTACTTTAATGGTATCTGGTATAGACGAAGATAGAAGAGTACTTAAAGAAAAAGTACAAAATGCCCTGGATATCTTGGTAAGCCAGATGCTGGTTCAAAAAAACGGTGATATATACATATTTTTAACTGATGAAGAACAGGAAATCAATCGTGAGATAGAAAGTCAGGACATTGAAAATACAGATGTTATAAAAAAAGTTTCTGAACTTATTTTTGCAGATATTTATTTTGAAGGAAAAATTAAAGTTCCCAATTTTAAAAATAGGTATTCCTTTGGATTTAATAGGACAGTAGATGACATACCCTATAAAAGTAATCAGATGTTTGACTTTGGAGTTAAAATAATTACTCCAAGGTCAGAGTTAAATGGACAAGATAGTAATTTACGCATGCTGAGTAATGCGGGAAAAGATATATATGTGGATTTGCCTAATGATGCAGGCTTTTTAAATGAATTGAGTTTATTCATGAAGATTGAAAAGTTTTTATCTTCTTCCTCTGCTGTAAATATTTCAAAATTTGAAGAAATAAAAACCATAAAGCGGGATGAAATGAGAGAGCATCAAGATAGAGGAAAATTATTTTTACAGGAATCCCTGAAGACAGCTAAATTCTATGTTAATGGCGATCTATTGAAATTAAGAACTAAAGACTTTAAATGCAATTTGACAGAATCACTGGAGCGTATAACAACTACAGTCTATCACAAGTTAAATTATATTACATGTCCTATGGATGAGGTAGATGTATATAATTTGTTTAAACAAAACGACTCTAAGCAGATAACTCTGGATGATGGTACTTTACCAAATGAGAATGCCATAAGGGAAGTATTGGATTATATACGTATTCGCACTCAAAATCATACTAAAGTTTCATTAAAAGAGATAAAAAGCAAATTCAACAAAGCACCCTTTGGATTCATAGATGCAGACATAGAATGGATAATTGCCAAATGTTTTAAAGATGGATTGATAAGATTTACTTTAAATGGAAATGAGATTTCCTTGCTAAATGAAACTTCCGAAAAGGTTGTTGAATATATTACAAAACGAACTTACACAGAGAAGCTTCTAATAGAGGAAAAAGAAATCATACCGGAAAATATGAAAAGAGTATTAAAAAATGTAGCCAAGGAAGTATTTAAAATGACTATCATGGCGGAAGATACGGATACTATGGTAATTCAATTTAATAAATTAGCTAAAGAGAAAATAGAAAAACTGAAGAGCATATTAGGTAAATATAATCCAGCAATGGGCTACCCAGGTGAAGATGCTATAAATGAAGGAATCAAATTAATTCAAGGTACTGTGTATATGGATAAAGCTCTGGATATATTTAAATATGTAAAGAAACATGAAGATGATTATTTGGATTTTGCAGAATATTATCCACCTATAAAATCTTTTTTTGGAGAGGATCAGCAAAAAAAGGGTGAGCAGCAGAAAATATGGGACAAGAGCAAAAATTATAGTGAAGTATTTGAGGAAAGTAGATCCTATGTGCTTAATAATGAAATAGAATCCATAATCGATAAAATGGAAGATATATTAAAAATGCCGTACCCATACAATAAAATTAAAGATCTGCCCGAGTTAAATGATAGATTTTTAGATATTTACAATAAAATTTTAGATAAAGAGTTAAAGCCGGTAAAATTAGAAATAAACGAAGCGGAAAAAAGAGTAATGGAAGTATTAAAACAAAGTGGGTTAGAAGAAATATTTCACAATAAATTTAACAGTGCTTTTTCCAATCTTATTAAAAAGGCCGAATCATGTAACAATGTAGCTAAGGTAAATGGTTTTAAAATAGAAGCTGACAAATTGAAGATGAGATTTCTAGATGAAATCGCCAAAGAACAAGAACATATTGCAGAAAAAGAAAGAGCTAAAGAAACAGTCGGTGAAAAAGAAGCAAACAAAGTTGTAAAGCCCATAAAAAAACAGTTTAATATAAGCATTAAGGATATAAATCCATCAAACTCATGGCAGATAGAAAATAAAGATGATCTGGAGAAATATCTGCAAGCTCTAAAAATAAGATTGGAAAAAGAAATTAGGGAAGATACTATATTGAATGTTGAGTTTTAGAGGAGGATATTAATCATATGGATAAGACTGTATTAAAAAACTTTGCTGTATATGCAAGGGACAAGCTTATAAAAGATACTAAAAGTAAAGCAGCAAGGCTTGGTATTAGGAAAGAAGAAATAATTCCTCCTCTTCCTGAATCCACTTCAGATATGTATATTTTTGATATTGGTGCAGTGGAAACCCATAAAATTTATGGTAAAGAAGTAAGGCAATATGAAAAGCTTATTGGAGAGTTAAATAAAAGGAAAGCTGATCAGGATTATAATGCTGTCTACGATAGCTTGGTAGAAGAAATAGCCTATACCTGGTTTAATAGGCTTATAGCTATTCGCTTCATGGAAGTGAATAATTATCTTCCAGATAAAATGAGGATTCTTTCTTCTGGAAGAGAAGGTGTAAATGAGCCGGAGTTTGTCACCCATTATTTAGATACAAGTTTAAACTTTACGGAAAATGAAAGAAACCAGTTAGTTGAATGGAAAATAGACGGCAGAGCTCCAGCTATGGAAAAGATGTTTCATCTTTTGTTTATAAAAGAGTGCAATGCATTAAATGAAAGCCTGCCGAAACTGTTTGAAAAAACAGATGATTATGCTGAACTGCTGCTCAATATATCATACAATGATCCTGATGGAGTAGTATATAAATTGGTTCATGATGTACCGGAAGAATATTTTGATATAGAATCGGAAAATGGCAGCGGCCAGGTGGAGATTATAGGATGGATGTATCAGTATTATAATACTGAACCTAAGGCAATTGTTGATGCAGAAGTCAAGAAAGGCAAAAAGGTTAGTAAAGAGGAAGTACCAGCTAAAACACAGCTTTTTACCCCGGACTGGATTGTCAGATATATGGTAGAAAATTCACTGGGAAGACTTTGGATAGAAAAATTAATAGCCGGTGGTGACAAGCGAAGTGAAAAAGAAATAGCTAAGAAATTTAATTGGGAATATTATATTGCTGAAGCAGAACAAAGTTCTGAAGTAAAAGAACAATTAAAAGAAATACAAAGAGACAGAAAAAATATTCAGTTAGAGGATATTAAATTTATAGATCCTGCCATGGGAAGTTTTCATATAGGGGTTTATGCTTTTGAAATTTTTATGCAATTATATGGAAGTCAGGGATATATGGATAAAGAAGCAGCTAAATCAATTATTGAAAATAATCTATATGGTCTTGACATAGATAAAAGGGCTTATCAGTTATCCTATTTTGCTGTTATGATGAAAGGAAGGCAATATGACAGAAAGATTTTAGATGGAGGGATAAAATGTAATTTACATACTATATCTGAGAGTAACAATGTCAATAGAAAGCATTTGGATTATTTGGGCAGTAATATTTCAGATAAAAAAGCTTGGGAAAAAGTGAGAAAAGAAATAGAAGATATGCTGGATATTTTTGAAGATGCAAAAGAATATGGATCTATATTAAATATACCCGATAAATATGATTTTTCAGCTTTAAAAGAATTTATTACAAATATAAAACCACAGACACAGCTTTCTTTTGAAACAGTTCATATTGAGAAAACACAGCAGGAGATTTTAGAGATTCTCAATACTGCTGAAATTTTGTCACAAAAATATGACATTGTTGTAACCAATCCGCCTTATATGGGGAATAGTAATATGAATACAAAATTAAGCAAGTATCTTAAAGATAATTATCCTGACAGCAAATCGGATTTATTTGCAGTTTTTATGGAAAGATGCAGAGAATTTGCAAAAAGTTATGGATATTATGATATGATTACTCAACATTCATGGATGTTTTTATCTAGTTTTAAAAAACTGAGAAAGCAATTGCTTGATAAAGTTATATTCAGAAATATTATACATTTAGGAGCAAAATCATTTGGGGAGGATGTTGGTACAATAGTTCAAAATGTAGTATTTTCAGCTACAAAATTGTCAAACTGCCCTTTTGCTACTAAAATAATAGATTTGACAGGACAGAATACCAGTGAAGGTAAGAATTTTGAATTGCAAAGAATAATAAAAGAGGGTATCTATATTTCGAAAGAATTATATATAAGGGTTTTAAAAGAACTTTGTAAAATTCCAGGTAATCCTTTTGCCTATTGGGTTGATAAAAATGTATTAAATATATTTTCATCTTTTGATTGTTTGGCCAAATTGGCAAAACCACGACAGGGAATGGCTACATCGGACAACAATAGATTTTTAAGACGGTGGTTTGAAGCAAATATCCAAAAGATTAAATTTGATACATCTGACTGCGAAGACATAAAAAAATTCTCCCCAAGGTGGTTCCCCTACAATAAAGGAGGAGCATATAGAAAATGGTATGGGAATAATGAATTTATAATTAATTGGGCTCATAATGGGAGAGATGTAAAAGAATATGCTCGTAAATTGTATAAATCTTATAGCAGAACTATAAAAAATGAAGAATATTATTTTAAAGAAGGATTGACATATACATTTATTTCACAAGATATGGGGGTAAGATATTGTGAAAGTGGATTTATTTTTGATGTTGCAGGTTCTAGTATTTTCTTTAAAAGCAGAAAAGAACTTTATGTAACGTTGGGACTATTATGCAGTAAGGTATCTAAATTTTTTCTTGATATAGTAAATCCTACTTACAATATACAAGTTGGGGATATAAAAAATATACCCATAAATAGTGCTATGTTTTGTAGTGATATAATTTTAAGAATTCAAGCTTTGGTTGAGGAAAATATAAAAATAGCAAAAGTTGACTGGGATTCTTTTGAAACTTCATGGGATTTCAAAATTCATCCATTGTTAGATGAATACAAACAAAAACAGGTCCCAAAGATGATAAAATCGGCATATGAAAATTGGAGAAACTTTGCTAATTCACAATTTGACAAGTTAAAAGCTAATGAAGAAGAATTAAACCGCATATTTATCAAAATTTATGGTTTAGAAAATGAACTAACTCCTGAAGTCAGTGATAGAGATATAACTATAGCCAAGATTTTTGATACTAAAGATGAAATTTATGATGATATAAAAGGCAACAGATATATATTAACAAAAAAAGATGTTATTAAATCATTCATTTCCTATGCAGTAGGCTGTATATTTGGCAGATATTCCTTGGATGTAGAGAGATTGGCCTATGCAGGTGGCAGATGGGATGATAGCAAATATATTACTTTTATACACGATAAAGATAATATCATTTTAATTACAGATGAGGAGTATTTTGAAGACGATATAGTGAATAGATTTGTTGAATTTGTGAAAGCGTGCTATGGAGAAGAAACTTTGGAAGAAAATCTTAAATTTATTGCAGATGCCTTAGGAGGGAAAGGCACACCCAGAGAGGTTATGCGAAATTATTTTCTTAAGGATTTTTATAAAGACCATGTGAAAACCTATAAAAAACGGCCTATCTATTGGATGTACGACAGCGGAAAAGAAAATGGATTCAAGGCGCTTATATATATGCACAGGTACAATGAGGGTACTACCGGTAAGCTTCGTGTAGACTATCTTCATGAAATGCAGAAAGCTTATGAGAGGACAATGGATAATTTAAAAGATAATATAATGCATAATAAGAATCCAAGAGAAGTGGCCAATTCGGAGAAACGTTTTGCAAAGATAACCAAACAACTGAAAGAATGTAAGGATTATGATGAAAAAATTGCCCACTTAGCACTTGCAAGAATACTTATTGATTTGGACGACGGGGTTAAAATGAACTACAGCAAAGTTCAAACTGACGAAAAAGGCAAAAATCTACAGATACTTGCGAAAATAAGATAGTTTTAATGGGAATGATTGTGCTTGAAATTAACAATGTGCAGGGGGGATAGGAATGAGAAGGGTTGAAGTTAAATTAAATCTAATTTCACAATTGATAAGCTTTGGAGCAGATAAATATAAAAAAGAATTTAGAATAACTGAATTAAAGGCACTTTTACGAGCCACCTTTAGGGAATTATATTATTTTAAGGATGAAGATGATATGAGAGAGAAAGAAGCTTATTTATTTGGAAGTACGGAAAACAAGGCTCCTGTTTCCATGATATATGAGAAAGATGATAATTCTTGTGAAGGAAAAAGTGAAAAACTTTTTAATGAAGGAACAGAGTTTACAGTTTGTTTTGTTGAAAGAAAGAGTAAAAAAGATTATATGGATTTTCTTGAATTTTATATTAATTTATTGAGTCAAGCTTCAATAATAGGCGGAATCGGACAAAGCTCTAGCATTGGTAAAGGGGCTTTTCAGATTGTAGAAATAAAGGATTTACTTGATAGAGAAAACGAGGAATTTAATAAATTTATTCCAAAAAATTTAGAAGAAGTTGAAAAAATAATATCAGATACAAAGTACAATTATTTAGATGACGATAAAGAACCTATAAAATTAAGAAC
>NZ_PVXP01000087.1 GCF_002995845.1 Clostridium luticellarii | reverse complement strand
GATATTATTTAAATAAATATAAGAAAGGGGAAAATGAAATGAACAGTAAAAAATTGTTTTTTATATATAAAAGTGGACAAGATATCAATAAATATTTTACTGAACATAGTGGGGAAAACAAGATAACTGGTATAGCTTATAAGATGTTAAACTCGGTTAAGACCGGAAATAAAAATGATTTTATGGATGCTATACTTAGAATTTATATGACGGCACAAAAAGAAGTGCCAGCACTTTTTTCTGAAGTTTTTTCAGATGAAGATTCAGAATTTGAAGCAGTTGCACAAACTTTTGTGTCCGGACTTATATCTAAAGAAATACATAAAAAGGAAGGGGAGGTAAATAAAGATGAGTAAAGGATTGACTTTAACTGTTATTTTTCAAGCACAGAGTTTAAATTTTGGTGAAGGAATCGCTAATATATCCGAACTTAAAAAATTGACAAGAGGAGATGGCAATTTATATACTTTTGTATCAAGGCAATGTTTAAGATATGACATTGTACGGCTTGGAAGCATGCTTTACAATTGGAACACTCAGGTTGTTGATAAGAGCAAAGGAACAGTACAATTTAAAGATGATTGTTCAATAAAAGATTCAGAAGAAATGGATTTATTTGGATATATGAAAACAGCCAAAAAAGGTGGTGATGATAAGGGTGGTTCTAATATAAGAAGTGCAGTTGCCCGACTTAGCCATGCTATTTCATTAGAGCCATATAGAAGTGACATGGACTTCTTAAATAATAAAGGACTAGCTGATAGGATTGGAGAACATCCCAATCTTGCAAATGTAGAGCAGCATTTTAGCTTTTATACTTATACAATTACAATTGATTTGGACAAAGTAGGTAAAGATGGTGATGTAGACTTAGACAAGGAAGATAAGTTTAAAAGAGTAAAACAGCTTCTAAGTATACTCAAAGTGTTAAACAGAAACATAAGAGGAAGACAAGAAAATCTTGCTCCACTTTTTATAGTTGGAGGCATATATGATATTCCAAATCCATTTTTCTTAGGAAGAATAAGGCTTAACTATAAAAGTAATAAGCCATATATAGATTCAAATATTTTAAAGCAGACTCTTGAAACAAAAATATTTGATAATTCAATTGAAAAAGTAACTTCTCTTGGAATGGTGAGTGGTATATTTGATAATGAAGAGGAATTAAAAAGCTTATTTAAAGATGAAAATTATTCTATTGAAAAGTTTTTTGATAACCTGCAGGATGGCGTTAAAGCATATTATGGGGTGTGATTAAGGTGGAGAATCGTAAAAGAGTTCTTAAACTTAATATTTTTCAAGAATCAGCTTGTTATAAAAAGCCATTTTCCTTTAAGGCAGCAGAAACTTATCCACTGCCTCCTTACTCGACAATAAAAGGGCTACTGCATAAAGTTATTGCTGCTGATGATTATTGTTCCATGAGAGTTTCTGTTCAAGGAAGTTATGAAAGTAAATTTAACAATTTTCAAACCACCTACTTTTATAAAAGTACAGATATAACAACTATGCCAATGAATGTTCATCAGCTTTTTAATATAAATTTAATTATCCATGTATCAGCTGAAGAGGAATTACTTAAAAATATATACAATGGTTTTCGTAATCTAAATGAAGCCATTAGTATGGGAAGAAGAGAGGATTTAGCAAGGATAGATAATATTGAGTTTATATGGGCAAGACAAATAGACCTGGATGATGATGATAATGAAGCAATACTTATAAAAAATCCTGCATATATTCCTAAAGATCAGATATGTGGAAGGCTGCATGGTGTAAATTTCAGGCTGAATAATTGGTATGAAAAGATAAATGATATGAGAAATTGGCATAAGACAGATGTTTTATATGCAAATACTGATCAGCAAATTGAAGAAGGATTAATTTTTGTGGAAGAAAATAATCTAGAAGAACCGATGTTTTTTAGTGATTAGGAACATTATGACTGGGAGATGATTTAAATGTTATATGCAAAGTCTAATCCTGTGGAAAGTATAAAACAGCATACAGATGAACTTGTTAAAAATTATGAAGAGCTTAAGAAAAACTATGGAGAAATTATAGAACAAAAAGTAACTATGGATAAAAGTGATTTTTGGCAGCTATTAAATATAGCTGTCCTCTATCATGATGTTGGGAAGGCATATACTCAATTTCAGAACAAAATAAGGAGAGCTTTAAAAGTAGAAGAAATTCCAGAGAAGGATAGTACAGATATACCACATAATTATTTGTCACCCATGCTTATTCCATATAAGAAATATGAACTTTTGAAAAATAAAAGTTTTAAAAGAATACTTATACAAGCTATAGCTTATCATCATGAAAGGGATAAAAAACCCGATGTGCATGAACTTAGAGAGGCTGCTGAACTTGATCTAGCAAATATTATTGATCAAATAAGAGAAGAAATGAAAATTGAAATTCCAGATAAACCAACAAATAAAGTATTTAGTGCTATGGATTTTCAAAACAGAATAAAAGAAAATGAAAATGGATATTATGATTATGTTATGCTGAAAGGCTTGCTTCATAGAATAGATCATTCAGCTTCTGCTCATAGGGAAATTGAATTAGATAGAAGGAACAATGTTGGTGAAGCAGCTAAGAAATATGTAATCGATAATTTTAGCAAATTGAGAAATGTACAGACATTTTGTAGGGAAAACAAAGGAGATAATGTAATTTTAATAGCATCTACAGGTATGGGTAAAACAGAATCTGCTCTTATGTGGCTTGACAATGACAAGGGCTTTTTTACACTTCCACTTAGGGTTACACTTAATGCTTTATTTTCAAGAATTAGTGATAATAATGAAATTGGATATAAATCAGCTGGACTACTACATTCTACAAGTTTGGATTATCTTGAGGAAAACGGTTTTGAAAATCCAGAAGAACTCAATGAATCAGCAAGGCTTTTTTCAAAGAAATTAAGCTTTACAACAGTTGATCAGTTATTCAAATTTCCTTTCAAATATAAAGGGTATGAAAAAATTTATGCCACACTTTCATATTCCAAGGTTGTTATAGATGAAATTCAGTCATATACACCTAAGATAGCAGCAGCAATAGTAAAAGGTATAGAAATGATATATAAAATAGGTGGTAAGTTTTTGATAATGACAGCCACGCTTCCTAAGATATATACTGATAGCTTAATAGAACGTGGAGTTAAGTTTAATATAAAAGATAACGGGCAGATACCTAAATTTATTATGGATAAAGAAAGGCATAAAATTTTACTTAAAGATAAAGAAATTAAAAACGATATTGAGGAAATAGCTAAAAGAGCTAAAAATAAAAAAGTTCTGATTATCGTCAATACGGTAAAGAGAGCATTAGAATTATATGAGCTATTAAAAAAACATAATTTAAGTAATTTAAATTTATTGCATTCTGCATTTATAAAAAGAGACAGAGCCAAACTTGAAAAGGAGATAAAGGTTTTTGCCGATAGTAAAGATATAACTCACGGACTATGGATAACAACACAAATAGTTGAAGCTTCACTGGATGTTGATTTTGATTATTTATTTACTGAGTTATCTACTTTGGATAGTTTGTTTCAGAGACTTGGCAGATGTTATAGAAAAAGGCAATTTAATTTGAGTGAACCTAATGTGTATGTTTATATAGATGGTGTTAGTGGAATAGGAACTATATATGATGAGAAAATATTTAAAATTGGATTAGAACATTTAAAAAAGTATAATAATTGTATTTTAAAGGAAAGTGATAAAATTGATTTAGTTGATAAATTGTATACAAAAGAAAAACTTAAGGACACCAAATTTTACAAGGAATTTAAGTATGCTTTAAAGATATTAGATGATAATGAAGGATATGCACTTACAAGCAGCAAGGCACAGGACATATTAAGAGAGATAGATTCGGTTACAGTTATACCTAGAACTATTTATGATGATAATATGCCTATGATAAATGAATTTATGAGATATAAAAATGCTGATTCAAAAGAAAAAAGAAAATACAGAAATGAATTGTTTAGAAAAATAAATAAACTTACAGCAGATGTTCCTTCATATAAGTGTTCTAATAAAATTTTCAAAAGTCCAATTAGTGATAGAATTTTTATTATTGAATGTAAATACGATGAAAAAAGTGGAATTTTATTTGATTCTGATGTCGTAAATAGTATAGGGTGATAATATGGAATTTAACTTAGAAAATTTTAAAGTTCAAGGAATAAAATTCAATTATTATTTTATTTGCAAAAGAAAGCTGTGGCTTTTTAATAAAGGAATAACCATGGAAAATAACAGTGAAAGAGTTATGGAAGGAAAAATAGTTCATGAAGATTCTTATTCAAGGCTGAAGACTAGAGAAGTTTTAATTGATGATATATTAAAATTGGACATTATGGATAAAGATTTTGTGCGTGAAATAAAGATAACAAGTAAAATGAAAAATGTTGATAGAATGCAGCTTCTTTACTATTTGTATTATTTAAAACAGCTTGGTATTGAGAAAAAGGGTGTTTTAAATTATGTAAAAGAGAAAAGAAATGAAATTGTTGAACTTGATGAGAAGTCAGAATTGGAGATAGAAAAAATACTTGTGGATATAAATGAAATTTTAAATGAAGACAAGCCTCCTAAAATCATAAAATTTCCGTACTGTAAGAAGTGTGCGTATTATCAATTTTGTTTTGTAAAGGAGGTTCAGTAGCTATGGGTAAGGATTATTATGTATTTACTAATGGACAGATAAAACGGAGAGAGAATACAATCCACTTTAGTGATGGTGAGGATTTATCTAGAGATATCCCAATAGAAGCAGTTGAAAGGCTGCATCTTTTTGGTGAAATAGCATTAAATACTAAGTTTTTTAATTTCATAAGTAAATATGGTGTTATAGTAAATTTTTATAATTATTACGGATTTTATTCCGGCAGTTATTATCCCAGAAAAAAGAATGTGTCAGGATATTTATTGATTCATCAAGCTGATTTTTATAATAAAAAAGAAAAGAGAATGTATATGGCAAAATGTTTTATTGATAGTGCTGCCCACCATATACTTAGAAATTTGAGAAAGCACAAGCCAGATACAAAAAAAGCTATGGAAAAGGTTGAAGGAGAAAAAATAAACATACTGTCTTCTAAGAATATAAATGAGTTGATGGGAGCGGAGGGAAGAATGAGAAATGCATATTATTCTGCTTACAATTATATTTTGAAAAATGGATTTGCCTTTGAAAGGAGAGAAAAAAGGCCACCTACGGATCCTGTAAATGCATTGATTTCTTTTGGAAATAGTATGATGTATACAACTGTTCTAGGAGAAATATATAAAACCCAATTAGATCCTACTATAAGTTTTCTGCATGAACCTTCAACAAAACGATTCTCTTTATGTCTTGATATAGCTGAAATTTTTAAACCATTGATAGTAGATCCTTTAATATTTTATCTTATCAATAATAAAATGATAACAATGGATGATTTTAATATTCAAGAGGATGTATGTTTTTTAAATGATAAAGGTAGAAAAAAGTTTATAAAGGAATATGAGACTAAACTTTCAACTACCATAAGACATAGAAGTTTAAATAGAAATGTGTCTTATAGAAATTTTATAAAATTGGAATGTTACAAGCTTATAAAATATTTCATTGGTGATGAAGTTTACAAACCGTTAAAGGCATGGTGGTAGTGTGTTTGTTATATTGACCTATGATATTGGTGAAAAAAGAGTAAATAGAGTGAGAAAAATTGTAAAAAAGTATTTGGTATGGACACAAAATTCTGTTTTTGAGGGAAATATAACAGAATCCAAGCTTCATAAATGTTTGTCTGAAATAAATAGAAGTACAATAAGGTCAGAGGATTCAGTTTATGTGTATAAGGTACAAAATTCTAAGAATATAACGAAAGGTGTAATAGGTGTAGAAAAAAATTATGACGAATTGTTTCTTTAAAAGTTTGCAGTAAAGCTAAATTTTTATAAAATGGTGTAAAAACGTTGATATTGAAGCTATAAGATGGTTTTGTTATAATATTAACATGCATTACTGGTGGTTTAATGCAACTGCATTTAATCTGAGAGCTTTATAAAATACTATAAAGCTTGCAATATAAGGGTTTAGAGTTTTTTGAATTTTGGGTTTTATAAGAACTATGTGGTATGTAAATAAAGATTATATTTATCCCGTAAAATTAAAAGCTGTTAAAGTTTTATAAGAACTATGTGGTATGTAAATTAGCCAGGTGCCAGAGCTAAGTGGCTCCGCACAATCTGTTTTATAAGAACTATGTGGTATGTAAATCATCTTGGATTTTTCTTTTACGATTCTACAATAATCTGTTTTATAAGAACTATGTGGTATGTAAATAAATGTAATAGACAGCGGTTTTAAGGCCAGTATGGCGTTTTATAAGAACTATGTGGTATGTAAATTAAAAGAAAGTGGAGAAAAATTTAAAACCGTAGGAGGTTTTATAAGAACTATGTGGTATGTAAATAATAAAGGCCAGGGCGGATGAATCTGCCAGCAGGTATGTTTTATAAGAACTATGTGGTATGTAAATTGAGAATTTTTATTACCTCCCTTGCTTTCATTTTCTTGTTTTATAAGAACTATGTGGTATGTAAATTTTGTAGCGGTAGTGGTGCGACAATTGCAATTACATCGTTTTATAAGAACTATGTGGTATGTAAATACCTTAAAGCCGTATTGTGGAAGCATAGAAGCACGGGTTTTATAAGAACTATGTGGTATGTAAATATGGACAGATGATGTTGATACATTATCTGTTACATTGGTTTTATAAGAACTATGTGGTATGTAAATACATAAAATGTTGTAGACAATTAGAAGTCTTTAAAAGGTTTTATAAGAACTATGTGGTATGTAAATTACCACAACTTGTAAGTAATAGATTTTCAACATGTTCGTTTTATAAGAACTATGTGGTATGTAAATATAGGAGCATATTGTACAGTACAAAGTGCAGTAGGAGTTTTATAAGAACTATGTGGTATGTAAATAAATTAGTTGGATATATGAAAAAATATGGAGCACTTGTTTTATAAGAACTATGTGGTATGTAAATGAAAAAATATATGTAAAAGATTTTGTAGAATTATCTAGTTTTATAAGAACTATGTGGTATGTAAATCATGGATTGAAAGAATTATTTTATAAGTATTGTAAAAGTTTTATAAGAACTATGTGGTATGTAAATAATAATTGTGTAATCTTTTTATCCTGGTCTATAACTGGTTTTATAAGAACTATGTGGTATGTAAATTTAAAGGAGGACTGAAAATGCGTGAAACAGATATGAAGTTTTATAAGAACTATGTGGTATGTAAATACGCCACACCCTAACTGTTTATGTACTCAATACCCGAGTTTTATAAGAACTATGTGGTATGTAAATCTTAAAACAGCAATGAAAGAGGCGGATGAAAGGATAGGTTTTATAAGAACTATGTGGTATGTAAATTAGATAACATTTCATATAAATGGGCGGCAAAAGCTACGTTTTATAAGAACTATGTGGTATGTAAATGATAAATTTTCAGACATTTTAATTAATGAATTCCCCGTTTTATAAGAACTATGTGGTATGTAAATTTCTACAATTATATATTAACACGTATTCGTGTCTATGGTTTTATAAGAACTATGTGGTATGTAAATGAAGAAAAAAGTCGGACATAGGTTTGACATAAAATAGTTTTATAAGAACTATGTGGTATGTAAATGATATATGTCCAAGTAGACGAGGAAGACGTGAGGAGTTTTATAAGAACTATGTGGTATGTAAATTATGAAGCCATGTTTCAATTCTATGCCAGGTATCATCGTTTTATAAGAACTATGTGGTATGTAAATTAGCATCATATAGATTAAGTTTTTGTACTCTTTTACAGTTTTATAAGAACTATGTGGTATGTAAATGTAGAAAATTTAAATTCATATAATTTGGCAAAATCGTTTTATAAGAACTATGTGGTATGTAAATACTTTTTAGACTTTCGGAATTCCTTTCCCATAACGGGTTTTATAAGAACTATGTGGTATGTAAATTTATAAGCCATTTTTTTCATCCTCTTAGTGGAAGGGTTTTATAAGAACTATGTGGTATGTAAATTAAAAAGTTACACCCATTAGATGCACACATGATTAGGGTTTTATAAGAACTATGTGGTATGTAAATACAAAAAACGCATCTTCTAATAGAAAAATAACATTAGTTTTATAAGAACTATGTGGTATGTAAATTGATAAAAACAATAGGAAAGATTTTTAAAAAGTATAGTTTTATAAGAACTATGTGGTATGTAAATTTTAATTAGCTTGTTATATTCCTGCTTCAGCTCTTCGTTTTATAAGAACTATGTGGTATGTAAATACAATGGAGGATTTGCAAAAACAGATGGAAAGTTTAGTTTTATAAGAACTATGTGGTATGTAAATACGCAGGAATATTGTCAAGGGAATTTTATAAGCTTTGTTTTATAAGAACTATGTGGTATGTAAATCTTAGGAGATCTATACCGATATTCAGCTCTATATATGTTTTATAAGAACTATGTGGTATGTAAATTCGAATATTGTGAGTTGGAAATCTGGAAAATCGCTCAGTTTTATAAGAACTATGTGGTATGTAAATATGTAACATTTAAGGACAGCAGAACAACCCAGACAGGTTTTATAAGAACTATGTGGTATGTAAATGACAAAATGGTAAATCTATTGGTAATGCAGTGCCAGGTTTTATAAGAACTATGTGGTATGTAAATAGGATAGTAGATGTTATAGAGGAATTGAAAGACCAAGTTTTATAAGAACTATGTGGTATGTAAATTAAGTAGTGGCGGAGATTTAACTGCGTCAATACCTTGTTTTATAAGAACTATGTGGTATGTAAATAATACGGAATATTCTTATCAAGTAAGTACTGTAAATGTTTTATAAGAACTATGTGGTATGTAAATGAGTCCAATCTGTGGCGGGTGCGTCTGCAAGTCAAAGTTTTATAAGAACTATGTGGTATGTAAATTCTAATCCCTTTTCTTTAATAGCTCCCTTAATTCCATGTTTTATAAGAACTATGTGGTATGTAAATTTTTAGCAAGCTGTAACATACTATCCCTCACACGTTGTTTTATAAGAACTATGTGGTATGTAAATGTGATGAAGCAGCAGAACAATCTAAACAAGCGTCTGGTTTTATAAGAACTATGTGGTATGTAAATATAGGTGAACCTGAATCGTTATATAACATTAGCATGTTTTATAAGAACTATGTGGTATGTAAATTTTGCAGGAATAGGTTCAGAGGGATATGAAGCTGTTAGTTTTATAAGAACTATGTGGTATGTAAATATAAGTAATTTGTCCTCATACTGCTTGGATAACTCCAAGTTTTATAAGAACTATGTGGTATGTAAATATGAGTCAAGGTAAGCCAACAGAAGAAGGAATGTAGTTTTATAAGAACTATGTGGTATGTAAATTAATGGTTCCTGCCGGTATTGTAACTTCCCCGTATAGTTTTATAAGAACTATGTGGTATGTAAATTAAGCTTGGATAAACTTCTAGCTGCATCTTGGGATATGTTTTATAAGAACTATGTGGTATGTAAATTAAGCTAAACCAGTCGCTACTTCTACTTCAACAACAGTTTTATAAGAACTATGTGGTATGTAAATGAACTCTAGGAAACAAGGCGTCCCAGATATGTAATTCGTTTTATAAGAACTATGTGGTATGTAAATGATAAATACTTGTCTGCATGCGCAGGAGTACCTAAAAGTTTTATAAGAACTATGTGGTATGTAAATTCGGATAATGTGGGAGAATAAGACGCTTCAGACGCTGGTTTTATAAGAACTATGTGGTATGTAAATTGCTATGCTTATTACAACTCTTACAGCTACTTTCAAGTTTTATAAGAACTATGTGGTATGTAAATAAATAAAAGGATTATACAATTGTTTGGGTGGGGCGAGTTTTATAAGAACTATGTGGTATGTAAATGTGCCTAATTTATAATCATCCTGGGTAGCGAAATCGGTTTTATAAGAACTATGTGGTATGTAAATTAAATATGGTTCTACCATTGCTAAAATAGGGAATATGTTTTATAAGAACTATGTGGTATGTAAATGTAAATGAATAGATATCAGAGACTCTTTAACCAGGCGTTTTATAAGAACTATGTGGTATGTAAATTACAGAAGATGCGTACTTTCTCCAAACTTGATGTGAGTTTTATAAGAACTATGTGGTATGTAAATTCAAATTGCCACTCCCCCTATCCATTCAGGTAATATGTTTTATAAGAACTATGTGGTATGTAAATAGATAATAACTAGAATTTAAGAGGAGGCACATCCCTAGTTTTATAAGAACTATGTGGTATGTAAATTTAAAAGAGTCAGATCATTGCATGGATGCTGTTAAAGTTTTATAAGAACTATGTGGTATGTAAATACTACTAGAGATGGATATGGACTTACAGATGTTTATAGTTTTATAAGAACTATGTGGTATGTAAATAGGGTAATTGATGTAATGGAGGAATTAAAAGATCAATGTTTTATAAGAACTATGTGGTATGTAAATACACATATCTGGCCATAGCTTTCTTCTTTGTTTTTGCGTTTTATAAGAACTATGTGGTATGTAAATTGACTATCAGTATATATAACGGCCAGGGAATTTTTTCGTTTTATAAGAACTATGTGGTATGTAAATGTTTGTATTGTTCTTTTTTATACTCAGCTTCGCTTTGTTTTATAAGAACTATGTGGTATGTAAATATTCTTTTTCCTAGCTCTCGTTGTATATGTCAACAACTTTTTAGGTCAAAAGGCCATCCAATTTTAGGTCACTTATCCTCCAAAAATATACACTTATCTATAAGTGCATATTTTTAAAGATGATGAGTCATGGTTAAATAATTTTTCCACTTTCCTCAAATGTTTCCCTAAGGCGGTAGGAATCACCTGTCATATCCACTATATATGCTTTATGGGTAAGCCTGTCCACCATTGCACTTGTAATCACGGGATCACCAAACACTTCTTCCCACCTGTCAAAAGAAAGATTTGTCGTTATTATTATAGATTTTCTTGATGCCCGCAAAGAAAGGTTTGTAAACAAGAGTTCTGCTCCCTCTTTGTCAAAAGAGATATATCGTAAGCGTCAAACAAGAAAGTGGATGGAAAGTGTTCAAAAAATGTGAGATAATCTTCTAAAATAAGTTTTAAAGTTTTTCAAGTTAGCTTTAAAAACTTTAAAAAGGAAGGTTTTATATGGATGTAC
>NZ_PVXP01000086.1 GCF_002995845.1 Clostridium luticellarii | reverse complement strand
GATATAATTTATAAATAATTATGATGAATTTAAAATTTAAATAAAATTAAGAAAATATATGTAAAATGTGCATAATGTTTATTTCTATATTGAAATTTATTCATTGTGTATGATGTTTTATTTATATTTTTATGATAGTTTATATATAAAGATTTATTTTTGTAGATTAGGGAGTAGGGATGTCTTATGAATAAAGCACTTATAAAAGCAATGGCGGAATTGGATGAAGATATGGTTATTGAAGAGGTGAAATCTCTTATAAAAAGTAATGTTCCGGTACTGGAAATTATTCGAGACTTACAGAAGGGTATTGAAATTGTGGGAAAAAATTTTGAGCAAGAAAAATATTTTATGTCTGAACTCATTATATCAGGGGAAATATTTAAGGAAGTTTCACAGATGACTAGGGAAAAATTTCCTCCAAGCACTTCAAAGTATGGAAATTTTATTATAGGAACTATATATGGAGACATACATGATATAGGTAAAAATATTGTTGCTACTGTCATGAGAAGTAATGGCTTTTATGTGATAGATTTGGGGACAGATGTGAGTACTGAAGAGTTTATAGCAGCAATTGAACAATATAAACCCAAGGTAATAGGAATTTCATGCCTTCTTACAAATTGTTTTGATAATTTGAGGAAATGCATACAATCAATTGAAAATAAAGGCTTTAGAAAAGATTTGAAGATTTTAATTGGAGGAGGACCTTTAGACGAGTATGTACGTAAATATGTAAAGGCTGACATGTTGTGTAAAACCATTCAGGAAACTACTGAATACTGTAAAAAGTTATATGATATGAGTTAAATTATACACTTACCCTATAATAATTTTTTAGCAGTATTCAGACACCATAATATAGAAATTCCAAACATGGCATCGTAAGTCAAATTCAATAAAAATAAATGTTTGCCAAAATCTCCATGCCCGGATCCAATGACGGGCAGGATAAACTGTGATGCTCCTGATGCTAAAATGAAGATTAACATCAACAAAAGCAGGCGTACAGATCTATCTTTATTTCTTTTAAAGTAAAAAATCGTTATACATAAGTAGATTGCAGAAAAAGAAATATACATGTAGATGTTGTGATGCAATTTAATATACCTTTTTACAAGTCCTGTTCTGAAAGTATTTACTTTCTTATTAGGATCATATTGACCTCTGGGAAAATTGCTTTTATCAGGCATTGAAAATGCATAAGCATTATCTGCGGATTCAACTATTTTTTGGCAGAATCTATCTGGATGGCTGAGGTAAAAGTATAATATTTTTACAGGAGAGACCTTTGGATAAAAATCTGTAAGCATTTCTTTCCCTAGGGGGTCACTGCCGGAATGTCTGTCATAAAAGGATTTTCCGTAAAAAACTATAAACTTCTTGTTCAGTCCCAATTCCTGCAAGTCTTTTTCCGGGTTTTTAGAACCTCTCAGAACACCTGAAAAGACCGCCTGGTACATATTGTTTCGATTCATGGTATCTGTCAATGAGAGATATGAAGCAGAACATACGGTAATCACAAGTATAGAGGATATTATAATACATTTTCTCTGTTTATTTTCAGTATAGTAAAAATATAAACCCAGGTACACTATCAGCATAAAAACAAGCAGGGGCAGTTCCTGTGCCTTGGAAGTTAAAAAACCGCAGGAGGCCATAAAAAAATATACAAAATCTCTTGTCCTGGGGCTGCTTTTATTTATCAAGTTTATGTATGTTCCTATATTTAAGAAAAAAAACACAATAGTTCCTGCTTCACCAAAAAATGAGTTGAAATAGGATATATAAGAGGTATCTGTAAAAACTAGAATAATGTAAATCCCCAATATTATTTTTTGGAAAACAGAAAATTTTTTAAATTTAATTATGAGAAATACTGCAAGCATGAACATTACTGAATATACAAATGCCAGGTATCTTATATCAAATAAATTATTGTTAAATCCGTGTGTAAACAGAGATATAAATACTGCAAACTTCAATAGTATACTCTCGGATACCCAGTTTTTATAAAAGAATAAAAGAAATAAATTTTCTTTTGAACCTGATATCAAGTAATGTATATGAACAAATCTATCATAAATTTCACTGTAAATGTTAGATAAATCTGAAAGCCCGCCGTACACGGTCAATCTACCAAAATCTCCATTATTGCATTTACCTATAATGGGATTGATAAAAAGGGTTTTTATCAATATTGCTGCTATAAACATTAAAATTATTATTTCAATGTAATGTTTTCTTATAACATTGTACATTCGCATAATCATTTATATCTATAACCTCTTCCATATAATAAGTACATATAATATAATAACATAAATATTATATGAATATATTAAATCAGCTGGAAATCAAGAGTTTCCAGCATAAAGTATTTTGTCTATAGAAAAACTATCGATCTGTTTTTTAAGAATTTTTAGGTACTGTTTTCCAGTCATCCAGGAACCTCTGTATTCCTATATCTGTCAAAGGATGTTTACTCATCTGTATCAGAACTTTATAAGGAACTGTTGCAATGTCTGATCCTGCCTTTGCAGCATTAATAACATGGAGGGGTCCTCTTATGCTGGCTGAGATAATTTGAGTAGTTATATTGTGAAGTTTGAATATGGAAACGATCTGTTCTACGAGTTCGATTCCATTCATTCCTATATCATCTAACCTTCCAATAAAGGGACTTACATAAGTTGCACCAGCTCTTGCGGCAAGTAATGCCTGAGAAGAAGAGAATACCAGTGTCACATTGGTCTTTATGTCAATTTTTGAAAGAATCTTCACTGCTTTTAAGCCTTCAGGAGTCATAGGAATTTTTATCACTATATTCTTGTGTATTTTAACTAATTCTTTAGCTTCCTCCACCATTTTGTCAGCTTCAAGACCTATGACTTCTGCACTTATGGGGCCATCTACTATGGTAGTTATCTCTTTTACAACTTCCTTGAAGTCTCTGCCTTCCCTTGCAATCAATGAAGGGTTTGTAGTAACCCCGCAGATTATACCCATTTTATTGGCCTTTCGTATTTCATCTACATTGGCAGTATCTATAAATAATTTCATATTTTTAAACCTCCTTGAATATTAAAAATAATATAGATGTTTTTACACTTAGTACTTTTACTAATTTTAACCTATATCTATTTTTATAGCAACTTGTAGTAGTTTCCGTGTAAAGTTAAAATTGCAGATGATGATTTATTGCCTGATAAGGTCAACTTTAACTTTGTACTTTTTGTTGACATAGCATAAACTTATTTATAGAATTAAATCGAAGAGTGGTGTTTATTCATGTTTTTAGAAAAATGTTTTGATTTGATAGCACAAAATATAAATGAAGCTTTACTTGGTATAGACGAAAGCGGGAAATTGATTATAGCTAATAATAGAGCTGAAGAACTGCTTTCAATTAATTTAAAGGAAGATATGGGAAAATATATAGAAGATGTGATTCCCGAGACAAAATTAAATAAAATTTTAAAAACCGGCAGGAATGAATTAAACAAGAGTTTTTTTGCAAATAATAGAGAATTCATAACAAGCAGGCTCCCTGTGATCATTGATGGCAAAATTAAGGGAGCAATTACAATCTTTGAGGATATAACGAATAATAAAAAAATGCAGCAAAAATTAATTGACAACGAAATCTATATAGATATTCTAAACACTATAATAAATGCACTTAATGAGTGCTTGGTTCTAGTTGATGAAAACGGTATTATAACAATGATGAGCAAGGCCTATAAAGAATTTTTGGGATGCAGTGCTCCTGAAGGCAAGGATGTGCGGGATATAATAGAAAATACAAGATTACATGAAATAATAAAAAATGGAAAAGCAGAAATAGGTGATATACAAAAAATAAGGGGCAACAAGATGATTGCCATGCGTGTTCCCATTAAAGAGGGAGATAAAATCATAGGAGCTGTGGGAAAAGTTATATTTAAAGATATAGGGGGTTTCCATGCTTTGAGCAAAAAACTGAATAATTTGGAAAGAGAAATTCAAGTGTATAAAAATGAACTTGGAAAGGAGAGAAAAGCAAAATATTCCATTGAGAATATCACAGGCAATTCTGCTAAAATACAGGAAGTAAAATCAATGGCTTTAAAGGTGGCAAAAACTGACTCCAATGTGCTTATAACCGGTGAAACCGGCACTGGAAAGGAATTGTTTGCCCATGGAATCCACAATGCAAGCAGCAGGTATCTTGGTCCTTTTGTAGAAATAAATTGTGCGGCAATACCCTCTGAATTGTTTGAATCGGAATTATTCGGCTATGAGGAAGGAGCCTTTACCGGAGCTAAAAAAGGGGGCAAAAAAGGAAAATTTGAACTGGCTGACGGGGGCACTATATTTTTAGATGAAATAGGTGACATGCCTATGTATATGCAGGTAAAGCTGCTTAAGGTGATTCAAGATAGAAAAATTGAAAGAGTGGGCGGGAATACAATAAAGAAAATCAATGTAAGGATAATTGCAGCTACCAATAGAAAACTGGAGGATAGTGTAAAAGAAGGTACGTTTAGGGAAGATCTCTATTATAGGCTCAATGTTATGAGAATAAATCTTCCGCCTCTGCGTGAAAGAAAAGAAGATATTCCGCTGCTTGCCAATAGCTTAAGAATTAAAATAGCTTCTCAGTTAGGTATATATGTGGAAGGTATATCAAATGAAGCTGTGAACTGTCTTATGTCATACAACTGGCCGGGGAACGTAAGAGAACTGGAAAATATCATCGAAAGAGCGGTGGATTTATTGGATTCGGATTTAGTAATAAAAGTGGACCACCTTCCAGAGAGATTGACAGGAAGCAAATTTAAAAATTATAAAAATTACGGTGATACGGGTGATTCTTTAAAGGATATAGTTTCAGAAGTTGAAAAACACGTTATCGGGAAATGTCTCAACAGAAATCACTGGAATAAAAATAGAACCGCCGGCATACTTGGGATAAGCAGGGCGGCCCTTTATAAAAAAATAAGAGAATATAATTTGAAGCCTTGATACTGCAGCGGCAGGTTTTGTATCATAGATTTAGGTTCAGGTGGATAAAAGCATTATTATAAGCAGACTCCATCTGGACCTTAAAATCAAGTGAATTTAATCATTATCCTTTTTCAGGAAGTATAGAAGGAGCTGTGTACGTTCCTTTTGCTTCTTTTCCAGATCTTCTTTTGACCATTTATAAAATCCCTTTCCCTTTTTGCTGCCAAGATCGCCTTTTTCAATTTTTTCTTTCATCAGTTTAAAGGGCTCTTTATAATCGCACAGCTCTTTGAATAGATAGGATGATATATTATAAAATATATCCAGACCTCCCATATCGGCACTCATCAGGGGACCTGTAACAGGAAGCCTTCTTCCATGTCCATATTCCATGGCCTTATCTACTTCTTCAGGTTTTGCCCATCCCTGTTCTACTATATACATGGCTTCTCTGAGAAGTGCAAGCTGCAGCCGATTTCCTATAAAACCTGCACATTCCTTTTCCATGCACACTGCCTTTTTCCCTATAAATTCAATTAATTCTTTTGTCTTTAATACAGTGTCCTTGGAGGTTCTTTCTCCTGGTACTATTTCTACCAGTGGAATGAGCTGGGGCGGATTCCAAAAATGGGCTACTACCACTCTCTCTGGATGTACTGTAACTTCGGCTATTTTTGTAGGACTGAGTCCGGAGGTATTTGTGGCGAGAATAACATCGGCACTGCACAGCTCATCCAGTTTTTGAAAAAAATCTCTCTTGACGTTTAAATCTTCGGCAAGGGATTCTATTATAAAATCTGCATTTTCAGCAGCTTCTTCAACAGTTTTAACTCCCCTTATCCTGCTCAATATGTCTTTAAAATCACTATGGTTTAATTCACCTTGTTCTTCCAGACGATTCAAATCCTGGTTTATGGCATTGAATCCTCTTTCCAGGCTTGCGTCTGTTCGTCCGTACATTGTTGCATTTAAACCAGACATAGCAGAAGATAATGTTATTCCGTGTCCCATAGTTCCGGTACCTAAAATGGATATATTTTTAATTTTCATGTTATAATCACTTCCCTTTTTATCATTTTAAACTATCAGCAAAAAAGTTCCAAGTATAATTATACCCGTGTAGAACAGATCTATTATACAAAAACCCATTATATCTCTTGCACCGAGTCCGGCTATTGCAAGTGCGGGCAGTGCCCAGAACGGCTGTATCAAGCAGGCCCATGCGTCACCCCAGGATATTGCCATAGCTGCTACACTTGTACTGACGCCGAGATGCGAAGCTGCCGGCATGATTATTGGAGCCTGAAGTGCCCACTCTCCGCCTCCTGAGGGAATAAATATGGTACACAGTGCTGTACTCAGTATGGTGAATATGGGGAAAGTATTGGGAGTTGCTATGCTTATAAGTCCGGAAGAAATGGTATTTCCAAGAGAAATTCCCATAGCATTTGTCCCTATCATCATTCCCATTATTCCGGCATAGAATGGAAACTGGATGATTATTCCAGTACTGGATTTTACACCGGAAGCCGCAGCACTTAGAAATTTCCGCGGAGTTCCATGGAGAAGTATACTAAAAAACAAAAATGTGAAGTTAACTACGTTTAAATCCAATTTAAATCCTTTGGTTGCAAAATAGTAGATAGTGTATATCACACCCATGGACCCTATGATCACCGAGATCAGGGGACTGTTTTCCAGTTTTTCAGCAGGTGTCATTTCACTTTTGGATTCACCTGAATTTTTTACGGGTAATGGTTCGTCCTGTAATTTTTTTGGATCTACCACAAATGCATCTTTTCCTTTTGGATGCATAAACCAGTTAACAAGGGGCATGGTTGCCAGAATTAGTATCACTATAAACAGGTTGTAGTGGCTGAACAAGGTCTGGCTGGTAGGTATAGCGGAAGTTATGATTCCAGCACTTACGGTTTTTACATCCGGTCCTCCGGCTGCAATAGTAAGTGGTATGGAACCGGATAACCCGCCGTGCCATACTACAAATCCGGAATATGCGGAGGCAATTAAAAGTCTGTAGTCCACTTTGGGAACTTTTTTAGCTATTTCCTTTGCGAGTATCGCTCCAAGTATAAGGCCAAAACCCCAGTTTATCCAACATGCTATGCCGGCAATAACCGTAGTTGTTATTATAGCCTGGAAGGGTGTTTTGGGTATGGAAGCTATTTTTTTAATACCCTTATTTACTGCAGGAGTTTTGGCAAGGGTATGACCTGTGACCACTATTAAAGCCATCTGCATTGAAAAGGACAGCAGTCCCCAGAATCCTGAATTCCAGTGTATAAGCATATCCATGGGACTTTGCCTGGTTACTGCAATACCGGCTATAAAAACTATTACGGTAAGTATTGATGCAAACAGAAATGGATCCGGAAGATATTTCTGTACTAGAATTACACATGCATTGGTGATTTTTTTAAACAAAAATCTCACTTCCTCCCTTAATTTATTTTATACACTGCTTAGGTCTGCAGGTTCTTTTGATAATTGTTCAATCTTTATTCCTACAGGCTCTTCTTTGAATATCCTTTCATCCATTAATTTTAAATCTTTAGATATTTTTGGCCTGAAGTCCATGTGATCCAGTATATCTTTTTTCAGTTCTGTACCTGGAGCCATTTCTTCCAAAACAAGGCCGTCTTTTGTCAACCTGAATACAGCTCTTTCAGTTATATAAAGCACTGTCTGTCCAATGCTTCGGGCATATTCTCCACTGAAGGATATTTGTTCCACAGTACTTATGAATTTATTGAACTTACCATCCTTTTCTATATTGAGTTTTCCATTTTCTACTTTTACTTTCAGTCCACCTGCTGTAAATGTTCCGCAGTATACAACTTTTTTAGAGTTTTGGCTTATATTTATGAATCCTCCGCATCCGGCAATTTTAGGCCCGAATTTGCTTACGTTTATATTGCCGTCCTTGTCACACTGGGCCAGGCCTAAAAATGCCACGTCAAGACCTCCACCGTCATAAAAATCAAATTGACTTGATTGATCAAGTATGCTCTGAGGATTAGTTGAAGCGCCAAAACTTAATCCGCTTGATGGTATTCCGCCTATTCCGCCTGATTCTACAGTCAATGTCATTTCATCTGCAATGCCTTCTTCATTTGCAACTATAGCTAATCCTTCCGGTATGCCAATGCCCAGATTGACTACAGAATTTGGTACAAGTTCCATGGCTGCTCTTCTGGCTATGATTTTTCTCTCATTAAGCGGCATGGGAACTATTGAATTCATCAAAAATTTTGCTTCACCGGAATATGAGGGATTATAGCTTTCCCCAAAGGTCTGCATATGATTTTTAGGTTCTGATACAACGACAGCGTCTACATATATTCCGGGAATTTTTACCTTTTTAGGATCCAGTGAACCTTTGGATACTACCTGTTCTACCTGTACAATTACTATGCCGCCGGAGTTTTTTGCAGCTTGTGCCATGGCAGTAGCATCTAATATTGCGGCCTCTTTTTCCAGGGTTGCATTTCCAAATTCATCAGCATAGGTGGCTCTTAGAATTACCACATCCAATGGTATGGTTTTATAAAATAAATATTCCTTTCCACCTATATTTAGAAGCTGTATTATATCTTCTCTGGTAATTTTATTTAATTTTCCACCTTCAAGTCTGGGATCTATAAAGGTTTTTAAACCAACGTGGGTTATAGTTCCAGGTCTTTTAGCGGCAATATCCCTGTATAATTGTGATATGACCCCCTGAGGCAGATTATATGCTTCTATTTTGTCTTCAAGGGCCAATTCCTGAAGCTTGGGACACAATGCCCAGTGTCCGCCTATTACTCTGCTGACCAATCCTTTGTGTCCAAAATGATTTAGTCCCTTGTCAGCACTGTCACCTTGTCCTGCAGCAAAAATCAATGTTAGATTTTTAGGAGTATGATTTTTTATATATTCTTCTTCAATTTCAGATGTAATATCCTCCGGGTGTGCACATCCCACAAAACCACCTACTGCAACAGTACTGCCATCTTTTATCAATTTAACTGCCTTGTCTCTAGACATTACTTTTGATTTCATGATTAAATCCCCCTTTATATGAGATAAAATATATTACATCACTATAACACAGCAACTATCATGCCAAATTTAGAGATGTGAAGTCAAATGATTCTCAGGTGCAGGTGGAGTTTGCTTGTGATGGTTCCTGTTTTTCACGAGGCCCTGGAGGAACTTATACAGAGCAAGATATCCCCAGTTTTGTAGGAGCTGGGGATATTAAGCAGTGGAAGTTTTTGGATAAAATTTTTATATATTTTTATGTCTAATATATATTCACGTATATTATATTAGTCCTTTCATGGACTCAAATGACTCAGTTTCAGAAAAGTGTATAAAAAGTTTACATGTAAATATTTTTAACTTAGAAATCAATTGATTTAATCAAAAAGCCAATAGGTCAATTGGGATGATAAAGACATTCCCAATTTTTCTTGAAGTCCCAGGGAAGGTAAATTGTCAGTGACTACCTGGCAGAAAGGAATCTGATTTAATTTTGAGAAATGATTTATCAAAAATGCTTCCAGTTTATAGCCGTGTCCGCTCCAACGGTATTTTTTGGAGAAAATGATGTCAAAATGAAAGTGAAATATCTTGCAGAAAAAGAGCACATTGCTGCTGTAATCGGTGATGTTACAGCAGCATGAGGCGGGAAAAATTGGGATATATGCAGAATTGATTGAGTCTGGAGAAGAATCTATTGTAAATGCATTGTCGTTATGTACAAATATACTGAACTATGATTTTATCAGCAGATATAAAAATGAACAGATAAAAATTTTGTTAAACAGGGCGGAAGAGGGAGTTGCCCTTACAGATAAAACCGGTAATTTATTGTTTAATTCCAATATAGAAAGATTGTTTAGATATTATAATACAGATATAACCCAGGAAAATCTGTATAAAATTTTAGATGAAAGTAGATATGAAGAAATTCCAGTAAATGTTGATAAAAAATATGTTGGAAGTGTATTTTTAATAAATAAAAAAGGTACCAGTTCAGTGACTAAGAATAATTCAGAATTTAGAGCCAAGTATAAATTTACTGATATAATAGGTCAGGATGATATAAAAACAAAAGCGGCCAAATTTGCAAAGTCAAATGAAACTGTGATTATTTATGGAGAGACTGGCACGGGAAAAGAGTTATTTGCACAAAGTATTCATAATGAAAGTAAAAGATATAATGGACCTTTCATATTTGTTAATTGTGCATCTCTAAGTGAATCATTAATTGAGAGTGAATTATTCGGCTATGAAGATGGTGCATTTACAGGTGCTGCAAGGGGTGGTAAAAAAGGATTATTTGAGTTGGCTCACAACGGTACTCTATTCTTGGATGAAATAGGTGAAATTTCCTTGAATTTTCAGACGAAACTTTTAAGGGTGCTTCAGGAAAACGAAATCAGAAGAGTTGGGGGAAGCAGGAACATTCCGGTGAATGTGCGTATTATATGTGCAACAAAAATGAACAGATTATTTTTAATATGCTTAAGTCAAAAAATTTGGAAAGCAGTGATGAAATAAATATCAGATTCTCTTATGATTTAAAAGAAACATTGGAGAATTTTAGAGACAAACTTAATGATTTGCTTGGGCTGTGAAAATACTGTAGTACTCTAAACTGCCGCACTAATTTTTTAGTGCGGCAGCTCTAACATTTTTCAGACATGAAATTAGTATATATTATTTTTATTATTCTATTGATTCTGCTACTTTTATTAATTCATTTAGTTTTATATCTGATGCAACATTATAATATGTTCCATTTTTCCAAAACATAATCTGCTTATAATTGTCACCTTTTTCATCACCGTAAACCCATGCGTCGGTATCATTAATGGATATTTTCTTTGAGTTAGTTAATAAATCTTCTGGTTTTCCTGTATCTTGAGCTTCTTGTATTCTGATGTATTTTTCATCATCTCCTTTATATGTCATCATAATTAAATCAAATGAACCTAAGCTGTTATTTTGTCTTTGACCCTGTACATTTATTTGTTTCATATTTGCATGCTTATATTTAGGTTCCTTAATTTTAACCTTTATGTTTTTATTAATTTCATCTTCAGTTTTAAAATCTGTTAATCGGCTATTAAAATTCTTTGATGATATAGTTTTATTTGATGAGGTTGAATCGTTAGTATTTTTTGATTCTTTTATATTATTAAATGCAAATACAGATGTTACTATTAACATAACGGATATTAATGTGACTGCGAGAATTATTTTTTTATACTTTAATTTGTTCATAAAATCTCATTCCTATCCTATAATGGTATATATTTTAAT
>NZ_PVXP01000085.1 GCF_002995845.1 Clostridium luticellarii | reverse complement strand
GATATTCTTATATACTATTATATCACTTATAGCCATAATTTTTCATAGTAAAACTTAAACTATCTTTTCTCTATTCTATGTGAAAATGACAATTTAAGTAAAACAGGTGTTATAATTGTAGTTAAAATTACCACAATTAAAGTTGGAAGAAATATTTCTTCTGTAATTATTCTCTCCTGCAGACCTATGTTGGCAGTGATTATAGCCACTTCCCCTCTTGAAATCATACCTGTTCCAATTTGAAGCGATTCACTCCTGCTCATTTTAAGAAGCCTTGCAGCACCGCCGCAGCCTATTAATTTCCCTGCCACTGCTATGATAAACATAACCATGGTGATAAAAATCACTTCCAGATTAATCCCCTTTAGGTTTGCTTCAATTCCAACACTGGCAAAAAATATAAGTGATAAAAATCCTGATGAAATTGCCTTTATGTTTCTCTCCACATATTCCTTATGGGCAGATGATGAAAACATAAGACCGCATATATATGCACCGGTAATAGCTGCTATGCCCAAAACTTCAGCAATATATGCAACTAACAGGGCCGAAGCTATGGAAAAAGTAAGCAGTTCCCTGCCTGGTTTTATATGATTTTTGAATTTATTTATAAATTGAGGCAGATATACTACTCCCATTATAGCAAAAACACAAAATAAAATTATTTTTATAAATACAAATACAAGCGATAATATTTCCGCTTCTCCAGTACTTGATCCAGAGGTTTGTGCCACCGCAAGAACTACTGATATAAGCATAAGACCCAATATATCATCTATTACTGCTGCACCGAGAATATTTATACCGGTTTTCGTGTTAAGTTTTCCAAGTTCTTTAAGAGTTTCTACTGTAATACTCACGCTTGTAGCAGTTAAAATAACCCCTACAAATACATTCTCCAAAAAGTTGTCAAAAAATAGATATGCACTTAAGGTTCCAAGTACAAGTGGAAGTACTATGCCTGCTGCTCCAATTATGAATGAAGAAAGTCCCGACTTTTTAAATTCTTCCACATTGGTTTCAAGACCTGCTAAAAACATAAGCATAATTACACCAATATCTGCAAGGAGCTTAATATTATCATCATATTGTACAATATTCAATACAACCGGACCAAGTACTACACCTGCAATCAACGCTCCTAGAACTTCTGGCATTTTCAGCTTTCTGCTTATTATGCCCCCTATCTTTGTAAATATGAGAATCAACACAATATTAAGCAATATCTTTTCCATATATAATTCCTCCTCCCGGGCAAAAAAATAGAAAGCCCCTAAAAGGACTTTCCACCCTAAAAGTCATATTATCTTGAAATCAAATCATTTGATTCAACCGACATTAACTAGCTTAATCTATAGACACATCATTTTCATAATCATAACATATCTAAAAATATTACGCAATAATGTAACATATGTATTACATTATGCTTTTGTCAGCACATCTTAAGGCCTGTATTTTTACCTAGAAGTTTCGGCTTAATTTACTATACTGTTGTATACAGCTAATGCATCAGTAATATTATACTGCTGTGAATGGTGATCTCCTTTCGCACCAGCTGAAATCACAATATATTCTTGCCTGCCCACTTTAGCGAGACTGGCGAGACATAGACCGGCTTCATTGGTATATCCAGTTTTTCCTCCTAAAATTTCCCCATTAATAATGTTTTGATTGTTAAGTTCTTTAAACATGGTATTGTAGAAGGTTATACCATCAGGGTGCTTATTCGTAGGTTTAGTTAAATGATGGGATGAAGTAAAAATCTCCCTGAAAGTATCATTTTGCAAAGCATAACTTAGAAGAATAGCCAGATCCTTGACTGTTGTGTAATGATTTTCATTATGGAGCCCCGTCACATTTTCAAAATGAGTGCTATCCATATCAAGATCTGCTGCCTTTTGATTCATCTTCTTTACGAACCCCTGCTCCGAACCCGCAATTTGATCTGCAAGCCCGATACAAGACTCTGCACCGCTTGGAAGCAGTGCTCCATATAAAAGGTCAATAGCACTTACCTTCTCACCCGGCTGAAAACCTGCCATTGATGCATCTGCTCCGTACAGCCCCTGAAATGTAGAATTGGTAAGTCTTATTTCTTCATTGAAATTAGGTAAACTTTCTATCGCGACAATGACCGTCATAATTTTAGTCAAAGAAGCAGGATAGATTTTTTCTTCACTATTTTTTTGCATTAGGATAGCATGATCTTTTAAACAGATCAGAATCACATTGGGGCTGTTCAGCCTATTGGGAGATATAGAGACAGTTGAATCCGATTCTATCCTAAAGATATGTTTGCTTTCTGGGACAATAATGAATTTATAAACACTAATGGCAATGACAGCCATCAGTAGAAATGTTACAAATATGTATATTCCTGAGTTTTCCTTTTTTACTTTTTGTACCATATAAAACAGCTCCTTATTCTGTACTGATATTATTTAACCACAGAAAAAAGAGCTATGTTTGAATTCCATCTTATGAACTTCTTAAGATTTTCTTATGATGGTACCTGGGATTTCACTGTGATATACATCTCCTTTACTGCACTACTGCGTATTAACAGTTGTAAAAATGAGAATAAAACTTATTAAGGAGAAAATCGGCATATCTTAAGGTTTTATTAAGACATTCCTTTTTTAAATATGTTATTATAAACAAGTTAATTACAATGGAGGTGAATTTAATGTTTATTATTATAGTGTCGATTGCATGTTTTATTGGTATTTTGCCATTCTTGATTCCATACCATATACTACTGATCTCTCAAAGCAAAAAGGCTGGCTATAAACTGTCCATTGAACATATTATAATCGTATATATCTTTGTGTACTACCTTACTGCTGTACTAAGTTTTACTGGTATTCCTTCCATAAATAATATTGTTCACAACAGCTTTGGAATAATAACCCCAGGGGGGTTGAATCTTCCACCGGATGAGATTAATCTGATTCCATTTCGTTGGGTTACAGAAAATGTTCAACCATACATAGAAAATATATTGCTTTTTATACCTCTTGGATTTGCGCTTCCATGTATTTGGAAAAAGTATGAAGTGTTATGGAAAACAGCATTATTTGGTGTCACATTCTCTTTTATAATAGAATTGAGTCAGTTGTTCAATAGAAGAATAACGGATATTGATGATTTACTGATGAATACTTTCGGAGCATTCATCGGATGGATAATTTTCATGCTGCTGAAAGAACATTTATCAAAACTACAGGACAAGGTTTCTGTCCAAAGTACTGATATCGAAAAAATTCCTCTGCTTTTTCGTGAAGAGACATGTTTTTATATTGCCAGCGCATTCGCCGGTATGCTCTTTGTGTCTTACCCATTTTTAATACCTTTACTGCAATTTGTACTTAAAATTAGAGTTAATATATAAATTATATTAAGTAAAACCAGCGGCTTTCACTCTCGCTAAAGCGCGGTGCAAGCCGGGTTTCCTTTACTTTTGTGGAAGTACTACAGTAAAGACTGTCTTTTCTGTATAACTTTGCACGAAAATGTTTCCTCCATGTGCGTTTACAATTTCTTTGGCAATAGCCAGTCCAAGCCCGGCACCGCCTGTATTGGTAGAACGGGATGTGTCCAACCGAAAAAATTTCTCAAATATGGTTTCTAGTTTTTCTCGTGGGATAGGATTTCCCTGATTAGTAAAAGTTATAACAATATTTTTGTCCTGCTGCTCAGCAGAAATGTCAATGATGCTGTTTTCATAGCTATAGGCTATGGCGTTTTTCAGAATGTTATTGAACACACGGGCCAATTTATCTGCATCTCCCCACAAAGTGAAGCCGTCAGGCACATTGACGGACACCTGCTTTTTCTGTGGAGTCAGCATTGGATAGAATTCATCCGCCATCTGCTGGAGCATGAACAGCAAGTTGATTTTTCCTTTATTCAATGCAATAGTTTGAAGATTAAATCTTGTGATTTCAAAAAACTCATTTATAAGCTGTTCTAGTCGATAAGCTTTTTCCAGGGTGATACCCACATATTTTGCCTTTTGTTCAGGAGGCATATCAGGAGCTTCATCCAGAAGACTCAAGTAGCCTATAACGGAGGTCAGAGGCGTCTTTATATCATGAGCCAGATAAACTACCAGATCATTTTTGCGCTGTTCGGCATCAAGAGCAGCTTTCTTTTGCTTTTCCAGGTTGTTTTTTATCTGATTAAGCTTATTTTCCATAAAATCCAATTCTGGCGACAATGTAATCTCTTCATGGGATTCCTCAGCAAGTTTATCCATTTCGGTACTTATTTCATCAAAATATCTGGTAAACCAGGAAAGGGAAAATCGAAAAAGGACGGCTAAAAATATCAGAATTACAACAAAAAGGATCATTTCCATATTGTTGCGGATCACCAACTGATAGATTTCCTGTGCGTCCGAATTTTCAAAATGAAAAGCGTTGACTAAATATCGAACGATACGATTTCCGATCTGTCCGCGAAGGATATGGCGCAATAGATAAACAGTCACAGCAGCGGCAGCTGTAATCAGAATCATTTGAAAAAATACTTTTCCCTTTAATTTTGTATAATCATTCCTTCTTTTATCTCTCTTACCTTTCAATTTTATAGCCAACCCCCCATACCGTTTTGATATATTTAGGGTGCTCTGCGCTGTCGTGCATTTTTTCTCTTAGATGTCTGATATGAACCATTACAGTATTATTGCTGTTGATGAAATACTTGTCTCCCCATACCTCATGGAACAATTCTTCCGAACTCACCACCCATCCACGATTGGAGCAAAGGACCCAGAGAATTGAAAACTCTTTGGGAGTGAGAGATATCTTTTTTTCATTAAGCATACATTCATGAGTATTCATGTCCAATACCAGGCCGGAAAAGGCAATCAAGCGTTCTTCCTGGTTTTGCTCAGCAGAATTATATTTGGTAAATCTCCGGAGCTGTGCCTTGACACGGGCAACAAGCTCCAAAGGCCTAAATGGTTTTGTTATGTAATCATCTGCACCTAGTGTCAATCCGGTAATTTTATCGATTTCTTCTTCTTTAGCAGTCAGCATGATAAGAGGGAAATTATGATTTTCCCTAATTTTCCGGCAGAGAGTAAAACCATCAATATCCGGCAGCATGACATCAAGTATTGCAAGCTCTAACTGTTCCGACTCAACACACCGCAGTGCATCTTCACCGTTATAAAATTTGTATATTGTAAAACCTTCATTTTTTAAATAAACTTCTATTAAATCTGCTATGGACTGCTCATCGTCTACAACCAAAATATTGATATTCATAAGTCACTTTGTCCCTTCTTACTGATTAGATATTCATTATTATTATAGTACTGTAAAACAAATTGCAGCAGCAATTGAAAATAGGTAATTATAGTTTTTTACAAACATCTTCAGCCCATTTTTTAGCTTTTTCTACATTTTTTTTCGTATCATTTTTAAGAGGATTTTTGAATTCAATTTCACCTAAAAATTCATTTTCTCCAAGTTCACTTTTCATATTTTTAAAAGTTTTTCCATTGTTCCCACCATTGCAGCTAAATAGAGCTATTTTCTTGTGTTTTAAATTTGTCCTGGCAAAAAAACTTCTCATGGCAGGAGCAAAATTTCCGGCCCATACTGGTGTCCCAATAAACAAAACATCATAATTCTCGGATTTTATATTATAAGGCAGAAGTTCCGGTTTTTCCTTAATTATAGATTTCTTGCCGCCTATCAGATATCTCATCTTGCTGTTTGGATCTATATCCTTTTTGGGCTTTATCTCCAGCATATCACCTGATACAGCTTTTGAAACAGTTTCAGCTATCAGCTTTGTATTTCCTTCAAGGGAGTAGTATACAACGAGAATTTTATTTTTCATAACAAAATCTACCTCTTTTCCATTTATTAAAAATTCTTCTAACTACATATTATAATAAGTAGTTAAAAAAATCCATTTAAATGTAAAAAAAGGCCTTTATTAAAGACCTTTTTTAATATTGAACTATGAAATTATTTTTTTGAAAGTATTTTGTCCACTATCCCATAGTCCACAGCCTCCCCTGCAGACATAAAATAATCCCTTTCCATATCCTTCTCCACCTTTTCAAGCGGCTTGCCTGTTCTTTCGCTATATATTCGGCTTATTTTTTTCTTGGTTTCAATCAGCCACCTGGTGTGAATTTCTATATCCGTAGCCTGACCCTGCATTCCTCCATATACTGATGGCTGATGAATCAATATCTCACTGTTTGGAAGCGCATACCTTTTCCCCTTTGTACCTGCCGTCAGTAAAAAGGATGCCATACTGGCGGCCATGCCAATACATATAGTTGACACATCCGGCTTTATGTACTGCATTGTATCATATACCGCCATCCCTGCAGTAGTTGATCCTCCCGGGCTATTTATATAAAAATTGATATCTTCATCGGGATTCTCTGATTCGAGATACAAAAGCTGTGCTACAATGACACTTGCCGTTGCATCCGTCACCTCCTCATTTAACATTACTATCCTGTCTTTTAAAAGTCTGGAATATATATCATAGGAACGTTCTCCCGAATTCGTATGTTCAACAACAACTGGCACATAACTCATAAAATCCACTCCTTTACCGCATTTATGCCGCCATAAGGCCAATACCATTGTTTGGATTTTTCCTGAATTTTCTGGGAGGTGCTCCATAAAGCTTCTTGAATGCTTTTGTAAAAGATTCCTGTGAACTAAATTGATATTTCAATGATATATTCACAATTTTGTTATCCGTATCTACAAGTTCCTTTGCAGCTTCTTCAAGTCTCCTTCTTCTTATATATTCAGCTACAGATTCTCCTGTAGCAGCATGAAAGATTCTATGAAAATGAAACTTCGACAGAAACACTTTCCCTGCAATATCTTCAAGCCCTATTTTTTTATCCAGATTATCATTTATATACTCAATGGATTTTCTGATACAGTCACTATAATTCATCCAAATTCAACTCCTTCCTCTAAGTTTTCTATATTATATACCAGCCGCCAATGTAAATCCTGTCTTTTCTTGCTTCTCTATCATAAAAGCATTATCCTTGTTTTCCCGTACAATGCTAATTTATAAAATAGCATTTCCTTAATTTCCCTCCTGTAATATTCTCTTCTTTAAAAATATAAGAAAAACAGCTATACATGTACCTCCTAAAGCAAACACCGTTATTGACGAATACATATCAAAGTAATAGATTACCTTCTCCCAGGAATTTCCCATAAAAGCACCAATAGAGACCAACAGTACATTCCACACTGTACTTCCGATTGCAGTATAGAGTAAAAACAGGAAAAAGTTGATTTTAGCCATTCCGGCAGGAATGGAAATAAGGCTTCGTATTATAGGTATACATCGTCCGAATAGTATTGCCTTTTTACCATGTTTTTCAAACCATTTTACTGTCTTGCTTATATCACCTTTTTTAAAACCTAAAATTCCAAATAATTTTTTGTTCAACAATTTTTCCAGTCTTTCAGGGGTAAGTAAACATCCAATACCATATAGAGCCATTGCTCCTAAGATGGAACCTATTGTTGCAACGGCAGCGACACCAGCAATATTCATATTTGTGTATGTAGTCATAAAGCCCCCAAAAGACAATATAATTTCCGATGGAATAGGTGGAAAAATATTTTCCAAGGCAATTAATATACATATTCCTATATATCCAGCTTGATTAATAATTTCAATTATCATTTCCTGCATAACAATACCTTCTTTCATTTTTTCATTGTCTTTAAAATTATTTTGTTTGCAAAGTAATATATAAACATTAAAAAAGCAAATCCTATAGAATACATTAATGAAATCCATCCAACAGCAGAAAACCAAAAACCGGGCAGCACTACATCAATAATAAACATTATAGCGCTGAGCATAAGAGATACGATTGCATAACCAATTAGATAAATATGTGACGAAATCCAAAGATAATTGCTCTCTTTTGACAAGGAATTAAATTCTTCCACCTGAAACTGACTAATTGCATACTGTACAGCTTCTTTTTTTGATTTTCCATTACGCATCAAGTCTTCTACAAAATCATTTAAATATGTTTTTAGTTCATCTTTTTCTGCTTTATTCACTGATAATGTATTTACATAACTATCAACAGAATCTTTTCGTCTGTATATGGAGTTTATTTTAATATGTGAAACATAATTAATAATACTCCATATAAAGGCAATGGCCATAGAAGATCCGTACATAAGCCACAATGCAGCATTATTAGCTGTCGGATGCAAGGTATTGTAATAAAGAGAGCCTATCATTGCCAATGCGGACACTGCCAATAGAAACGAAAAATGAATACCCTTGAAATTAAAAATCTCATTTAATAACTTATTCATTGAATTATCCTCCTAAACAAATTTGTTTACAATTTGGACTGTTTTTTCCCAGTCATCTTTTAATTGTAATAGTCTTTCTCTTCCTTTCTTGTTTATCTTGAAATATTTTCGTTTACCGCCATTAGATTTGCTCCCAAAATAAGAATCAATAAACTCCTGCTTTTCAAGACGCTTTAAGGATAGATACATAGTAGCCTCTAGAATTTCAAATGTACCACTTGTTGTTCCTTTGATTATTCTAGAAATCTCATAACCATAGTTGTCTCCTTTTTCTAAAACACTTAATATAAGTATATCGATGGTGCCTTTCAACATTTCTTTGTTCAAACTATCACTTCCTTAGGGCTGTCTCATAATAATTTCTTTTTTAAAAATTACTAAATATTATTAAGTATTTAAAAGTATTGTATCATTAGTACTTAATATTGTAAAGTACTAATTTAAAAAAAGCCGACATGGAATTTTCCAACATCTTTGGTAAAGCCAACAGAAGGGTAATAATGATCAAAACATCCGAAGAAGTTATTCTTCTTCGGATGTTTTATGGTTATTTATATGTATATTCACTGCTATTGCAGACTGGATATTTACTTTTATCCCAGGTATGATCTCTTGATAGAAAATCATCTGTCACATTAAAATAATCGTGGGTTGGATGACTGCCTCCATCCTTATAGCTAGGATCATCAAAAGTAGAATCCAATTGATAACATTGTCCTCCTATTTTAACTATATTCCATGCATGATCCACAGTCTGTACGCCGTCTGACACAGTTCCCAATACCATCATGTTCTCGATTCCCACTGCTTTCAGAAGCCTGTACATTGCATCTGCATATCCCTGACATACAGCAGTACCATTTATCAATGCACCATAGGCATTATAAGTATCATCCGAGCTATCAGGAATATTTCCAGCCAGAACTCTCGGGTCATACTTGCAATTATTGACAAGATAATCATGAAGTGCCAGTTCCTTTTCATAATCGCTCATGTTGAAATTTGTAACTGAATTCACTATTTTAGTTATTTTTGCGTCTATTTTATTTTTCTTCTGAATGAGGTTTTCTTTAGAATCATGGTAACTAAATGTTAAAATTACATTTGCCGTATTTCCACTAGTCAATGCAGACAATTCTGTACCTTTATATTCAAAATTAAGATCTGGATTATATTTAAATATTTCATCCATAATTGCATTGAGATTATAAACGGATGATGAATAATTTTCTATAGTAACATTCAGGGAAGAGTCAAAATTGACCAATGCATTTTCTATTAAATCAGAAAATTGTTCTGGTGTTGTTACTACACTCCCGTTTGTCTTGTTAATTTCATATTGAACAGCCTGTAACCTGTTTAGTAAAGCAGTCTTGTCCGAACCATCTGTTAAGGCATCAACAAGTGTTTTCGCACTGTCTACATCTGACTGCAGCTTGCTGTTTTCTGCTTTAGCAACTGCATTTGTTGCACTTGCCAAATATTGTGAGTTATTTTGGGAACCATCTGATGAACCTGGATTTATACTGTTTATTATGGCATCAGGTACAACTCCTGTGCCCCCTATTATATAGATATTGGAGGTATTATACTTACCTGCATTTTTGTTTAAATAATCAATAGCATTATCAGTTGCCTCCGATCCATAGACATCAGTAAGTACAAGCGGTGCAGAGTATTTACCTGACAGAGTGGATGCTACTAGAGCATCTGCATACCCATCTCCTGAAGCATTTGCTATATAAAGCTTGTCAGCTTTTAAGTCACTGTTGAATTCTTTAAGCACAGAGAGATTAGTAGCAAATCTATCTGATCCACCGTCAATTCTCCTATCTGCTTTTAATTGATCATATACATCATTACTTATGGAATTGGCAGTTCCTATTACCGTTACAGCTGCATCCTTGGCAAAATACGCTGTATCTTTCATGGAATCGATATTATTGTTTGCAAGCAGCAATATTTCATCTTTAGCTGCCGCTACCGGTGCTGCAGAAAGTGCATCAGAGAACCCGGCTCCACTTACCACTAATATTTTATCCCTGCTTGCTCCAAGTTTGCTAACCAAATAATTGGCCACAACAAGATTAGTGGAATATCTATCTGAAGCACCAAGTCTTGTTACAGCATAATCAGATTTCAATCTATCTTCAATTGACCTTGATATTGAAGCTTCTCCTCCAATTATAAAGATATTTTTTGTTTTTAGAGTTTCAAGGGCTGTAATTACATTCAGATCAAGAGTCTCTGATCCTGTAAATAATATTGGAGCATTCAATTTTCTGGCTAAAACAGATGCACTTATTGAATCCGCATATCCTTCTCCTGAAACAAGTACAACATTCTCACTTCCATCTTTGAAACTGGAAGTAGCGGCCTGTGCTGCTGTTTCATACCTGTTTATTCCACCAATTCTCGTTACAGAGGATGCAGCTGCTTTGGTAGGCTCCACAATAAGAGTTGCAGCTATAATTAATGAGATAAGTCCGGCACTTGCAAACACATTTTTAATATTCATATTAAATCCTCCAAATTTCATGTATTTTAAAAATCAGCATAGATTATGTTAAAATTGCTTTCATCCCTTTATTACAATATAGTAATTAATTACGTACATGTCAAGAATATCCTTAAGAGTTGATAACATTTTCATCTAAATTTATGTTTATAATTATTTCTTTTAATAATAAGATAAATTATTGATATTACTATCATGCTCGGCAAGATGGCTCCAAATACAAAATTTATTTTAATGAATAAATAATACATGAACATACCAAAGATACACAGTATAAAAGCTAAAATATTGGGATTTGCATTTTTTGTGCTTCAATATTTTGCTTCATTATATAATAATCCGTCAATAATATGGCAAAGGATGGGGCAAATACAATACCTATGCTGTAGAAAAAGTTCTCATAGTTGTCTACATTATTTAACTTGCTTGCTACTTGTAGATTGTCAAGTAAATTTGACCCCTTTTTACGTTTAATTTTGACCCCCTAGAGTCTAAATTATATTTAGGCCAAAACCATCATATTTTAATTTTTTAGTATTAATTATTAATTGCTTAGATTC
>NZ_PVXP01000084.1 GCF_002995845.1 Clostridium luticellarii | reverse complement strand
CTTAATGGCTTAAACTTGACAATAATATAAATTTTGGATATAATTAAATTGTTTTAAGAGTTTTTATAATTATTTGTGGAGGTATAAATATATGTTAATGCAAGAAATGTGTTTATATATGATGAAAAAAAATAATTATAAATGTTGTATGTGTTGTTGTGAGTTAGGTAATATACTGCTGTAGTGGTGTTTGTATTTTTGTTGATATAAATGTTGCTATGGTTTTTTGTTTCCATTAAAAAGGTTAAATAGCTGACCGGATAAACCAGAGGCTTAATGTAAGTGAATATACGTATAATAACTATATCGACTAGACATACTAGAGATGGCTCACTAGATAAACTAGAGGCCAGAGGAATATATTATACTAAAAATTCATTATTATTTTAAGTTTAAGGAGGATTTTAAAATGGAAAAAATGATGGGTAAAAAGATGAACATGATGATGGGAAAGGGCATGATGATGAACAATAATATGATGAACATGATGGGAATGGATATGGCGATGCCTATGACACAGATGAATAGCATGATGATCCCTCGTGTAGTCATGAAAATGGAAAAATGCGAGAATGGTATGAAGGTTATGTGCATGACAAAAGATGAAACTGCAGCTGCAATGATGCAAAATCTTTGTTCTATGTTAAGCGGTGGAATGACCAGTATGTCTATGATGATGAATGGCATGAAGATGATGGACTGCAACATGATGATGGGAATGTGCAAGTTTGAAATGGGTATGGATGGCATGACAATGATGTGGACCAGTGGAGATGAAATGATGCGTAAGATGATTCAAAACTGCTGTGACTGTATGATGAGTATGATGGAATGCGGCTGTACTTGTGTAATGTGCATGAACAATACTCCAGTTTGCTGTTGCTAATAAATAACATAAGTAATTTCTTGATATTTCAGTATTAATAAAGAAATTGTAGGGATTTCTTTATTGAACTTTGGCAAGAAACTTTTTAATATAAGTGAGTTTCTTGTCCTTTTTATTTAATAAAAACAGCAAACCTTATATTTTATCTTATTCAATTTGTTTTACTAAAAAATAAAAAATCTACTTTCTAATAAGGAAGTAGATTTTAATATCTCAATTAATAATACTATACTTTCCTTATCTGTCAGGATTTATATCCTGCAGGAATTGACACCAATACATTTTAATGATGCTGGTTGTCGGGTTTCATCGGGCCAGTCCCTCTACCTCTCTTGATAAGTTATGTTATTCATGTCTTCATTATAAAATAAGTATGTTGATATGTCAATATGTTTTGAAAATATGTTTAAAAAGATTTATTTAAGCATCAAATCAGCCACCAGTACACCTGCTATTTGGGATGCATTGTCTCTTACAGGGACTGCTATTGTTATAATATAATCATTGGTATCCACAGACACGTAGGGTTTGGAAGCATAATTTTCTCCTCCTATGGCTGCTTTGAAATAAGGCCTGTGGGAAAAGCTTGCATATACTTCTTTTTCGTCATAATCTAGAGAAACAGCTTTCCTGAGACCATCTTTTTGCACCAGCCCAAAAAGCTGAAAATATGGATATTTTACTATATTTTCTTTTAGTATCCTGGTGCAGATATGATAATCCATGGAGGAAAGTCCATCGGATTTTGCCACCTGCTTTAAAATTTCAAATCCCTTTTGTATATGCTTTTTTGTTTCATCAGTAACTTTGTAATCTTTGGCAAAAGAATCTATTTTATATTTTATTTTTTTATTCATATCTGCCAAATTTGAAATTGAACTGAATATATTCTTTATAGCTGAAGATTGCTCTTCAGATGCGGATGCAACTTCCTGAGTGGAGGATGCAGTGTTTTCAGATATAACGGATATTTTTTTAATTATGTTTTGTATGTCAATTATTTTTTTGTTTTGAGTATTGATATCCTCATTTATGCTTTTTATGGCCTTAAGAGTATTTTGGCTTTTCAATTGAGTATTTCCTAAATTCTCTTTGATAGTTTTTGAAAACTGTATGTTATCATTTATACTCTTAACTTCTTTTTCCATATCAATTGATATGCCTGAAATTTCCTCCTTTATATCATTTATTATATTTTGAATTTCACTGGCCTGTTCAGATGAATCCCTGGCAAGTTTTCTTATTTCATCTGCCACTACAGCAAATCCGGACCCGGATTCCCTGGCTCTTGCGGCCTCTACAGATGCATTTAGTGAAAGCAGATTGGTGCTTTTGCTTATTTGATTCACTGTATCTGCTATATCTTGAATTTTAAAAGCTTTTTCATATAAAACTTTTATTTTAGATGCCAGTTCATTGTTAAAAACTGCTGAGCTATTCATCTTTTCCACTAGCTCGTCGTAGATTTTCTTATTATCTGCTACAGAAGATATCATGGAAGATGCTATGGTATCAATTGATCTTCCGTTGTTTACCATATCTGAGTAGTCTTTTCCGATTTGATCGAAAAGTTCTTTGCTCTCAGACACGTAATTAGTCTGTTCCAGCATGTCTGAGGATATTTTATTTATTGCACTGCAGGTTTCAGCAGCAGATATTTCTATTTTCTTTCCATTATCATTTAAATTCTGGCAGTAATTTATCAATTTATCTGTCATTATGGTAGTTTCGTTTATAAATTTTCTCATATTCAAAACTATATTGTTTAAGTTAAGGTATAATTTTTTAAATATACCTTTGTTGTTAACACTTAATTTTTCAGTTAAATTTCCATCGGCAATTTTGTAAGAAGAATTGCTGATTTCATCCAAGAATTTAAATGCTCTATCTGCTATTACAGTATAAAATACAATGCTTATTATCGTAAATATGATGTTGTTTAGCAATAAGATGTTCTCGGATAAAATGTTCTTGAAAATTACAAAGAGTATTAATGCAATAATCGTATAAATTAGTGCTATTAGCAATTTCAATTTACACCTGTTCATTATAAAATCTCCCCCTTTTGAAAAATAAAAAACTTCCTGCAGAGAAACTGTAAGAAGTTCATATGTTTTAGTGTTTCTCATCTTCAGGTTTTTCACCTGCTGGAATTAGCACCGTTGAACATAAATGTTCAGGTTGCCGGACGTCATTGGGCCAGTCCCTTAGTCACTCTTGATAAGAATTCATATTTAAATTTTAATGAAATAGTAACATATGTTAATATTATATAACATATATAATATATGCTGTTTATTTTTTTGTCAATAATCTATTTCTAAAAAAACTGACAACAGGTAATTGAAAAAATATGGCAAAAGACAAAAAATAGATAACTTGATATTGACATATTAAATTACACAGTGATATAATATAAAAAACATTAAATTTTGAAAAATTAATAGATAGTACTCTTATCAAGAGTGGTGGAGGGACTGGCCCTTTGAAACCCGACAACCGGCATCAGATTTTTAGATGTATCGGTGTCAATTCCTGCAGAGTTATTTATAGTATTCTGGAAGATAAGAAAAGTAGTATTTTATAAATAAGTTGATAAAAAGCTATTTTCCTTATAGGAAGATAGCTTTTTATAATATATGTAGTGGTTGTTAATACTGTTGATTTGAAAAATTGAGAATGGGAGGAATTCTAATGGATATAGAAAGTAAATTTTTAAATATCATAAATAATAATTTTAAGGAAAGTAAAAGTGAAGATTCTTTTGTAATTTGCCCTAAAATATTTTACAGTGGATTAAATGAAAGGGAAATATTTTCTATGCAGCAGATATATAATGAGGCATATAATAGAGCAGTAAAAAAAGTTGAAGATAAATATAGAGGCTTTTATATTTAAAATCCAGTTTACAGATATTTCATTAACTATTTATATGAAAGACAGAATGTTTTTCATGTTTTAAGAAATACTATACTCAAGATTATATAAACTTGAGGTGGTATTAAGTGGGAAATAAACACAAAGGCCTGTCTGCGTGGCAGGTCACTATGATGGCACTGGGTACCATAATTGGAGGATCTTTTTTTATTGGATCATCAGTTGCTATTCGTGCTGCAGGACCTGCCATTATGATATCCTATGTAGTAGCAGGAATTTTAGTCTATTTTATACTTTCCGCACTCTCGGATATGACGGAAAAGTATCCATCATCAGGATCTTTCAGGTCATTTGCTGAGAAAGCTTTTGGATCAGGTGCTGGATTCACCTTGGGATGGGTTTACTGGACTGGCATGATCCTGGCTATGTCCAGTGAGGCAGCTGCTATTTCCATTTTAGTGCGCAGCTGGTTTCCGGAAGTGCCCATTGGACTATTTGGAAGTGCTGTAATTGTTGTGGTTACATTGCTTAATTTACTTGAAGCCGATAAATTGAGCAAGTTTGAAAGCGGATTGGTTGCATTTAAATTATTGGCTATAGTGTCATTTATAATTATCGGACTGCTTATAATTATGGGACTTATTGGAAAAAATTCTCCGGTAGGTATAGGTGAATTGAAATATGAACCACTGCTTTCGGGTGGTATAAAAGGTATCCTGGGAAGCATGGTTACAGTTATGTTTGCCTATGCAGGATTTGAAATAATAGGTCTGGCTGCTGCAGATACCGACAATCCTAAAAAAACAATTCCAAGGGCCATTAATTATACTGTTTTGAGTTTATTGGGACTTTACATAGTTTCTGTAGCTGTGCTTCTTCCATTGATACCTACGGGGATACTCACTGAAGATGCAAGTCCTATGGTTGTGGCTCTGGATAGGTGGGGGATAAGCTGGGCCGGGAATGCAATAAATATAGTTATGTTTACTGCCATACTCTCGACTATGCTGGCAGCTATGTTTGGCCTGGGGAGAATGATTCGTTCTCTTGCAGAGGAAGGTTTTGCACCTAAATTATTGAAGGATAAAAAAGATGTTCCCTATAAGGGGATGATTTTTTCAGGTGCTGCAATGCTTTTGGGATTGATGCTGGGACTTTTATTTCCAAAAGTTTATTTATTTTTAGTGAGTTCGGGAGGATTTGCACTGATTTTTACCTATGTCATGATTCTGGCTTCAGAAATTAAACTTTCTAAAAGAAGAAAGATAAAAAATAGATATGCATATTGGTTCACAATGGCAGCCCTTGTTGCTGTTATTTTTAGTATGCCTTTTGTTCCGGGGCAATCTCAGGGACTTATAGCAGGAATAATAATAATTTTATTTTATTCGCTGATCTATTCAGGAATAAAATATTATGAAAATATAAAAAAATTCAAGTATCAAAATGTAAAGAGAAATACTGCAGGACTATCTACTGAGTTTTCTGAAGAGTTGATGGAGGATGAGAAAAACCCAAAACAAAATATGGATGATAAATAGGAATTATGAGAATGAGAGAGTTGAAATAAAAGGTGCTGCTGCATTAGCGATTTTTTAAATCGCTGTGAACAGCACTTTTATTATGATATAATATAATAACAATGTATGTTAAATTTAAAATGAGGTGACCAATATGTTTATAAATGAATTTAATAAAAGAGAATCCATTATCTTTATTAACTTAGTTCAGGCTCTAGCTAATGCAGATGAAGTATTTGCTCATAGTGAGCAAATATTGATAGATGACTATATCAAAGAACTTTCTTTAAACAATGAAACTATAGAAAAACTAACATATGAATCAGCTATTGAAGAATTATCATCATCTACGGACAGAATTAAAAATATACTTTATTTTGAATTGCTTGGATTGGCTTTAGCAGATGGATCTTATGATGAAAAAGAAATAAAACTTTTAGATAATATTGCATATAAACTTAATATAGATAATGCTAAGCAGCAGGATTTTATAAATTATTTTAAAATGACCAAAAATGTCAATGACTTTATAACTATGAATCCTGAATGCAAAATAAAATTATTAAAAGAGACAGCTATGGATTTAATATGATATGGAGTTAATATCAAAAGTGAACTGTATCATAGATAAATCTGAAAAGTCCATGCTCAAATTGAGGGAATGAGTATGGACTTTTATTTTATTTAAATCTATCTTTGTAAGATTGGATCATTTTTTTGACCATCTGTCCGCCAATAGGGCCACCTGATTTTCCAGCATCTTTTGAGGTTAAGTCTGCAATATATTTTTTGTTCAAATCAATTCCCAATTGATTTGCTGTTTCAATTTTGAGCTTGTTTAATCTTTCTTTTGCTTCTGGAACCAAAGGCTTATTTGACATGAACAAGATCCTCCTTTAATTTGTAATATATTTTTGGTGACATTTTAGTTTCTGTATATATGGGTAAGTTAGTCTATGAAATTAGAGAAATATTTAGAAGATATTTGCAAGACTAAAAACAGATAAACATGGAAAATTTATATGTATTAGAGTATAATGGTTATTATAAAATAATTGATTTTAATTAGTGCGAGAAGGTGTTCATATGTCAAAAATTAAAGTGTGCAAGCATACCTTGAATTATAGGGATTTAATCAGGATTCTAAAGGATAATGAAATTGAATTCAAAACAAAAGATTGTCTCCACAAATGCTCAAAATGTCATGAGAAAGTTCTAGTTAAAAAGGGTGATAAATATATATCTGCAAAAAATGTTGAAAATTTAATAGAAAAGTTATCCAAAGTTTAGAGCCTAAAATGCAGCATTGCTTATCCTGCAGGTCTTAAAAGAGCTGGTCAAAATTGTATTTAAATGATTTTGACCGGTTTTTTGATCAAAGTATATTTACAATCATAATAATATGATATACGTTATAATTGGAGGGTAAAAGAAATATAACGTGGAGGTAATAAGATGGCTTTAAAAACACCATCAGATATGCTTAGGGGACATACAGATACCATTGTGTTGGCTATTTTGAGAAAAGGTTACAGCTATGGATATGAAATTCACAAATCTATTATGGAAAAAACTCAAAATCAATTTGAAATGAAAGAGGCGACCCTTTATTCAAGCTATAGGAGGCTGGAGGAGGGTGGATATATTACTTCCTACTGCGGAGATGAGTCTCAGGGAGAAAGGCGTAAATACTATAAAATTACTGAAAAGGGAAGAGAACTTTACAGGCAAAATGAGGAAGACTGGGAATTCTCCCAGAGAATACTCAATAAATTATTGGAGGAGGAATTATGATTTGGAAAAAAGTAGAGTAGTACTGCTTGAATGTACCGACTATGATGAAGATAAAGTGTATAAAATTGTTAGAGAAGGATTGGGGCTTTTGGGAGGAATAGAGAAATTTGTAAGTAAAGAGGAAAGAATTCTTTTGAAACCCAATCTTTTAAAAAGAGCAGTGCCTGACCAGGCTATAACGACTCATCCTGTTGTATTCAAGGCTGTGGCGAGAATTTTGAGGGAAAATGGATATAATAGGATTTCCTATGGGGATTCACCGGGAAATGGCAATCCTGCAAAAATATCAGATGCTGCCGGTATTGCCGGGGCGGCAGAAGAATTTGAAATTGAGGAAGCTGATTTCAGGCAGGGAAAAAAAGTGGATTTTCCCCAGGGAAGAGTTGCAAAGGAGTTTGTGATAAGCAGAGGGGTTTTAGAGGCTGATGCAATTATAAATGTCTGTAAAATGAAAACTCATGCTCTTGAACGTATCACCGGTGCAGTGAAAAATATGTTCGGCTGCGTATATGGTTTCAATAAAGGGCTGAGTCATGCAAAATATCAGAGTGCAGACAGATTTGCAAAAATGCTCTGTGATCTGCATGTCATGATAAAACCCAGGCTTCATATTATGGATGGAATTGTAGCCATGGAGGGAAATGGACCTTCATCGGGAACTCCTGTAAAGATGAATGTTATTCTGATGTCTCAGGATCCGGTGGCTCTTGACAGTGTTTTCTGCAGGCTTGTTCATCTGGACCCAGCATCAGTGCCCACCAATGTAAATGGAGAAGCCTGGGGGCTTGGAAATTGGCATGAGGATAATATTGAAGTTTTGACTTCTCAGGGTGAAAAGTCAGTGGAGGAGATTGTGGCACAATATGGCAGGATGGATTTTGATGTCTACCGGGGAGATATCAAAAAAGCAGGTTTTCACAGAGTTGAGTGGCTTATGAAACTTATAAGGCAGAGGCCTTATGTAATAGAGAAAAAATGTATTCGCTGCGGCATATGTGTGAAAAGCTGTCCTGTAGAGGGTAAAGCCATAAAATTGGATAAGGACAGGGGAACGGTTCCGCAATACGATTATGATAAATGTATTAGGTGTTACTGCTGCCAGGAAATGTGCCCTAAAAAGGCCATTGAAGTGAAGACTCCATTTTTGAGAAGAATTTTGGATAAACTGGCCAGCGCACATTTATAAATGTAAAAGTCCAATAAAATTTTGCTTCCCTATTGACATTAACGCTGGGTGAAGGTTTATATTTGATTTACAGGGAGGTGAAAACATGGAATATACAGTGCAAGGACTCAGCAGGCTTTCAGGAATTAGCAAAAGGGCAATCCGGTACTATGATGAAATTGGGATACTGAAGCCGGCCAGGATCAATTCATCTGGGTACAGGATCTATGGAAAGGATGAAGTGGATAGACTTCAGCAGATACTTTTTTATAGGGAACTGGGGGTCAGTCTGGAGAGTATAAAAAATATTATGCTTTCCACTGGTTTTGATACTGTAAAAGCTCTGAAAGAGCACCATGAAAAGCTCCTTGAAAAAAGACGTAAATTGGATTTGATCATTTCAAATGTAGAAAAAACCATTGCGTTTAGGGAAGGAAGAATTAAAATGACAGATAGTGAAAAATTTGAAGGTTTTAAGGAAAAGCTTATAGAAGACAACGAAAAGAAATACGGCAGGGAAATCAGGGAAAAGTACGGTGATGATACTGTTGAGAGATCCAATAAAAAATTTAAGGGTATGACTGAAAAGCAGTATAGGGAAGCCGAAAAACTGGAAAGTGACATGCTGAGTACCTTGGAAGCTGCCATTGAAACAGAGGATCCCGCAGGAGAATTGGCACAAAAAGCAGCGGATATGCATAAAAGATGGCTCTGCTATTTTTGGGACAGTTATTCAAAAGAAGCTCATGCAGGTGTCGCACAGATGTATGTGGAGGATAGGAGATTTACAGCTTATTATGATAAGAAAAGATCGGGAATGGCCAAATTTTTGAGAGATGCCATTTTATTTTATACCGGTATGAATAAATAAAAGGAAAGATGATGAGATTTGGAATTTTTAATGCAATTGTTTATTAAGACCTGTGTAGAAACTGTCAATTTGACGGGCATGCTTATATTGGCAGGTTTTCTTCTGGGAGTGTTTAGAAATTATTCACTGATGAATTTTCAAAGAAGTATTGGGAATAAGGCAGTAATGATAACCGGATTTATCGGAGTACCGGTACATGAACTCAGTCATGCAATAGCAGCTCTGCTGTTTGGACATAGGATCACTGCCATAAAACTGTTTCAAAAACCAGGTGCCGGTGGTGTCATGGGATATGTAGAGCACAGTTATAATCAAAACAGCATTTATCAGCAGGTAGGAAATTTTTTTATAGGAATAGCCCCCATATTTGGGGGCATTGCCTGTATGATTGCATTGATGCACGTAACCATTCCACAGACGTACGATAATTTTATAAATATTTTAATGAAAAATATTCATGTGGAAGTGATAGATAGTTCTACAATTACAGGGATATTACATTCCTATTTTGGACTTGTGAAAAATATATTTTCAGCTGAAAATTTTCAAAATCCTTATTTTTACGTGTTTCTCTTTATATCCATATGCATATCTTCTCACATATCCTTGAGCATGGCCGATATAAAGGGTGCCTCCATGGGTCTTACAGCTATATTTTTTATACTGCTCATACTGAATATTTTTGGATTGTCAAAATATATACAGCAGATGAATTTGATAAAATATAATATAATGATAACGGGTTTTCTGGTGGTGGCAGTGATATTCTCCCTTATAACATTTATAATAAGTTTATTTTTTAGAATTATAAAAAGCTGAGCCGTAATTTTTTATGCTAGGGAACATCCGTATTTTTTCCCAATAAAGAGGGTACCTATTTGCTCCCCATCCATAATATTATATAAATTTTCAGGATTTTGTCCCTGAGTTATAACCATGTCAATACCATGAGAAGTGGCAATTTGGGCTGCATCAAGTTTTGTAATCATTCCACCGGTACCTCTGTTTGAGCCGGAGCCTTTTGCCAGTTTACGAATATTTTCATCAATATCATTCACTTGAGAAATTAGCCTTGCGTCAGGGTTTTTTCTTGGGTCACTTTCATAGAGCCCATCTATATCCGACATGAGAATCAATTTCTTTGCTCTGCAGAGTACGGCCACTACTGCAGAAAGCGTGTCATTGTCACCGAATATTTTTTGCCCGGATTCAATTTCTCTATAACTTACAGAATCATTTTCATTTACAATGGGAATAATATCTCGTTCCAAAAGGGAATCAAATGTGTTTATAAGGTTGTGTTTTTTTCCTTCCTGGTCTACATCTTCTTCACTGAGGAGTATCTGGGCAACAATCTTGCCGTATTCACTGAAGAATTTATCATAGATGTGCATGAGTTCACATTGGCCTACGGCGGCGGCGGCCTGCTTTATTCTAAGTTCTTTCGGACGTTCAGTCAACTTCATTTTGTTTGTTCCCACGGCGATAGCACCTGATGAAACAAGAATTATTTCATATCCTAAATTTTGCAGACCAGATAGAACTTGTGTCAGTTTGTCAATACATCGTAAATTTATTTTACCTTCTTCATTTGTCAGGGAAGATGTACCTATTTTAATTACTACACGATTTTTCATAAGATCCATTATACGTCAAATCCTTTCTATATTATGGCTTTTACAATAATTTGTTGTTTTTAAACAATAAAAAACCCTAAGTTGACTCAAATCAACTTAGGGCGAAATAAACTCCGTGTTACCACCTAAATTCAGTGTAAACTGCACTCGATCAGTACAAAGAAAACTCTTGATACTGTTTCCCATATAACGGGGGAATTCCAATGAAGTCTACTTGAATAGATGTTCGATTCATAGCTCCAAGACTGGTTCAATATTTTTTCATTAAAGTTTCACACCTGCCAACTTCTCTCTTGAAATCCAAAATACTTACTATTTCTTTTCACAGCATTTAACATATTTATTTTCTAAAAGCATATCACTAATTGAAAGAAATATCAAGTAAAAAAATTATTGAAAGCTGTCTATTTTTCTGAACTAACAGTAATAATTTTTAGGTACACTGCGTTAATACAATATACCAATTAGCATACTATAATAAGCCACAAAAACAAAAGAGCCCAAACCACGAGGTTTGAGTCCCTTTATTTCAATTGTGAATGGTGGAGACGAAGAGAATCGAACTCTCGGCCTTACGGATGCGAACCGTATACTCTCCCAGCTGAGCTACGCCCCCAAGCACTTATTTTAAAACAAACACCTTTTATATTATATAGCTGTTTTTTTGTGAATGCAATAAATTAGCTTGAGC
>NZ_PVXP01000083.1 GCF_002995845.1 Clostridium luticellarii | reverse complement strand
TTTTTATAATTTAATAAAAAATATTGAAAAAATATTGACATTTAATAAAAATTGAAATATAATCAAACGAAATAATACAAAACACATCTAAATGGAAAATATATTGTTTTGATATATTTAATTGCATAAAATTTTAGGAGGAATGATCAATGAGACAGGTAGCTATTTATGGAAAAGGTGGAATTGGAAAATCCACTACAACGCAAAATCTTACTTCAGGGCTGGCAGAAATGGGAAAGCACATAATGGTAGTAGGTTGTGATCCAAAAGCTGATTCAACTAGACTTCTAATGGGTGGACTAGCTCAGAAGACAGTTTTGGATACCCTGAGAGAAGAAGGTGAGGATGTAGATCTGGATTCAATATTGAAAAAGGGATTTGAGAACATAAAATGTGTTGAATCCGGTGGACCGGAGCCGGGAGTCGGCTGTGCCGGAAGAGGTATTATAACTTCTATTAATATGCTGGAGCAGCTGGGAGCTTATACGGATGATCTGGACTATGTTTTTTATGATGTATTAGGTGATGTTGTCTGTGGTGGATTTGCAATGCCTATACGTGAAGGAAAGGCCCAGGAAATATATATAGTAGCCAGCGGTGAGATGATGGCCATGTATGCGGCAAACAACATATCAAAAGGCATAAGCAAATTTGCAAATGCAGGTGGAGTCAGATTGGGAGGTATAATATGCAACAGCAGAAAAGTTGCCAATGAAAGAGAACTTCTTGATGCATTTGCAAAGAAACTGGGAAGTCAGCTTATATATTTTGTACCGAGAAGCCCGGAGGTTACAGAGGCGGAGATAAACAAGCAGACGGTTATACAGTATAATCCAAAAGCCAAGCAGGCAGATGAATACAGGTCACTTGCCCAGGCTATAGATGGAAACGACATGTTTGTAATACCAAAGCCAATGGCCCAGGATGAGCTGGAAGCCATAATGATGGAACATGGTCTTATGGATTGAAACGCAACTTGTTTCTGTACTTCTGTACTATGAATTTGATAAACATTATAGGCAGATAACTGAATAAATTTTAAGAATGGAGGTATAGCTATGCCGTTAAAATTATTTAAATGTGATGAAACAATACCCGAAAGAAAAAAACATGTTTATATAAAAAAACAGGGAGAAGATTTAACTCAATATCTACCAGCTTCAAATATAGCTACTATTCCTGGAACATTATCGGAAAGAGGATGCAGTTATTGCGGAGCTAAACTGGTAATAGGCGGGGTCCTTAAAGATACTATAAATTTAGTTCATGGACCTGTGGGATGTACTTATAATACATGGCACACGAAGCGTTATCCAAGTGACAATGGCAACTTTCAATTAAAATATGCCTATTCAACGGATGTAAAAGAAAGGAATGTTGTATTTGGCGGCCAGAAAAAATTAAAAGATAGTATAAAGGAAGCTTTTGCTGCTTTTCCTGATATAAAGAGAATGATAGTTTATGTGACTTGTGCTACGGCATTGATTGGTGATGATATAAAATCAATTGCCGGAGAAGTTGAAAATGAACTTGGGGATGTAGATATATTTTGCGTATTGTGTCCGGGGTTTGCAGGAGTCAGTCAATCAAAAGGACATCATGAATTCAATATAAATTTTATGAAGGAAAAGGTGGGAACTTATGAACCCAAAATAACCAGTCCATATACCATAAATATTATTGGTGATTACAATATTCAAGGAGATACTTTTGTTCTAGATAAATATTTTAAGAAAATGGGGATACAGGTCATAGGGTATTTTACAGGAAATGGGACTTACGATGGACTTAGAGGCATGCACAGGGCTAAATTAAGTGTTACAAACTGTGCCAGATCTGCAGGATATATAGCTAATGAATTAAAAAAGAAATATGGAATACCGAGGATGGACATTGATTCCTGGGGTTTTAGATACGGAGTGGAAGGCCTGAGAAAAATAGGAGCATTTTTCGGAATTGAAGACAAGGCTGAAGAAATAATTGCGGAAGAAACAGCTAAGTGGAAAGACAAACTGGACTGGTATAAAGAAAGGTTGAAAAACAAAAAAGTTTGTATATGGACAGGGGGACCGAGGTTGTGGCACTGGACCAAGTCCCTGGAAGATGATCTTGGAATGAAAGTAGTGGCTATGTCGTCTAAATTTGGTCATCAGGAAGATTTCGAAAAGGTAATATCCCGTGGGAGAAAAGATACCATATACATTGATGATGGAAATGAGCTTGAGTTTTTTGAAGTGATAGATATGGTCAAACCTGATGTTATATTGACAGGACCTAGAGTTGGCGACCTTGTAAAAAAGGTACATGTGCCTTATATCAACGGACATGGATATCACAATGGACCGTATATGGGATTTGAAGGTGCTGTAAATATGGCCAGGGATTTGTATAATGCTATAAACTCCCCGCTCTGGAAACTTGCAGGAAAAGATATAAGTAAGGAGGCATAAAGGATTATGGATGAAAAAGCTGATAAATTGAGCGCATTTATTTTAGAGAGATGCTTGTGGCAGTTTCACTCTAGGTCTTGGGACAGGGAAGAAAATATAAATGGCATTTTAGGTGTAGTTACGAATTTGTTATTGAACCAAAAAGATAAGATATCTACTGAAACATTGATGGAGAAATATTTTTATGCTGATGGTAAAGTCCTCACCGATGAATTCAAGGAAAAGTTTCCATGGCTGGAGGATATAGATGCGGAAAAAAAGAAGGAAATAATGGAAGATGTCAAAAAGAAAATTACTGAGATTGCAGTTGACAAATCGAGAAATGAAGAACTGAGAGTTCCATTTTATTAATTAATGGCAAATTAAATTATTCAAGAGGTGATAAAATGTCTGTTACAATAAATCGAAGGAAACGTTCAGGTATAATAAATCCTATTTTTGACTGTCAGCCGTGTGGTGCACAATTTGCAAGTATAGGTGTGAAAAATTGCATACCCCTAGTACATGGTGGACAGGGATGCTGTACTTTTGTCAGATTATTATTTGCCCAGCACTTCAAAGAAAATTTTGATATTGCTTCTTCTTCCCTACATGAAGACGCAGCTGTTTTCGGCGGAAAAAAAAGAATTGAAGATGGTGTACAGACTCTTGTAGATAGATATCCGGATTTGAAGGTTATTCCTGTTATAACTACATGTTCTACAGAAACTATTGGTGACGATGTAGAAGGAACGGTTAAAAAAATGAGTGAAAAACTGGCGGAAGAATATCCCGATAGAAAAGTTGAGATAATCCCGATGCACACACCAAGTTATAGTGGCAGCCAGGTAAGTGGATACGATGTAGCAATTAAAGCATTCGTTTCCGAACTGGCTGAAAAAGGTGAGCCAAATGGTAAATTAAATATAATTACCGGGTGGATAAATCCTGGAGATGTATCCGAAATAAAATATATATTAAATGAAATGAAAGTGGAAGGTAATATATTGCTGGATACTGAGAGCTTTGATACTCCGATTATGCCGGATAAATCCAGCTTTGCGTATGGAAGTACAACCATAGAGGACATTGCAGGCAGTGCCAATGCTATTGGAACAATAGCTGTATGCAAATATGAAGGCGGAGATGCAGCTAAGCTGTTGGAGGATAAATTCAATGTGCCTGCCGTAGTTGATTCCATGCCTGTAGGGATAGAAAATACAGATAGATTTATTAAAAATATAAGCAGGCTTACAGGTAAAAATATCCCACAATCACTGGTTGTGGAGCGCGGAAGAGCTATAAATGCCATGGCTGATCTTGCACATATGTTTTTGGCAGATAAAAAAGTTGCTATTTACGGTGATCCGGATTTAGTTATGGGACTTGCGGATTTTTGTATAGAATGCGAACTACAGCCTGTACTCCTTTTGTTCGGCGATGATAATAAAGGTTATGAAAAAGATCCTAGATTGAGTAAATTAGAAGAAAAGGCAAATTGTGATATAGAAGTTGTTTGCAATGCTGATTTGTGGGAATTGGAAACAAGAATAAAAAATAAATCCGTTGATCTTGACCTGATTATGGGACATTCCAAAGGAAGATTTATTGCCATCGACAATGATATACCCATGGTGAGGGTAGGGTTTCCTACTTTTGACAGGGCCGGATTGTGGAAATATCCTGTTGTAGGATACAAGGGAGCGGAAATTCTTGCAGAAACTATTGCAAATACTTTATTTGTGAATATGGAAAATAAGCACGATAGAGAATGGCTGCTGAATGTATGGTAAAAAATAGATAAATCAATAGGTCATAAGTGATGTATAGCCAAGTTTTAAACTTAAAACTTGGCTATACATAAAATTTAGGGAGGGAATAAATTATGTCGATTATAGCTGATAGTGTAAAATTTCACGGAAAACTCAGTGAACTTTATGAACTGGCTAAAAAAGGGAAAATTGAAACCAATCTGCAGGGAAGCCATACCAGACCGTGCAAGTTTTGGACTGCTACTAAAATTTTAAGTGGTATAAAGAATTCCATTATTATTACACATGGACCCAGTGGATGTGCTTATGGTGTAAAACAGGCCTATAAACTTACAAATTGTCGTAACAGCGGTCAAACTTATGAACCAGTTATAAGCACAAATATAGGGGAAAAAAATGTTATCTATGGGGGAGCCAAGGAATTATGGGGTGCTATTAAGGAAGTAGACAAGAAATACAGTCCCGAAGTTATTTTTGTGGCCACTAGCTGTGCTACAGGTATCATAGGAGATAATGTTGACAGCATTATAGAAAAAATGGAATCAGAAGTAAATGCCAGGTTGATGTCAATACACTGTGAAGGTTTTTCAGGGGAATACAGGAGTGGTTTCGATCTTGTATTTAAGCAAATAGTGAATCTAATGGATGAGCCTACTGAACAGAGTAGAGCAGAAATGTCACATATGGTTAATATTGTAGGCGGTAAAATGGGGGCTGAAAGAACTGAGGTGGATACAGATGTAAAAGAACTGATAAGACTTATAAAAGGTATGGGAGCAGAAGTGAATTCAGTTATTGCAGGAAATTGTACTTTATCAGAGATCAAAAGAGCTCCCAGCGTGGCCGTTAATTGTGCCTTATGCCTTGATATAGGCTATGCTATAGGTAAATCTATGGAAGAAAAATTCGGTACGCCTATTAATTCTACAATACTTCCCTATGGAATTGCGGCAACGGAAAGGTGGATCAGGGGAGCAGCAAAGTATTTGAATATGGAAAAAGAAGCTGAAGATTTAATTGAGAAGGAGTATATGTTCATAAAGAAAGAATTTGAAGAAAGCAAAAAATATTTAAAAGGTAAAATCGGTATTGTTGAAGGACATGATGCTGTGAAGTCTCTGTCCATTGCCCATATGTTAAAATGTGATTTTGAAATGAGACCAATTATATTCAATTTCCATCCCTGGAGTACAGAAGCAAGACGGACGAGCATAGATTATCTGCTGGAAACGGGTATAGACCCTGAGATATTGATAACGAAAGGAACACTTGCCTTTGGCAAATATGAATCCATGAGGCAGACAGAAGATGAGCTGCTGCTCTTTCTTGGGGACATGGATATAAAATCTCTAGTATATTTTGGATCTTCGCTGAGCTTTCCCAATATACCGGTAATAGATCTGAATGCTATATTAAATCGTCCAAGATTCGGCTACAGAGGTGCCTTGAAAGTTGCAAAGTGTATCAATACTGCATTACAGTATTCATTCAGGCCGAGAAGCTTTTTATACAAGACAATGGTATTTCCAAAAAATTGTGGATTATCATCAGCTAAATCACTGACACCAAAATTGAGTCAGGATTTGCCTGATTGTACAGTATATGCTCATGGGAGGCGAGGACAGTGTATGATGAAATAACTTTTGAAGAATGCAAGTACAGTAAGGATCCTATCATAAGTTGTGCTTTGGAAGGTGTGGCCAGTGTTGTAGCTGGAATAAAAGAAGCAAGCGTGGTAATCCATTCACCACAAGGCTGTGCCGCAACTGTAGGAACGGCCTATGATAAACATGAAGTTGATTTTACAAAAAGAAAAATAGGATGTACGCGTTTATTTGAATCCGATGTTATATTGGGCGCTTCAGAAAAGCTGGTGAATTTGATAAAGGAAGCAGACAGCACATTCAACTCTAAGGTCATGTTTGTGATTGGTACGTGTGCTGCAGATATCATAGGTGAAGATATAGAAGGTATATGCAGAGAAGTACAGTCCAATGTCAATGCAAGGCTTATTCCCATTATGGCTGGAGGGTTTCGCGGAAATAGTTATGATGGATTGAATATAGGTTTGAATTCTCTGCTGCCTTTAATAAAAAAATTTGATGTGAAAAATAAGAAGAGTGTTAATATTGTGGCACCACAGGCCAATTCAAATCCTACATGGTGGTCTGATTTAAAATGGGTTATTGATATTTTTGAGAAATTAGGAATTAAGGTGCAGACAGTACTGTCAAAAGATATGTCGATTTTTGATTTAAGAAATGCAGGAAAAGCATCTGCCAATATAGTTTTAAGTCATGATGCAGGTTATGAATTTGCACAGGAAATGCAGAGAATTCATGGAATACCTTTAATTCTTGATGACATACCTTTGCCTATTGGCTTAAAAAATACAGCAAGATGGCTTAGACGATTAGGTGAGTATTTTGATGTAAGTAAAGAAGTGGATACCATTGTAAAAATGGGGGAGAAAAAGGTAATGGATCTTCTTAGGAAGAGGGCACTTATGATGATTCCACGCTATCATAATTGTAAAATAGTTCTATCTGCCGATGCTACTATGGGAATCGGACTGATTAGAATGTTATTCGAAGAACTAGAAATGATTCCGGAGGTTATATTAATTAGGTCCGATATATATCAATCGCGAAATATTTTAAAAAATGAACTGCGTTCTCTGGGTATATCATCTGCTAAAGTTGCTTTTGGAGTAGATGGATATCAGATAAAAGAAGTCTTGAAAAATACTGATGCAGATGCGGTCTTTGGTTCAGCCTGGGAGAAGTATATGGCTAAAGAGGTTGGAATTAGAATTGCTTTTGATGTGTTGAGTCCGACAAATTTAGATATTTACGTGGATAAACCTTATTTTGGATATGATGGGATGCTAAATATTTTGGAGGTAGTTGCAAATGACTGGGAAAGAGCTTTTCGTTCAAAGGAAATTGACAGTGAACAATATTCATATAAATAAGATGACAATCTGGAAAGCTGGGTAGTATATCATTAAAAGAAATATTCATTATAGAAAGGAGGGGTAAAATGGAGACAAATTTAAGGGAGTTTTATAAAAATAGTTATCTATATGATAGAATCCCATATGTTCATGAGTTTACACCAAGTGGAAAAGTTTCTGGAGCTATATTTGCGATTTCAACAATTAAAAATGCAATACCTATTTTACACGGTTCTAGTGGATGTGGATTTCATTACAGATATGTTTGTAGAAGGAGTTGGCAGCCTGCATATAATCTAAAATGCACAGGGTTAGAAGAGAGAGATATCATAATGGGAGGAAGTGGGAAATTAAAAAAGACAATTATTGAGACAGTGAGAAGATATAATCCATCATTAATTGGCATTATTCCAGCATCTTCTGTGGATATGACTAATGACGATATAGAAGGAGTTATTAAAGAGATACAGCCGGAAATTGCTTGCAAGCTGATATATGTCAGGTCAGAGAGAATTTCGCATGCTGATAAGAGAGGCAATGCAAGAAGAAGTTTTTATGAAAATAATATTGGTAAGGGAAAAATTCATGATGGTAATTTGAAAAGCTGTGGATTTTCAGAGGCTATGGAAGCAATAGTTCGAAATATAATGAAACCTCAAGAAGTAGATAGTAGACTGGTAAATATATGCGGCTTTTACTGGGGGATTCATGAAGATGCCATGATAAATGGTGTAAAGAAAGAATTTAAAAATATGGGAATAAAAATAAATGCGTTTATACCGAACTGTTCTGTGGGAGAACTGGAAACAGCACCCAGAGCATTACTTAATATAGTAAGCAGCCGTATTAAATGGGTAATAAAAATGAAGGAATTGTATGGAACGGAATTTATAATAGTCAAAAATGAAGATTATGGCTATAGAGGTTTAAGTGGAATTGAAGAATTTTATATAGATATAGCTGAGAAAATTGGATTATATGAGAGATTAAATAAATATTTGAATGGACGAAAAGTTGATATTGAAAAGAATTTAAAAAAACAACTGCTTCAGATAAGTAAATATACTTGTGCTATATGTTGTGAAAATTTTAGATATATATATAAGCTGATTTATTTTTATGGTCGTGTACTAAAACTAAAAATAAAATATATAGTTGTTGCAGTTAAGCAAAATAGGTACATGAGTTTGTTTCCTGAAGATACATTATTTAAGATGGCAAAAGAAAATATAATGAAGGGTTTAGGCGAACTGGATTATGAAGTTGATTGGGAAGTTAATTTTAGTGAACGGAAAATAACTAAATTTGAAGAAAATGTAGATTTATGTATTGGAGATATGTATAATCAAAATTCTGGACATATCAATCCGCCATCGTTTATGCCGTTGGATTTTGATAATTATGAAAAATTTATTTTCAATTATATAGATAGGATTAATAGAACTGTTTTTAACAAAAACAGAAGTTTTTTAAGTGATTATAGTAATGTGAATTTTAATGAGGAAGTGAGTAGAAAAATGTGGGATATTCTCTGGCTGCAGAGAGAAGGAAAAAAATGTGGATTGTGACAATGAATGTGGATTGTTTGGAGCATACAGGGTAGTTATAAGCATTAAAGATTCTGTAATTTTGATTCATTCGACAGTTGGCTGCAATTGGGGTACCCTGGCATTTCATATCTCATCGAAAATAAATGATATAAGGCAGACATCTACAGTTATATATGAAGAAGAGATAATAAATGGAGGAGAAAAGATTTTAGAGGAAGCTTTAAAGAATGCAGTGAAACTGTATAAAGCAAAAATTATCTATGTAATAACTGGATGTATACCTGAAATGATAAATGATGATGCTGAAAAAGTTATTAGCAGGTTTAAGCAGAAAAACAATTTAAAAAATATTTTTCTGCTGAAGGAGCCGGGTTTTAGTGATGAGGGTGTGAAGGGCAGCAAGAATGCATTTAAATTATTAATAGATGAAATGATACAAAAAAAAATAATTGAAAATTCAGTTAATTTGATAGGCTTTTTCTCTGATGATTATAAGATTGATTCCGATCTGGTTAATATAGAAAATATGCTGAAAGATTCAGTATATATAAATTCAATTTTCCCCTATGACTGCTACCAGAATATTATGAAAATACCATCAGCCAGTTTAAATGTGGTATTGTATGGGTTTGAGTTTGTCGGAGAAATGTTAAAGCAAAAATTTGGAACTCCATATATAATTGTCAACTATCCGTATGGAGTAGCGGGCAGCAGGATTTTTGTCAATAAAATATTGGGGTCACTGCATATTGAAGTTTCTGGGAATTTCTGTGGAAAGGAGATATCATCTTTAGAATTGTTAAATAGATTTCGACCATTTGCAGATGATTTTAAAGGGATGCCTGTAGCTGTTTTAGGAGATAAAGCAAGAATATACGGCCTAAAAAATTTTCTGGAAATTGAGCTGGGAATGTTTGTAGATGTTTTAACTGATACTGAACAAAAAAGAGATAGGGAAATAATACGAGATGAAGTGATTAGATCTGATTCAATAATGATTTTTGGATCATCTTTTGATAGGGAATTAGCTAATGAGCTGGATATTCCTTTTTTACAATATACTTACCCGGTATTTGACAAGTTCAGCATAAGTAAAAGTGGGTATGCTGGGCTGGAAGGAGCCATATTTTTACTTGAGGACATATTGAATTTGGTTTATTTTTATAAACTCATTTCGAAATGCTGACCAGAATTAATTTGGAAGGAGGGAAAAATTGTGGATATAAGCTCTAAAAAAATTGTTGTTGGAAAGTCTCAAAATTACAAGTTAGCCATTATGCGAAAAGTAATAGTATTGATGATCTTAATACTGCTTGTATTAACAAGTTTCGTAATTGATCTCTCAACTGGGCCGGCAATGCTGAATATTTTCGATGTAATCACTTCATTGACAAACCCTGAGTCACTGGGCAGGAAAGTGAATATAATTGTCAGGGTAATTAGAGTACCAATAGCAACTATGGCACTATTGGCCGGGGCAGGATTAGCAGTTGCAGGTATGGAGATGCAGACTATACTTAATAATAATCTTGCTAGTCCCTATACACTTGGAATATCTTCGGCAGCATCTTTTGGAGCATCATTGTCTCTGATTTTTGGATATGCATTTTTGCCTAAATCCATGAACAATTACGCTACTCCCATATTTGCTTTTGCATTCTCGTTAATATCATCCTTTTTTATTTATACTATTGGAAAAGCAAGAAAGGACAGGGGAACCATAATTTTGGCGGGGATTGCAATAAGCTTTATGTTTACAGCATTAAATTCTATTCTTGTATATTTTGTACCAGATGAAATTTTAAGAAATATAAGTAATTGGTCACAGGGATCTATTTTAGGAGCTTCATGGCAGCAGGATACAATAGTTTTTATAGTACTTGTAATAGTTATACCAATTCTTTTTAGAGAATCATGGAAACTGACATCATTATGCATGGGGGAAAATACTGCAGCAGCATTAGGAATTAATGTGGAAAATTTAAGAACAAAAGTTTTGATATTGTCTTCATTGATAACATCTATTGCGGTTTGTTTTGTTGGAACCATAGGTTTTATTGGGCTGGTTGCACCTTATATAGCAAAATCTCTGGTAGGGGAAGAACAAAGATTTTTTATTCCAGCGTCTATGCTTACCGGGGCCTTTATGCTGTCAGTTTCATCGGTAATGAGCAAGGTTGCCATAGCTGGAGTGCAGATTCCACTGGGAATAATTACTTCAATTATAGGTATTCCATTTCTATTGGTACTTATTTTAAAACAAGGCAGGTGAGATGAGTATGACTCTTAGAGTACAGAATATTAATTATAGATGCTCTTCTAAATTTTCGTTGAATAATATCAGTTTGACTTTTGATAATAATGTAACTGCCATTATAGGTCCGAATGGCTCAGGGAAGTCTACACTTATTAAATGTATTTTAAACATATACAAATGTGATGGTGAAATGTATTACCGGGGTGAAAGACTTGAGAAGCAGAAAAAAGGATTTATTAAACAAAAGGTGGGCTATTTGCCGCAGACATCACAAAATGATGCTTCAATTACTGCTTTTGAAGCTGTGCTTTTAGGGCTTATGAACACACTGACTCTTAAGGTCAGCAAAAAGCAGGAGCGGAAGGTGAATGATATTCTAGATGCTTTTGAACTGCAGCATCTGGCAAAAAATAAAATCAACGAATTAAGTGGTGGACAGCTTCAAATGGTGCTGCTGGCTCAAGCAATAATTAAAGAACCAGAAATTCTAATATTGGATGAACCATTGAATAATCTGGATATACATCGTCAATTTTCATTGCTCAATACGATATCAAATTTAGCATATGATAAAAAAATGATTGTGATAATTGTGATGCACGATATAAATCTGGCCTCAAGGTATGCTGACAATATTGTTGTTATGAAAGACGGTAGTGTTTATTCTCATGGAGCACCTGAAAAAGTCCTTACAAGAGAGATGATAAGAGAAATATATAAAATTGATAGTGAAATATATGTAACTCAACTTTCGCAGGAGAAAAGCGATAGCTTTTCCTTGATATAACAAGGCAAAGCCTTAATAAAACTATCGATTATGAGGTCAATAATCTCTTTTGAAAGTAAAACTTTTTCTTTTAATATATC
>NZ_PVXP01000082.1 GCF_002995845.1 Clostridium luticellarii | reverse complement strand
TTTAGTATATTGTCTTTATTTCATAATATCATATTAGTATAATATGTACAATAAAATTCTGACGAAATTAATGTTTTTATATCATTATGTGACTAATTTTTTTCAATTGACTGTTAATTAAAATTAGTCATAAAATAACTTAGAACACACAGTGTGTTCTAAGTTATTTTATGACTACTGTGAAGGCATCTTGTTGATACTGAGAGATTTCAAATTTTTCTTTATTTCATCCCGTGTCTTTCCTATACTTGAATCCACTGAAGCTGTCAATGCTCCCTCTACCAGTGCTGCATTTATTATTTCCACTTTAGATTGAATATCTTCATCTAGAAATTCAACAGCTATTTGAGCATTCATATATGCACTGCCCAAATCAAATAATATAAGTACGCCATCTTCGCTGTAAACTTCCATTACAGCATTTTTTATTTTATCTACGTCAGTTCCCAGCTTCCCGTCTGATGTTCCTCCTGCAGATGCAATATTGCCTCCCGGTGACATCTGCTCAACTAAACATTTAACCCCATGGGCAATTTCGCTGCTGTGAGATACAATTACAATACCTACCATAAAAAACACCTCATATCAATTGCTTGTCAACCTCTTTACCTCTTCATAGATAGTATTAAGTATAATATAACTTGAAGTAGCTCCAGGATCCTGATGTCCTATACTTCTTTTACCCAAATAGCTGGCCCTTCCCTTTCTGGCACTTATGTTCTTAGTATCATTCATTCCTCTAAAGGCTTCATCTCTTGCTCTTTTAAGAGCTTCCACACTGCTTAATTTCTTATCCAGTGAATTTTTTAATGAATCCACCGCTGGCTCTATGGAATCCACCATGGTCTTATCTCCCCGCTGAGCTTTTCCCCTCATCTTGATTCCAGCCAATGCTTCCTTCAGCATCATAAAAAAATCGTTTATATCCACAGTGCTTTTATCCTTTACCGATACCGATGCCTTCATAAAAGCCGTACCATAGAGAGGGCCCGAAGCTCCTCCAACTTTGGAAATCAATGTCATACCTACATCTTTCAGCATACTTCCTATATTGCCTTCATCTTCATACTTCAATTTTTCTCTTACAGCTGAAAATCCTCTGTCTAAATTCAAGCCATGATCTCCATCTCCTATGGCAGCATCCAATTTAGTCAGATAATCTTTATTTTCTCCTATAACTGCAGCTATGGAAGTTATCATTTTCTTCACCTGTTTTCCGTCTACGCCCATATAATTCAATATCTCCTTATACTATACCACTTTAAATCCCAGTGTATTTGATTTTTCATCCAATAATTCTTTTAATTCCCTGTCCAATTTCAAGAGAGTTATGGAACAGCCTGCCATCTCAAGAGATGTCATATACTCCCCCACAAAAGTTCTATGAATATTTATTCCCTTTTGTGTTAAAATTTCATTTACCCTTTTATTTATTATATAAAGCTCCATAAGAGGTGTACCAGACATGCCGTTTACCATAACAGCGGCTTCTTCTCCATTTCTAAAGGTCATGTCCTTCAAAATTTTATCCAGCAGTTCTTCTGCTATATCATCCGCCCTCTTTATTTTCTCCCTATGGATTCCCGGCTCTCCGTGGATACCAATTCCTATCTCCATTTCATCATCCTTAAGAGTAAAATTAGGATTCCCCGCTGCTGGAACTATACAGGGTGTCAGTGCCATTCCCATGCTCCGTACATTTGCCACAGTTTTTTCTGCAACTCTCTTTACTTCCTCCAAGCTTGCCCCTTGTTCTGCTTTTGCGCCGGATATCTTATGCACAAATACAGTGCCAGCAATTCCACGTCTTCCTGCAGTGAAAGTGCTGTCTTCAACTGCCACATCATCATTTACAACCACGCTGTCTACTTTTATGCCGTCCATATCCGCCATATCCTTTGCCATATCGAAATTCATCACATCACCGGTATAATTTTTTATTATAAGCAATACTCCTTTGCCTCCATCTACTTCCTTGATGGCCTCATATATCTGATCCGGAGTAGGAGAAGTAAATACAGAACCCAGCACTGCCGCACTTAACATTCCCCTTCCAATATATCCCGCATGGGCTGGTTCATGTCCACTTCCTCCACCACTTACCAGTGCAACCTTTCCCTTTACAGGTGCATCACTTCTCATCAGTATATTTCCCTTTGTACTCTTTCTCAAATATTCCGGATGTGCAGCCGCAATTCCCTGTATCATATCTTCCACTACAAAATTAGGATTATTTATTAACTTTTTCATAATATAATACAGTCACTTTCAGTGACAATCCCCCTTAAGCTTATATTTTGATCCTCTCTATAATAATATATTACCTATATTTTATCAAAATATAATATAATTGTGAATATTTCATTACAGGAGTCAAAATATTTTGGTACATTTGCAATCACAATTACATATTATGAAAGATACAAGGACATATTTTTACCTATGCAATTTCTTTTAAAATAAATAAGAACAACAGGAAGTGATTTTAACATGTCTCATTCAGAAACATTTTATAATTATAGAGAATTTATAACTGGTGTAGATGCAAAGGTACCGCTGAAAAATGGAAAACTTGTACCTGCTATAAACTTTGACAATGCCGCAACTACTCCCCCTTTCAGCTATGTTGTGGAAAGATTAAATAGCTTTTTACCCTATTACTCATCCATTCATAGGGGAACCGGCTTTAAATCCAAATTGTCTTCAGATGCTTATGAAATGTCCCGGGATATCATATGTAATTTTGTACACTGTGATCCGAAAAAAAACACAGTAATTTATGTAAACAACACTACAGAAGCCATTAATAAATTATCCTACATTTTCAAAAATTTATACAAGGATTCAATTATATTGTCCACTAGAATGGAACATCATTCTAACGATCTACCCTGGAGGAGTAAATTCAAAGTGGATTATGTGGAAGTGGACGAGCTAGGCAGATTAAATCTGTCAGACTTAAAATACAAACTAAAAAATCATCACGGCAGGGTAAAACTTATATGTGTGACAGGAGCATCCAATGTAACCGGATATAAAAATCCTATATACAAAATAGCCAGAATTGCACACAGTTATGGAGCTGAAATTTTAGTAGACGGTGCGCAGCTTGTGCCCCATTATCCTGTATATATGAAACAGAAATCAGAAGAAGAATCCATTGACTACCTGGCTTTTTCAGGCCATAAAATGTATGCTCCCTTTGGAATAGGAGTACTTATAGGCCCCAAAAATATATTCAAAAGTGCAGATCCGGAGTACAGTGGAGGAGGGACAATACAGATGGTGACAGATGATGATGTGATCTGGGATGATCCTCCGGGTAAAAATGAACCTGGAACACCCAATGTACTTGGAGTTACAGCTCTTGTCTCCTCAATTAAAATGTTAAATAAACTCTCTTTAAATTCTATAGACAAGAGAGAAAAGGACATATACAATTACGCTTTAAATAAAATACTTCAGCTCCCGGATATTACCCTATATTGTGATACGGACCCTAACTGCGACAAGGTTGCCATCATTCCTTTCAACATAAAAGGGGTGCACCATGAAACCACCGCCAGACTTCTGTCTGATCTATCTGGTATTTCAGTAAGAAGCGGCTGTTTCTGTGCCCATCCCTATGTTCAAAGGTTATTGAAGCTTTCTCCTGAAGAAATAAACTATTTCAAAACCCACTTCAATAGTTTTCGTCCCGGTATTGTAAGATTGAGCTTTGGCCTGTACAACACCTATAACGAGATTGATATTCTGATAGACACCCTAAAAAAAATAATCAAAAACAACTGCAATTAAAAATCAATAGTATTTGGTGGATTTTCGGCAATAACCGAAAATCTTCATTTACTATTGGTCTTTTTATAACCTATAAACCTTCCAGGATTTTTAAATTACGTTCCATATTATCAACTTGAAAGCCCTGCAGATAAAATTAATACCATAAATATCGGAATGCTGTCACATACAACCCATCCCAGAAATATAAGTACAGCACTTAACTTGCCGTGCTTGTTGAAAAAATACAGAATTAAATTATACAGAAAAAATAAATTTGTCATAATAAATATAAGAATTATAGGCACTGGATTAGATATGCCATATACCACTATGATATGGGCAGTAAAAATCAATGCTAGAGCAGTACCTAAAAAAAATACCACTTTGAGTCCCTCTCTATTTTTTACCTTGAGAAATATGTAAATTCCATCATATATGCACAGCATACAGGGTATCAATGCAAGTATTTCCAGCCTATCTATAAAAAAATATGCTGTAATTAAAACTGCTATAAATACCAATATCTTAATATTAAAATTTAAACTCTTTCCATTCATCTATATACCTCCTCACATTCAATATAAAATTTTTAAATTTATTTCTAATACGTTATCTTTCTTGTTATAATGATACTTGAAAAATAAAACTTATTCAACGTAGGGAGATGGTATTTTGTCATTATTTTTATTAGAACTCCTGGGTATATCTGTAATTGCAGGAACAATAGGTTCCATCCTGGGCCTAGGTGGTGGAACTATAATTACTCCTGCCCTTACCCTTTTATTTGGAATAGATATAAAATATGCAGTTGGAGCCAGCCTAATATCGGTAATCGCCACATCAAGTGGTGCTGCTGCAGCTTACATAAAAGATAGAATGACAAATTTAAGAGTTGGAATGTTTCTTGAAATAGCTACCACTATAGGTGCAATAACAGGGGCTTTTCTAGGAGGTATCATAAATCCCAACTATCTTTATTTTCTTTTCGGAATATTGATGCTGTACTCCGCTTTTGCCATGTTTAAAAAAGGGAAGACTGAGCTGCCCAGGAATGTAGAAACTCATCCTCTGGCAGAAAAGCTCAAATTAAATGGAGAATATTATGACAAGGCTCTGGGTAAAAATGTATACTATAGAGTATCCGGTGTCCCCAGCGGATTTGGAGTGATGTACGGTGCAGGAATCATTTCAGGACTTCTTGGAATTGGAAGCGGAAGTTTTAAAGTTATGGCCATGGATTTATTTATGAAACTTCCTTTGAAGGTGTCCAGTGCTACAAGCAATTTCATGATGGGTGTCACTGCAGCTGCCAGTGCAGAAGTATACCTGTTAAGAGGGGATATTGATCCCAAGATCTCTGCGCCAGTGGCTCTGGGAGTCTTAGCAGGTGCTACCATTGGAACTAGAATCATGCAAAATATGAAAAGTAAAACCATAAGAAAAATTTTTATACCTTTCTTAGTTTATATTTCCATAGAAATGATATTAAAAGGTATGGGGGGAAAATAAATGCACCAGAAAAAATCAGATGATGAAAATACCAAAGAAATGGAGATGATAATAGGCTCATTTCTGAGAATAGGAATAGCAGTAAGTTCAATTGTAATAGCTGCAGGAATTTTTTTGTTTCTGTTGTCCGGAAAAAGCGGTTATACTGGAGATTATTTTCCAACAACTCTTGTAGAGATATTAACGGGAAGTATTCAATTCAAGTCCTATGCAATTATATTATTGGGATTGCTGTTTTTAATGTCAGTACCCATTCTTCGGGTAGCAATCTCCATATTCGTATTTCTTAAGGAGAAAGATTATCTTTATGTAAAAATTACTACGCTGGTACTTATAATACTTATATTGAGTTTCTTTATAGGTAAAGCATAAGTGGGAAGACAGGTACGATCTGCCTTTCCACTTTAAGAAGTTAGGAGTGTTCAATGATAGCATTTGAATAAAAAAATCACACTCTGCTCAAAATAAATTTTTCCATGGCATAAGCTGCTCCATCTTCCCTATTGCTTTTGGTTATATAATCCGCAACTGATTTCAATCCCCGGGATCCATTTTCCATTGCTATTCCCAAACCTGCATATTTTATCATAGGTATATCATTATCCCAATCCCCTATGGCCAATATATCTTCCCTCTTTATTCCATAGTGATCCGCCACCTTTTTCAGCATACTGCCTTTATCCACTTTTTTGCTGAATATCTCCAGGTAATTTGGAAGGGAAAAATTAGCATTTATCTTATGAGAAAACTTGTCTAAAAGTATATCTTTCAATTTCAAAAGCTTTTTTCGTTCTTCTATAAGTACTATCTTGTACATGGTTTGATTATCATAAAATGAGGATAACTTTCCAACTGCACTCCAATCCTCTATATAATCACCCAGATTCATATAATTGGTGGATTTCTCTACATAAACTTTTTTATCATCAAATAATATGACATATACACCATTTTTCTCGGATAGATGTATAATTTCACTGCATATCTCTCTTTCAATAGGTTCCCCTGAAACCAGCTTTTCTCTTCTATATAAATTTGCTCCATTTAAACATATTGTAAAATTCTCAAGTCCCAATTGCTTCATGAAAAACCTTAAACTGTTATATTCCCTTCCTGATACCAAAACCACCTTTATTCCCAATTCTCTTACTTTTTTCAATGTGGTTACGGTTTTGTCACTTAAAACATGATTTTGATTTAATAAAGTTCCATCCATATCCGCAGATATCAATTTATACATAAATGTCCTCCTAAGCATTAACCAGTATATAATTATTAACAGGTTATATCAAATTATTTGACAACAAATACAAATATCACTACAATGTATTTGTGATAACGACAGAATTAACTATATTATACTAAAATTTAGAGGTATTGGTTATGAAAATTCATGAAAACGGGAAAAAATTTACAGCAGATCTGTTATTATTGCTGGCTGCTATGTTATGGGGCGGAGGTTATGCAGCTACAAAAGGTGCTCTAAATAATATAACCCCTTTATATATAATGGCCATAAGATTTCTGTGCGCTGGAATTTTAATTTCAATTATATTTTTCAAGACAATACTAAAGATAAATCTGGAAGATATAACCCGCGGATTCATAGTTGGTATATTCTTATTTCTGGCCTTTGCAGCCCAAACTATAGGTCTTAATTATACAACTGCCAGCAAACAATCCTTTTTAACTTCAGTCTATGTAATTGTACTTCCCTTTTTATGCTGGGCTGTATTTAAAACCAAGCCAACCCGTAAAGCTGTAATTTCAGCTGTAGTTTCTCTCATCGGTATAGGAATACTGAGTTTTAGATCCAATATGCAGCTAAATATAAATATTGGAGACTTACTGACACTTTTAGCTGCTGTACTATTTGCAGCACATATAATCTCCATAGCCTGCTTTGCAAGGAAATCCAATCCTATAATATTATCTGTAGTACAGATAATATCTGCCGGTATATTTTCCCTTCTAGCTGCAATTATTTTTGAACCCAGTTTTTCTGGAATACCCAGGAATGCACTATTTCCAATTTTTTATCTGATAGTTTTCAGCACTATGCTGGGATTTTTAATTCAAAATACGGCTCAAAAATACACCAGTCCTGATCATGTTGGAATACTGCTTTCTCTGGAATCAGTATTCGGTACAATTATATCCATAATATTTCTAAATGAACTGCTGACCACAAACATGATAATAGGCTGCGGTATAATATTTTTGTCTGTACTTATTTCAGAAACGAACTTAAAATTTACATTTAGGAAGAATATTTAAAATATATTTTCAGAAAATAATTTCCAGGATCTACTTTTCCTCCTTATTTTTGTTCTTCTTTATGCCCATTTTTTTAATTATGTCGGGAACCAGCTCTATGATTTTATCCAAACCATCTTTATTTTTAATTGAAATTATCTTGACTGTATCACCTCTTATTACAAGCACGGCATCTGCGGTTATTTTAGCTCCTGCCCCCATACCTGCACCAGAACCTTCATTTTTATCTTTATCCGAAGAAGCATCCTGTCCACCGCCAGCTGCACACCCAAAATTCACAGTTATAAATGGTACTAAAGTTATATCGCCTATATTTATAGGCTTTCCCACCACGGTTTCTGTCTTTAGAAAATTTTCCAATTTTGAAAACAGCATTTCTGCATTTTCCCTAATATCCATGTTAATACCTCCCTGTATATTAAATATCAACCGGCCTTAACCCGGCTGCTTTTTTCATATTTCCAACTTTTTCTCCTGTATATTTTATGAAACTTTATTTTTACGTGATCAGCCATAAAAAACTTAAAAGCTATAAAAATCAAGGATACAATTTTGAATCTCCCCTTAACTGCCACACTCATATTGAAAACTTCATTGAAAAAGTCCGGTTTCATATTTATGGATTTTTTTGGAACTATAGCTTTAATTATAGTAAAGAGCCCTCCCAACATTCCAGTAGTATAGGGATCCTTTAAACCATACCTTCCTTCTATTTTAACATACTCGGGCCTAATTATGAGTATGATTTTCTTTATAAATTTTTTATATCCGTAAATTTTTTCAATTTGCTTTAAAATATTGCCTTTAGATCTAGTATTATTGGACTCCAGATTCTTATTTTGCTTGGAATTCATATGAATTCTTTTTTTTACAAAGAATATTTTTATAAACAGCTCTATTTTTTTCTTATCTCCCACTCCTATAATAGAAATAATGCCTAAAAACAATTTGACTTTAAAATTATATTTGAATATATTTTTTCTCAGAATAGCTCCAATCTTGTATTTTGTATTACACACTATCACTAAAATCAAGAATACTAAAACTATCAAAATTACAATTCCCACTGCCTTCAACATTTCAAATTAAATACCTCCTCCTGTGAAATTTAAATCTGTGAATATATTTCACTATATATTATAAATTTACAATAAACAAAAACTTTGTCAAATTGAAATTGCAGAAAATAAATGTACATAAAAGCTGCATAATGATATTATATTTAATACAGGCAATAAAATTTTGAATTTTTGCAGGGAGTGAGCATATGCTTAATTACTATGGACTTATAACTGGAATTTTTGTATTGATTCTGACAGGTATTGGCCATATAGCTGTTATAAAGGGAGAGTACCACTTTGGAACAAAAATATGGCCATTATTTCTATTGCTTGGTGTATTCTGCATAGCATTTTCACTATCAGTTAAGAACAACATACTCTCTGCATTTTTAGGCATTCTTGGTTTCACGTCTCTGTGGGGAATACTAGAGTTATTCAAGCAGAAAGACAGGGTCTCCAAAGGCTGGTTTCCTAAAAAAAGATGATTAAAAAATATAAAGCAGGGTGTTCTGATGAAAAAGCATCATTTTATAAAATTATTATCAATATTTTCAATAGCAGCAGTGGTATTTTTGATATGTTGCATTTACATATTTCAAAATAAATTTACAGATATTTATAAATACAGTCAGATTAAAATACCACTGGAAGGTAAAATTATATGGGATAATTCCACTTTAAAAAATATATCTGTAAAATATAAGGGCAATACCAGCGCCGAAGTCTATATATTTCCCAGTGTGGACGGGAAATATATAATTATAAATCCTCCTGTAGACGGATTCCACGAAAATGATAAAATTTATGTAACCCTATCTTCAAAATTGCACTTTAAAAATTATAAAATGCAAGATGACAAAAAATTGTCCTTCAATGTAAAACCGGAGATTCCATCTTCACTGTCAAAAGCCGTAAAGAATCCCAGATACGGTGACATAGTTGGAACTACAGATAATTTCATGGGATATAAATACAATCATTATGGAATATACATAGGCAGCGGCAGAGTAATTCATTATTGCAGCAGTACAGGTGCAGCAGCAGATGCCCAGATAAAGGAAACTGATATGAATACCTATTTTAAGCCAGGGAATTACTTTATTTTAAATGTAAATGGCAGTATGAAATTCACCCCTAAGGAAACTGTCAGGAGAGCGGAAACAAGGCTGGGTGAAAAAAATTATAATCTTCTGCAAAATAATTGTGAGCATTTTGTAATCTGGGCTAAAACCGGCAGTTCAAAATCATACCAGCTGAGTAATCTGTCACAGGAAGAATTAACTAAGATAAAAATATTTACGGCAATGGGTGTAAACCTGCAGTAAACACTTGATTTTAACCTCCTATTTGATACATCATTCTCTTGCTTGCACTTTTATTTTCCAGATCCATATTATGCTGAAGGGGCTTACTATATATTCCCAGTTTTAAATTTTCTATAAGAAGCTTATCATCCCCTAAGCAGGATTTTAAATTAATCACCTTGTCTGAATGCAGACAGGGCTTTAGATTTCCCATTGAAGTCAGTCTTATTCTATTGCAGCTTTTACAAAATTTACAGCTGATTGGGCTTATAAATCCTATAGTACCCCGGTAATTTTTAACCTTGTACAGGGAAACCGTACTGTCTGAAAAAGTTGGTTTAGGACTTAATTGAAAAATACTTTTTATATTTTTTAAAACGTTTTCTGAAGATAGAAAATATGCTTTATAAAGCTCCTCAGCTTGTCCAATTGGCATCAATTCAATAAATCTAATTTCCAAAGGTAAATTTCTTGTAATATTTACAAAATCCACAATCTCATCTTCATTGAATCCTTTCATGAGCACCACATTTATCTTCACAGGTGTAAGTCCAATACTCAGGCACTTTTCAATGGATCTCAACACCCCATTTATATTACCTCCTCTTGTAATCTGATTAAACTTGTCCTCTTTTAAAGTATCCAAACTTATATTTACTCGCTTCAGACCAGATGATTTTAATTTATCCGCCAAATTATATAATAATGTACCATTGGTAGTAATCGCCAAATCAGAAATGCCCTGTATTTCAGCAGTTTTTTTTATCAAATAATCTATATTTCTCACTATGAGTGGCTCTCCCCCGGTATATCTGATTTTATTTACTCCAAGCCGGGCCGCTGCTCTGATAATTTTCAATATGTCTTCAAATCTCAGTAATTCGCTATGAGGCTTTTTTATTATTCCATCTTCGGGCATACAGTACATACACCTTAAATTGCACCTATCCACAAGTGATACTCTGAGATAATTTATCCTTCTTCCATATTTATCCTTCATAACTGTTCCCCCAATTTAATCAATACAACCGCATTGATATAATTTTGATTACATCAATAACTTATAACACTATAGTTCTATAATATACTATAAAATCATACTGTTCAAATACAATTTTAAGAATCGCCTTGAAAGTATAACTGATACTTTCAAGACGATTTTTAATTTGTAACATATTTTAAGGATCAGTAACCTGTCACAGTTTGAAGTGTTACTGAGCTTTATACATTCCCTTGCTCTCCATATACTTGTAGATGGATTCACCATGTTTCTGCTCCTCTTTTTGTATATGGTTCAATACATCCCGTGCATTTGTATCTCTGAACTCAAATATAGAAGTATCATATGTACCGGATATATACTTTTCTGTCATAAGCATATCCTTGCACATATCTTCATCACTCACCTGAGACATACCTGCCTTGGATGAAGAACTAGCTGCATTTGCATTAAAACTGGATTTAGACTGCTGCTTGTTATTTAAATCTGGTACCGTTCCACTTAAAAGTGAATTCACACTGTTTAAATGTTCCTGCTCAATGGAAGCATTGTTCAGAAACAACTGTTTTAGCTGAGAATCCTGGGCCTGATTGGCATAATTGGTGTATTTGTTTATACACGTGGTTTCATGGTTTTTTTGATCTTCCAGCAATAATCTTTCCTTATTTGTTAAATTTATTGACATAAAAACACCTCCATCTCTATTTTGTATAGTAAGAGGCTATTTTATACCTGATAAAAAAATACTTCAAATAAAATATAACTTATTTGAAGCAACAAAAGTTTTTTCAATTGTATGATATAGTAGAAAGATTTATGTAAACTCCTAATAAATGTAAAATATATATTGGAGGGTACATACATTGTATAGCAAAAAACTGTACAGGAGTTTACATAATCTAATTTACATACAGCCAACATTATACTTGATCTTATATATTTCAATAACATTACTCAATATGATTATATCATTAAACAACAATAT
>NZ_PVXP01000081.1 GCF_002995845.1 Clostridium luticellarii | reverse complement strand
ATTCAGTATAATCAAATTTTAGTAGATTCTTTTTATATAGTACAAAAAATTCAGGATTATCTTCTTCAAATTGCCTGCAGAAAAATTCCTCTATATCATTTTCATCTAAAATTTTTTTCATAAATTGCAATAATTCATATTTTTTCCTATTGTCCATAGAATTTTTACCTTCTTCATATTTCTTAAATTCTTCATAATATAAACTACTCACATAAAATCACCTCATGTATTTTATTCTACATAAGTAAATAAATTCCTTTTTCCCACGCAAAATAAGCATCTAAATAGCAGATGCCTATTTTACACCATATTAAGTAGGAAATTAAATTTTATAAAAAAACCTTATAGTGGCCACATTTAAGTTTACAGTGCTCTGCAACCACAAGCACTAATGTAATTAATACTTTTTATTTTCTTTAGAACACTTATAATTATACGCCGTACTTATTACGTTTTAATTTCATATTCATTAACTATTTCTAAATTCTTAAGTAAGGTACTCAGTTAAAAACCAGATGCCTTACTTAAGATATGAGGATTATTACATTTACAGCATACACGCCCATACATTCTGTTGTTGAGCCTATCAGTAACAATTTCACAAATTCCAAATACTATATTTATTAGACAAAAGTTTATATCTATACTAAATAAAAAACAAAGGAAGTGAATAATATATGGCTGCATTACCAGTAGATTTCGATACACCACAAACTGCTTCTGGACAATTAGTTACAGTAACTGGGACTGTACCCGCAGGAAGTAGCTTCGTTGAAGCAGTTCAATTAGATGTCCTTAGGGCTGACTCCAGTCATGAGTATTTTTCTATTGCTACTATTTATGACAATTCAGCAGGTACAACCCCATTAGATGTTAATGATACTCTTAACCTTGCAATTGTTCCAAAATTAGAAACAGGTGAAACTGTAACATTAACAAGTTATGGGGCATTAAAAGCCCAAATAGTTCAGTCATAATATAATAAAGATGACCAAAGCATGAAAATGTTATTGGTCATCTATTATATCATTTTAGATTGGAGGTGATATTTTTGGATACACTTACGATTCCAGCAAGTAAAAGTCTCACATTAACTGATAAAATCCCAAATGGAAACATTCAGGACTATAAAATAATCGTAGGATATGATAATGAGTTTGAGTATCATAGTTTACTTTATTTCAATATTTCCTCATTACCAAATAATATTATAGTAGACAATGCTAAATTAACACTATTTAAGTGTGATGGTTTTCATAATGATAAAAGTGTTGAATTTATAATATATCCAATATACGACCATTTTAGCATATATACTACTTATTTTAGAATTCCATCAGTGGATAAATTTAGCGGAACTAAATTTTATCCACTGACATCAAAATCAACAGTTACTATAGATATAACCCATATAGTTTCTTCATGGAGTAAAAATGCTTCATCAAACAAGGGTATAATAATTTCTAATCTATGGAACAATTCTATAGCAAGTTTTGGCTCGGCACTAGCAAAAAAGCAACAGATAGTTCCCTTTATAATCATAACTTATAAACATAATGATACCGCCATACACACTAAAAATAAAAAATCACATTACAATCATGATTTTCATTTATCAGTACAAATAGCTAATAGCTGCAATCCTGTTATTTCTCCAGTTCCTTCAAATCCTAGTCTAACTGAAATCATAGCAACTGGAACAATAGAACAACATTCCATATTTGTAGTAATGATAGAATTAGTTATAACAAGAAATAATGGAGCCATTGACAAATATTATGTTTCAGATGAATATACCAATTCAACCGATAAGCCACTAAATATTAATAAGACATATTTAATTCCTGTGGTACCTGCACTTAATATAGATGATTCAGTAACAAGTGCCAATGTTTACGGTGCTTATAGAGGTATGGCCAGCACTTTCGACAAAACACAAGATCAAAACATAAATTAATTATAAAAATAAATAAAAAAGAAGCAACCAGTTTACTGGATAACTTCCTTGATTGACTACATTTATTTTACTACAATTTTTACTACAGTTAGTACTACAATTGTAGCAATTCTTAATAACTCTTAATGATAAGTTATTTCTCTAAAGCCTTGATTCTACGCCATTCATGAAGCTTAATATCTCTTAATAAAATCTATGGCGGAGAAAGAGGGATTTGAACCCTCGCGCCGGTCACCCGACCTACGCCCTTAGCAGGGGCGCCTCTTCAGCCACTTGAGTATTTCTCCATGTCCTACAATATCAATATGTGGCGGAAAGAAAGGGATTCGAACCCTTGGTACGGTCACCCGTACGCCGGTTTTCAAGACCGGTGCCTTAAACCAACTCGACCATCTTTCCGCATAAGATCATCTTAAATTTAAATAATTTCTTCATTCCTCGCGGTTACTCATATACTATATCACGATATATATTCACTGTCAACCCAAAGTTTAAAATTTATTGTCAACTTATAACAGTAGAAATTTACTTTACAGAGCTCAATGTTTTTCCAATTTAACTCATTTTTATAATAATTTAAATATCTTTATCCTTCAATGAGGGTTTATTCAATGTACTGTGTTTTGTCCCATAAAGCAAATAAATAGAGATTCCAGCCACCGTCCATATAAAAAACCTAACCCAGGTAATAACAGGTAAATTTATCATAAGATATAGGCAGAAAAATATAGTCAGTATTGGTGTAAATGGGACTCCCGGACATTTAAACTTTCTCTCAATATCAGGCATGGTTCTTCTCAAAACTATAACTCCTATAGATACAGCTAAAAAAGCAGATAAAGTCCCTATATTACAAAGCTCAATAAGCACTGAAAGCGGCAAAAAACCTCCTATGACAGCCGTTGCAGCCCCTGTTATTAAAGTACACCATGCCGGTGTACTGTGAGTGTTGGATATTGCAGCAAAACGTTCAGGCAATAAACCATCCCTAGACATGCTCATAAATATTCTGACCTGGCCATATATTGTTACTAGTAGAGTTGAAATCATTCCCACAATAGCCCCTACAGCCACTAAAGCAGAACCCCAATTTATTCCAATGAGTGCTAGAGAAGCTGGAAGTGCATTATTTACATCTATTAATTTATAGGGTACTATTCCTGTAAGAACCAGTGAAACACCTATATACAATATGACAATTATGATCATGCAGATACCTAATCCAAGCGGAATGTCCCTTTTAGGATTAACAGTTTCTTCAGCTGCAGTAGAAACTGCATCAAATCCAATAAACGCAAAAAATATAATTGATGCTGCTGACATTATTCCTTTGAACCCAAAAGGAGCAAAAGGGTGATAATTAGTCACGTTTATATGACCCAACCCAACTAATATAAATATAACTATTACAGCTATCTTTACTGCTACTATGATATTATTTACCTTTGCACTCTCCGACACTCCAATATATAAAATCCATGTTATAAGTACTACGACCAAAACAGCAGGTAGATCTACTATGCCACCAGACAATGGAGATTTTGTAATCATTTCAGGTATATGTATACCATATGTAGATAAAACTCCCACAAAAGTAGATGACCATCCTGTAGCAATAGTAGCTGCTACCACAAGATATTCAAGTATTAAATTCCAAGCTATAATCCAAGCTATAATTTCTCCAAAGGCTATATAACAATAGGAATAAGTACTGCCTGAAATTGGAAACATAGTAGCAAGTTCTGCATAAGTAAGAGCACATAATATAGCTGTTATTGCTGCTATTATATAAGATATTGTTATTGCCGACCCTGCCATCTGGGAGCCTTGTCCAGTTGCAACAAATATACCAGTACCAACTACAGATCCAATTCCCATAGAGGCTATATCAAAAGAACTCAATCCCTTTTTAAGATTGGTTTTAGAAACTGCATTTTCAAAATCATTCAAGCTTTTTTTCCTAAATAAATCCATAGTATACATCAATCTCCTCAATTTTAATAACAAAATTCATTATAAATATTGTATATATTTCAATAATTTTACTATATCTATTTATTTTAAAAACATTGTACTATTATACTATAATTAGAGATTTATTAAAATAATATTTTTTTATATCTGTCAAAATTCAAAAATTAAATAGAAAAAGCAGTAACTTCTATCTATAAAAAGTTACTGCCTATTAAACAATTATTACCTTTATTTTATAATTTCTTTTCCACCCATATATGGCCTCAACAATTCAGGAATTATTACACTTCCGTCTGCTTGCTGGTAGTTCTCCAAAATAGCTGCAACTGTCCTTCCAACTGCTACTCCCGAGCCATTTAATGTGTGAACATATTGCGGCTTATCTTTTGGTGTTTCCTTATATTTGATGTTTGCACGTCTGGCCTGGAAATCCTCAAAATTACTACAGCTAGATATTTCAACATATCTATTATAACTTGGCATCCAAACTTCTATATCATATTTAAGTGCTGCCGTAAATCCCAAATCACCCTTACATATTCTAACTACCCTATAGGGAAGCTTAAGACCTTTAAGCACATCTTCCGCATCATTAGTCAGCTTTTCAAGCTCTTCATAAGATTGTTCTGGTTTTGTGAATTTGACCATTTCAACTTTATTAAATTGATGTTGCCTTATGATGCCTCTCGTATCTCTTCCTGCTGAACCAGCTTCCGCTCTAAAACAAGCACTGTATGCAACGTGTTTTATTGGAAGATCTTCTCCCCTTAAAACTTCATTTCTATAAAAGTTGGTTACTGGAACTTCCGCAGTTGGAATTAAGAAAAAATCATTATTAGCTATCCTGAAAGCATCTTCTTCAAATTTAGGAAGTTGACCTGTACCTGTCATACTGGTTCTATTTACCATATAAGGAGGAAAAATTTCTTCATATCCATGTTTCTCTGTATGAAAATCAAGATAATACGTTATTACAGCCCTTTCAAGCCTTGCTCCCAATCCTCTATAAAACGTAAACCTTGATCCTGATACCTTCCCACCTCTTTCAAAATCAAGTATATTCAAATCTGTACCTATATCCCAATGAGCTTTTGGTTTAAAGTTAAACTTAGTAGGTTCTGACCATCTTCTGATCTCCACATTGTCCTCATCCGTCTTTCCTTCCGGAACCGCTGGATTTGGTATATTAGGAATTCTAAGCATTATATATTCCATTTTATCATTGACCTCTGATAATTGAACATCATATCCCTTTATCTTATCCGAAACTTCTTTCATCTCAGATACTAAAGCATCCGCATTTCCACCATTTCTTTTTATCTTAGCTATTTCAGATGAATCCTGATTTCTTTTATTTTTTAACGACTCAACTTCAACTAGAATTTCCCTTCTTTTTTGATCCAAAGCTACTACCTTGTCAATATCCGACAAGTCAAAATCTTCTCCTCTATTTACAAGTTGTTTTTTTATATCCTCTGGATTGTTTCTTATCCTTTTTAAATCCAACATAATTATAATCCTCCTTAGTGATATTATGTAATTATATATAAAAAAGAGCCTTTTTATATCCCAAAGGGACGAAAAGACTCCGTGTTGCCACCCTAATTAATCAATAATATATTGATTCTCTTTAAGATTATAACGGTATCACCGAACTGCATCTAACAGTGCCTCCCAGGTGGATTCACAATATAATAATATCAGCTTTCACCAGCCGCTGATTCTCTTAAATCATCATAAAGCTACTTACCTCTTCATCAGCTAATTTCAATTCAATTATATCCACATGCTTCTTCACTGTCAATAAATTAATCTATATATAATATCAAAAACATATTAATTATAACTAATATTTTAAAAATAATAAAGCAAAACTCAAAATCTACCTGGTGTTTTCATCAATATTTTTGGTACAGACTATATCCACTCCTGTATTTAAAATATTCTTACATATAATATTCCCCATTTTTACAGGAGCCCCTACATGTATTCTACTTAAAACCTTAGAACATTCTATCCATAAATTTTTATCCAGAGGTTTTGAACTTTTTACGGGAACCACATTACAATTAGAACCTTTTATTCTCACGATAGTAGTAAATATATCACTCTTATTACTTATTGCCAATTTTGCACATTCTATTCCTCTATCACATAAATTGCCTTTAACTTCTAAAATATTTTCATATTTGTCCATACTAAGTATGCATTTTTTACTGCATTCATTACAAATAATCTCCCTAATCAACTTGTAATTCCCCCATAACTACATTTCATCAAACTCTTTTATTCTGCCTTTAACAATGTTAGAGTTCTTAGAATCTTTTACTATATATGTCATATCCTTATTTATTTCCCTGGAAAGAATGGATGCAATACTGCAAATACACTGTGAACCATTGCAATTTCCGAAGCCAGCACCTGTTCTTCTCTTTATACCTTCTATAGTACGGGCACCTAATGGCCTACGTATAGCATCTATTATTTCTCCTTCTGTTACCTTTTCACAATAACATATTATCCTGCCATAATTTTTATTTAACTTTATTATTTTTTTTCTGCTCTCATTGGATAAATCCCTAAATCTATAAAATTCTCTTCGTCTGTCTACAAAATCTTTTTTTAAAATACAATTTAAATTATTAACTATAGTTTCACAGACTATAGTTGCAATTACGGAAGCCGCTGTAATTTGACCATAGTGCTTTCCAATTACTTTAATATAACCTTTATCAACCAAACTATCGTCTATAATTAAGGAATCATTATAAAATAAAGACTCATAAAATTCTTCAACATCCTCTTCAGATATATCTTTCATAAAACACTTGATTCTCTGGAAAGCTTTTTCATAACTTACTTTTTTGTGATTCCCTATACCTATAAGCAATCCATTTTTTATAGTAGGCATAGTATATATTTTTTCATTATTTTCTTCCATCATGGAAACTATATTCTTATAATCCCTCTTAGTATTCTCCCCTAAAAGAAAATATTTCATGTACTTTCTATCTCTGTTTATCTTATTTTTACTATCAATACTATAATTTTCTGCAGGAGTTGTGTTCAGTACCATATTACAAGTAAATTTATTTTTATTTGTTACAACCTTAAATCCTTTTGATATATTTTTTATATCAAGTACCTCTTCTCCTAATTTGAAATTAACTCCATTATCAAATGCAATTTCACCATATGAAATTGCTAGATCATAGGGAGATATGATTCCGGTATTCTTAGAATATATAGCTTTCCTTGCATTTTTGCTTAAATTCGGCTCTACTTCATGTATATCAGGAGCATCCAATAAATATATGTTTTCTATTCCCCTTTTCAAAGCTCTGTCATATACACCAATCAACTTTTTTTCACTTTTTTCACTGTTTGCCACCAGCAAATATCCTTTTTTTTTAAAACCAATATCAAACTTAGATGCCAATTCAGGCATGAGTTTATTGCCCATAAGTTCCAATTTAGCCAGTAAGGTGTCTTCACATTCCAATCCATCATAAACTACAGAAGAATTTATAAAAGCCACATCATCAGCTATATCATAGTCTTTTTCAATCAAAGCTATATTTAAATTATATTTAGAAAGCTCATAAGAAACTGCACATCCTACTATCCCTCCGCCCAATATAATCACATCATAATCCATGTCAAATCTTCCTTTCAAAGCAAATAAACAAATCCTTATATAGTTAAAATATTCTATTTACCTAAAGAATCTATTACTTTACCAAGTTCTTTAATATACTCTCCATATTTTGCCCAATCACCATTTTTCTGCGAATTCAATGCATTTTCATATAAAGTTTTTGCTTTTTCAATCTGATCACTATTAGCAGAAGGTGCTGTTTGTTTTTGAGAATTATCAGTGCTCTCACCACTAGAATCCTGATTATAATTAAATATCTGGTTTAAAGCATCATCTATACTTTGAGCTAATACCATCTTATCTCCATAAGATACTATAACTCTTTTCATTTCCGGTATACTATCTTTCCCGTTGGCTCTTAAATACATAGGTTCTACGTATAACAGAGAATTTTTTATAGGAACTATCATTGTATCACCAAATTGAACTGTTGATCCATTTTTATTCCAAAGAGACAATTGCTGAGATATAGTTGTATCCTGATTTAATTTTTGTTTAAACAGATAAGGGCTATACACAGTTTTTTCAGGTGGAAATTTATAAAGAATAAGTTTTCCGTAATTATTTCCATCCATCCTAGCTCCAAATAAAGCAACCATATTATCTTTATCTCTCATATTGAAATACTGTAATAATATCATTTCTTCCTTTGAAGCACCTGCAGGTTTCATGACCACATAAGGTGATTCAATTAAATTTTTTTCTCCACTAACTTCCTTCTGATTTGCAGCTACCTCCCATAAATCTTCACCGCTATAAAATACTCCCGGATTTGTTACATGATACTTTCCGAGTGTATTACACTGAATATTAAACAAGTCCTTCGGATATTTAAAATGTTGAATTATGTCTGGTGACAACTTACTTATATCTTTAAATAGCCCGGGAAATATTTTTGCATAGCTTTTGATTATAGGATCATTTTTATCCATAATATAAAAATTGACATTTCCATTTTCAGCATCCATAACAACTTTTACGGAATTTCTTATATAATTTAAATCGTTTTGCGGTTGTGAAAAAGGATATTCATTTGAAAATGTATAGCCATCTAATATCCAATATAACTTACCACCACTCATAATTACATATGGATCAGACTCATAATTTAAAAAAGGTGCAATCCTATTAACCCTATCTTTTATATTTCTATTTATTAATATCTTACTTTCCTTAGTTATATCTCTAGATAAAAGGAAATTTATATCCTTTTGATTTATTGCAAACAAAATCCTATTAAGTATTCCCAGCTTTATTCCAGCAGTGCCGTTGTAATTATTAGTTGCATTGTCACTTCCTTTTGGATAATCAAACTCATCCAACTTAGTATTCACAACTGCATAATTGTCCGTTTTCTCTCCAAAATATATTCTTGGATTAACCAATTTTATATCTGTAGAATTTTGAGGAGGCATATCCTTTATAACAAAATTAGGCTGTCCTTCTGAAGTTACAGAATTTACTTTATTCATTACTACACCATAACCATGAGTATATACAAGATGCCTGTTCTGCCATGTATTAGGATCTATTGCTTTACTATTTATTTCCCTTGCTCCTATAAATACTTGATTGAATTTTCCATCTATATAATATCTATCCACATCAATATTATTGAATTGATAATAATATCTTATAATCTGAACCTGATTGTAAAATTCAAGAGTAGGATCAAAGGAATTAACTCTTATATTATCTATAGTATCCATATTATTTGTTACATCTTCTGTAGTCAAATCATTTTTCACCTGAAAAGAAGTAGTAGCCACATTATCAATATTATATGCCTTACGCGTATAATCTATATTATATTTTATATATGGCTGTTCTAAAGTTTTCTGATTGGATTTTACAATAAAATTCTGAACTACAAAATAGGACACACTTTTTGTTACAATCAGAACCGCTATTACAACTATTGAAATTATAATATATTTAAATTCGGCTCTAATTATACTTATAAATATAACTATAGCAGCTATGATAGACGCAACCGCAATAATTTTATAAAATAATAAGCTTACATGAACATCAGTATAACTTGCTCCAAATGCTACACCATTTTGACTATATACAAGTCCAATACATTTCAAAATATAGCCCACTGATACAAAAATCATTATGAGAGCAGCTAAAACTGCCAATTGTTTTCCAGCAAATCTTGTAATATCGCTATTTAAAATATCTATTTTCCCAAAACCCTTTTTAAAGCTCCTTGAAACAAATCTATCTTTTATATTCAACAAAAAATATGTAAACAATGTTACTAATGCTAAAAAGATTATTAAACTTAAAAACGTACTGTATAGAGATTGTATAAGCGGCAGCTTAAATACATAAAATGAAACATCTAAATTTAAAATTGGATCTTTCACATTAAATGGCACCGAATTTGTGAACTGTAAAATTCTATACCAGTAGGTCGATGAAAATATATAAGCTACAACAAAAGAAACAATTAAATCAGCAATTAAAATTATCTTTTTTTCAATTTTATCTTTATTGGAATTTACCTCAACAACTTTTCTATATTTTATAATACTTATTCGAATACTTTTATAATACAACCATATTCCCACAAAACTTATTATAAATAAAGGCACTATGAGCTTACACATGGCCACAATCTTTGTAAAATAGACGGATAGATATCCTACTTCTTTAAACCATTCTACATTTATCACAAAGTTAACGATTTTATTGAAAAATAGAATACACAAAACCAAAATTAAAATTAAAGTACCTACTGCCATTTTTCCTTTTTTCACTCTAATCACCTCTTTATAAATATAGATAATTTTTAAGCACAACTACCAATAAAAAACTTAAATTCAATTATCTACTTAAATATATACTGACTTTAAAAATTATGATTTACTCAGAAATTATATAACCCTTTTCTTTCAATGCATTTATTATATTTTCCAATATATCGTAATTGTCTGCTACTATTGTATGTAAATGCACACCTCCTGTTAATATCAGTAAAGGTTCAGCTTTATATTTATTTATATTATATAAAAAATTATCTACATCATACAAATTTTTTATCATAAGCATTCCCTTTATTTCACCATACACAGGGTGTTCTACTATAACATCTTCTATTTTTCCTCCAAATTTTACTATGGTCTTAAGCTCTTCTTCCATTTCATCCGTTTTATGCGAAACAGCAATCACTTTTCTAACTGATTTCTCTTCCACCTTTGGAATTAAATAACCATCTGGAGTAGCAATTATACTCTTGCCCTCAGCTCTTAAAATTGCTATATCTTTAACTATTACCTGCCTGGTAACACCTAATTTTTCAGCCAAAACATGACCTTTTTGAGGTTTATTACTTTTTTCAAGAATTTCTTTAATACTCAACCTTCTATCTCTCGAATTCATATTAACCTCCAATAACATATTTTCAAAGTGATAAATTACGGTTACATTACTATTATATCATAAAAACTGGAATAACTTTATAGACCCATAAAAGAAACTTCCCAAAATATAACTAATCTTCTCTCCTTAATTATTTTCATCACAATGCTTAAGTATATTAAGTTCTAGATCATCAGTTATAGCCTCATTATGATGGTTTTCTATTAAATAAAGTAACTTACTATCATTTTCTATTTTTTCTAATAAATATTTCCCAAATTCAGCATGATTATAATATGCATTTATTTTTCTATTTTTAGAAAAATTTTTTAATCTACCTTTAGAAAATTTATCTCCCAGTACCAAAAGAGATTTATCCACTACATTTAAACTAGTATATATTTTACCTATGTCATGTAAAAGTGCACCCTTTAACATTAAATTCATATTTATTTCAGTATATTTATTTTTACAAATATACTGTACATTATAAGCCACTCTCACAGAATGTTTTTGTTCTTGTATAGACAATTTATTAAACAATTCTAATTCATCTGCATTTAAAACATGCCTTATAAAATTACTATCATCCTTATCAATTTTAGATATAAGTGCCCAATAAAATTGTTTTACTCTATAAAATAACACTTATTATCACCTTTCAATCTATAATATATAAAAATACATTTGTATAATATTTTAAACAGCAAAAGAACTACATAAAATAATGTAGTTCTTTTACTTTCTATGTGGTGGAGATAAAGAGATTCGAACTCTTGACCCTCTGCGTGCAAGGCAGATGCTCTCCCAGCTGAGCTATACCCCCGTATGGTGGATCTTCAGGGACTCGAACCCCGGACCAACCGGTTATGAGCCGGTTGCTCTAACCAACTGAGCTAAAGATCCATATATTTACCCGGCAGCGACCTACTCTCCCACAGGGCTTCCCCTGCAGTACCCTGGGCACTGTGAAGCTTAACCTTCCTGTTCGAAATGGTAAGGGGTGTTACCTTCACGTTATTACTACCAGATGCTTCTATCATAAATTGCTATTAACTTCGTCCAGCTACGTCAAATGCCTCACTGCGGTGCTCAATTACATAAGTAAATTCCACTCCTCTTTCGGCCTTTTCCCTGCTGTACTCGTTACTATCAATTTATTTATCATATTACCTTATTATTATCGAAAATTGCTGCTAACTTTGCATTTCTGTGTCAAGCCTTTCGTTATGATGCTTACTTACGTAAATCAACAACTACTAATTTCATTTAAATAAATTTCGTCAAAAATTTTCCCATCACAATTTAATATTATACTGTCCTTCTTGTTACTTGTCAATACTTCTTAAAAAAACTTTTTGAAAGTTTCTACCACATAAATATAAGTTTTCAAAAAACAATGTCCTCTCAAAATTGCACAGTAAATATTTTTATCTGTATGTCTCTATATGTCGTTCCCGACTTTATTCTTGGTCAAGCCCTCGACCTATTAGTATCAGTCAGCTTAACAGGTTGCCCTGCT
>NZ_PVXP01000080.1 GCF_002995845.1 Clostridium luticellarii | reverse complement strand
TAAGAAACATTCCTTTCCTTGGTATGGTGTTTTTGACAATTCTATTATACCAAAAGGAATGTTTCTTTGCTTTATATCTTAAAAATTCAGGCTTCCGCCTTTATTTTAATGTGCGAAAGTTGAGTAAAATAATCTTTAGACTCTCTATGAAATAATTCTATTGTTCCAATTACAGTATTATCTTTTTTATCTATAATAGACCATCTTACAAAACCTTTTCGGTTATACTCGAACTTCCAATAATCAAGAACCTGCTTCATTTTTTCACTGGTATCATAGTAAAAATCATCTCCGCCACAATTATCGCTATTAAATAAAGGAACTGCTTTTTTATCAGAATATACTTTTAACAAGTCATCACAATCATCTATAGAAATAAATCTTAAATTGAATTGTTTATTTTCAAATTCGGGGCAACTTACATATACACTATCCATATTTATTCTCCTTTTCAAATTGCTATTTATAATACTAGACCCTAAATTAATAATTTATAAATATTCTTCTGTATTCTCTGAATATTTTTCCACTTCATCACCATTTGCTCTCAACATTAATTATCTCTTCTAATATTTTAATTAATCACAATCTGCACATAAACAGTATTTCCCACATTTTAAGCATCTAAATAAATAACCGCACAAAGAACCATTGGGAGATAAATATTCCTTTAATTCTTTAGTATCATATCCGGTAAAATTTTCAAAGTTATTTGGTATTCCCAGTTCTTCAAGCTTGTCCCATTCTACATCACCTAAAAATTCACAATAATCATCACAATGTGCAGGCCAGTTGCTTCCTTGCCAACTTATGTAACTAGGTGTTCGATATAAAATTTCATCGCGATATTCTTCATTTATTACATTTTCATCATTAAATATATTTTGTTGAAATTCCCCATCAAATTTTTTAGCAGCTGTACCATTAGCAATACATTCTGGACACAAACACTCAACATCTTCAATACTATAAAAAGGGCCTTCATAATAAACATCAACAGTTTCACCGCAGCAGCCACATATTTCTGAGCCCCAACTGTTAATATATTGGTGTTTATTGTATCTGGACAATACTTAAATTTAGGAATCTTACCCATAAAAGATTTTGTTACTTCATTTTTTCTTTTTATCGCCAAACGATCTCCATACCACTCATATTTTTGTCTTAATTTAAATAATTTCTTTCTATCCTTCTTATTATTTTTTTCTGCTATTTTAACATAACACTTATAAGCTTTTTCATAATATTGTAATAGTGAATATATGTTAACTAAAACATTCTCTATTTGACTGCTCTTATTTTGTTTAATTTCTAACTCCTGCATAAGTTTATACAATTTATCAATTTCTTCTGCTGTTGCTTTTTCTTTTAAAAAGTCTTTTGCTAATTTTAGATATACTTCTTCATAATTATTATCCATGCTATGACCCTACCTTCTTAAAAATTTATATATGAACAATTTTCTCTATTTTGTGAATATACTTTTTCTGTTTATTTGAAGTTCACTTGATGTCAGCTGAATAATTAATTCCTCAATTGCTGATATACTTGCCACAGCACAAATTATATAAATTAACATATTTGTGTCAATATAAAGAAACAGTATTGGAAATACGAATAAAAATATCCCGGTGATTTTATTTCCATAAGTATGAATGCTTGCAAAAGTTTTATATTTTTTCAAGGCCACAACCATAGATATCAATCTAATAGCAGCAATTGAAATAATCCAAATGACTATTTCAATTGCTGGATTTATGATTGGATAAAATATAAATAGTAATACAAAATCCATTACCATATCAGCTATGGAATCAAGCTTTGCTCCAAATCTGCTTGTCGTCTTTGTCTTTCTGGCAATAAACCCATCAATAATATCACTGAATCCACAAATAATATATATTGCATAAAAGGCTATACTTAAAGAATTAACAAAAACTAGAATCACAGATAAAATTATTCTACTAAACGATATGCAATTTACTATTACTTTCATCTCATCATCACCTGAATATTAGCAATTTGTATTTTCAATTATTTACTTCTACAAATTTACTATTTATATAGCTCAATCTTACAAGGTTCAGATGAAAAAGTATCTCCTTATGGACTAATTTATCTGAACCAAGAATTGCCTTACCCCGCAGTATCTATATATTCAAATCCTATAGAGTTTCCACCACATGATTTACCAGGCTTCCTACCTTCTCGATGCGGCATTCCACTACATCTCCGTTTTTCAATACCTTGACAGGCTCAAATCCCATGCCCACACCGCTTGGCGTACCCGTGGATATAATATCGCCTGCTTTTAAAGTAAGTCCTCTGGATAGATCACTTATTATATGTGGTATATCAAAAATTAGATTTTTGGTATTGGAATTCTGTCTTACTTCTCCGTTTACCATACATTTGATATCCAGCTCAACCGGAAAGGGTATCTCATCTTTATATACTATGCAGGGACCCATGGGACAAAAAGTATCCAGGCTTTTCCCCTTGAACCACTGAACATGTTTTCCTTGAAGATCTCTGGCAGACACATCATTTATTATGGTATATCCAAATATATATTTTTCAGCGTCCTCCAGCTTTATATCTGCACCGTCTTTTCCCATTATTACTCCCAGCTCAGCTTCATAGTCCACCTGTTTTGTAACTTCCGTGGAAAATTTGATATAATCCCCGGTTCCCACAGCCGGCGAGGCAACTTTTGTAAAATATATAGGTACCTCCGGAATACCGTTTCCCGATATTTGAGTCATCTTTATCTCCCTGGCATGCTCCTCATAATTTTTACCAAGACAGAATACATTTCTCCTGGGATAAGGTATTGGTGCTTTTAATTTAACTGAATCCAGTGAAACAGGTTCAACGACTCTGTTATTTAAAAAGAGCTCCATTTTGTGTGATTTATCCTCATCCAGATACTCTATAAATTTCTGCATGGTTCCAGGTATATCTTTCTCCCCCATTTTTTTCAGCAGATCCTTGATATCAAAAACATTGTTATTCTCCAGAATTCCTATGCTCTCTTTTATTTCATGCACATAAGTTACAAATTTCATATTACCACCCCATTTTTATAATTTTAGAATTCAAAACTTTAGTTATAATTTTCCAAAATAAAATCTTTAAGTATGACTGCTTTTATCATGTCATAGCTTATACTGTCCGGGAGAGACTCCTTAATGGGCTTCAGCCTGGATATTCCCAATTTTTTTATAACCTTTAAAATCACATTTTCCTCATCTTTTGTAAATAAATCATCAAACTTTATCTTCAGATTTGATTTTTCTCCCTGTTCCAGATATTTTGTAATATGAGAAAGCACAGTGGATACAGTGAGTTCTCTTTTTTTTGAAACTTCCTCTATACTCATATTATTCTTCAGCATGCTTACGGTTATCTCAAAAGTTCTCAATTTATTATTTTTTCTGCCGCTTTCTTCCGAAAAATTTTTCCTGAAATACCAGTCGGGATGTATCTTGTTTTTTTCTACATACTCCCTTATAACATTTAAAAACACATCTCCATATTTTTCAAGCTTCAATTCACCTACCCCGGATATGTCAAGCATCTGCTGAGAAGTTACAGGATATCTGCTGCTTATTTCCCTTAAAGTGGCATCCGCAAACACCAGATATGGTGGAATGGATTCCCTGCCTGCTATCTCCCGTCTCAGGTTTCTCAATATCTCAAACAAATCACTGTTTTCAATTATCTTTTCCGCTCTGGCAGGTTCCTTCAATATTACCTTTTCTTCTCCTTTTAATATTTTTACAGAATGGGAGTTCAGTACTACCATGGGATATTCACCTTCTCTCAATGAAATATATCCCTGAGCTATAAGTGTATTTATAAAGCTGGAAAGTTCATTTTTTGAATAATTTTTCATTATTCCATAAGTGGAAATTTTATCAAATCCATATTGAAGTACCTTTTTTTGCAAAGAGCCTCTGAGCACATCCACTATCATATTTACACCAAATTCCCTTTTCATCCTGTAAATACAGGAGAGCACCTTCTGGCAGTCCACGGTTTTATCCACATATTCCCCTTTTGTTATACAGTTGCTGCAATTTCCACACTCCTCATAATCCACCTGTTCTCCAAAGTAATTCAATATATATTTTCTCAAGCATCCATTATAATGGACAAAATCCACCATGCACTGGAGTTTTTTATATTCATTCAATCTTCTCTCCGGAGACTGTATACTGGTTTCTATTAAATATTTCTGTGTGATTACATCCTGAGGGGCAAACATAAGTATACATTCACTCTTTTCACCGTCACGACCCGCTCTCCCTATTTCCTGATAATAGCTTTCTATATTCTTGGGTATATTATAGTGAATCACAAATCTTACATTTGATTTATCAATACCCATTCCAAAGGCATTGGTGGCAACTATTACACTTATTCTGTCATACACGAAATCCTCTTGATTTTTTTTCCTGTCTTCATTGGACATTCCTCCATGATACCTGCCTGCAGATATATCATTTGCCCTGAGTTTTTCATATATGCTGTCTACTTCTCTCCTTGTAGCAGCATACACTATACCTGATTGCTGTCCATTCGTCCTTATATAATCCAGCATATGTCGAAACCTGTTTCCGCCTTTAAGACAGCTTATCTTTAAATTTGCCCTGTCAAAACCGGATATAAAAACAGCAGGATTCTTTAATTTTATCTGACTCACGATATCTTTACGCACTTCTTCTGTGGCAGTGGCTGTAAAAGCTGTAACCACAGGCCTTATGGAAAGATTCTCTATAAATTGATCTATGTATGTATAACTCACTCTAAAATCATGACCCCACTGAGAAACACAGTGTGCTTCATCCACTGCCACCTGGGAAATATCCATGCCTTTAATAAAATGGCAGAACTCACCGGATTCCAGCCTCTCAGGCGCCACATACAGTATTTTTACATCGCCCTTTTTCAAGGCAGAACATATATTCAAAATTTCACTTTGGGTAATTGAGCTGTTTATATAAGCAGCTCCTATCCCCAAATCCTTCATGCTGTCCACCTGATCCTTCATGAGAGAAATAAGTGGAGATATCACAATAGTTATACCTTTAAAAAGAAGTGCAGGTATCTGGTAGCATATGGACTTACCACCTCCCGTAGGCATTATGGCCATGGTATCTTTTCCATCCAGTATGCTCTCAATCACCTTATTCTGATCTCCTCTGAAGTCGTCATATCCATAGTATTTGTGCAAAACTTCCAATGCACTGTCAATCAATGTGTTCACCCCTGTACTTGTTATATATTCTAAGCAGATTATACCATATAAAGCTGTATCCGGCCAAAATACATGTACAAAACACATATATGAAAATATTATACGATTTAGTAAATATTTTCTTGATATATGCACTATAAGTCATTATAATGAGTATTGTAAATGATAATTACGGATTTATTTAATTGGCGGCATTAATTTATCATTACAGAAAATCTGCCATATGAACATAGTCTTTCATCCTCAAGGGGACGGAGGGCTTTTATAATGCCTATATTTTAAGATGGGGGTAATTGGGATGAAAAAAAGCATATGCAATTTTATTGTGATTTTATTTGGATTATTTTTATTTTCATTTGCTCTAAACGTTTTTCTTGCGCCGCATAAAATCGTGCCGGGTGGAGTTTCTGGACTGGCTATTGTACTTGAATCCGTAACTCATATAAAGAAATCAATTATAATGGGTATCTTCAATATACCTATTTTCATTCTGGGGTTGCTGACACTAGGAAAAAAATTTGTACTGAATACAGTGCTGGGTGCTTTTCTTGTCCCAATATTTGTAGAACTAACCAGCAATATTGCACCATTTACAGAAGATATACTCTTATCTTCCCTGCTTGGCGGTGTACTTACAGGTATTGCAGTAGGCATGCTCTTAAGCAGGCAGTCTTCCGTAGGCGGCACAGATACCATAGCCAAAATTATATCCAAATACACCCATGGCCCTGTAGGCAAAATAATGATGGGCTTAGATCTGTCCATAGTGATGCTTACCTGCTTTGTTTTCGGTATAGAAAAAGCATTATATGGCGTAGTTACAGTATATTTGATTGGAAAAGTGGTGGATATATATATCAGGGGATTTACTGATTCCAAATCCGTATTTATAATTTCAGATAAAATCGAGGAGATCAACGATTTAATTTTGACCAGGCTGCATGGAAAGACTACTAAAATTGAAGCAAGAGGCGGATATACAGATGACAAACGCCATATACTGATGTGCCTTGTGGCAAATACGGAACTGATTAAACTCAAGAAAATAGTGAGAGAAGTTGATATAAATGCCCTGGTTTTAATACAAAACTCCTACGAAGTCTATGGGAAAGGATTTGGTGCCACTTAATCATGTGTATTGGATAGGTGAGTGAATTTATGTCCACTCGCCTATTTTCAAGCATTCTCTCTTGTAAAAATCTTCAATTCAAAACCAGGCTTTTTTTAAAGATTTTATTCCATTTTCCATCTCCTCAAAACTCAGGTGTCCATATCCCATCAACACCATATTATGTTTTTTATAATTATTTTTATCAAAATAATAAAACGATACAGGATAGACTTTAACCCCTTTTCCCAGGGCTCTATTTATCAATTCCCTCTCATCCAGCTTGTTTTTTACCTGAAGTACAATGTTGAGTCCTGCTTTCTCACCATAGACGGCGGCATTTTGTCCAAATTCATTTCTTATACGTTCTATAAGAAACTGCTGTTTTCTGGCATATATATTTCGCATTTTCCTGAGATGGGCTTCAAATAATCCTCCTCTCATAAATTCTGCAATTGTCAGCTGATGAATTTTGGATGCAGTTTGATTTATAAAGCTTCCTTTTTCAATAAAAAGATTCATTATGCTTTCAGGTAAAATCATATATCCAACATGCATTCCGGGAAAAAGAGTTTTTGAAAAAGTTCCAAGATAGATCACTCTATTTTCATTATCCAGGCTTTGAAGTGAAGGTATTGGATTTACATTATATCTAAATTCGCTGTCATAATCATCCTCAATAACATATCCACCGCATCTGTCAATAAAATTGAGAAGTCTTATACGGTTTGAGACAGGCATGATCATACCCATGGGATGCTGATTGGACGGTGTTACATATATCAACCCGGGGACTGTTTCCAGGCTTTCAAGTTTTTTTATGTCCATTCCGGACTGCGTTAATTCAACAGGCTCTATATTATATCCATACCATTCAAAAACCTTTCTCACAGGAGAAAAACCCGGTTCTTCAAAAGCAATACTCCTATTATAATGCTCACTAAGCAGGTCGCATAATACAGCCATCAAAGTCTGTGTCCCTGCACCTACAATTATCTGTTCAGAAGAACAAGCCACCCCTCTTGAACTTTTGACATAATCTGCAATCTGATTTCTTAATTCAAATTCACCTCTGGGATCCGAATAGGTCAATATGCCTATATTTTCTTTTTTCATAATACCCTGCTCAATTTTTCTCCAGCTCGCAAATGGAAAACTGCTGTGCTCCACTGAACCGGGTTTAAAATTATAAGGATATGGCCTCTCATCTATATGAATACTTCTCAGCGGTTTAAGCTTTAAGGGTATATTTTCTCTCTTGACGGTTTTTATCTGCTTATCTATAGCTTCTACATAATAACCACTGCCTTTTCTGCTATAAACATAACCTTCACACAACAGCTGGTTATACGCCGCCTGAACTGTGTTTCTGCTGATACAAAGCCTGTCCTTAAGCTGTATTATAGATTCCAATCTATCATCTTTTTTAAGTATACCTTCCAGTATAGCTTTTTTGTAGCATCCATATATCTGAATATACAGCGGTTTTTCACTTTTCTTTTCAATAAATACTGGTATTCCCATAAAATCATCCCCATAATTTTTATAAAAATTATACCTTTTTATAGTAACAATTATATAGTAATATTGTATCAAATATATATCACATGTAAAGGAGATCGTTTTATGATAAAAGAAATACTGTTACTTGGAAATGAAGATCTATATAAGAAAAGCCTTCCTGTTGAGAAGGGAGAAATGGATGCAATAGAGAAAACTGTTTCGGATTTGCACGATACCTTAATTGATTTCCGCAAAAAATATAACGCAGGAAGGGCAGTTGCAGCGCCGCAGATTGGAATATTTAAAAGATTGATATACATGTATATCGACAAACCCATGGTTTTTATCAATCCCATACTTAAATTTGACAATAATGAGATGATGGAAGTTATGGATGATTGTATGTCCTTTCCAAACCTGCTGGTAAAAGTCAAACGATATAAAAAATGTATCGTGATGTACAAAGATATAAATTTCATGGATAAAACAATAAAATTTCAAGGAGATTTATCAGAATTGATACAGCATGAATATGATCACCTGGATGGAATACTGGCAACAATGAGAGCCGTAGACAACAGATCCTTTTATCTAAAAAACAAAGGAGTATAAAAAAAATCATGAAAAAAATAGGAATTCTGGGTGGAATCAGTTCCGCCTCCACAATTCAATATTATAAAACCATACTTGATATGTACTATAAAAAATTTTCGGATTACTATTATCCCGAAATAATAATCAGCAGTTTAAATTTTCAGTATTTTACAGATTTAGAAAATAGGCATAAAACTTCTGAATATATAAATTATATAATAAACGGTATAAATAGTTTACAAAGATCTGGTGCCGATTTCGTCATAATGGCTGCAAACTCCCCACACTCAGTATTTCACAGTATAAAGCAGCAAATAGATCTGCCTGTGCTGAGTATTGTGGATACAGCTGCTGAAGAATGCAGCAGACTTAAATTGAAAAAAGTATTATTGACAGGGATAAAGTACACCATGCAAAGCTCTTTTTATCAGAAAGGATTTGAATCCTGCGGCATAGAGGTATTGACCCCATCAGAAAAACATCAGGATGAAATAAACTCAATAATTTTCAGTGAACTTGTTTTAAATAGGGTAACGGAAAATGCCAGAGAAAATTTCAGGAAAATCTTGTCCAGCTATGATGTGGATGGTGTGATTTTAGGCTGTACCGAATTACCATTGCTGCTAAATCAGAAAGATATGAAACTTCCATTGATTGACACTCTCAAGCTTCATTGTAAAGCGGCATTATCATACGCTTTAGTAGAATCCTGAACTGGAGTCACAGCCTCAAAATACCTTCCTGCAGTAATGATTAGCAGAGCTAATTTAGTGGCATAACAGTTTTTGACCTGTCATGTTGTAAAACTGATAGCCATCGGATAAGTTTTTTCAAGATTCAGATGGAAAAAAGCATTTCTTATGAGCAAATTCCATCTGAGTCCTAAGAACCATGTGATTAAACTTTAGGAAATAAAGCAGATATTGAGAATTTGCCATTATTATAAAAAGCTTCTATTGTTCCATTCAACTGTCTGGTAATTTCCCTGGCTATTGTCAGCCCTAGTCCTGTAGTTTTTTTATTTCTAGATTTATCCTTTGTGTAAAAACGTTCAAAAATACAATCTAAATCATCTCTGCTCATGGGTTCACTAAGATTGGAAAAAGTAAACATGTAACTAGCTGATTCCTTGGATTCCTGAATTTCAAAACAATATTCTCCCTTGCCATGTACAATTGCATTAAATAAAATATTTGAAAATATTCTTTTCACGCCCTGTTCATCCCCTCGTATTATACAGGGCTTTTCCGGAAAGTGAACAGCTGGTTCCTCCCCCTTCCTGTAAAAATCATCATAATACATGACAAGTGTATCCATCAAAACTTTCTTTGCGTCCATAGGCACATGTTCATAAGTAATCTCACCTGATTCAATACGTACATATTCAAATAATTGTTCCAGCAGTGTCTTGACCATATTCTGCCGTTCCAATACTATTGCCAGGTACTCTTGCTGTTCTTCATCTGCAGCACCTGCCTGGAGCATTTGAACGTACCCGCTGGCAGTTGTCAGCGGTGTACGCAAGTCGTGTGAAATATTAATTATACTTCGTCTGAAATCCCTGTTCAGCCTTTTAATTCCTATGCGGGACAGTCTTACATCCCGAATTAAATTATTGAGCTGATTAACCACCTCTGTAATATCCCTTTGTTTTACTGTTACTGTCAGTAACTGATTGGTATCTATATTTATAATTTCCTTTAATTGTCTCGTAATATGCTTGATATTCATGCGATAATACAGATGATAAAAAACAATTATGATAAACATAAATATCAATAAAAAAGTTGTGATTACCCAGATATATTCCATATTGACTCCTTTATATGAATTACCCTATATCTATAACAGATCCAGAAATTATGCTATTTCATCACCATCAGTCAATCTACATCTCTTTTTGAGAACAACAAACTGGATCCCAGAATTGTAATTATTCCAATTAAGAAAAATACAATTGAATACTTCATAACATCCTCTGGTTTTGAAGTGAAATCAATTATAGTCTTACGCATATTTGTAAGAGAATATCTTGTAAAAACATCATTCCTAGTTAATAAAGCAAGCAAATTCGCTACAAAATTGCTGCCTGTAACTAGTAAAATAGAAACTATAATTGCAATACCTTCGTTTTTTAATAGATAAGATAAGAAAGTGCCAATTCCTGCGATACCCCAGAACATGCAAATCACCCCAATATTCATCCGAATAAATGCAGCTGTATCAACCTCTCCTAATTCAGATAATATTGTACATGATAATAAATTTAAAATTCCAAACCCCAATAGAATTATCGTAATAACAAAAGACATGGCTATATACTGTCCAAGAACCAATTTCCATCTGGCTATTCCATGACAGGCCATTTGCCGTATACTGCCATTTGAATATTCAGCAGTAATTAGGCAGGCTATAAAAATAGGGATGATGTAGAAGATAAAATCTGCACCATAAGAGCCTTGATAATTGGAAAATCCCGTTCCTGACATCTTCCCTTTTACCTTGAGAGAAACAGAAGCTGCAAAGGAAATACCATTCATTGCCAGCAATATAATTGATATGGCATAAAAAATCCTGCTTTTAAATATTTTATAGAATTCACTGGAAACAACATTCATCATTATTGACTGCCTCCCATCATCTTCAGGAAATACGCCTCTGTATCATTTCCTTCCAGGCAAATTTTTGATACTAAAACACCATTCTCAACCAATTCCTTATTGATCTGTTCAGGTGTATCCAGGCAGTCATAAATGCAGATTTTCCCTTCATCAAATACTTTGAAATCTTCACTTTCCATGTTGTTTTTTAAAATGTAGGCTGCTTTTTCAGAATCATTTACCGAAATGGCAAGACATTTTTTACAGCGCTCTTTCAATTCCACTGCTTGAAACTCATCCACAAGTACTCCTTTATCTATAATTCCATATTTTGTTGCGATCCTGGCAAGCTCTCCTAAAATGTGAGAGGAAATCAATATGGTAATTTCATTTTCACTATTGAGTTTTAACAGCAGTTCTCTAACTTCCTTGATACCAGAAGGATCCAATCCATTGATAGGCTCGTCCAGAATAAGAAAATCAGGATTACCCAATAGGGAAATCGCAATGGATAAACGCTGCTTCATGCCAAGGGAAAAGGCTTTAGTTTTCTTTTTGCCTGTATTTTGTAAACCGACCAGACTTAGGACCTCATCCACATTTCCATAGTCCGTAATACCAAGCAGTTTATCATAATAAATCAGGTTTTCCCCTGCTGTCATGTAAGGATAAAGTGCCGGCTGTTCAATAACGCATCCCATTCTTTTTCTGTTTTTTTCTAAATTGCTGCTTTCAAACAGCTGGATGTCACCCTCATCCTGGTAAATTAATCCACAGGCAATTTTCATAATCGTTGTCTTGCCTGCACCATTTTTTCCTATTAGTCCGTAGATATCACCTTTCTCAATATTCAAGTTAACCTTGTTTACAGCTGTTTGTTTTCCATATTTTTTAGTCAGTTCATCAGTCTGTAATACAAACCCCATATATTTTTCCTCCTATTTTGTATAATTAAAGTATTATTTAAACCTATATTTAAATAATAGATAAAAGGTATTAAAATAAGGTTTAGAATTTATCAAGAAAGTACAAAGTTTATACATTAATTGTCCTGCATTTTATACCCTATTCCCCAAACCGTTTTTATGTATGCTTCTCCATGTTTCAATTTATTGCGCAAATTACTGACATGTACCGTAACTACTCTTTCATCCACAATACATTCCTCAGACCAGACGCTTTCAAATATATTCTGTTTGGTAAATACTTTCCTTGGATTACTAATTAACAATTGCAATATACTATATTCTTTCATTGTAAGTTCAATGGGCTGGCCCTTGACAGTTACGATATGATTTTCACTGTCCAAAATCATATCTTTGAATTGAAATATATTGGATTTATCTATGTTTGTATCCTTGTTCACTCTTCTCAATACTGCGCCTATTCTCACAATTAATTCCTCATTATTGAAGGGCTTTGTTATATAATCATCTGCCCCATCTCGAATCAGTCCAAGTTTAGTGTCTAAATCATCTTTTGCAGATACACATATAATAGGAATTTGGAATTGTTCGTTAATTTTCGTTAAAATCTCTTCCCCGCTCAATCCGGGCAGCATCAAGTCCAATAAAATCAAATCAAAAGACTCTTTTTCCAATAACAAAAGAGCCTCTGTGCCAGAAAATGCAGCTGCTGCCGTGTATTTATTTTTTCTCAACAAAGTTTGCAGCATTTTATTGATTTCAGGATCATCCTCTACAATTAATATCTTATTCATCCTTCTCTACCCTTCTATAAATAATCTATACAATAATTATATCAAAAAAACACCCCCACATTGTTTTTTAGCTAAATATAATAAAATATTTAGCTATTACAATAGGGATGCATGAGTTCACAGCACTCACTTAATTTTTGAGTTCAACATATAAACTCAGCCTTGATACAGTATAACACCAGCAGCTGGCTTATGAAATAAAAAGTATTCTCAAATCGATGGTTTTTTTAATAACTCAACTTTCGCAGGAGAAAAGCGATAGCTTTTCCTTGATATAACAAGGCAAAGCCTTAATAAAACTATCGATTATGAGGTCAATAATCTCTTTTGAAAGTAAAACTTTTTCTTTTAAT
>NZ_PVXP01000079.1 GCF_002995845.1 Clostridium luticellarii | reverse complement strand
GAATAAAAATATTTATCCTTAAAGAAGGAATATAGTAATTTATGTCGAATATATTTATTCTTGAACATAATAATTTAAGATAGGTGGGATTGTTTAGTGATATCAGAAGATATCATTCAAAAAATAAAAGAGGAAAATGACATAGTGGATTTGATATCCGAGAGCGTGAAACTTAAAAGAACGGGTAGAAATTACCTGGGATTGTGTCCTTTTCATCATGAAAAAACCCCTTCTTTTAGTGTATCTAGAGATAAGCAAATATACAAGTGTTTTGGATGTGGTGAGGCAGGAAATGTATTCACTTTTGTTATGAAATCTAAAAATTTAAGTTTCCCTGAAGCAGTAAAATTTCTGGCGGATAGAGTAAATATAGATATAGATTTTGATAAAGACAATGGCCGCAGGAAAAATACTTTTCAAAAACTATATAGGTTGAATGTGGAAGCTGCGAGATATTTTTTTAAATGTTTAAGTGTAAATAGAAAAGCTAAAGAGTATTTGTCGAATCGAGGTATAACTGAAAATATTATAAAGAAATTTGGGCTAGGATATTCTGTAGACAGCTGGGATCATATGCTGAATTTTTTAAAATCCAGAGGTTTTTCGGAACTGGATATGGTTTCGGCAGGACTTATAATTAAGGGTAAAAAGGGAAATTATTATGACAGATTTAGAAACAGAATAATTTTCCCCGTATTTAACAACAGAGGGAAGGTTATAGGGTTTGGAGGAAGAGTTCTTGACAATTCTAAGCCCAAATATTTGAATTCACCGGAAACTTCTCTGTTTAAAAAAGGAATAAATTTATACGGACTTAATTTTGCAGTAAAAAATGATTTTGGAAGGGTACTTATAATTGTAGAGGGTTATATGGACTGCATAGCCCTGCATCAATATGGCATAACAAATGCTGTGGCTTCTCTGGGAACAGCTCTTACTGTGAATCAGGCTAAGCTTTTGGCACGATATGCAGATAAAGTTATAATATCCTATGATGCGGATACAGCAGGACAGATGGCTACTGTCCGTGGAATGGATATACTGAAAAGTGTGGGATTGGAAATTAAAGTACTGCAGATACCCAATGGTAAGGATCCGGATGAATTTGTCAGAAATAATGGGAGAGAGGAATTCCTGAAACTTGTGGATAAAGCTCTTCCACTTATAGAATATAGGATTCAAAATGTGAAAAAAGACATAGATTTCAATAACTCTGAAGGTACTGTAAAGTATGTTGAGGAGGTACTCAAAATATTATCCCAATTGGATCCTATAGAGAGAGACATATACCTGAAAAGATTATCGGAGGAAACAGGTATAAGGGATCAGGTACTTTATGACATGTTAAATAGAAGCAATGTTCAAAAAAATGTAAAAAAAGACGAAAATATGAATATAGATACAGGTTTTGGACAAAAATTATATTTAGAACCAGCATATTTAAAAGCTGAGAGGGCTCTTTTAAAACTTATGCTGGAAAGTGACGGTGCTTTTGAATATTCATCAAATCAAATAAAGGTTGATGACATCATATTGGAAAGCCATAAAAAAATATATAAGTATATAGCGGAAAATATGAAATATGATATAGAAAAAAGGAAGGCACAGGTAGAGATGAAGTGTAATGACCTGGATACATCTAAGGAATGGGTTGAAATTATGGATACTGAAATTATGGACGATAATTGTGATTATAAAAGCTTGGTGGATAATTTCGCAGATAAGATTAAAAGACATAGATTAAATGAATCTAAAAATTATATTATAAAAAAAATAAAAGAATGTGAATCTGGAGGAAAGTTAAAAGAATCTTTAGAGTTGGCACAAAAGTTAATGGAAATACAAAAAAGGATTGGTGGAATGCAGTAATGGTTAAAGGAGGCAGCAAAATGAAGGATAAAAGTTCAAAGATGCAGCTGGTCAAAAAACTTATGGAAAAGGGAAAGAAAAATGGTACCTTGACTTATAAGGAAATAATGGACGAATTGGAAGAGGTGGACTTAAGTCCTGAACAGATAGAAAAAATATATGAAACACTTGAATCCATAGGAGTAGAGGTAACCGGAGATATGGGTGAAGCGGAGGTAAATGAAAAAAATTTGGATCTGTCAGTTCCAGAGGGTGTGGCCATAGATGATCCTGTTAGAATGTATCTGAAGGAGATAGGAAAAGTTCCACTGCTTCTACCGGAAGAAGAGATATCTCTGGCAAAGAGAATAGAAGCAGGAGATCAAATTGCCAAAAAGAAACTGGCAGAGGCTAATTTAAGATTAGTGGTCAGCATAGCAAAGAGATATGTGGGCAGAGGAATGTTGTTTCTGGATTTGATCCAGGAGGGGAATCTGGGGCTTATAAAGGCAGTAGAGAAATTTGACTATCGAAAAGGATATAAATTCAGCACATATGCTACCTGGTGGATAAGGCAGGCAATTACAAGGGCCATAGCAGATCAGGCTAGAACAATAAGAATACCCGTTCATATGGTAGAGACTATAAATAAACTTATTAGGGTTTCAAGGCAACTGCTGCAGGAGCTTGGAAGGGATCCTCATCCGGAAGAGGTAGCTAAAATAATGGAATTGCCTGTAGATAAGGTTAGAGAGATTATGAAAATAGCTCAGGAACCAGTATCTCTTGAAACTCCTATCGGAGAAGAAGAAGATAGCCATCTTGGAGATTTTATACCGGACGATGAAGCACCTGCTCCGGCGGAGGCTGCAGCTTTTACCATGCTGAAGGAACAGCTCATAAATGTGTTGGATACTTTGACTCCAAGAGAAGAAAAGGTATTGAGATTGAGATTTGGATTAGATGACGGCAGAGCCAGAACTTTGGAAGAGGTGGGAAGAGAGTTTAATGTAACCAGGGAGAGAATAAGACAGATAGAGGCAAAAGCTCTTAGAAAACTAAGACATCCAAGCAGAAGTAAAAAATTAAAAGATTACCTGGATTAAAGCACCCATAAGTGGTGCTTTTACTATTTTCAGTTTTCATCTCAAAGTGGAGTCACAGTAAATGAAGATTTCTGGCAAATACTAAAAGTGAGCTGCAGGCAACCATTGATTTTTTACTTTGAATTTTATGATATAATGATTAATAAAGAAGGTGATGGTGGAGTGAAAATTACCTATAAAGCTGAAAAAGGGACAGGAGTATATTTTATCATAGGTCTGATGTTTTTATACGATGCTTTTATGATATTTTTGATGAAATTTGTAAACTCTTTTGAAATATACAACCTGCTGAAATTGATATTCATATCCCTTAATATATACCAGCTTTATTATATTATTATCTGCAGTACGCTCAAATACTTTATAGATGAAAATAATTTGTGTATAATCAGTGCATTGGGATTTAAAAATGAAAAAATTCCTCTTCAAAGTATTCAGATGTATCAGAAATCACGGGGATATATAAAAGGAGTAAAGCTTGCTGGATATGTTGGAAACAAATTTGCCATAGGCAGATCTTTTATTGATAAAATAGGTAATACGTATATGTTTGCTACTTCAACTAAAAATGTAATATATTTAAAAACAGGTACTGTAAATTACGGATTGTCTCCAGAAAATTTTCAAGAATTTGAGGAAGAATTAAAAAAAAGAAAAATAATCTGTTCCAGGTGGGAAAATAAATTGAATAAAAACATTATAATAAGCAAGGAGCCCAAATTTTTTATCCCATTTATAATCACAGCTGTTATAGCTGTTGTGCTTACCTTAAATCCAGTAGTTATGTATCTCTATGGACATTTACCGGATAGAATGCCTGTTAGCTTTGATACAAGATTTGTGGCTGTAGAATTCGGGACAGGCAGGCAGTTTGCATTCAAGCAGATGTTCTATGGGCTTTTGAATATGGGAATCCTGTTTTGTATGTACTATGCAGGGTATATTTACTCTAAATATGATAAAAAGTATTCTTACAAGTATGTGTATATATCTTTAATAGTAGCGGTTTTTTATTTCATTATGCAGATTAAAATATTCTGTACATTTAGATAGTGGTATCATATTAGATATTAAAGTTCAAATATAAAACGTCAAATAATGAAGATTTTCGGAAAGAACCGAAAATTAACCTCAATTGTGAATTGTTATGAGATTGGAGAACGGAGAATTGTATGGAAATTAGTTTAAGGCTTAAAGCTGTGGCACAGATGGTGGACAGCTGTCATTGTGCAGCAGATATAGGTACGGATCACGGATATATTCCTATTTATTTAATAAAAAATCATATTTGCAATAGAGCCATAGCATCGGATATAAATGTGGGGCCTATAAAGAGAGCGATACTTAATGTAAAATTTGAAAATTTGGATGATAAAATAGACTGCAGGATTGGAGAGGGTCTTTCCACCATAAATCCGGGAGAAGCCGAGGAAGTGGTAATTGCAGGAATGGGAGGGAATCTCATAGTAAATATAATAGAAAGCCATATGGAGGTATTTGAAGAATCAAATTCATTTATACTTCAACCCATGCAGAATTCAGAAGTATTGAGAGAGTACATCTATAAAAAGGGTTTTAAAATAATAGATGAGGAATTGTGTATTGACGAAAATAGATTTTATGAGATAATGAAGATAGGATATGATACCGTTGTAAAAAAGGTTGATAGTATATTTTATGAAGTGGGAAGGACTCTGGTAGAAAAAAAACATAAATATCTTTCTGAATTTGTAGAAAAAAAGATAGAAAATTACAGCAGGATAATTTTGAATATAAAAGGTCATACTGAATTGGCCAATAAAAGGAAGCTGGAGTTACAAACCAGAATAAAGAGATTGCAGGAGTTGATATGATGTATCTGAAAATAATGGATATACATAACATAGTTGAAAAATATGCACCTTCCATACTCAAAGAGAGCTATGACAATGTAGGTCTTATGGTGGGCGATATGGAGTGCAGGGTTACATCTATACTTGTGGCTTTGGACTGTACCTTGAAGGTTATAGAGGAAGCAAAACAAAATAACTGTAATCTTATATTTACACATCATCCGCTTTTGTTTAAAAGGCCGGATAGTATAACTTCAGATAATTTGCTGGGTGAAAAGATAATAAAGTTGATAGAAAGCCATATAAATGTATATTCCTGTCATACCAATCTTGATTCTGCAGAAGGAGGAATAAATGATATAATTGTGGAATTACTTGGTTTGAATTCCGATGATATTGTTGATCCTATAAAAACTGAGAGCAGGCCAGGATGCAAAGATGGGATAGGAAGGATCAGCCAGTTGGAGGAACCTATTATCTTAAGCGAACTCTGCAATAGAGTGAAAAAGTATCTGGAAATGTCTTCCTTGAGATATGTGGGAAATGAGTTTAAGCTTATAAAAAAAGTGGCAGTGATAAATGGAAGCGGACAGAGTTATTTTAATAAGGCCAGATTACAGGGTGTTGACTGTATAATTACAGGAGATACTACTTATCATTATGTAAGTGATTTTGAGGAACAGGGTATGGCTGTAATTGATGCAGGTCACTTTGGCACTGAATGGCCTGCCATGGAAAAGGTGGCAGTATTTTTGCAAAAACAGATAAAATCTCTTGGATTTGAAAACAGTGTAGTCTTATCAAAAATCAATAGAGATCCTTATAAATATAAGTAGAAATGAAACTGAATTCATTTCTACTTTTTTTATCCGAATGCTGTCATTGCCAATACTCCAACGCACTCTGTGAAAGCCACTGTCACCAAATCAAAGAATTTGGGATATCTGCTTTTCTTAAAGTTGGAGATAAGCACTGCTGCACACCTGGATAAAGTGATTCTTGAATTTGGATTTACAGAGATAGGAGGAGAAAATAAATGTTAAATTTACTTCTTGAAATTCAGAAAAATAGGGAAATTATAAAAAAAACCAAGAAAACTTTGAAAGAAGAATCCAATAATAGTTTTATGAAAAAAATAAAAAGGGAATTTGAAGAGGAAAAGTTGAAATACAAAGCTTTAGATTCCAAGCTCAATGCTACAAGAGAAAATATGGGGCAGTTGGAAAAAAAACTTGAGCATATGAAAGAAGAAGTAAAACAGGAGGAGAGCAAGCTCTACGGAAACTTAAAATATGATTTGAAATTTATAAGTACTCTGGAAAAATCAGTTAAATTAAAAAAAGATGAGGTAAAAAATCTGGAGGAGATCAATCTTAATATGATGTATGAAGAAGAGAGTCTTGTGCAGGAAAAGGATGTCAGCAGAAAAAAATTAATTCATATGAAAAATGAATTTTGTAACAATAAAAAAACTATCGGTGAAAAAGCGCTTAAGGCTGAGGAAGATATAAAAAAAGCTGAAAAAAATATATTGAGCCTTGAGAGGAAACTTCCACCAGAATTATTGGATAAATTCAATGAATTATGTGCTGTTAAAGGTACGGGAGCTGCAAGATTGTCGGAAGGAGTGTGCCAGGGATGCAGGATGAAGGTATCCGCCATAACTATAGATGATATCAAAAAAAATAAAGACATTGTCTATTGTGATAATTGTGGAAGAATAATATACTATAGAGACAATAATGAGTAAAGCATATTGGTTAATTTAGAACTATTGTGCACGAGGTGATGAAAATGAAATTAATCTGTATTGGAGACAGTTTAACCTATGGGTATGGTCTTAAGAGAGATAAAGTCTGGACAAATGTGCTTGAAAAAAAGCTGAAGGCTGAAGTGATAAATAAAGGTGTATCGGGAGATACATCGGCGGGTATGCTGGCCAGGCTTCATAATGATGTTGTTTTAAACAACCCCACACATGCCATGATCATGGGAGGTACCAATGATCTTGTCTGGGGTATGGATACAAAACAAGTTATATCTAATCTGGCTACTATGGCCTTTCAGCTTATGCAAAACTGCATAATGCCTGTATTTGGGCTGTCAGTACCTGTCTGTACTGAATTGGCAAGAAAGAACTGGGGATTTATGTCTGATTTTAGTGAAATGAACAAAAATTTGGGGACATTGAATGACAGCATAGTGAAGTTTTCTAAAAATTATAACATACAGGTAATAGATTTTTATTCTGCCTTTATTGGAAAGAATGGAGAGGGACAGGAAAAATACTATGCTGACGGACTTCATTTAAATGTCGATGGAAATATAAAAATGGCAGATATGGCTTTTAATGCAGGAATAATGAAATTTTAAAATTACTATTGTAATATAGTATCAACTGTGATATTATGAAGAACGTAAGTAAATCAGACAATCGCTGCTGTAGAATTACAGGAGAGGAAAGTCCGAGCTTCATAGGGCAGGGTGCTGGGTAACTCCCAGTCAGGGTGACCTGAAGGAAAGTGCAACAGAAATATACCGCCAATTTTATTTGGTAAGGTTGGAAAGGCGAGGTAAGAGCTCACCAGCACAAGGGTGACTTTGTGGCTATGTAAACCCCATCTGAAGCAAGATCGAATAGGAAAGCATAGAAAAGTGGCCCGCTTTGCTTTCGGGTAGTATCGCTGGAGTCCATTGGCAACAATGGACCTAGATAGATGATTGTCTAATACAGAACTCGGCTTATAGATTTACTTGCCGCCTGAAAACACTGGGCTTGTAGCTTGGTGTTTTTCATTATTTAAGGAAAGGTTGTAGTATTTATGAATCCAATAGCTTTTTCCATCAATGGGTTTGAAATAAGATGGTATGGAATAATGGTAGCTCTAGGTGTTTTATCAGCCATTTTACTGGCTAATCTTAATTGTAAATATAAAAAGTATAATTTTGATATTTTGATAGATGCCTTTTTAGTATCATTTCCATTTGCAATTATAGGTGCAAGGCTTTATTATGTTATTTTTCGATTTAAATATTATAATAATTTAATGGATATGATAAATATAAGACAGGGTGGTCTTGCAATTCATGGAGGAGTTATATTCGGCCTGCTGGCTGCATATATATTCAGCAGATATAAAAAGATTGATTTTATAAAGCTGGCGGATGTGGTGGCACCGTCCCTTATACTTGCCCAGGCCATAGGAAGATGGGGAAATTTTTTTAATGGTGAAGCCCATGGTGGCCCTGTAAGTTATGAATTCATAAGCAGGTTTCCTTCTTTTATACAGAAGGGAATGTACATAGATGGTGTTTATTACCATCCTACATTTTTATATGAATCCATTTGGAATATAATCGTATGTGGTATTTTAATATATATTTTTAGAAAAAAATATAGGAAGGGTTCAGTGATAACGGCCTATATAGGACTGTATTCTCTTGGAAGGTTTTTTATAGAAGGATTGAGAACGGACAGCCTGATGCTTGGAAGTATGAGAGTTGCACAGCTGGTAAGCTTGGTGGGGATCATATTCAGCATAAGTTATTTTATATATTTGAGAATTAAAAAAACAAGGGATTGACTTTTAAATCCCTTGTTTAAATATTTTATTCTGTCAATGTCAGTTCAAGTGTCTTGGTGGATCCGTCTCTATAAACTACTACCGAAACTGTGTCTCCAGATTTATGGGTGGCTTTTATCTGATTTATTTCATCCACAGATTTTATTGACTTATTATCGAATTTTTGTATTATGTCTCCTGTTTTCAATCCAGCTTTTTCAGCCGGGCTGGATTTTTCAACCTCTTTTACGTAAACTCCCTGAGGTATGTTATATTGCTGTGACAAACTGGAGTCCACGTCCATACATACAATTCCAACTTTCAATATGGGTTTTAGCAGACCATTTAATTTTGAAGATACAGTATTTATGGGAATGGCAAACCCTATACCTTCAACTCCATCTCCGCCTATTTTAGCAGAATTTATTCCTATGACCTGTCCAGCAGAATTTACTAGAGCACCACCGCTGTTTCCAGGATTTATAGCTGCATCTGTCTGTAAAAAGCTTTGGGTAGTGTTTCCCACGGCAATTTCTCTTTTCGTAGCACTTATAATACCGCTTGTGACGGAGCCTAAGAGTTCCTTGCCAAGAGGATTGCCTATGGCAACTACCGGGTCCCCTACCTGAACGTTGTCAGAGTTTCCAAGTTCGGCAACTGCAGGCATATCAGTTTTAGTGGTAACTTTTATTACAGCCAGATCCTGATTTTCATCGTAATTTACAACTTTGGCGGATACAGTTTTGTTGTTGCTCAATATTACGTTTATACTTTGGGCACCCTGTATTACATGATAATTGGTGAGTATATATCCATCAGAATTTATTATAATGCCGGAACCCATTCCATCGTCCTCACTGCTGTTCTGCCCATCCGAAAAACCAAAAATATTGGAGGATTCGGATATTGACTTGGTGGAAACACCTACTACTGCAGGACTTACTTTTTTTGCTATTTCCGCCACAGTAAGACCGCCTTTATTTGAAGAGGATGAAGTGGATATAGGAGAAGCCTTTGCCTGTGAGGCTGTAGTTCCCGATGAGCTCATACTTTCATAAAGAGGAGTATTCTTGAAAAACTCAGTATTGGGAACCACATACAAAAATGCTGCAGCAGATAGAGAACCTCCTATCAAGCTTGATATCAGTGCTATAGCTATATAGGAGAAAATTTTTTTACCGCCAGAAAATTTTTTAGTAAATTTATTTTTATAACGGGATAGTATACTCATTCTTGCAGTATCTTGATTCCTGTCATAGTTATTATCCATCATAAATCCCTCCTTAAGAAATTTTTATTGAATTGTTATTATGCTTATATGATAAATTTTATTTGTTACAGTTATATGTCAAAACTGTAAACTAGTTATGACAATTCTGTTTACTATATGTTACAGATTTTTTGAATTTTTAGCTAGAAAAGTATTGATATAATTATAATAGTACTATATAATTATTTTTTACACGATTAATTAGGAGGATAAATAAATGAAGGATGAAATGTAATATAAGGCCTGTGACAACCTTATAACCAATTGGTTGAGATTGGTGTATGGAAGTGTGAATAATTTCCACAATGTGAAGTTGTCAAAGTATGATCTGACCACATCCCAGGGAGGTAATTTTATTTGGAAAGTTCAATTAAATTAAGAGACAAAAAGGTAAGCAAGTTATTGTTGGAATTTTCCATACCTGCTATAATCGGTATGCTGGTAAATTCCATGTATATTGTAATAGACAGAATTTTTATAGGAAGAGTTGTAGGTGCAATGGCCATATCAGGAGTAAGTTTGACTTTCCCCATAGTCATACTTATAATGGCCTTTGGAATGCTGGTTGGAATTGGTGCTGCTGCAAGTATCTCCATCAAATTGGGACAGGGTAAAAAGGAGGTCGCAGAGCATATATTGGGCAATGCACTGATACTTCTTATTATAGTAGCCGTAGCAGTTACTATATTGGGTCTTATATTTGTAGAGCCTATGCTTATAGCCTTTGGGGCAAGCAGTAATACATTGGCTTATGCCAAGGAGTTTATAGTCATAGTGATTGCAGGATCTATTTTTCAAATAATAGGTTTTGGACTCAACAATGTAATACGCTCTGAGGGAAATCCTAAAAAAGCAATGAATACAATGCTCATAGGTGCTATAACCAATATAATTTTGGATTATATATTTATATATTTGCTTCATTTTGCCATAAAAGGCGCAGCTTCGGCTACTATAATTGCCCAGTTTACAAGTATGATATGGGTGCTTCATTATTTCCTGAGAGGGAACAGCATGCTCAAGATAAAAAGAAAAAATCTGAGCTTGAAAATTGAAACAGTGAAAAATATATTTTCAATAGGTATGTCACCTTTTGCTATGCAAATTGCAGCCAGCCTTGTAAATGTAGTGCTGAACAGGAGTTTGGGAATATACGGCGGCGATTTGGCTATAGGAGCCATGGGTATAATCAATGGCATAGTCACCATGATATTTATGCCTATATTTGGAATCAACCAGGGATCCCAGCCCATAATAGGATTTAATTATGGAGCCAGATTGTATGACCGTGTTAAGAGTGCACTTAAATTGGCTATTATGGCAGCTACGGCTATATCTGTGACAGGAACCTTGTGTGCTTATCTCTTCCCCTATGCACTGGTGGGTCTGTTCAATAAAACAGATGCTGATTTGACGGCTATAACGGTAAACGGCATCAGGATATTTATGCTTTTATTCCCCATAGTGGGTTTTCAGATAGTGAGCGCCAACTTTTTTCAGGCCATAGCGAGGGCCAAGATATCCATGTTTCTGGCACTTTCAAGACAGGTAATAGTTCTCATTCCCATGCTCCTGATACTGCCTAGAATATTTGGATTAAACGGGGTATGGATGGCAGCACCTGTTTCCGATACAGTGTCAACTATTCTCACAGCCCTATTTTTGGCTTTTGAGATTAAAAAACTTAGATTAGATGAAACAGTGAATTCCTCAAGGGTTTCAACGGAATGTGCAAAATAATTAAGTATTATATTAAAAGCAAGGAGACAAATTTTCATGGATAGGCCGCAGGAATCTATTTTATTAGGGGAAACTTATGAAAAATCTATGGACAGACAACAGAGAAGGGAGACGGGAAGTTTTTATACACCTGGTTATATAGTGGACTATATAGTGGAGAATATTATGTCCAATTTGGATGTGAAAAAGAATCCTTTCGTGAAAGTACTGGATCCCTCCTGCGGCAGTGGCTACTTTTTAATAAAAGTATATGAAGTACTGATGAAAAAGTTCAGTAACAATCTGGAATTTATAAGAGATGAATTCAAAGAAGAAATTTATAGAGTACAGGGCAAAAACGGAACTGAATTTATAAAAGGTGAACAATACTGGCAGCCATCCAATTTGAGTTTTCATATACTCAGAGAATGCATATACGGTGCGGATATAGATGAATTTGCCGTAGAGCTGGCAAAAATAAATTTACACAATAAAAGTGGAATTGATTTAGAGCTTAAATATAACATTGTATGCTGCAACAGCTTGATAAAATGGGAAAAAGGACATGGCCGGGAAGAATACTGCAGCTTGAAGGCTGAAAATATATCCGGGTTTTGGGGAAAAAAGTATGATTACATACTGGGGAACCCCCCCTGGATATCTCTCAGCAGAAAATATAGAAAAAATATAAAAGATAATTTGATGGATTATTATATTGCAAACTATAGGGGAAATACATATCTGCCCAATTTATATGAGTATTTTATTGAAAGATCCATGGAGCTTTTGGCACCTCATGGAAGGTTTGGATTCATAGTTCCCGATAGGTTGGCCAGCAACCTTTACTATAAAGATTTTAGGAAGAGTTTGCTTCAAAATTATAATATATTGAATTTGGTTTTTGAAATAGAGTTTCCGGAAATAAATGCGGATTCCATGATCATTATAGCTGAAAATGGATTGAAAAAATATAACAAGATAAAGATAAATATATGTAAAAAAAGGACATATACTGTAGAACAGCAGCAGTATATGAAAAATATGAATTATGAATTGACCTACTGCTATAATTCTAAGAGCCTGGATATAAAGGATTGCATTGAGAAATCAAGCAAAAGGCTTTCTGAATTATGTAATACCTTCACCGGCTTTATAGGGTGCAGTGAAAAAATAGACGCAAATAGAACACAGCTTAATCAGGTTAAAATATTGAAGGGTGAAAATATAGATAAATTTAAAATATTGAACAGCTGTTATTATGATTTTGTTCCTGAAAATATAAAAGGCGGCACCAAGGATATAAGAAAGCTCGGAAGTAAGAATAAAATAGTTATAAGAAAAACTGGTAAAAAGTTAATAGCAGCACTGGATTGTGAAGGATATATAATAGAACAATCCCTGTATGGCATAATGTGCAGGAACAAGAAGAATTTTATCTGCTATATTCTGGGAATTTTGAATTCCACCTTGATACAGTGGTACTATTTGAACTTTCTGATAACAAACCCCAATTCAACCCCCCAGATTAAAAAGTACAGCCTGGATCAGATCCCAATATGTGAGTGCAGTCCCAGGTATATGAGGACAGTGGAGAAATTGGTCAATAAAATAATGTATGAAAAAGGAGAAAAAGGTATATTTGAAAAAAAATTAGACGAAACTGTATTTGATCTATATAATATTGATTATAAGTACAGAGATATTATAATTGATGAAGTACAAAACAGCGGATGTAGTAAAAAACCAAATTGGGGGGATGATTTATGATAACCTTGTTTTGCATTCTATTTGTAATACTGACCTTGTATCTGGTATTATCTCTGGTGGGAATTGTAATACTGCCTATTGTAGGAATTGTAATGGTGATAGCATTTGTTGTTGCTGTAATTGGTATTATTTTTAAAATTGTATTTTCACTGCCATTTTTAATACTTGTTATAATATTGGCGCTGCTGTATATGTCAAGGAATAAATGATGGAGAATTGATATTTGATCTTTACGCTTTAAATTAAAATATTCGATATGTAACGAACTATATAAGTGATGTGAGCTATATAATATTTATTTG
>NZ_PVXP01000078.1 GCF_002995845.1 Clostridium luticellarii | reverse complement strand
TACTGGAATTAAAAATTTTATCCAACCAGTTTTAAAAACCAAGGCTCCACAACAATTATTTATAGCTGAAGCACTAGAAGTATAGCCCTAGATATATCTGAAATAATTTATTTTGGGGAAACTCTAAGTCATTTTAAAAAACTTTGGATTTAAAACCCTTGCCCCTCACTTCACTTGCATCCATAATCGACATGACTGCATGAGAATCCAAATCGTAGATGAATCTTTTGGCCTCTTCCACCTGCCTGGAACTCATTATGCAATATATTATTTTTTTATGAACTCCAGTATAGGCCCCTTCGCCGTAAAGATAGGTAACTCCCCTTCCGAGCTTCTCCACTATAGCTTTTTCCACACCCTCAGTATTACTTGTCACTATAAACATTATCTTCTCTCTGTCAAATCCCTCGATGATCTTGTCAACCACCACAGAATACATGTACATGGATATCAAAGTATAAAGGGCAATTGGCAAATTCCCTATGACCATACCTACTGCAACTATTACCGCATTGATCGCAAATCCTATTCTTCCTATTGAAAGTCCATATCTTTTCTTTATTGCCACTGCTACTATATCCGTACCTCCCTGGGAAGCCCTGCATTTAAACACGGTTCCAGCACCAATTCCCGTAAGTATTCCACTGCACAATGCTGACAAAAGAGGATCCGGCAGATAGTAAAAGCTGTTTACCGTCCTGGTGAATATAAGTGACAATGACATGGCAGTCATGCCTATAAAACTAAATATTCCAAATTTCCTGTCCACAACTTTAAATCCAATTATGAATATGGGAATATTTATAGCTATGACAAAATATCCTGAAGATATACCCGTCAAATACTGACATATAATGGCAACGCCCGATACGCCGCCGCTTAAAAATTTATGGGGAATAATGAACATGTTGACTCCTACGGAATACACTATGTTCCCAAGTATAATAACCAGTACCTTCCATATATTGTTTTTAATATCTTTCATATTATTTATTTCTCCATTTTTTAAATATTTGGTTCAGATGAAGTTTCCCATCCCTGCAAAATAATTTGCACATTGGAGAACAGGCCGAATAAAATATTATGAGAAGTAAAATCATAAGGAGATTCAAAATGCTTTATTTCAATTATCCTGACAATTCAGAATATACATTCAGCATTGACAGCAGCCGGTCCAGTTTCTACAGGAATGATACTAAAACTGATTCTGTAAAATTAAATGAGCAAAAATTATCACCTACTAATTTTAGCATAAATTATCCAGTAATATCAAATGAAAAAGAAACAGAATCCATTACAAAAATCAACAATGCCATTGCAGATGAAGTTGGTAAACTTTTTAGGAGCCAGGTCCTTCTTCCTGAAGTTGTGGACTTTCATGATGTACTGGGAAATTATGAAACAATGTTAAATGAAAAAAATATTCTCAGTATACTTTTCAGCATGGGTACTTATATAAACCATGCAGCACACGGATATACAAAGTACTCTTCTATAACGGCCAACACTGAAACAGGACAGATATATGATTTCAGCGACCTGTTTAACCCAAAGGTATACTATACTAAAGTTTTAAATGAACTGGCAATGCAGTATATTAAAGAAAATAATATTGATTTGATAAGTGAATACAAGGGTATAACAGAGGATCAACAGTATTATCTAACCCCTGAAAACCTGGTATTGTATTATCAAATCTATGAATACACACCTTATGTATACGGACTTTTCAAAATAGAAATTCCATACAATGAAATAACCGGTATTATAAGCCCTGCAAGTCCAATAGCCAGGCTTATCGGAACAAGTGATTCTAGGTTCAGATAGGGGGAATAATTACAATGGGAAATATAAGAAAAATATCCGGCAGAGAATTGAGAAAAATGCTCAAAGACAGATTTCCTCCACTTTTAATCGACGTTAGAAGCCGCAGGGATTTTCGCAAAGGGCACATAGGCGGCAGTAAAAATATCCCCATTGAAAAATTTAAAGATACCATAAAAAAAATAAAGCCGGATTTGAATTCCACCATTGCAGTATATTGCACCTGCGGCATAAAATCTGCAGAAGCCTGTCATATACTGAAAAGAATGGGATTTAAAAAAATTTATGATTTAGGTGGAATTGACAACTGGCATTACAGGCTCGAACACTGATCTCATAAAAAAAGGGATTTAAGTTTTTCATCCTGTCATAATACAGCTTAAATTCCCTTTAAATATATTTATCTGCAATAAATTTTTGATACTAATCCAATATCATTAAATCCTTGGAATAATTATTTAATATTTCACACCCATCTTCCCTGACAATTACCAGATCCTCTATACGGACTCCAACTTCTCCAGGTATATAAATACCTGGTTCAATAGAAAAAACTTGTCCCGGCTGGACTATATCTTCATTAACTGAAGAGACATCACCAAAATCGTGAACATCTATTCCAATAGAATGTCCCAATCTGTGGGTAAAATATTTCCCATAACCTTTCTCTGTGATATAATTTCTGGCTGCGGCATCTATATCACAAAATCTCACTCCTGCCCTGACCTTGTCTATTCCTCTCTTGTTTGCTTCAAGAACTATATTGTAAACTTCTCTGCTGTGTTCAGGTGCATATTTATAAAAGACAGTCCTGGTCATATCCGAACAATATGAATCTTTTCTGCAGCCCATGTCAATAACTATGCAGTCTCCTTCCTTCACAGCAGATCCATCCATCACATGATGTGGATCTGCAGCATTTGCCCCGTAGCCCACTATGGGATCGAAGGAATGACCTTCTGCTCCTAATTCCTCCCATATATCAGAAAGTATTTTCCCCATTTTCTTTTCAGGATATTTCTGCGGAATCAGTTTGATCATTTTTCCCATGGCCAGGTCATTCAGCCTAGAAGCATTTCTCATCAATTCCTTTTCCCGTTCATCTTTACACATTCTCACCCTGTCAATAATTCCAGAAGCATTTACAAATGTACTTTCTCCTTTTAGTTTCATGAGCTCCAATAAGAAATGAGAAGGCCAATTTTTATCGATACCCAGGATCCTGTCTTTTTCAACATATCTTGCAAGAATATCCACAGGCTGATGAATGTCATTATACCATATGATTTCTACTCCTATATCATCCTCACTTACAGGAAATAACTCATTGACAAACAGCTTATTGTCACCTTTAAGCGATATATAAAGTGCCAGCATTCTTTCTCCAGGCAAAATCCACTTTCCCGTAAGATAAAATATGGAAGATGGATCTGAAATTATCATTTGAGGTAATTTTTCTTCTTTCATGAGTTTTAACACTTTTTGAAGTCTTTCTTGTATCATTTAAAATCAACTCCCCCGATAAGTCATTATTTATAATATTATCATATTTCTTTTTAGGTGTATATATGATTTACGATATTACTGTAATTTTTTTATAAATACTGTAATTTATAGATGATCATATTTGATATTATTGAATATATTTTGAGGTTATGATATTATATTAAAATAAAAGTTCATATTTATGAAAATCATAGACATAATGATAGGAGGTAAACGATGATTGGGGAGATATCCAAAAAAATTCGAGATTTAAGGAAAGAACACAATTTTACTTTAAAAGATTTAAGTGAAAGAACAGGGCTTTCGGTAAGCTTTATATCACAAATAGAAAATGGTTCCTCTTCTCTTGCAATAACTTCTCTCAAAAAAATTGCAGATGCTTTAAATGTAAATATAAGTTATTTTTTTAAAGCTCCTGAAACACGTAATTTTTTAGTCAAGGCTGCTGAAGAGAAAACCTTTAAAATAGAAGGTTCTAATTCAGAGTTTATAAGAATAAGCGGAGATTTTCCTTCAAGGACTATGGAGTCAATGCTGGTAATAATACCGCCGGAACAGACTCATGGCAGCAGATTCAATCATCCCGGTGAAGAATTTGTATATGTGCTTGAAGGAGGACTTATTGTCACTCTGGACAATACTGAATACTTTGTAGGAGCAGGGGATTCAATCCAGTATCCTTCGACTATCCTTCATTCCTGGAAGAATCCACTTAAGCAAAATACAAAATTAATCTGTGTAATAACTCCGCTGATCTTTTAATACTATAATTTTCATTCATCAACAAGTCTGTATCCAACCCCTACCTCTGTGTATATATATTCAGGTCGTGTAGGGTCTTTTTCCAGTTTTCTTCTCAAGTTTGCCATGAACACTCTGAGAGACTGGGTTTCATTTCCTAAAACAGATCCCCAGATTTCATTTATAATAAAATTATGAGTTAGTACTTTTCCCGGGTATCTGCATAAAAGTTCCATTATTTTATATTCCGTAGGAGTCAAATGTATATTTTCCCCCGCTATAACCACTTTTCTTTTTTCAAAATCAATAACCAGATCTTTAACTCTGAATTCTTTTATCTTTTTTTTCTGGACACTGTTCACGCCATTGTGCCTTAAGGATACACGGATTCTGGCAAGCAGTTCTCCTATTCCAAAAGGTTTTGTCAGATAGTCATCCGCCCCTTTGTCCAGCGCCTCAACTTTCTGTCTTTCATTTTCTCTGGCAGAAACAATTATAATGGGAACTTTGGACCATTCTCTTATTTTAGATATAACCTGGACTCCATCAATATCCGGAAGTCCCAGATCAAGTATTACAAGATCCGGATTATTTGACATGGCAAGAGCCACGGCTTCATTTCCCATGTCCGTTTCAATGTACTTGTAATTTTGAGCTGACAGTGCCGCAGTTATAAACCTTCTTATAATTTTGTCATCTTCAACTACCAGAATATATGGTTTGCTATCCAAATGTCATTCCCCTTTCTTTAATCCACTATCTTTTTGCCGGGAATATTAAATCTAAAAATAGCGCCTCCATTTTTTTTATTAAAAGCCGCAATTTTTCCGCCGTGAATTTCCACAATGGATTTACATATGGCAAGCCCCAATCCAACTCCCCTTCTGGAATCGGATATTTTACTTCCATTTTGTAGTACAACACAATACCTGATGACAGTAAGAATAAAAATCCTATGAAGCTAAATGCAAAGAATGTAAAACCACCAATACCAAAGGCCATGTTAAAACGTTCCTGTTTATAAATTGGACGCAGATTTGTTATGTCATCTTTTTTGCCGAATACTAAACTAGAGCTTTTCCATAAGCTTTCATTACTTCCATTTATATTGCGCAGTCCATCAAGTATGGCATCAAATACTTTCTGGCCGTTACCTGATTTAAGATTAAACAAATAGGCGGTTTCTTCCTTGGCTTTCAGTTCTGCATATATTTTATCGTCAATTACATCTGCCAAAACACCTGCATATTCAATATTTCCATAAGAATCAATGAAAGGGGCATACATACTTCTTGTGTTTTCTCTGTCATATGCCAGATGCTTTACATTTCCCAACTTTCCTACAAAAGTATTCATATCTGCAGGATTTTTCTCAAATGTTTCTGCACGGGTTACGCCTTTCCGCCAAGGCTCAATTGTGATGATGGTATCAAAATCAACAGGTTCTTTTGCATTTGCACTGGAATTATACACAAGCAACAACTCATCGGGCTTAACATCAATTGAAAGCCCCATATGCCTGTTAAACTCACTTTCACTAACAACCAGACTATCCCTTTGCCTTTCCATATAGTAATTAATGAACCCATCCCTGGTATTTCTATAATTTTGGCAATATGTAAATTTCAAAGGTGAAAAAGTATCTAAAATGCCACCTGCATCTTTTACAATCTTCTTAATTTTATCTTCGCTGATTCTGTTTATTTCGCCATTTGTTTCAATCATGAAATCATACGGAACAAATTCCCTAATAGTTTTATCATTGTAAGTATAGATGGATATTCCCATACCCATAAAATAAATAGCAATAAAAATCAACAGCGAAACAATATACAGTGTTACTTTATAAGAAAAAAACCGGTGACTGAGGCTTCCGAAAATCAGAATATTTCTATTATAAAATACAGGGAATAGCTTGCCAAAATATCTAAAGATATCAATACCAAAAGCTATTACGAAATACAGAGATACTATAACAGCCACAAAGGTAAGCATTGGAATCAGCACAGGATAATTACCCGTAATATCCCTGGCCCATTCACTTCTGGCTAAAAAAGCATGAAGAAAGAATGTTGAAGAAACACATATAATGGCAGCAGCTGAACTAATAAACGGATGCGACTTTGAAACACCCTTTGTACTGGAGGATTTAATTAATTGTATTACAGAGAGTTTACGGATAAAAATACCGGTAAAAATCATATTAAAAAGAAAAACAATGACAAAAACACCAAAACTGAGAAAAAAGGTTCTGTAATCTATGTAATAAATATCGTTATAGCTAAATCCGGTGAAGCTTAATATTCTGGCAAGTATCATATAAAACAATTTTGACAGCAGAAGTCCGAAAAGCAGTCCCAAAATCATGGAACTGGCAGCAATTACAAGGCTCTCTATATAAATCATCCTCATCAAGTCTTTGTCTGTCATCCCCAATGTAAGATACAGTGCGAATTCGCGACTTCTGGATTTCACAAAATAAATACCTGTATATGCAACAAAAACTATGCTGAACAAAAGTATGGCATACGCCGCCGCATTAATATAAGGAGATGCCGACCGGAAAGACGAATTCCGGGCTAAAATTTTATTAAACATAAGGCTTCCGTACAAAAATAAAACTGCAACCACAAAGCTGTTCACAAAAAAATAGGAAAGAAAACGCCCAAAATTATATTTCAGGTTTTGGGCCACAATATACCAAAATGTCATTCTTTATCGCCTCCCACTATACTCAAGGTTTCCAATATCTTATCAAAGAAAGCCTTTCTGTCGCCGGAGCTCTGAATTTGAATGTTGATTTTGCCGTCTTTGATAAAGATAATCTTTTGACAGTAAGATGCGGCAAAGGCATCATGAGTAACCATCAATATGGTACAGTTTTTTTCGGTATTCATCTGAGTCATCATTTCCATAATATTGGCGGATGACTTTGAGTCAAGATTTCCTGTGGGTTCATCTGCAAAACATACCGCCGGATCGCTTACAAGCGCCCGTGCCGCTGCCACACGCTGTTTTTGACCTCCTGAAGCATGGTATTGATATTTCTCCGCAAGGTCGCTGATACCGAAGAAATTCATCAGTTCATTCACACGATTTTCAATTTCTTGCGGCGGCATCTTATCCAATATCAGCGGCAAAGCAATATTTTCTTTCAAGGTCAGGCTTTCAAGAAGATTGAAGTCCTGAAAGATATATCCAATCCTTTTACGGCGAAAAATCGCCAGCTCGTCTTTTTTAAGCCTATCAATGGCTTTTCCGTCTATGATTACTTTGCCTGATGTTGCAGTATCAATACCGGACAATATATTTAAAAGCGTAGTTTTTCCGCTGCCGCTGGGCCCCATAATGCCAATAAACTCTCCCCTAGAAACGGTGAGATCCACACCTTGTAAAGCATGGACCTCTTTCGCCCCCTTAAAGGATCCATATACTTTGGTTAAGCTTTCTACATTGATAATGTCGTTCATAATTTCATCTCCTTTGCTTTAACATTAGTATAGTCAAAAGAGTATAAAATAAAAATTGATTTACCTTGCAATAACATTACAATCTTGAAAGAAAAGACAAGCTAACGCTTGTCCCTTTCTCCGGGGCTGAAGTCAGATCTACCTCAATACCAAGCTGTTTTGCAATATATTTAACCATAAAAAGACCTATTCCTGTAGCGGCTTTATGTTTTCTCCCGTTTTTGCCTGTAAAGAACAAATCGAAAACTCTGGGGACATCTTCTGCTTTGATACCGATGCCCTCATCCCGGATCGTCAGTATCGTGCGCTTTTCACCAGGTTTTATTTCCATATGGACATTTTTACCTGAAGGAGTGTATTTAACAGCATTGGCGATGATTTGTTCCAGGATGTAAGCACACCACTTTTTGTCCGTGTAAACATAGGCTGACCCCCCGTGAAGTTTCGGATACACGCCTGCATAGATAAAGTCACGTTTCTTTTCATTGATAACCCTGCTGATGAGCGAGCGAAGATCAACACGTTCCGGCATGTAATCATTGGAGAACTCGTCAAGCCGCAGAATGTTCAGAGCCTGCTCCAAATTTCTTTTCAGCTTATCATTTTCCAGGGAAATATCTTCCAGAGAATCTTTGGATGGATTGTCACAGGCAAGTTCAATAATGGTCAAAGAGGTCTTCATGTTATGTATAAAACTGGAGAACATGGAGTTGCGGTCCCTCAGCTTGTCATTTATAGAAATGATGATATTATTGTAATGTTCATGTATATCCTCCATTGCTCCAAAAGCAAGGGCTTCCTTGCAGTTGTCCGGATTTGGCTTATAACCTCTGCCCTGTTTTGCCTTGTCTAAGCTGTTCAGAAATCTGTACATAATAACAGATTTAACAATTACATAAGCTGCCAATATAGTCAAGCTAATCAAAGTAGGATATGCAATCATGCTTCCCGGGTAAACAAGATTAAAAATTAAAAGGAGAAGGGCAGTATTTAAAATATAAAAAATAATAGCCTTCCTCTCACTATCAACGGTTTTCCACAGCAGCCGCATCAAATACATATCCCACACCTCTCTTAGTTTCAATACAGTTTTGCAGTCCAAGTCCTATAAGCTTCTTCTTTACCCGGGTAATATTTACAGTTAAGGTATTGTCATCCACAAAACTTACATCATCCCAAAGCTCTTCCAAAAGCTGCTCACGGGTGACAATTTGCCCGGCATTTTTCATGAGCAGCCGGAGTACCCGGTATTCATTCTTAGAAAGCTCTGTCTTTATCCCTTTATAAAATACACTCATAGTATCTTCCTTCAAACATATTCCATGTATGGTTATAATACTCTCTTGCTGCTCTTCCCTTCGCAGCATGGCATTTATTTTTGCCAGCAGTACCCCAATTGAAAAAGGTTTGGTGATATAGTCATCTGCACCGTTTTCCATGCCCCTTATCTGCTCCCCTTCTTCGCTCCTGGCTGAAATGATGATAATTGGAACTTTATAATGTCTCCGTATCAATTTCAAATAGTAAAATCCATCAAATTTGGGAAGGTTGATGTCAAGCAAAATGAGTTTTGGATTATAAGCTGATATGGTTTCAAGCACGGCATCGTAGTCATCAAGTACCTTCGTTGTAAAGTTATAGGCCTCCAAATACTCGGATATATATTTCTGAAGCTGCTCATTGTCTTCAATAAGTAAAATTCTATTCATATTCCCACACCTTTCAAAAATATAGTACTAGATCATGCCCTGACTAAAAAACAGGTTATTCTGCAAGTATAATTTTATCATACTTTATGACCTCTCTTAATGAATTCATTTGCCGATAATAAAGATTTTCCCGGGCTTTTCAGCTCGGGAAAATCTTTATTATGGAAACAGCCATTCACCTAATGCAGCTCTTTTTTTATACTTTATCCTTTGGCAAACTTGTCATTGCCGCTTCCATCAAAAAATTCTTTCCAGGTTTTTTCAGCATATGGTGCAAATTCTTTCGATGACTTTGTTATCTTTTCATGAAATTCAGGATCATGAAGCATTTTTTCTGCTCCGGCATCGTCCGGCTTTGCACCCACTTCCTTGCATACATTTATTATAACATTGGTATTATCTATCATACTGCACGGCCTCAACATATTTTTGTTATAGGGCTGCATGGATCTTAATTTTTTAAAGAACGGATCCCTGAAAGCATCTATCAAATGCCTGCCTTTTAAATTAACAGTCGAAAAATGTGAAAATATGCAGGGTTCAACATCTTCTTTAGAATTGACATGGAAAAAGTATTTACCTGCAATGCAGCCCCCTACATATGGGGCATCATTAAAGAAATCGAGAGTAAAATATGGTTTATTAGCTCTTATTTCTCTGGATCTTCTTCCAAGGTAATCTCTCTGCTCTCCTGTAAGCATCATATCAAAATCTTCATCTTCTCCATTGACAGGCATGAATAAAAAGTACCAGCTCATTTTAGAACCTTTTTCAATCAACATATCTGTAAATTCATCACTGAGCACTGTATTTATATTGGTCCTCGTAACAGCTGAAGACACTCCGAACAGTATTCCTCTTTCATGAAGTATATCCATAGCTTTCAATACCTTTTGATATGTGCCTTTTCCTCTACGTTCATCAGTATCCTTTTCGAAGCCCTCAATTGAAAGCATAGGTATCACATTACCGCTTTTCTTAAGTCTGTCTGCAATTTTTTCATCAAGAAAAAGTCCGCTGGTAAATGGTGTAAACATTATATCGTCATATTTTTCATAAATGTCCAGAAGATAGTCGTTGAAAAAAGGTTCTCCGCCTAAAATAATAATATAATAAATTCCAAGATCCCTTGCTTCTCCTATAATCCTATCAACTTCCTCTGGAGGAATATCATCTTTTTTACTAAAACTTGAAGCGTAACAACCCTTGCAATGAAGCGAACATCTCATAGACGGACTCAAAAGCATAACAAATGGTACTTTAGTGTCCTCTTCATCCATATATTTCTGTCTTCTTGGACCAGCAAACCAGTTTGCATTTGCAAAAAAATTAGAAAAAAATTTTTTGAGGCACTTGGTATCCGTGTTTTTTAAAATGTTCTGAATATATTCATGTTTATATTTATCATTGTTATAATAATTCTCGACAAATTCAATTTGAGCCAGTGCAGATTCATCTTTAGTCAGCATTTTAATAGCCTTGAAAATTTTACCTATGTTTTTTTCCGGATTTTTATCAAGATAACCAACAATTTTATTTACAATAGCTTGTTTAGTAGCTTTTTCCAAGTTATCTTTTATTTTCATGCAAATTCCTCCTCATAAAATATTTATTCATGAAAGTATAGCAGCAAACAGTTGATATTCATATATCTGTTTTATCTTTAAGTGTGAATAATGAAATCCAACTTTCTGAATTGGATTCCTTGACTTTAACTGAGAGTTGATTTTTGGGAAAATAGTATCATCAAAATTTGCAAATATAGAGGAATCACTACTGCAGAAGTATCTATAGATAATATAATATTTATAGCAGATTTTCTCACTGCTTTCTACGTAATTTAAATCAAAGTAAACTGTATCCTTAATTAAAAATATTTCCAGCTAACTTTGTCTAATCAGTATCATATTTCAAAGTTCCACGTTGAAATATTTTTACAGCATTTTTGACAATAGTTTCATCATCATAATTTCTATCATCCAGGGGAAGCATCTCTTGTAAAAATACTAATGACCAGATAGCCCCAATGAAAAGTCTAATTGACAGCACAGGATCTATATCACTAGAAGCATGAGATCTTAATATCTCATTTAAAGCTTCTGTAACCCTTCCAACCACCTGGCAAAAAAAGAGCTCTCCTATTTCCGGAAAGTTAGGAGTTTCTGCAATAATAATCCGCATTAGTTTTAATTTTTGTGGATTTTTAAATATAGAAAGAATTTTCATTCCGATTTTTGTTAAAATTTCTTCTATATTTATAGACTCCTTATTAACTTTAGACAGATTAAAAATTGTCTGTATCTGCGAGGATTCTCTAATTGTAGAAAGAAATAGTTCATCCTTATTATTAAAGTACTGATAAATAAAAGCTTTTGACATACCCATTTTATTGGCTATATCCTCCATATTTGTTCTAGTATATCCTTTTGTTCCAAAAACATCAAGGGCAACATCCATTATTTCTTTCCGTTTATTGTCCTGAGAATAAGATACATCCTTTAAATCCATTCTTCCTATATCATTGAGAATTTCTTCCTTACTTTTATAATAGCGATAGATAGTACCTACAGATATTTTTGCACCTCTTGAAATCTCCTTAATTGTAGTATCTCTGAAACCCTTCTGTAAGATCAATTTCTCTGCGGCTTTTTTTATTATTTGCTTAATGCTATAATTCATTGATTTATATCCTCTCTAAATTTTATGAATGCCAAATAACTGTATACTCACTATATTATTCTTATTATAACAGTGTTACAAAATAATATAACTAGTATCCATTCATAAATTTAAAATATCACCTCCTTTCTGCACCTGAAGAAGTATCTAAACATATAATTATTAGTTAACCTTATAATTATATAGAGATTTAATTCTGCTGTTGCTTGACAGTAACTTCTATTTTCATCGATATTGCCTCAGTTTTTACCTTGCCGGCCATGACACAGACTTTAATGATCATGCAGAACAATGAATATTATTCTACTAGTTATTTATTATTCATTATAATTCTAGCACTTTTAATTCTTTAAATCAATATATTTAACAACATGTAATTATTTATTGGATACTGTTTTATTTAACTAATTATTAATTTCAATACGATTATGATACCACTTCGAGTCTACTCAAAGTCAAGAATTTTTTACAAAAATAGCGTAAAATGTAAAGATGAATTTACGATTGCACGGGTAAATTCATGTAACTCTTACGAATTTTTTAGTTTAGCTTTATTCTAATGCCGCTCTTACCTTTTTTAATTCTTCTCTAATAGCAATGTGCTGTGGACAGCGTTTTTCACATTTCCCGCACTGGACGCAATTGGACGCCTTAGCCTCTTTGGTGAAATTCATATTATATTGCAGCCTGGCAAATGGCAGACAATCAAACAAATATGCATTATTATAAACAGAAAAATTATTAGGTATATCTATCCCTGAGGGGCAAGGCATACAATATCTACACCCGGTACAGCTGATTTTCATCTTTTCTTTTAAAGTTTTCTTTGCAAAATTGACTAACGCCATTTCTTCTTTTGTTAATGAATCGGCTTCCCCTTCATTTGCCGTATTTATATTATCTACAACTTGAGCCATCTCAGTCATACCGCTTAGCACCACTGAAACCTCCGGATGATTCATTACCCACCTAAGTGCCCACTGTGCAGGTGTCCTTTTTATGTGGGCTTCATTCCAGACGTCTAAAACTTCCTTTGGCAAATTGTTAACCAGGGCGCCTCCTCTTATCGGCTCCATAATAGTTACGCCCAGTCCTTTATTTGATGCATATTTCAGCCCTTCAGTACCCACCTGATAGTTCTCATCCAGATAATTGTATTGAATCTGGCAGAAAGACCAGTCATAAGAATCTACGATTTCTTTAAAGCTGTCTATATTATCATGGAAAGAAAATCCCGCATATCGAATTCTGCCATCTTTTATCGCCCCATCCAGGAATTCGCAGACACCTAATTTTTTTATATTTTCCCAAATATCTTTGTTGAGTCCATGAAGCAAATAAAAATCGATCCTGTCCGTTTCAAGACGCCCAAGCTGTTCATTCAAGTATTTATCCATATCTTCTCTTGAATGAACCAGCCATACCGGCAATTTCGTTGCAATATTCACACGCTCTCTATATCCATTCTTTAACGCTCTGGCGACAAAAGGCTCGCTTTCTCCTCCTTTGTCAAAACCCGTTCCATGATAAGGATATGCCGTATCAATATAATTAACACCGTGATCAACCGCATATCGTACCATTTCAATAGCTTTTTCGTCGTCAATTTTGTCCTGAGCACCATCAATAACAGGCAACCTCATACAACCAAAACCTAAAACTGAAACATCTTCATTTGTTTTACCAAATTTTCTATATAACATCTTTCCATCTCCTCATTTTAAATTTAATTAAGTTAAATACAATTAGTGTAAAATTACTGTAGGGTTATTTGAGATAAGAAATGGAAAAAGAGACTTTCCTCTGATAATATATTAAGTAAGCAAAAACAAAATATACAAAGAAAGAAGGAAAGTCTCTTATGGATAATA
>NZ_PVXP01000077.1 GCF_002995845.1 Clostridium luticellarii | reverse complement strand
GAACTATATATTAATAATATCACAATTTTTTATCATGTCAAGATATTAATCCAGTATTTTTTGTAGAATAAAGAAGATTTATGATGATTTTCACTCCAGGCTTGAATAAGAATAAATTTTTTCTGTGAATTCTTGAAGATTGCCATTAAGATATATATAATTATTTTTATATGATAAATTTTTATAAAATTTGAATGGTGGTTATAAATATGACACATAAACCAACTGAAAGAGTTTTAAATATATTGAATCTTTTGTCTATCAGTACTAAAGGATTAACATTAACAGAAATTTCCGAGGCACTTAATATACCTAAAAGTACTCTTTATCCCATTATGCAGACAATGCTGGAGCGTAACTTTGTTTCTCTCGAAAAAAGTTCTTTAAAATACTCAATAGGAATTTCCGCTTTTTGTATTGGGGCATCCTACCCTCGAAATAAATATATGATGGATTTTATACAAAAAATAATGAAAAATATTGTAGGCAACATTGATGAAACTTGTCAAATGGGTATTCTTGATGGGGATAACGTACTATATGTATTAAAAGAAGATCCTGTAAAAGATATGGATATTCGCCTTATTTCCCATATAGGCAAACGAATACCAGCTTACTGTACAGCTTTAGGAAAAGCCCTACTGAGTGAACATACCATCGAAGAAATAAAGGCACTTTACCCTGAAGGCCTAAAAGCCATTACGAAAAACACCATAACGGATTTCAATATTTTAGAGAAACAATTAAAGAAAGTCAGGGAAACTCATGTGGCTTCAGAAGTTGAGGAAGTAACGGAATTCTTACGATGTTATGCTGTTCCTTTAACCTCAAAAGGTAAAATTATTGGAGCCATTAGTATAAGTATTCCGACTTTCCGTGCTACTGAAGAAAAAAACAAATTGGCAATTGAATTATTATTAAAGGCTAAAGAAAAAATTGATTCTGTTGGTTCGGACTAAATTCAATTATAAACATCAGAAGGTAATATATAAAACTCTAGTAATAAGAATAAGCATAGATGTCTACCACTAATATGATAGCTATCTATGCTTATATTGTACAAATCCATGCTTGTCCATCAGGACTTAGAATATCTTTCTATTTCTTTCTGTACTCATCAGGTGTTACACCTGTATCTTCCTTAAACTGTCTATAGAAATAACTTAAATTTGAATATCCGACTTTTGAAATAATATCTGACACTGAAAAATTTGAGTTTTTCAATAAATACTTGGCATGATCCAATTTTATTTTTCTTTGCAGACCTGTTAGTGTATCACCCATAATTTTCTTAATCAGTTTTCCCATATAATCCGTACTATAATTAAAGTGCTCAGCTAGAGTTTTAAGAGTTACATTTTCATAATTTTGCTGTATGTAGTTCACTATTTCAAGAGATATGCTGGAATCTATTTTATACACCACATTAGATGGAAGATATTCATTATAATGCCTTAAAAGTTCATTGAAAATCAAAACTATATAAGACCTTATGGCTGTTTCCATGCCGTTCCTTTTTTCATAATATTCAATTAATATATTTATCACAAAGCTCCAGATTCTCTTATTATCAGAGGTCTGAAAATATAAAAACTGTTTGAACTTATTCTTCTCATACAGGGATTTTACAATAAAGCTTGATATTAAATCATTATCTGCAATCTGATTCATGAATACCCAATTAAAAAATTCTTTTTTGATAAGAATATTTACAGCTATATCATCTTCCTTTGCCTCCTTGATGCTGTGTTCTACATTCATATCCATAAGAAGAATTTCACCTTTTTTTATTTCTATATTTTCCCCCTCGATAATTTGTTTTATACTTCCCGAATAAACAAACATCATTTCAAGATAGTCATGTTTATGGCTTTTAAATTCGACAAATCTATCGTGCTTATGTATTGATATGTCTTCTGATTTTTTCATGAGCTTGGAATTATTAATAACCCAGTAATTTTTTACTATCTTATTTGAAAAATGCTTTTTAAATTGTGCATTATAATTTTTATCTACCTTATATTTAGACAACTTTTTCAATGCCATTTCACTATGACTCAATTCTCTTAATTTTCTATCCAATTCTTCAATATCCAACATATCACCTCACTTGTACAAATTTAATCAGCAGTTAAATTAATCACCAATAACTAATTAAATTTTCAATCAATTAGTTATTGGTAATCTAACTCTTTTAAACTTAAATGATAATTCATCTTATCATTTACTAATAGTCATTTCCATACCTTTGCTCCTCTATTTCATAAACACTCATTCCTCTGGTTTCAGGTGTATATATCAATCCAATAATCAACTGAATAATTAAAACAGCCACTAAAAACATTCCTGTCTTTTGAAAACCAAGCGCTGTAAGCATAGTCGGAAAAACCAGAGAAATTACTCCAACTCCAGCACGCACCAAGAAAAATATAATTCCCTGCGCTTTACCTCTATATTGTGTTTTAAAAAGTTCCACACTCCAAAGTGCAAAGAAGCATTGTGCACTGAATCCTGCTGAAATGCCCCATAATAAATCGAAAAATATAAGTGAAAACCATCCCACAGGAGCAAAAACAAGAACAAGCCATGCTACAACTTCCATAATGCATCCTACTGAAAATACTATCTTACGATTCCATTCATCACCTTTCTTTATAAATACCAGATAAGTAAACAAGATTGTCATAAACCATATAAATGCGTTTAAAGCGTTGGATTGTATATTATTCAAATTGCCTATTTTAGTAAAAATATAGGGCAGGAAATATCCCTGCAGCCCGGCAACCAAATTCCATAAAGTATAAATTCCTGCTGAAAGAATAAATGCCTGTCTATTTGCCTTAATTGTAAATATTTCACTAGTTGGAGCTTTTACATATCCCTCTTCTTTTTCTTTTTCCTTTTGTTCCTCCCAAATTTTAGACTCCTGAATTTGCTGCTGTAAAATCCATGTAATCAATGCTACAGCGAATAACATTCCAAACATAATCCTATTTCCTAAAAGCCCCAGCCTATTTAAAAAAATAGACAAAATAAATATAGTCATAGGTGCGAATCCCCAGGAAAACTGACCCCATCCAATGTTTGCACAACGTTTTCCTGCCGATGCCTGTTCTCCAAGATAGCTCCACGATGCAGGAACCACTGCACCTACTGCTATGCCTGTGATAATATATCCTACAAGAAGCATGGGGAAATTCATGGATAAAGCTATAAGTGCAACACCAATCATATAGACCAGCAGATCATATCTATAAATAAATTTTCTACCATATTTATCAGCTAGAGGTCCTCCTATCAATGCCCCAAGTGCTGCACCAAATCCATTGGCACTAACCGCACCCAAAAGTCCCAGTGCCATATCATCTAGATGCAGGAAATTCATCCATAGGGTCAATCCGCTTGCACCTGCCACAATTGCACCTGCATCCAAAAAATTTGACATGGAAACTGTCAATGTTTCTTTAAAATTATTTTTTTTATCCGACATTAAAATTCCTCCACTCCATTATTATATATTGGTCAATCCATATGAAATACTTCTTTTAGATCCGTTGAGACAGGACTGTTGTCTGGATTGGTTTCCATTATATCTTTCATATAAGCCCACCATTTTTGACAAATTCTAGTTTCTGCACTTTCGTTCCACTTTTCCTCATTTTCTATTTCAAGGTAGCCAAATAGAATATTGGTTTTTTCATCTAAAAAAATGGAATAATTTTTTGCACCGTATTCATGTATCATGTCAACCATTTCAGGCCAAATCTCACTGTGCCTCCTCTGATATTCATCCTGGAATCCTTTGTATAATTTCATCACAATTCCTTTTCTAATCAATTTCTATCCCTCCCGCTTTTTAAATATAAAAACATATATACGATTTCAATATGCGTACACAGCATACAACATAGCTATTTCAAAAACATACCTCTCCGTATCCTGTGATACGGGAGGTTAAAAATTTATTTATTTGAAAGCTTTCTTGTATATATCAAGAATATCAGCTTCAGAAGTATCCCTCGGGTTTCCAGGTGTACACACGTCCTTGAAAGCAATCTTTGAAAGTTTTGAAAGATCTTCCTCTTTGGCACCAATTTCAGATAGAGTCTGTGGAATACCTATCTTTCTTGATAGGTTCCTAACTGCATCCACTGCTGCCTTCCTATACTCCTGGGAACTCATTTCATCTACATTTTCGGCTCCCATCTGACGTGCTATTTCTCTATATTTTTCTCCTGTTGAAGGTGCATTATATTCCATTACATATGGCAAAAGAAGGGCATTTGCAATTCCATGAGGCGTGTCATAGAATGCCCCCAGCGAATGTGCCATGGAATGAACTATTCCAAGTCCTACATTTGAAAAGCCCATACCTGCAATATATTGGGCAACTCCCATAGCTTCTCTTGCCTGTATATTTTTAGGCTCGAAAACTGCAGTCTCAAGATTCTTGGATATAAGTTCTATTGCTTTAAGCTCAAACATATTGGTAAGTTCCCAGGCACCTTTTGTAATATAACCTTCTATGGCATGTGTCAGTGCATCCATGCCCGTGGAGGCTGTAAGTCCTTTGGGCATTGAAGCCATCATCTCAGGATCAATAACCGCCATTATCGGTATATCCTTTGGATCAACACACACCATTTTCTTTACAGCTTCTTCGTCGGTAATTACATAATTTATAGTGACCTCTGCAGCTGTTCCTGCCGTTGTTGGAACTGCTATTATAGGTACAGACTTATTTGTAGTACCTGCTACCCCCTCCAGGGATTTAACATCTGAAAATTCTGGATTATTTGTTATAATTCCTATTGCCTTTGAAGTATCTATGGAAGATCCTCCGCCAATTGCAATAATAAAATCTGCCTTTGAATCTGCATAGCTTTTAACTCCTGCAGTAACATTTTCTATGGTAGGATTTGGTTTTACATTATCATAAATTTCATAGTCTATTCCCGCACCTTCCAATTTTTCCGTCACATTTTGTGCTACATGAAACTTAATCAAATCCTTGTCTGTAACGACAAATGCTTTTTTGAATTTTCTCTTTTTAACTTCCTCGGGAATTATGTCTATGGCTCCTTTTCCAAAATAAGAAGTTTCATTAAGAACTATACGATTTACCATCTGTAATCTCTCCTTGTTAAATAAATTATTTATATAAGAATTTTTCAGGTAAAGTGACATTAAATTCTTTTGCAAGGTCTCTAAAATTGTCGGCGGTTATGGTCTGTCTCTTTCCACCCATGGACAATACCTTCACAAGAATTTCAGCAGATTTTTCTGCAGTATCCATGAGTCCAAAGGCAAGGTCAAGTGTATCTCCTGCGGCAAAAGTCCCATGATGAGCCCATATTACTACATCAAACTCTTTCATCAGCTTGCTGGTTTCCTCTGCAATTGCCTTTCCACCAGGTACCATCCAGGGTACCACTCCAACTCCTGACGGAAATACCACCGGGCATTCTGTGGCCATCTCCCAAAGTTCCCTTGTAAATACTTTGCTGTCAAGAGGCAATACAAAAGTAAGTGCAATCAGATTAGTAGTGTGTGAATGGTATATGACTCTATTTTTACCACCTGTAATCTCTTTTTTCACTGAATGGCTCATAAGATGTGATGCAAATTCACTTGTAGGTCTGGCACCATCTAGAAGCCCCCATACTATTTTATATTTTTCACCTTTTCCATCTATCCTGACTATGCCTATATTGGCTTCAGGATCAAGTATTACATTTCTCATGTATTTTCCACTTCCAGTTACCAGAAAGTACTCATTGGCCAAATTGGGAACGGATACCTCTATAGGTGTAAACTCCGAATTTTCATCCAGTTCTCCCTTTATATCCTTTATTTCGTCTTCCGCTATCCTGTAGCTCAGATTCCCGCCGTTGCGTTCATGCCATCCCTTGAGCCATGCATCATAAGTGACTTTAATATAGTCTTTTACAAATTTCACATCTTCCACCTTCATTTTTATCCCTACTTTCTCTTAGATAATTCCTCTTTTTCATACTTTTTTACTTCATCAAGCCATGTTTCTTTTACAGGAACATTATTTATTTCACAATAATAATCCCATATGGCACCCATTGGATATGTCTTAAATTCCTCCATTAGAGCAAGTCTTTCAGTGTAATTTTCTTCATCCTGAAGTACCTTTAATTTTTGATTTGGAAGAAGCATAGCCGATAAAAGCGCCTTTATCATATTTCTGGCTCCTATAGCCCATGCAGCTATTCTATTTATGCTGGCGTCAAAGAAATCCAACCCTATTATCACCCTATGAAGGGCATTGTTCCTCACTATTTCCTTTGCAAGTTCCTTAAGTTCATCATCAAAAATTACAACGTGATCACTGTCCCAGCGTACTGGCCTGCTGACATGAAGCGCAACTTTGTCAAAAAACAGAAGCATTGATGAAATTTTGTCAGAAACTACTTCCGTTGGGTGATAGTGTCCTGTATCCAAAAGATTCAATATACCATTTTTTGCTGCGAAATTTAAATAGAACTCGCTTGAACCAACGGTATAGGATTCTGCCCCTATTCCAAAAACCTTTGATTCTACAGAATCAAGATTATATTTTTTATCTATCTTTATCTTTAATATCTCCTCAAGAGATTCTTTAAGGCGCTGTCTTGGACCCAGCCTGTCACTTGGTATATCCTTATAGCCATCCGGTATCCAGATATTTGTAAGACAAGTTTGGCCAAGTTCTTTTCCAAAATATTCTCCAATTTTTCTTGAGGCAACACAGTGTCTTATCCAAAAATCACGAATTTCCTTATTCGGGTGAGAAAGTGTCAGACCATCTTGGGCTTTTTCATGAGAAAATATTGTGGGATTAAAATCAAGGCCAAGTCCATTTTTTTTCGCCCAGGAAACCCAGTTTTTAAAATGTTCCGGCTTTATTTCATCTCTATCTACAAACTTTCCATCGGTTTCAGCATATATGGCATGGAGATTGATCTTATGTTTTCCAGGAATAAGACTAAGTGCCTTGTCAAGGTCTTTTCTAAGTTCTTCAGGATTCCTTGCCTTCCCGGGATAATTTCCCGTAGTGGCAATTCCACCTGACAGCTCCTGCTGATTTACTTCAAATCCTGCAATATCATCACCCTGCCAGCAGTGTATGGATATCTTAACCTTCTTAAGTTCTTCTAAAACATTATCTACATCTATCCCCCACTTTTCATATTCCTTTTTCGCCATTTCATATTTTTCTCTAATACTCATTTACTCTGCCTCCATCACTCAATTAAATTTTTTGATATCAAAAGAGTTTTTTATTAACTCTCTTATTTCACCTAGGTTTTTATATATTCCAAGGCTTAACAGCTGCGCTGAGATATTTCCTATGGCGGTTGCTTCCGACGGTCCTGCAAAAACTGTTTTTCCAGTGATCTCTGCCACCAGTTCATTTAGAAGATCATTTTTGCAACCACCGCCGAAAATATTTATTTTTTTAAACTTCTTTTCAAATATTTCTTCAAGAAACCCCACTGAAGTCTGGTAGCTGTGAGCTAAACTGTTGAAAACACAAAATGCAATTTCTCCTACTTCTTTTGGAATATCCTGACCTGTTTCCCTGCAGTACTCTTTTATTTCCTGGATCATATTCTGCGGCTTTAAAAATCTGTCATCATCCACATCGATTACTGACTTGAAATTCATATATTTTCTGGCCATATCCGCTATTTCTTCAAAACTGTATCTATTGTTTAGATTTCTTCTCACTTCTTGAATAATCCAGAGTCCCATTATATTTTTTAAAAACCTATACCTGTAATCTATCCCACCTTCATTTGTAAAATTGTATTCCATAGCCTGTGGAACACATATGGGGAAAGAATTTTCAACACCAATGAGAGACCAGGTTCCTGAACTTAAAAATATACTGTCATCCTCATTACAAGCCGAAGCTATAAAAGCTGACCCTGTATCATGAGATGCCACCAGAACAACTTCAGCATCAAATTCAAACTCTCTCACAAGCTCTTCTCTAAATCCTCCTAATTTTGTCTTGGGAAGATTTATTTCAGGGAAAATACTTTTATTGATCCCAAAAGTATCTAAAATATTATAATCCCAGATTTTATCAAAAGAACTCAAAAGCTGTGTGGTTGAAGCATTGGTATATTCTGCTGTTTTTCTGCCTGTAAGCAAGAAATTCAAATAATCCGGAATCATTAAAAAAGTCTTTGCATTTTCAAGGTAATCCTTATGATTTTCTTTAATTGAAAGCAGCTGGTACAATGTATTGAATCTTTGAAACTGGATTCCAGTGTATAAATAGAGCATATCTTTGGGTATTTTTTCAAAAGCTTTATCCATAAATCCTTCAGTTCTGTCATCCCTATAGGATACGGCATTTCCCAGTAAGGTATCCTTTTCATCCAGGAGCACAAAATCCACACCCCATGTATCTATTCCTACGGTCTTCGGAACCCTGCCTATACTTTTGCATTTTTTTATTCCATTTTTAACTTCATTAAATACCCCTGCAATATCCCAGCAATATTCACCATCTATCTTTTTTATTCCATTTTCAAATCTGTATATTTCTTCAATTTTCAATTTTCCCTGTTCCAGGTGGGCTAAAATATGCCTTCCACTGGAGGCGCCGATATCTATACCTAAATAATATTCCATAGCTTATGTCTCCTCTTGTTAATTAAAGCTTGATAATTTAAACCTCAAAATATTTCATAATTCCTGGACTTCATGACTTCAAACATAGTTTTGCTCTATTTCTCATATTTTATTGTTCCTTTGAATTAAATTATATCCCAGCCTAATTGCCATTACATTGTCCTGAAAAGCTTTACTTATTGTCAAAATCCGATTTATAGCATTTACATATGTCTAATATTAATAGTAATAGTATATACAGGATCTTGAATTTTATTTGAATCAACTGTAACCTTTCACTTGTTCAAAAAAAACCTTATATATGTTTCAAATGTGGTGAAACGTGTTCAAAATCAAATGAAACGATTACATTAAAATTTGCTGTATCACTTCTAATTTCCTATTGGCATCAATAATGCTTATATAAATTAATAAAATATTGGATTTTGCAAAACACCAATTATTTTTAAGAAATGGAGGTAATTATAAATGGGATTTACTAATTCTGCAATAGGTAATAATTTTATTTCAGAAAGAATGGATCGTCTTCCAGTATCAAAAATACACTACAAAATTTTATGTCTAACCGGACTTGGAATGTTCCTGGACAGCTTTGATATATATCTTGCCAGCAGTGTGTTAGGCGCTTTATTAAAAAATGGATGGTCAACAATAACTTTAAATGCCACTTTTATTTCAGTATCATTTATAGGTCTTTTAATAGGGGCTCTGCTTACAGGATTTCTTGGAGACAGGTATGGGCGTAAATTTGTATACAGGCTTAACCTTTTGATCTTTGGAATAGCATCTTTATTTGCTGCAATTTCTCCAAACATGACCTTCTTAATAGCTTGCAGAGGAATAATAGGTATAGGTCTCGGAGCTGAAATAGTTACGGGGTATGCATTGCTTGGAGAATTTGTTCCTGCAAAAGTCAGAGGGCGATGGGTTTCCACCTTGTCTTTGATAACAAATATAGCTGTTCCCGGCTCCGCATTACTTGGATTTATCATAATACCAACTATAGGCTGGAGATATATGTTTGTATTTGTAGGTATATGTGCATTGATAGTCTGGTATCTACGAAGGGTAATACCTGAATCGCCAAGATGGTATGAATCAAAGGGAAGATATGAGGATGCAGAAAAGACAGTAGAAATGTTCGAAAAAAGCGTGGAAGAAGAAAAAAATATAAAGCTTTCACCTATAGATACATCAGTAGCCCTTGAAAATGAAGAACATGTTCTTAAAACTCAAGATAGTTTCTGGGATCTGTTCAAAGGTAAGATATTGTCAAGAACACTTGTGGGATCAATAACTTTAATTACAATAAATACACTTATATATACTTTTATAACCTGGGTTCCAACGTTGTTCCTGAAAAATGGTATAAATCTTTCAAAATCATTGGGATATACCACTATAATGATGATCGGTGCCCCGCTGGGAGCAATAATAGGTGGTTTTATTGTAGATAGATTTGGCCGCAAGTGGTGCATAGTGTCATTCATGATTCTAGCAGGTATTTTAGGATATGCATATCCAATTCAAAACAACATGTCAATGATATTGATTTTAGGTTTCTTATTGACAATAAGCATATATATACTTGTAACAATTGGGCTGGCAGTATATGTACCTGAGCTCTTCCCTACAAAAATAAGACTCAGAGGGACAGGGTTCTCAAACGCTGCAGGAAGATGCGCAACTATATTTACTCCATATGGTGTGGCCTGGCTGCTGAACAATTATGGTACACAGCCTGTATTCACTTCACTTGGAATACTTTTGGCCTTCACTGCCATTATAATTGCCCTATTCGGCATAGAGACAAAGCAAAAACCATTAGACGAAATTTAAGATATGATTTTAACATATCTTGTTTAAAATAAATAATTTTTAGGAGGAAATCGTTATGGGTAAAGGAAAGATAATAAGAAATTTCATAAAAAAAGGAGAACTATTGGTTTCACCAGGTGCATTCAACAGTATTTCCGCTAAAATAGTAGAACAGGCTGGGTTTAATTCTGTATATATGACCGGTTATGGAGCTGCTGCAAACCTATTGGGTTCACCGGACATAGGACTTTTGTCAGTATCTGAGATGACAAAACAGCTGGCGTATATGGATGAAGCTGTAAATATACCTATAATAGCCGATGCGGATACAGGATATGGAAATGTATTAAACATGTACAGGACTGTTAAAGAATATGAGAAAGCAGGAGCTGCTGCAATACAGATAGAAGATCAGTCCTGGCCAAAGAGATGCGGACACATGGATGGAAAACAGGTCATATCTGCTGAAGAAATGGTCTCCAAAATAAAAGCAGCAGTTGATGCAAGACAAGATGAAGACACAGTCATAATAGCAAGAACCGATGCACTGGCTCCTCTGGGATTTGATGAAGCAATAAGAAGAGGAAATCTATATAAGGAAGCAGGCGCAGATGTAATATTTGTAGAAGCTCCGCCTGACGCAGATAAATTAAAGCAGGTGCCTAAATTAGTAAAAGCGCCTATTCTCGCCAACATGATAGAAGGTGGAAAAACACCTGTACTTTCAGCCAAAGAACTTCAGAATTTAGGATTTGCAATAGCTATCTATCCCCTTTCGACTCTATATGTAATGACAAAAGCAGTTAAGGAACTTCTTCAAGAGCTCAGAAAAACCGGTACAACTCACGGAAAAATAAATGATATGATAGACTTTCCTGAGTTCAACGAGATTGTGGAGCTGAGCAAGATAAGAGAAACTGAAAAAAAATACAGTAACCTTTAATTCTTTAAAATATTTTCCTTTGTATAACTTTACACAAGTAAAAAATGTATCCGGATATTTTTCATACCGGGTACATTTATTTTAACTTAATATTCCATAGTTTTTCATTTTACGCCACAGTGTGGTTCTGCTAATATTCAACTTCTCAGCCGCCGCTTCCCTGTTACCGTCAGTTTCAGCCAGAGCATCCAAAATACATTTGATCTCTGCCTCTTTATCTGTTGAAATTTGGGATTTTTCTTTTTTGTATATCTTGTTTACAAGTTCATAAGCATTAAAATAGCTATAATCTTCACTCCCTATAAAAACAGATATCCTTTTCAAAACATTTTTAAGCTCTCTTACATTTCCCAGAAAATCATAGGTCATCAGCACCTTGAATATTTTCTCCCATTTATCTCTGTACCTTTCATATAAGCCTGCAAATTCTTTGGATATGAGTTCTCTGGAAATTTCAGGTATATCCTCCCGTCTATTTCTAAGAGGTGGGATATGAAGCTCAAGAACATTCAATCTATAGTAAAGATCCTCCCTAAATTTCTTGTCTAATACCTCCTGCCATAAATTTTTATTGGTAGCACTTATTATTCTAACATTTATGGGAATTATCTTATCACTTCCAATTCGCATAACTTCTTTTTCCTGTATTACCCTTAAAAACCTGGACTGTAGACTTTTCGGCATTTCTGCTATCTCATCGAGAAATATGGTTCCATTATGAGCCAATTCAAATAATCCAATTTTACCACCCTTTTTAGCCCCTGTAAATGCACCGCCTTCATATCCAAACAGTTCCGATTCAAGGAGATTTTCCGGAAGTGCAGCACAATTGACGGCAACAAAAGCCTCATTTTTACGTCTGCTGGCATTGTGTATACTGTTGACAAACAATTCTTTCCCTGTTCCAGATTCACCTGTAATAAGAACTGTAAAATCACTTCTGGCATATTTTTGAGCAAGGATTATGGATTCCCTTATAACTTTTGATTTCCCCTTTATGTCATCAAAGGTGTACTTTGCCACAAGTCCTTTAGCATAAATTTCTCTTCTAACTTTACGTTCTGAATTCTGTATGGATTTTATATCCTGAAAAGTAGCCACAGCTCCCTTAAATTGACCGTTTATCACAAGAGGCACCCTATTTGTAAGAATCGTCTGACCATTTATTCTCTGTATCTGGTTTATCTCCTCACGTTTAGTAATCATTATTTTGTCAAGCCTGGTATTTTCTATGGTCTTGTCAACAGGCTTTCCTATTACATCTTTCCTGCTTATTCCCATTATCTTTTCAGCCATAGGGTTATAGACCTGTATTATATTGTTTTCATCAGTAGCCATTATTCCACTATATGCATAGTTTAAAATGGCATTCAACTGAATATTTCTATATTTCTGTTTTCCAATGGATTTTTGAAGCTGTATAGCATAATTTATAGCACTTACTATACTGTCCTTTGAATAGATGAATATTGAATTCAAGCCGATCTCATCACAAATATCGCATACCATACTGGCTCCTATAACAGTACTTATGCCAGCTTTTTTTAGATCACTTAACATATTTTTTAACTGGTCATAGTCATCAAAACATTTCGAAATTATATCAATATTGAATATATGTTTATAGAGTTCAAAATCTGTAATGGGTTTTTTATATGTCAATATAGCCACATTATCTGAACTCTGTTTTGCAGCTGCAAGATCCTCCATTATACCAAATCCAGAAATCTTTATCTCTACAATGGAGGCTTCCGGTATATTGTGCCTTAACATTTCCAGGTTGCTGCTTCCAGCTAAAAACACATCTATGTCATTATTTTTCCACAGCTTTCTGGCAATATTCACGGTATCTTGAAATTTTGAATTTATCACATATACATTTTTCAAAATATCCTCACTTATATTCGAGTATATGGCTTTTGTGAGTCTGTCATAGCTCATAATTGCAACTTTCTGTTTCATCAAAACACTTCCCGTTATTATAACATCTCCACTACAGTCATTTTACTACATAAAAATCACTTGATCCAGCAATAAAAAACATTTAAAATATCTTCCAGATTCTGAATCCCGCCGCAGCCTTTAAACAATCCATTTTCTTTAATACATTTAAACCAATTATCATCGCTCTTTCGTACACACACAGTATCAAAGTTTTTGGTCTCATAGGCTGTATCAAATAGATCGATGCATACACACCAGCCGCAGTTATCTGTAGTTTCTATCTGTATTCCAGTAGAGATACTGCTCTTGGATATATTTTTATACCATTCTTGAAGGACCTCTATAATCAGCATAATCTACTCCTTTTGTCAAATATATGTATTATATTTATATAAATATAATACTACATATATAATCATATTTCAATATATAGTTTTAATAACTACATATTGATTATGAACGCATTTCACAAATATTGTT
>NZ_PVXP01000076.1 GCF_002995845.1 Clostridium luticellarii | reverse complement strand
AGTTTTTTTATGCTTTTAATTCTTTATTTTGCTCTATCTATTACCTCTTCTGCTTCAAAATACATATCTCTTATATGTTTATTTAACAATAATTTCTCTTTAGCCTTTTTTATGTTATTTTTCATATTATTCTTGTTTACAGAGGGAAAATCTCTTTTCAATATATCCAAATCATAACATTCGTATTTATTCACAAGTAGGAAGAATAAATATCTGCAGGATTCATCTTTTAGGATACTCAGCAGTTCCTTTTTAGACAATCCTTGATATTTACACAGCATATTTATTATCTTAGAATACACTTTTTCTTTATCATTAAAATATCTTTTCATCTATATACCCTCTCTTTTATATTCTGTATATATTTAATTAATTGCCATAATATTTAAATTTTAAACCAAAATAATAAAAAATAAAATTTTAAGCTAAGAATCCAGAGTAGGGTAATAAGCTTTTATTTCTATTCTCTGTCCTCTGTTTTCTGTCCTTCCTGAGTTTTTATATTCACCTTCAATTGTGTATCCTGTGCAATTTGTCCAGCTAAACTCATACTATAATTAATTACTACTTTCCCCCCATTTTCATTTACATCTATGTCTATTTCATTGGTTTTTATTTTCATCTCCACAGCTCCATAAGGTGTTTTATACATAGTTCTGCTTTTTTTGTCTTTATTAAAATCCATATTTGCATTAGTACTGCCCATCCTTATAAGAGAAAATTTATCATTTTTTATTTTTAAAGTAGTAGTAGTACCTTCCATTCCGGATAATTTGGTCTCATTATAAATAGCATAATATGAATCATTCTTTTTATAAAAATCCCCGGGAGTAACCACCTCTATAACTTCATCATTATCGGACTGCTTACTGGATACAGATATAATCGCCTTTTTCTTCATGATTAAATTTTCACCTTCCCTTCTAATTTTATATTATATAACAAAATGGCTGTGCTCAACCAAAAAATTATCTTTTCAGTTAAACACAGCCTTCCCTAAAATATTAAGTAATTCTTAAATTCCGGATAAACTATATGGTTAATTCACCATTTGGAGTATTAATTATTTGAATTATTCTTTCTTCATATCCAGTTTGAGTATTTATATAAACCTTGAAATTATCACCTTTATAATTTCCTGAAAATTCATAGCATAATATCTCATTATTAGTTTCCGTAGGAATTACAACCAATCTCTCACTGGTTATATTCAGTCTTTTCCCAACTCTTTTTCTAGCTTCCTCATAACTCACTTTAGGATTAGTTATTTTTCTCTTTTCACTATGGGATATTAAGTATTTATCTGCCTCTATTCCAACAATACCTCCATTGTCCAGAGCTATTTTCAATTTTATTTGATCCGGATACATCAATATATTATCTTGACTATATACATAACTTATAACTGCTATATTATTGTACCTAAGCGAATATGTAGGTATCATATTATCATATCCTAAGTTTTTCAAATATTTTGATCCTATATCTACAGCCTCTTTTGTATTCATGGAGCTATTATTTACAGCTCTGTCATCTATCAAATAAGATATTTTTCCCCCTCTTTTGCTTATCTCACATATGATTCTGTCTTCTTTCCTAACCCTTCCTTTAAGAGCAGCAGTAAACCTATATACATCTATATCAGCTTTACCTTTGAGAGAAGATACATTTATGCTTTCTATTTTTTCTTTACCTATTATTTTTTCAGCCACTTTTTGAGCTTCAGCCTGGGAAATCTGTTTCTGTGAATTAATTTTAGGTTTTATCTGAAGCACATTGTCTGAGAATGGTCCGTCATAGATGAGTGCAGGATATTGAATTATCTGCTTTTGCATACCTTGAAACTGTTCAGATATGGAATTGTCACTGCCTTTGGCAAATGCTCCAGTGATCTTTTTTCTTATTTCACCCCATCTCACTTTTCCCTGGTTTATATTATCAGATGTGGCTTTCAGCTGTGCTTCCAAAACCACGGATTGTTTTTTTAATCTTTCTATACTATTATAATCTTCATCCGTCAGCTGCTTCCCCTCGCTGGATAATTTGCCTAAATTATAACAAAAATCTCCGGTCTGGCTTAAAAACTTGCTGGTATCGGATATGGTTGGCTGATCTACCGGCAGAGAGTGTAATTTGTCATTGGCTATACCTGAATACCTGAATATCTCTTCAAAAACAACTATTGCCTGTTCCTTTGATCCCACTATGGCTGCTTTTGTCAAATTTATTCTTATATTTTGTACTGCATCTATAAGTTCATACATACTTTTGCCATATTCCCCCTGAAGATAATTTCTATAATCATTTCTTTCAAGAGTCATAAGAACTGCAAAAGTACTTGAAAAAACTACAATCAAAATCACCAAGGCAGTGTATATAATTCTTTTTTTTGCAATTTTCACAAAACTGCACCTCTTTCTCACAGAGAATTTTATAATTCTTCAATTTGTTTATATTATTTGCATTTATTCAATTGTTATGTATTATCGTTTAATAATGATCATAAAAGACAATACTATTTTATGTATTATTAATTTTTTCTTAAAAGTTCTTTAAATGAGTTTATTATTATCACTACATTTTATATAATAAGAGTAATACTTAATCAGAAGGTGATTAGATGAAAGTTTTGATTCTTTCAATATCTGCCGGAGGCGGTCATGGAAACGCTGCTATGGCACTGAAAAACTACATATCCTTGAGAGATGTAAAATCAAAGGTAAAAATTGTTGATACTTTAAAATATATAAATCCAATAATAGATAAGGTGGTAATAGGCAGCTATTTAAAATCTTTAAAGGTATCCCCTTTTCTATATGGAAAGCTGTACAGCAATTCAGAGGATGATTATACAATTACAACTACAATAAGCTCAAAACTTATTCTAGCTATGACTTATAAACTGCTTCCTCTTGTAAATGAGTTTGAGCCTGATATATTGATAGCTACTCATTCATTTGCTGCAGAAATGCTGTCCGTATTGAAATCAAAATATCATGTAAATATACCCTGCATGTGTGTAATTACTGATTATTATTCTCATAGTTCCTGGCTGCAGCCTTGTATAGATGCCTACATAATTTCTAATGGAGACATGATAGATAAAATGGTATCCAAGGGAATACCCAAAAATACAATATACAATTTAGGCATCCCCGTTAAACCTGAATTCAATATGAGTTATGATAAATACAGCACACTAAAGAGTTTAAAATTATGCCGATCTAAATTTACTATTTTAGTTATGGGGGGAAGTTTGGGGCTCGGCAAAATAGCAGATATATACAAACAACTGGATAAAGTAAATGAAAACATTCAGATAATAATTATAACCGGTAAAAACAAAAAACTCTATTCAGAACTGTTGAAACTCAAAATATCTTCCTCAAAAGAAACTCGAATTATAGGTTTTACTGATCAGGTAAACAAATATATGCAGGCTAGTGATCTCCTTTTGACCAAACCAGGAGGACTTACTATTGCCGAAGCATTGATATGTAAAATACCTTTGGGGTTATTTTCTCCTATACCCGGTCAGGAAGAAAAAAATGCTCAATTTTTATTGAAAAATAATTTAGCAGTAAATTTGACTGATATCAGCAAATGCAGTGAGAATATTGAAAAACTCCTTAACTCAAGGAATGAATTGAAAATTATAAGTGAAAACTGCAGTAAATTTGCTAAACCCTATGCCATAAATGATATATTCAATTTGATAAGCTGGCTTATTCAAAAAAATTCAGCTGGGAGAGAGCTGGAATGGGAAGGAAAGTATCAAAACAAAGATACTGTTAAAGCATTTTTTAAATCCGCTGAAAAGTATTTTGTTGAAACTGCCCAAAAATTATTTGCAGGAAACCAATAGTAATATTTTAATTATAATACAAGTTGGGATTTATCAGAATATGGGTTTTATATATATATCTGTTAGTTAAAATTTAATATCTGTAGAACCCACTTGTATGCTTACTGTATTTTCAAAAATACTATACACCTCAATTTCAGTTATTTTTTTCTTTCATGTTTTTTAATACTTCCAGTATTTTTAACTTTAATTTTATATTTTTTTTCTTATTTGATCCCATTAAGGTATTATCCACCATTTTATATTCTTCTGGTGTCAGAACCTTTTTCATGTCATTTTCCGTTTCCGCATAAGACACCTGCCCTTTCGTAATATCAACAAAACACAGTGGCGGAAACATAACACACCACCAATTTTGTCCTTGTCCACTACCTATAATTATTCTGTAAGCCTCATATTGTCCCTGAGGAAGAGTTATATTTCCATAAGTTTTTATAGGAAAATTAACCTTAGACAAAGTGCCTTCAACTTTATAGCTATATCCTTCTCTGCTTATTTCACTGCTGGCTATCTTCAATATTTCTCCATTATTCTGTTCCAAAATTTTCTTGGACTCCTCTACATCCTTTGAGCTTTTCAGTTTAGGAGCCATATACTCCAGTACCCTGTCCCTCACCTTTAATTTAAGGGCTTGGTCACTTTCTGAATCACTGTTTGCTATAACATGAAATCTTATAATTTTAGATGCCATGTCACTCTGCAGCTGATTATTTTTCACTTCGCTTAAAAAATAGTATGCAGTAAATATACCTAGAACAACTACACTAAATATCAATAAAACTTTTTTCATAATTTCATCCCCACTTTTCAATAATTCTAACTTATTAGTAATTATTGACATATATTTGAGTTATATTCACTACGTGGGGTAATTATTTTGTTGCACCAATTCTCCTTATATTTGTATTTACATTTATATTTATAACTGCATTTTTATACGTGCCATCCCAATTATTTTTTACTTGTTTCCATACATCAGGATGATACTTCTCCACATATTCCCCAAATCCTACGGGATCAACCTGCAGATCTTTTTGGGTATATTTCACTACATTTCTGCATTCCTTCCCTATGGATTCATTGAAATCATGCTGAATTTGATTTAACTTGTTTACAGATAAAGCCTCATTATCGGTATAGTAATTTTTTATTTGACCTTCTATATAAAGATCTACGTTAAATACCAATTTACCATTTCTTTGAACCATTTTTATCTTTCTGTCTACATTATCAATTCTTATATCAACAGGATGTTCATCAAGATATATAACCTTTTTTCCGCCTCTCAATATACCTTTTAGCAGCTCTATATCCGAAGTCTGTTCCGAATTCAAGACTCCTTTCTGAGCAAAGCTTTTTATGGCAAAAGTCCCTGACACTTTTATATTTTTATCATCTTTATCCATAACAATCCTAGGTACTATACTATTTCCATTCTCACTCATCTGAACTAAAAAATCATTTAAAGTTACAGGAATCACCGTGCTATTTTTAAGATCACTTTCAACCATTCCCAATATATAATTTTCAACACTCATTTCTGCAGGTGTATTAAATTTTATATATTTTTCTGCATCTCCATCTGACATTACTATGTACATATTCCTATTTAAGGAAGGTTCCCTTTGAAGGTAATCAATAACTTCCTTTACTGACTCAGGATATTTCATTAGATTTTCTCCAAGTACCAATATTTTTGTATGACTAAACCTCATGGATCTGCTGCTTTTGGCTATGGCACCGCTTACCGCATCTTGAATTGAATACCCATCTACATTTATATATTTATCCTGTAATATTCCCCCCTTACCCGGTTCCAACTTACTCAAATCAGGTATGCCAAAAGTTACATGAAATTTTTTTAGATCTACGGAAGTCAATGGATCCGTAGGTTTTATGTCCATTACCTCCTTTTTTTTCCCTATATCAGCACCTGCATCTACCCCAATTATTGATACCAGATGTACCCTGTCTATTTCAACTTTATCCCAGCATCCAGTTAATACAATACAGATTAGAAGTAGAAATATGGCCTTTCCTCTGCTGCCTGTATTTCTGACTTTTCCAAACAAAAGTATGAATATAGGCAGTACAATAAGACTATATATGAAAAGAGGCGGTATAAATTTATTGCCTATATCATAGATCTCTGCTATATTCTGTGGATATAAAGCTATTACATATATAAATGGTGCTATTAAAGCTGACGAAAGATTTATATCTCCCAGTCTGAACACATCCTTTATTATGTCAGAAGACAAATAGTATATATTCGAAAACGTTGTAAAATAGAACATGACCCACATTGCCATAACTATACCTTCCCATCTCTCTATAAAAGCTCCATTTATATTTATGGAATCTATCATAGTTATGGTGGGCCACAATAAAATTTCCGTCTGTTTTTTAGAGAATATAGCTAATGAAAATACCACAACTATCACATAAAATATTGTTATAAATAAGATACTTTTTAAAGCTGTCCTATTTATGTAAGATTTATTTTTTATAAATGGTCCAATTAAATATATTATCTCTATTCCGGCAAAACTATAGACTGCACTTTTAAGTGACACCAGATAAGTATAGGGTGTATTGGAAAATGCAGGGAGTATGTTGCTGAAATCAGCTTTATTCAAAGTAAATATCAGTATCATCCCCAATGATATAAACATTATCCAGAAAGAAACTTCATTGAACTTTATTAAATTTTCCAGCTTACTTCTCACAAGATAAATTCCTGAGAATATAGTTACAACTATCAGAAATTCTGTAGGTGTTTTTTCAAGGAGATACATTTTTATAACTTCTACAAATATTCTCATACCAATTGATATGGCAAATACATTGTATACCACAAATATAACAGCTAAAATTCCACCTAATATTTTTCCAAAATTATTTTCAAGTATTATGCTAAGCTTATTATATCCATTGGATTTAATAGTTTTATAGGCCATATAGAGCAAAAAATAAGTTCCAACTCCCGCCATTATAGTCACAAACCATCCATCAGTGCCTGCCGTACTCACCAATTCTCTTGGCAGAGAAAATATACCTACACCTATGACAGTTACTATTATTGTAGAAAATATTTCAAAATTAGTTATAAAATCTCTATCCCTCATATAATCACCTTCTTAAAATATCTAATTGAAAATATAAATAGGCTGCATATTTGTCGCTTCAGCTATTTTTGTCTCACTTTATCTTTGGTATTCATATATTTGGGCCTGTTTTTGAAAAAATTAATAGGTGCCCTGAGGTACATATCCTTAAAATCACTGCTGTTTTCACTTACCATAGGAGATAAATATGATATTCCAAAGCTTTTAAGCCTTACAAGATGTATCAAGGTAAGTATAAGGCCGATCATAATGCCATAGAGTCCTGCCACAGCTGCAGCAATTATAAGAAGAAACCTAATCATTCTAAATGCTGAAGTCATCTCATAATTAGGAGTAGTAAAATTTGTTATGGCTGTAACAGAAACTATTATTATCATTATAGGACTCACTATCCCTGCTTGAACTGCAGCTTGACCTATAATTAAGCCTCCTACTATTCCAGTAGTTGCTCCTATTGATTTAGGCAGTCTGGCTACAGACTCCAGAAGCAGGGCAAAGCTCAATTCCATAATTATGGCTTCCATAAAAGCAGGGAAAGGTACTCCTTCTCTTGAAGCTGCAATAAAATATGCTAACCTGGTAGGTATTATTCCGGTGTGAAAAGAAGTTACAGCAACATAAAAAGCGGGCATTATCAAAGTAATAATTATAGATATAAACCTTATCACTCTTATTGTTGAACTATATATCCATCTCTGATAATAATCATCTGGTGATTGGAATAGATTTGCCATGGTAGTGGGTACTATAATTGCAAAGGGAGAATTATCCACTATTATTGCAATCCTTCCTTCATATAATGCAGATGCCACTACATCAGGCCTTTCAGTGCTTTGAATTTGAGGAAATAAAGACCATTTACTGTCTTCTATAAGTTGTTCTACATAACCGCTGTCTAAAATAGCATCTATTTTTATGTTATCCAGTCTTTCCATAAGTTCCTTCAATGCTTCTGAATTTACTATATCGTCTATGTACATCACTACTACATCTGTCTTGGATCTCACCCCCAAAGGCTTTGGTACAATTTTTAACCTTGTATCTCTTATCCTCCTTCGTATTAGGGCAGTATTAAATCTCAAAGTCTCTGTAAAACCATCTCTTGATCCCCTTAAAACCGTTTCTCCAGATGGTTCAGATATTCCTCTTGCAGGCCATGCTCTGGTTGCAAGCACATAAAAGCTCCTCAAACCCTCTATAAGCATCAACGTTTCTCCGGATAACACCAGGTCTATTCCTTTTTTTAAATCGTCAAATTCTTTCATGTCAGATACGGTTATCAATCTCTCTTTTATCATACTTACATTTTTTACATATCTGTATCTAGTCATAAGACCTCGTAATAGATCATTCAGAAGCATTTTATCCCCCATGCCATCTATATACACTATTGCAGATTTAACTTCTCCTATGTAAAATTCTCTAAAAACCATATCTGAATTATCTTTAAATAATTCCTTTAAATACTCTATATTTTCATCAACTTTAGGAGATATAAAATTTCTCACCTCTTCTTCCACTTTTATCACCTCCCTTAAAAGTAGTAAATTGAAAGAAAACACAGCAAAGTTGAAAATATCAAAAAAAGTATTCCAATTGTTCTAGACTGCAGAGCTGATTTTTTTAATTTATTTTTTTTAAATCTTTTATAGTCTATAAATGTTAAAAAAATCCCCTGAATTATCATAAGTACAAAAAAGTACCTATTAAATAGGTGAACTATATTCACATATTTTCCCTCTTTCTATTTTCTCAAGCTAACTTAAAATATTTCTAAATTATTCTTTACCTTTTCCCGCTCATTTATTCATCAAGTGATTCTTGAGTTTAGAGTGAAAATAAAAAGATTGTCTCAAAATTTTTGAAACAATCTTTTTATGTATGCTAACATTACTCTTAGCCTTAAAGTTTTTTCATATAGTCCTGGTTATAAAAGTTTCCCTATATTTAGTTTTCATCTTATCATAACAATTTTGTGCTTTTAGCATATCATCAAAAAAAGCAAATATGCTTGGACCACTTCCGCTCATCATCGCCCCTAAAGCTCCAAAATCAATCAACTGTTCTTTTATTTCCCTTAGTATAAAATGATCCTTTAAAGTTACATTTTCAAGAACATTTTTCATGTTTTTGCTCAGCAGAGCCAGCCTATTCCTACTGACAGCATCTATCAACAGCTTTGTATCAGGATGTTTTATTATTTTATGTATATCTAAACTTCTATATACTTCCTTGGTACTAACTCCAAAAGAAGGCTTAACCAATATCAATATGTGATCTTTAAACGGGGCAAGAGGGGTGACTAGTTCTCCTATACCCTCGCATAGAGCAGTACCGCCTATGATGCAATAGGGAACATCTGCCCCTATTTTCAATGCCAGCTCGAGTAATTCACTGTCATGTATTCCAGGAGCATATATATATTTCATGGCTTTCAATACTGCTGCAGCATCTGCACTTCCTCCTGCAAGTCCTGCAGATGTTGGTATATTTTTAACTATTCTTATATTAACCCCATTTTTTATATCATATCTATTGATAAACAACTCTGCTGCTTTATATGCCAGATTTCTGCTGTCACAAGGCACATAATTTTTATTGCAGCTCACATGTATGCCATTTTGAGCTTTGTATATTCTCAATACATCATATAAATCTATTGTTTGCATTATCATTCTTAGAAGATGATATCCATCTTCTCTCTTTCCTATCACATCTAAAGAAAGATTTATCTTGGCATAGGCTTTTACAAGCATATTTATTCTCACTACTTTCAAAATTATTTGGTTGCCGCTCTAATTAAGACCACTTTTCTCTCTAAATAAAGATAAAATTCTCCGTTGTGCGTTCTAAAATAGTATAATACTATTTTTAAATTAAAGCTATACTTTTAAGATCTCCGCCTGCACATCTCCATCCATATTTATCATAAAGTACAGCTTTATTTTTTATATCATAGCCACATGCCCAACCTTTCTATTTTCTTCTTTCGATTTTCTATTTATCAATTTCACCAAAGGTTCCATCTTCTCAAAAAATATTATTATCAAATCTCCTCGCTTTGCCGTATCTATTGCTCTCTCCAGTGCAGCCTTTTCATCCAGTATAGTCTCTACTCTTTTTGGTTCAAAACCAGTTTTCATTATACCCTTTTTAAGAATTGATGCTATTTCTCCAGGCTTTCTGCCTCTTCTATCCATATCTTCTTTAATATATATATAATCGAAACTGCTGCCTGCAATCTGACCTATTTTTTCAACACTATCGTCAGTTCTGTCCCCTGGTACACCTATAACTCCAATCATTCTTTTACAATTGAATTTCTGAGCACCTTTTATAACTGCTTTGTACCCTTCTATATTGTGTCCATAATCTAAAACTACATTTACTCCTTTTAAGTTATAGATATTAAATCTTCCTGGGTTAAAAGAAGCATCTCCATAAAAACTTTTTAATCCATCTTTTATAACGGAATAAGCTATATTAAGGCCAATTGCAGCTCCACAAGCAGCCATAGCATTTTCTATATTATAGGTTAGCTTTCCTCCTAGGGATATTTTTATATCCTCAACTTTTATTATGGGAACTACTGTCCCCTGTTTTTCAAAATACATAATATGATCATCTACATATATACCACACCCTCCTCTATTTATATTATTTCTGAGGGTTGCATTATATTTATCCTTAGAAAACATAATTATAGAGCTCTTTATTCTGTCAATTATACTCAAACTCACTAAATCATCTGCATTTAAAACCACATATCCTCTTTCAGCTACAGCTTCACCAACCAAAGCCTTTACATAGGCCAGGTCTTCCATTGTATTTATTCCATCCAGGCCCAGATGATCTTCAGTTATATTCGTTATTACCGCCACATCTGCCAAATCATAAGCAAGGCCTTTTTTTATTATTCCTCCTCTTGCAGTTTCCAGCACTGCTGCTTCTACATTCTTATTGCTTAATATGGATTTGGCACTGTAATAGCCTGTAGTATCTCCTCTACATATACATTTATTGTCTATATATATGCCTCCTGTAACAGTCATCCCAACTTTATATCCATATCTGCTCAATATATGTGCAATGAGCCTGGTAGTGGTAGTCTTACCATTTGTACCTGTAACTGAAACTATAGGCATGGATTCAGCCACAGGAAATAACATATCTACTATAGATCCTGCAACATTTCTGTCCTTGCCTTTATTGGGATACTGGTGCATCCTAATACCCGGTGCCGCATTTACCTCTATTATGGCTCCACCGGTCCTAACCATGGGCTTGCTTATATCCTTGCAGCATATATCTATGCCGCAGATATCCAAACCAATTGCATCTGCTGCCCTTTCACATATATCTATATTCTCTTTACATATTAAATCAGTACAATCTACAGCCGTTCCTCCTGTAGATAAATTTCCATTCTCTCTTACTGCCAATTTCTTTCCCTTGGGCAAAATACTATTCAATTTATAATTATTTTTAAATATGCAAGCCTTCAACTCATCATCTATTTTTATTTTAGTTAAAGGTTTTTCATGACCTTCTCCCCTCATGCTGTCCTTATTTATGTCTTCTATCAATTGAATTATACTTTTCGTTCCATTTCCTACAACATAAGGCGGTATTCTTTCTGCGGCGGCTACTACCTTACCGTTTACCACACATATTCTAAAATCCCTTCCTTCTACATTTTTTTCCAACATTATATTGTCAAACTTCTCTGACAATATTTTATAGGCATTTACCGCTTCCTTCTTATTTCTTATGTTTACAAATACTCCTTTACCCTGGTTCCCATAACAGGGTTTCAAAACTATTGGATATCCTATTTCATCGATAAAATCCAATAATTCTTCCAAACTATCAACCTTCCCCCCCTCCGCCACAGGCAGACATTGATTTTTCAATATCTCTTTAGTCAATATCTTGTCACAGGCTATATCCACAGCGGCAGCTGAAGTATTACCGGATATAGTGGCCTCTATAATTTTGCTGTGTTTTCCATATCCCAATTGAAATACACTGTTGTTTCCAATTCTGGTTACAGGTATCCCCCTCTTTTTGGCTTCTGATATTATGGAGAACGTGCTGGGTCCAATTTCTTCTTTCCTTAGAATTCTTTTTAACTTTCCTACAGCCTCTTCAAATTTATAATTCGATCCCTTTATCAGACAATTCACTAAATTGACGGCTGTTTTACCCGCTTCCAATGCTGTATTTATATATATATATTCGTATATTATATAATATTTTTCACCACTTATCTCTCTTGCCTTTCCATAACAAACATCAATACCCAGACTATTCTGAATGGCAAGTATGATGTGTTCACAAACATGAGCCAAATAAGTTCCCTCTTCCAGCCTTTTTTTAAATCCATGATCTTCATCTATACCGCATCTATGCTGGTTCAACTCTGGTACGATTTCCAACAGTCTTTTATTAAATTCACTTATATCCTTAGTTGGTGTATCACTATATCCCTCCAAATCCACAGACATCTTTATACATTTCTTATGAGCAAATATATTTCTTCCTTCAAAAACTCTAAAATCATCTATTTTCATTTTTGTGTATACTGCCCGTTACGTAAACACATACTTGATGTTTACTTCCCCATTCATAGTATCTGATTTTGCATATGCTACTTTCATTTGGTCTGATACTCCAGGGGCTTAAAATCCCGTTTAACTAACGGTATATCAGCATCTATTCATTATGCCTTCTACTGATTTAACGGTTTTCTCCGACTCCTCCCTTATATCTATTTGACCTATTTTCTGATTTTTCAATTATTTTCATTTACAAATCACCAAATCAAATTTCTTTAGTATTATAAGGCATTTTATTCGTCAAATTAAATTTATCTCCATATTTAAGTACATGTAATCTCACATTAAATATAGATAATATTTCCTCGGGATATTGTTCTGATACATTACTATAGCCTATATCCGAACCATCTATTACATAAACTGCTCCTGAACCCATCACTGTGAATTCATCACTATTTCTAACCATAATTGCCGTATCCTCATCTATGCCGATACCCAGGCTCTGGGGATTTTCTGCTATTCCCACAAGAAGCCTTCCTATCCTGCCCCTCTGTGCAAAATGCTGATCAATAATTACACCTTTTATTAACCCCAGGCCCGGTGCCATCTTTAAAGTGCATTTTTTAGGAGACTCCTCGTCAGGGCCTGTTATTATCATAGTGTCACTCATAACAGAAGCTCCTGCAGAAGTTCCCACAAAAGTACATCCTTCCCGGTATAATTCTTGAATTTTGGCATACAGAGGAGTACCTCCTATAAGGCTTGTTATCCTAAGCTGATCCCCTCCTGTGAAAAACATCAGTGCAATATTTTCTATAAGAGTTATATTGTTTATATCAAAGGCATCTTTTCTACTCCTTATGGTCAATATCTTTATATTTTTTATTCCCAATTCTTGAAATATCTTTTTATATTCATCTCCTAGCTCCTCCGGCATTTCGGATGCAATAGTTGCAACAACGAGTGTATCCTCTTGCTTCTTCAATCTACTGCAGACTTCTTTCAATATTTTTTTTTCGCCGGTCTTGTCTTCAGCTCCTCCTATTATTATCAAATTTTTTTCTGTCTTTTTTTTCAAAATTATGCACCCTCTCTTGCGGATATTTTATATTTTTTCCATATTCTTAATTATTATGCACAAAAAAAGAGCTTTTGCACAATCAAATAGTCAATTATGCAACGCTCAGAGTTCAAACTATATTCAAATATAAAATCAAAGATTTTGTATGTCTGCTTAACCGATTCGCACCAAATCAAAGATTTGGGCTCTAATTTAGGAAACTCCTTCTCCCTTCGGTCGAATGAGTAAGCGATTCGCACCAAATCAAAGATTTGGGCTCTAATTTAGGAAACTCCTTCTCCCTTC
>NZ_PVXP01000075.1 GCF_002995845.1 Clostridium luticellarii | reverse complement strand
AAAAACTAAAAGTTCAACTGTCTTACAAATAATTCCATCGTTCGTATTTTTCAATGGATTATTTGTGATGCAATTTTTTACTCATAAATTTTTTTATAATTTCTATTGACTATTACTAGCTGGTCTCAACAACATTTATTTTGATTTACAGCTTTAACAAGCAATTTTAAACTTTCAAGTACTTGTTCCCTCTTATGTTCAGGTATAGATCTTAAAATTTTTCTATAATATTCTTCCATGCTTCCCTCAATATTTTTAAATACACCTATTCCCTTATCTGTAAGCTTTATTGTTACAAATCGTCTGTCATCTGAATGCAGTTCCCTGATTGCAAAATCATTTTCAACAAGATTGTTTATTGTCCTACTCATTGTACTTTTATCCAAAGTCAATATTTCAGCAAGCCTATTTAAAGAAATTTTTTGTGCTCTTCCAATTTCCACAATAGCATGGCATTGCGGAATAGTTACACCGCAACAAACTGAATCTCCTTTCTCCAATATTCCTAAATTTCTTACTAATACTCTAATTAGCTCTCTTAAATAACTACTTTCGGTTTCTTTCATAGGATCACCTCAAATTAATTGTATCATACAATTGTTGTATTATACAACTAATTATTTATTAATTTAACTTAAAATTAATAATGTATTACTTTTAATCAGCCAAAATACATGAAATCTTTTATAAGTATCACCACTGATATATTAAATAAAAAACACCTCCATAAAATGAAAAAGCACTACTCTATGTAGAATAGCACTTCCGTTACTCGATCAGCCTATTTAATTTATTCTTTATAATTATACATTAACTTTTTCACAGTACTATTGAGTAACTTCATTTATTTTTCTCCTATTTGGACATCCGTAGCAGCACATACCACCTATAAGTTTCTCACTTTTCATAATGGTAAAAATCTTACATTCATTGCAGTCCCGGGGATATTGTTCTTTTTCCACTACACTTCCTCCAATATAAATAATTAATATCATAATTTCCTTCATTATGTAATTATTTACATATATATGATTTTTAAACAAATTGGTTTAAAGTACAACAATTAATACAAACCCTAATTTTTCAAAAAGAAATCAGTTCTCTCCGATTAATTTAACTCTGCTAATATCTGCTGGGCAATTTTCATATTTCCACCTGCAGACTGAGACTTTACCTGAAATTGTTTTAGTACGTCCTTATAGATATTGTTACCTAAAATTTCTGCAGATGCAGTTTGCAATGACCTAGCATCCAAGTTTTTTCTATCCATATATTTCCCTAAATGTAGAATCTCAACTTGTCGTGCAACTGTGGGTTGATCATTTCCAATAGGTATTACCAACATTGGGACACCATAAAATAGTGCCTCATTTACACTGTTCATGCCACCATGAGTGATGAAGAGCGAAGCATTTTGCAATACTTTTAACTGTGGTACAAATGTATAAATAAAGAAATTGTCCGGTATCTTTCCAAGCTGCTCTTTCGTCACAATATTTTCAATGGACATAATTACAGAAACCGGTTGATTCTGAAATGCTTTAATACATTTCCGGAAAAACTTTGCTGAAGTGTTTAGTAATGTTCCAAGAGAAATATATATGATTGGTTTGTCCATCTTTGTGAAATCGAAATTACCTTCATCACGACTTTCTACTGCTGGACCAACATACTTGTAATGTTTATCATCAAAATCATCCGGATAAATCTGAAACTCTTTAATTGTATAAGTAAAATTGAGTTTAGGGGCATTATCTACCATTTCCTTTGCTATGTCTCCATACCGCAGATTGAATTTTCTTTTTAGAAAATTAGAAACCAAACTGTAAAGAAGTGGATAGCGAAATAAGGACGTCATATACCAACCGCCGGTTTTACCGAAATCATTTAGCACTTTTTCATTAAGTGTAAAAGTGGAAAATAAACGAAAAACCGGAATTCCTAATTGGTCAGCCAATGATTTGCCTGGTAAAAATAGCATTTCATATATTAAGCAGTCATATTCCTTCCCAACCCTTTTTACTGTCCGATAAGCAGCCCACCAACTTTTAATTTCTTTTTTAGATGGAGACAACGTAGCAGGATAACCATCATAAGGTATAAAGTCTGCTCCTGTTTTCTCTATCTTTTTTTTCCAGTCAGGCGAATGTACATAATCAACTTTATGTCCCAAGGATACAAATGTTTTTGCCAATTCTAAAGTTGGATTTGTATGGCCTGAAAATGGCAGATTCACCATCAAAATTTTTCTTTGATTAAACATAGTGGCATCGTAATCTCCTTTTAATTTCTTCACCCTTTTCATCACTAACAACAGGGGCATCAAATTTTTTTAAAAACAAAATAATAAAATCAACTTTACTGCACACTTCTTCATAGTTACAATCCACAATTATTGGATCGAGCCACACATCCATCAAAAGCATCAAAGTACTAGCAATTTCTTTGGGATATATGCAGTTAAACTCTTTATTTGAGTTTCCCTGATACAAAATTTCTGTAATGTAATCTGCCAATACATTTAAGGTATTTCTTAAAGTATTCAACAATGCAAAAGGCACTTTTTCCGCCCAGCGATCCCTGGTTAATTGGAACAAAGCTTCATTTGTAGACAAATGATCTATGATATTCTCAATTTTCTGTTTGGCTGTCAATTTCCGATTTTCTACCATCATCTTTAAATAATTCGTAATTGATTCCTGCTCGTAATTAGTTTGGCATTCCAAAATCTGTTGCTTACTTTTAAAATGATGGTATAATGCTCCCTTTGAAAGATTTGTAGCATCCATAATATCCTGTATTGTAGTATGATCATATCCTTTTTCAAGAAATAATTTTGTAGAAGCAACAACAATCCTCTTTTTCGTGTTTAGAGCTTGTTCTTCTCTTTTCATCTTCTGCCTCCTTATACCGCTTTAACAAACCGACCAGCGGTTTGTTAAAATAGTATAATATATCTTTCCAAATAAGTCAATAGACTCAAACAAATTCACAGCATGCTTAATACAACATGGCGACTTTTATTCCGACTACAAAAAAAGTACCTTTTATATTATTATAGTTTAATATTTTCAATAATTTGATTCTAATTTTATGTTTGTCTTTATTCAATAAATAATTATAGAAATTTAATGTATCATTTGCAAAAAATATATGATTTAAAACTTATAAGGTTTCCTGGAGGTTCTTTTGGCAAAAGATTGGAACCCTTTAGGGGAGAAGCAAAAGAAAATGGATACCGATATGTTGATTGGAATGATTTAACTGGTGATGCTGAACACAATGCAGTTCATGTAGTGAATTTAGTTAGCAAGGTCAAGCAGTATGCTAATCATGATCATTTAGTTGTGCTGATGCATGATGCACCCGCCAAAGTTACTACTGTACAAGCACTTCCCCAGATCATAGAATATTTTAAATCTCAGGGATATTCATTTGAAACGTTAAAATAGAGAATAGGAAATAAGTATAGATTTGGTTTTACACAAATCCATACTCATTCCCGAAAGTTCCTCCATACGTGCAGATGATGCTTCTATGTTACTATTGAGTTTATTCATATTCTTTTCAACATCTTCAATTGCACGTTTAGAAATATTTGATTCACTTTGCACACTTCCTAATTTCACTGGACGATAAATTCATAAAAATATCTCTCATTTGGGACGATTTTAAATCAATCCATGTCATCCCGCAGCGCGTCAATGATATTTTCTTTTTTTATCTTGCTAATGGCATACAGCATTGTAATGAACACGATAAAGAGCACACTGAATATGCTGATTGCCATACTGCCCCATGGAAACACAAAATCGATATTGTCCGCTCCACCGACTACCATTCCTTTGTAAATCAGCCAAGAAGAGATTGCCGCTATGGGAAGACCGAAGAGCAATGCTCTCAAGCCATAAAAGGCACACTCGAAATTCATCATCTTTTGGAAATCGCGGTCAAACATCCCCACAGAGCGGAGCATGGCAAGCTCCCGCCGGCGCAGCTTGATATTCGTGGAAATCGTGTTGAACACATTGGCAACCGCAATCAGCGAAATCATAATGATAAAAATATAAGCAAACACGTTGGAAATGAATATCATATTGCGGCTCTGATCAAGCATTTCAGACGTATTCAAAATGATATACGAGGCCGTGATCCCCGCACCCTGAATCATCGTTTTCATTTCAGTCACCGACTGCGATGGATTCTTTGACTGAAAGGACATGCCCTTCACCATGATATCCGACGAGGTATCGGAGGGAACAATCTTGTCTTTGAGCGAATAGGGAGCAATCACACTAAAAGTGTATGGTCGCCGCTCGGAGGTTCCTGTCATCGGTGGTGTATCAGGCGGCACGGTATTGACAAACCTAATGCTTACGTTTTGCCCATGTTCCGTTTTCGGCTTGCCATTTGTTTCGGGAACGATGGTAAAATTCATGGAAGAACCCTCGAACACATCGGGGAGCTGGTCGACCTTCTCCTGATTGCCGCGGTCTTGCATTTTGGCAACGGCGATTATTTTTGCATTTTGTCCGATATATTCCTCTGCGGGCAAGCCCAATTCTTTGATAATATTCAGATAGGCTCTGTCATCAAGAAACTGGATTGTCATTGGCATATTTACCGTTTCATCCGACGAATGTAAACCCACGGATTTTCTGTAAGCGTCTGAAAGGTCGCTGCCCTTGGCAGCGCAGGAATACTTCATAACAACTTGATACGAGCTTTCGTAAACGCCATCGGCGGTTTTTAATTTGTTGTAAAGCTGCAACATTTCGCTGTCGTTCATATCATGTGTGCCAAAACCGATATCATAAGTAGTACCCTCTTTTGCACCCGCCGACGCCTGTTTCAAATCTGTTACAAACGCACTGGTCGATATAAATAGCACTACACTTAAAACAAGTGATAGAACAATGCTGCGGTGGCGCTTTTTGTTCCTCTTAAAGTTCTTTAATGCAAGAGTTCCTTCCAAACCGTAAATACGCTCCGCGAGTTTTGACGTTTTCACAGTTCTGGATTCGATTTTGACCTCGTTCATCTGACGAATACACTCCATCACGGGCGTATTGGCAGCCTTGCGAGCCGGAATATCGGCTGAAATCAGGATTGTGATCATGCTGGTGACCACTGCTGCGAGGATTGCGGGAGCGGACACCGTCAAGGTCAAAGGTACATCGGCGTAGAGAATGTTTGCGAAGTTCTTGGCGACAACGCCAATCACAAGTCTGATACTAGCTATACCAACGAGAACACCAATCGGGATGCCAATGGCACCGATACAAAGCCCTTCGAACAGCACCGAATGGCGCAGTTGCTTTGCTGTGGCTCCCACCGACGAGAGAATCCCGAACTGGTGTGTGCGCTCGTTCAAGGATATGTTGAATGAATTGTAAATTAGAAAAATCGAACCAATCATGATGATGAGAAGTACAATGCCACCAACTGAGTACAGAAGTGCATTGAACGCCTTATCGCTCGAATCATCCGAAAGGCCCATAAAACGCAGCACATCATTATTCAAGATATAAGCATGGTTTCCAGCTGTACTTTTTGCGTAAGCATGAACTTCATGCGGTTCTTTCAGCGTGACAAATAAGCTGAGATCATCCGCCGTGTCTGCTGCATCTGCGGTTGTGATTAAGGTATATCCCGGCGCAGAATCTTCATCAAAGTGGGGAGTTTGGCAGATACCGACCACCGTGTAAGTCCTCTCTGCTTTTGGCACAAAAGTTTCTTTCCCGGGAATGTAAGGATCGTGTTGACCGAGACTTTTGTTGGCCTCCATGCGGTTCCCGACAGCAAGGGTAAACGTGTCGCCCACCTGGAACTGAACGCCGCTCTTTGTCATGACGCTCCCCGAAACAAGAATCTCCCCGCTGTTTTTCGGCAGCCTGCCGGAAAGCAGCGTAATTGGTATGGCATTAAAGGTTTTCCTGCTAAATCCGGCGATAAAAAGATACGGTTTGTTGTGATTTTTTCCACCATCAAGTTTTGCATAGCCGATATTTTCAAATGTTTCGGTGTTCGCAACTTTGTCGTTACTTGCCTGTCTCTCTACGAAAGAAGAATCCACATCCTCAAATTTGATGTGCCAGCCGCCATATTTCTGAGCAGCACCACTTGCCATATAGTTCAGCAGAGAAACGCCAAAGGTAGTGACTGCCGTAATCAGGGCGGCAGACAGGACAACTCCGATTACCGTTACAATCGTCCGTGTGTGGCTCTTTTTCATACTTTGCAGGGTGATTTTGTTAAAAATATTCATGTTCTCACCTTCTCGTCTCGCACTACTTTACCGTCTGATATGCCGACAATGCGGTCTGCTTGCAAAGCGATGTTTTCATCATGTGTGACGATAATAAGGGTCTGATTGTATTTTTTATTGCTTTCTTTCAACAGTTTGATGATTTCATGTCCATTCTGGCTGTCCAAACTGCCGGTGGGCTCGTCGGCAAGCATGACTGCCGGTGCATTCATCAAAGCACGCCCGATGGCAACACGCTGCTGCTGACCACCTGAAAGCTGATTGGGTAAATGTGTTTTTCGGTCCTTTAGCCCAAGCAGTTCCAATAAGTCATTCAGCCGTTCCTCGTTAACTTTTCGCTTGTCCATCAGGATAGGCAAGGTGATGTTTTCCACCACATTCAAAGTGGGAATGAGGTTGTGAAACTGGTAAATCAGTCCGACCTGCCTCCTTCGGAAAATAGCAAGTTTTTCATTGCTTTGGGCATATACATCCTGACCGTCCAAATATACTTTTCCGCTTGTCGGCACATCCACACCGGCAATAATGTGAAGCAATGTGGATTTGCCGGAACCGGAGGAACCGATGATTGCGGTAAATTCCCCTTTTGGGATTGTAAGCGAAACATGGTCAAGGGCGGTAACCTTATTTTCACCTTTGCCGTAGACCTTGCATAAATCTTTTGTTTTTAAAAACTCCATTATGTGATCCTCCTTTTTCATAGCTTACCCATATAATAGAACTTTCAACTTACATCTCTGTGACTTTCAGGTGAGAGATTCGTCACTTTGGGAAACGTACGGAAAATATCGCACCGCCTTGCGGATGATTTTTTGCGGTAATCGTCCCTCCCTGCCGTATTATAATCATCTTGCAGAGAGCCAATCCAATTCCGTATCCTGTAGCGTTTGGGTTTTTCCCACGATAAAACCTGTCAAATAAGCAGGGTAAATCTTCTTTTCCAAAACCCGCACCGCTATCGTGGATGGCAATCTCAGTAAACAATGGATTGTTCTCGCAAACAATCTCAATCTTCCCGTTCTCGCCTGCACTTTCTATGCAATTTTTGAGGATATTTTGAATTGCTTCCGAAAGCCAACCAGAATCACACTGAATGATTATCCCTTCCGGCACGTCTATTTGCAAAGCAATATTATGCAGCTCCATTGAGATCAAAAACGGATGAAGCGCAGAGCTTATCAAAGTGTTCATATCTATCTGCTCACTTTTGAAAGCCACAATTCCCGCATCCAGGCGAGATAATTTCAATAGGGAAGTAAGCAGCCAATCCATCTGTACAAACAATTTCTTTGTTTCCCGTATCAATGCTTTCCGTTTATTTTCATCAGGATTATTCTCTAACAATGACAGAATAATGTTTACGGATGTTAGAGGGGTGCGGAGTTGGTGGGCTATATCAGCCAGCGAATTGGCAAGATGTTCTTTTTCTTTTTTCAGCGCGTCGTTTTGCTCTCGAATACGCAATGTCATTTTTGTTATCTCGCTTTGTAGAATGGAAAGTTCACCCTCATCTGATTCACCTATATAAAGACGGTCAGCGTTATGAAGCACAAGATCGATTTGATCTGAAATCTGCGCAATGCTTTTATATCGGGCTTTGGTAAACGCAAAAAACGTTGTTCCAAAGGCGGAGGCGGAAGCAATAGCAAGGATTCCAGCCAACCTATTGATTGCAAATCCCAGCGTCACAGCGGCAGCAGCTATTAAGAAGAACAAAACGGCAAACTGCCGAAACTCTCTATTCCGAAGCATACCTATCCCCCAATCTATATCCCGTCCCGCGAACGGTCAAAATTATTTGCGGGCTTGATGGGTTGTTCTCTATCTTCTCCCGCAAACGTTTGATATACACGGTCAATGTATTGTCATTGACAAACTCGCCCGCAGCATCCCACAATTCGTCAAGCAGCCTGCTCCTTGTGATAATACTTTTGGGGTTATTAATAAACACCAACAACAATCGGTATTCTAAAGCTGAAAGGAAAATTTCACTGCCGTCCTTTTTCACAACACCGCTTGCCATATCGACATGAATCCCGCAGATTTCAAAAGCCGACGGAGAACGTCCACTTTTTCGCAGGGCGGTTTTGATTCGTGCGATCAGTTCACGCGGACGAAAAGGCTTGGTGATGTAGTCGTCTGCGCCCATGTTCAGCCCGGTAACAACACTTGCTTCATCGCCGGAAGCCGTAAGAAAGATAACGGGAAGATCTTGCACTTCTTTGATTTCCGTGCAAACCGTAAAGCCATTTCCATCAGGCAAAGAAATATCAATCAACGCCAAGTCAAATTTATTTCCTGCAAGCGCGTCAGAAGCGTCACTCCGCGTAGGGACATGGGTGACTGTAAATCCCTCTGAACGTAGCAAGAACACAAGGTTTCTGGCAATTGCCTTATCGTCCTCAACCAAAAATATCCGTTTCATTTATTTTCATCATCCTTTGCTTTACCGGTTTTATACCTTCCATCAGCTGGTTTTTCCGCGTTATCCGGAACAAGCCATGTATTTCCTATTTTTTTAGCCCCCCTAATTCGCCCAGCAGAGCAATAGTACACTACCATTCTGTCTGTGATTCCCCAATTTTTCGCTGCTTCTTTTGTTGTTATATAATCCACACATAACACCTCCATAATTTTATTATACTTCTTTTGACGGAAATATATAAGCTGAAGTATAATATCATCTATCGTAGAAGGGTTATTGTAAAATGCAGGCATGGGTGGAAGTATCCTTACACCTATTTTTGAAAGTTTCATCATATTTTCAATATTCTTCAATATTTCACCAAGCCTTACTCCATAGATAACTCCTGTTGCTCCCGTTATACCCACTATAATTTCCATATATCCATCTTCCGCCCAACTGTTTCATCAACTACTATAATTATTTTTGAATGATGAATGGCTATATCATGAAATTGAAGTGGCTGTATTCCGAGCAAATCCTTACCTTAACAGGTGCATTGGTAACCCAAATATGTTTCACAGAATACTTGGACCACCTTTCATCAAGTTCAAAAAATTGATCTTTGACAGAAGTATTTTTGGGAAGTCCCATCATTAAATTTTTATTATAATTTATATCTACATAAATTCTAACTTTAGTATCATTAATTTTCAAATTGTTGCCCCCTCATTATATGATATTTTCAAAGCTCACATATCAAATTAATAAATTGCAATTTATTTTTTCATATATATACACTACGTAAAAATAAAAATCTCCCTAAAAATGAAATTTAATCTGTCTAAACTCATAAACAACTTTTAAAAAATACTCTTCTAGGTTTATAAAGAAAAATATATGATGCAAAATTTAAATTGGAATACTACATTGCTATCGTTCCAATTCTTTTATTAGGAATATTTCTTCTATTTATAAAATCCAAATTTATCACACACGGACTTATATTTACATATTTCGGAAAGTATTTAGGAATCATATTAGGTTTTTCATCTTTAATAATTCACGAATTTTTTCATGCTGTTGCCTACCCAGCAGGAGCCGAAGTAGAAATATTTTATTCCAATGCCGGGCTGGGTGTAATGTCAACTTATCCAGTTCCGAAGCGGCGATATATATTTATAGCATTTTTTCCATCTTTTGTATTAGGGATTATTCCATTTATCACTTGGTTATTTATTCCTTTAACCCATGCTACATTGAATAGTGTATTATTTGTATTTGCTTGGTGTAATCTAGGCATGTCAACTGTTGATTTTGATACTATGGTTCATGCAGTTATGGAAGTACCAAAAGGAGCAGTCATTCAAGGCGATGGAATGGACACTTATTGGTATATTCCAAATTAATTATCTTTTAAAATTACACGGAGAAATTACCTTTGAGAAAAGAAAAATTCACCTTCAGCTGCAAATTAAACATTTATAACTTTTAATCAATTCTATTAAAAATTACTGCCTGTTCTTTAAGAGAATTTCTTTCAAATTGGTATCCATATTGAGTCAGTTCTTTATTATGTATTTCAGTAAAAGATAGTTTTACTAATAGACTCCCATTATTTTGAACATATTCCCATAAAAAGTATATTTACTTATAACGTCTTGCTCCTCATAAATTCAAAATTTATTCTCCCAATCCCTACACAATGTCAGAACTGTCCTGCCATGTAAGTACATCCCCAATTACAGATGGAATTAATAACTGGGGCAAGGGTTTTTCCACGTTCAGTGAGAGAATATTCTGTCTTAGGAGGGACAACGGGATAAACCTTCCTGTTTATGAGACCATCTGATTCCAGTTGGCGTAGCTGCTGACTCATCATCTTAGGAGTTGCTTTTGGAATATATTTTTGCAATTGGTTAAAGCGGAGCACTTTGTCTGCTAACAAGTAGTATAAAATAATTGCTTTATATTTTCCGCCAATCTGACTGAGAGTGGCCTCTACAGGACAGCTATATTTCAGTTCAATCATAAAATAAAACCTCCTAAATATCATTTTAGATAGTATGTTACAAAAAAGTACATTCTTGCTATATATAAATTACATGATAAAATAATAGCATAGCAAAATATAAAAAGCAAATTTAAACAGTGAAAATATAAGGAGTGTGAAAATATGCAGAAAAATATTGGTTCAGTCATGGGATTATACCCTACACCAGTAACAGTTGTCGGGGTGGTTGTTGATGAAAAAGTGAACTTTCTTACAATTGCACATGTTGGCATTGTCGAGCATGGGACATTTTTAATTAGTATAGACAAGGCACATGAAATTTCAGACCGCGGCATCAGGGAAAACAAAACTGTTTCTGTAAGCCTTGTGAATCAGTCAATGCTGAAATCGGCTGATTATTGTGGAATTGCCAAGGGTGCAAACACAGATAAATCGGGTGTATTCAGATATCATTTTGGAGAGCTTAAGACTGCTCCCATCATTGATGAAGCTCCAGTCTCCATGGAATGTAATGTTATTGATTCTTTTGAAATTGGAAATTTTAAAAATTATATTCTGAAGCCAGTTAATACCTATGTGCAGGAGGAATATCTGAATGAGAAAGATAAAATCGACTATGAAAAAGCAAGTCCTGTCCTATTTGAATTTCAGAACGCACAATACTTAAGTACTGGAACGGTTATTGGGAAGTGCTGGAACATAGGAAAAGATTTTGTAAATAAAAATCAATAATAAATACAGTCTTGAGAAAGGATAGGCTTTAAAATAAATATCCACCAGCTTAGCTGGTGGTTTTTCTTAAGCCCTACAAGGGCACGTTACCAGCATTAAGGTAACTTTTTGACTCTTTCAAAATGCACTTTTTATTTAATATATTCCCTATATCTATGGAATCTTAGCCCTCGTCTATTATATAAGGCACAGTTACTATGGCTATATTTCTTCTTTTCAGCAGCATGGTTTTAATGAACAGGGAAGTCTGGTTATGCAGTATGTTTCCCCACCACTTTGTGACCACAAACTGTGGCATGACTACCGTTACAGTGTCCTTTGAGCCTGCAGCATACTCTTCCGATTCTATGAATTTAACCAGAGGCCCCACTATGCTCCTATAAGGTGATTTCTTGACTACTATGGGTATATCCACACCATATTGATGCCATTTTTTAAGAAGTTTTTCTGTAGCAGCATCGTCCACGGAAACATGGAATATTATTATATTGTCCGATATAGTTCTGGCATAATTCAGCGCCTTTAAAAAGGATTTATTGAGAGCATCTATAGGCACTATCACATATCTTTTCTGTGAAGCAAAATCTATTTTTTTAGGTTTCTGATCCATAGGAAGCTTCAGCTGTCTTGCAGCTTCAGTATAATGCAGCTTTATTTTTCTCATAACATAGACTACAGAAGGTATCAGTATAAAAACCACCCAGGCACCATGGGCGAACTTTGTAGCTCCTATAATAACTGCAGTTACAAAAGTCATAAGAGCACCCAAGCCGTTTACAGCCGCTTTATGCCTCCATGCGTAGCCTCTACTTTTTATCCATCTTCTGAACATTCCTGCCTGGGACAGTGTAAAGGATATGAACACCCCTACTGCATAGAGAGGTATCAGATAATGTGTATCCCCTTTAAAAATTATGACCAGTATACAGGACAATAGTCCCAGCATTACTATTCCATTGGAATAATTCAGCCTTCTTCCCCGTTTTGCAAACTGTCTTGGTGCATAACCATCCCTGGCCATAAATGCCAGCAGCAGCGGAAGTCCTGCAAAAGCGGTATTCCCGGCTAAAACCAGTATTACTGCAGTAGTTGCCTGAATTACATAGAACATAATACTTTTATCAAATATCTGCTGGGAAATCTGTGCAACTACAGTTACCTCCGAGTTCGGGACAGCATGATAAAGTGTAGCCAGATAGGAAATCCCTCCAAATACCAGCAACACAATGAGAGCTAAAAGGCCCAGTACCATTTTGGCATGTTTTTGTGAAGGTTCCTTGAAATTTGGAACACCATTGCTCACTGCTTCTATACCTGTCAAAGCTGTACATCCACCTGCAAAAGCTTTCAAAAAAAGAAAAAGGGTTATGTTTCCTGAGGCTTCAGGTATCTTATAGAGCGGTACAGGCGTATATCCCATAAAATGTATTTTAACTATTCCCCAGATGATCATGGACAATACTGAAATTATAAAAAGATAAGTTGGTATTCCAAACAATTTGGAGGACTCCCTTACTCCTCTCAAATTTCCTATAACAAGCAAGATTATAAGTCCCAATGTTATCCCAACTCTATGGGGAAGTAAAAAAGGTGCTGCCGAGGTAATAGCTGCAGTCCCGGCTGAAGCACTTACCGCCACAGTAAGTATATAATCTATGGTAAGAGAAGCACCGGCTATAAGTCCTGCGGTAGTTCCAAGATTGTCCTTGGCTACAACATAGGATCCTCCTCCTGAAGGGTAAGCATCTATAGTTTGTCTATAAGAAAAAGTCAGCATAAACATTAAAAATACAATAAGCAGTGAAGCATACAGCATATATTTATAAGACAACAGTCCTATTACTGGAACCAGTATCCACAGTATTTCCTCCCCTGCATAGGCCACAGACGAAATAGCATCGCTGGACATTATAGGGAGTCCCCAGAATACACTGAACTTTTCCTTTTTCAATTCTTGTGTTTTTAAACTCTTTCCCGTTAATCCATTTAAAAAATTTCCCAATTTAAATACCATCTTTAACACCTCTAAAAGTAAATTTGTCTCTCAGGCTCAAATCCAATACATTACAATGATATATAGTCCTCTGCAATAATATATCATTGTCTGTATAAATTTAAGATTAAGATTTTACCATGCATATAAAGATTGTATAAAGATTGTATTTTTTAATGAATATAAAAAAGGCTGCCGCACAAGAATTTTTAATATTGTACAACACCTCTCTTAACAGGCCTATGTATTCAAATATCAAAATAACTAAAGTGCACTTGAATGAGTATTCCGGTATGAAATTCATCACCTGTCCGGTACATGGGAATCAGCTTACTGCTTCTGCATCTTTAGGCCATTGAAAATGTCCATTTTCCAATCTCTTGTATAGAATCACAAATCCATCACCTTCCCAATACAGTACTTTGAATCTGTCTCTTCCGTCCGCAGAAGAGAAACAGACTGTTCTGAAATGGATTCAGTTCAAAATTCTTCTGTACGATGGCAGCCAGTCCGTCAATTGATTTCCTCATATCTGTATGTCCGGTTGCAATATATATT
>NZ_PVXP01000074.1 GCF_002995845.1 Clostridium luticellarii | reverse complement strand
TAAATATACTATATGTATTGTATCAAAAATTTTATATTTGTACTATAGTAATTTATTTATAGCAAATATTATTATATTTTGTTAAAATAAGTATGTACATATAGAGTTACTTAATTTGATGGAGCGGAGATGTAAAAATGAATAAAAAAGATCTGGCAGATATAAGAAAAGAGTTTAAACTGGGAAGTTATATGCTGCCTATTAAAGAAGTTTACAGCGTATATATCAAAAAGGACAATGGAGAAATAATAACCAGAGAATTGGAACATTTTGAAATGATGGAGGTAGAAAAAAGAGAGCTGTATCTGAACAATTTTAAAAAAGTGCTTACAGGATCTCTGGATTCCAAGATATTTGAACTGGATTTTAAAGAGTTGAATGAGGAAAAAGGTATTGAAGTCAGTGAAAGTACGCAGCAGATATTGTATGGTGCTTTGAATTCCAAGGAGAGCACAGCTGAATTTGGGGATAAAATAGTAGATAAAATATCACAAAATTATACTTATGATACAGATGTAGTGATAAATTTTATAAGAGCAGAATATTACAGCGGCGGCAAAAAAAATAGGGGTGAGGAAAACAGTGAAGCAGAAGATTATGTACAAGCTGTGGAATTTATACTGTGCAGTGTGAATAAAGTGGAAATTCCAAAGAAGGTATTAAAATTTGATTATGCCGAGATGAAATTCAAACCAAATTCCGCACTGGATATGACTATAAATTTGAATTCACCGCTGGATGGATTTATGTTTCCAAGTTTTACATCTCAGTATGTAGATGTAAATAAGGTAATATATTATTCTTCAAAGGCGAAACAGATCAATGGAACTTTTGTAGAAAAGGTGCTGGAGTGCACTATAAAACCTACAGCTGCAGAGGAAAAAGAAAATTTTAATACTGTATTAGGTGCAGCAGTAGGGGGTAAAATAAAGCCGGATGTCATGCAGGATGTATATGAGAGAATAAGTGGAAAACTTGAAGAAGATGAAGAAGAGGATCCTACTTTGGATGTAAATGAAGTGGCCAGAGTGCTTAGTGAAAGTGGTGTGAAAAATGTAGAATCTGTTAAAAATGCTTTTCAGGAAGTATGTGGAGAAAATTATGAGTTTAAAGCAAGAAATGTGGTTCCTGATTTCAAAAGCAAATCTATAAAGATCGAAAATGAAAATACAAGTATAACCATAAGACCTCAGGATCTGAGCAGTGTAAAACAGGTAGTGGATAAAAGAGGGAAAAAATGCCTCCTTATAGAGTTAAAAGAGGATATGGTTGTAAATGGACTCAATCTGGAAACTGAAAAGATAGAAGAATATATTTAGAATTTTTATGAGATATGTTGACATAATTTAATATGGTTGATATAATAAATAACAAAGTAGTACAATATTGAATATTAAATGAACTTATTGAGAGAGGTGGAGGGAAAGGCCCTATGAAGCCCGGCAACCAGCACAGATTGATGCATTGGTGCTAATTCCTGCAGTGTAAAGCTGAAAGATGAGGAAATCATTGAGAATGTAGACTCAGGGATTTTCCTGGGTTTTTTATTTTAATTAAATAAGGATAATTTTTAAAGGTTGACCAGAAAAACTGGAGACTGAATTCTATTTTTTTTATAGGATTTTAGTCTCTTTTTTTGTTCTGCTTTAATATGGCTGGATTAAATTCTAGAGAGGGGGAGAAAAACAATTATATGATAAGTGTAAAAAATCTGAGTAAAACGTTTAGCACTCCCAAGGGAGATGTTCAAGTGCTGAAGGATATAAACCTTGAAATTGAAAAAGGAGATGTTTTTGGAATAATAGGATTTAGCGGGGCTGGAAAGTCCACTATGATACGATGCTTAAATAGGCTCGAGGAACCCACTTCAGGGACAGTTATAATTGGCAATAAAGATATTACAGCCATGGATAAAGACGAGCTTAGAGAGGCCAGAAAGAAAATTGGCATAATATTTCAGGATTTTAATTTATTTGATTCAATGACTGTATATAAAAATATAGCTTTTCCCTTGAAGATATCCGGTTATTCCGAGGAAAAGATAAGAGACAGGGTACATGAAATATTAAATTTAGTGGAGTTAAGTGATAAAATTGATTCTTATCCTGCCCAGTTAAGTGGAGGCCAGAAACAAAGGGTGGGTATAGCCAGAGCTCTTGCCAATGAACCGGATGTGCTTTTAAGCGATGAAGCCACCTCGGCCCTTGATCCGCAGACGACCTATTCCATATTGGAGCTTTTGAGAGATATAAATAAAAAACTTAATTTGACCATTCTTCTTATAACTCATGAATTGGATGTAGTTAAGTATATATGCAATAATATGGCGGTAATTGAAGAAGGCAGGATTGTAGAAACAGGAAGTACAAATTCGGTATTTTTGAATCCTAAAAGTGATACTGCTAAAAAGTTTGTGAAAATAATGAGAAATTTCAATACAAGTGCTGACTGTACTGGAGGCGAGGTAATATGACTGATGATTTCAAAATGTTGATTCTCAAAGGATTGACAGAAACTATAGAAATGGTAATTATATCAGGCTGTATAGCACTGCTGATAGGTCTTCCGCTTGGAATTATACTGGTTGTTACTAAAAAAGGTCATATTCTGGAGCATGAAAAATTAAACAGGGTGCTGGCAGCTATAGTAAATGCCATAAGATCTCTTCCCTCCATAATATTGATTGTAGTTCTGCTGCCGCTGGCCAGATTGGTTGTGGGAACTACTTTGGGAATGAAAGCGGCTATTGTTCCAATATCCATAGGAATAGCACCTTTTTTAGCTAGAATTATTGAAACGTCCGTAGAAGAGGTGGAATGGGGAAAGATTGAAGCAGCTTTGGCTGTAGGGGCAAAGCCTTTTCAAATCATATGGAAGGTTTTAATACCGGAAGCACTGCCTTCTCTTGTAAGAGGAATTACAATCTCAATAATATCCATTATTGAATTTACTGCTGTAGCCGGGGCCATAGGGGCAGGAGGCCTGGGAAGCCTGGCAATACGCTTTGGCTATGAAAGATTTCGTAAAGATATTATGGTAGCTACTGTTGTACTGTTAATTTGTCTGGTGCAGATCATACAGTTTTCAGGAGACCATATTTCTAGATATTTGAATAAAAAAAGGTATAAGTTTGACTGACTATTATTTTAAGGGAGATGGATTAATATGAAAAAGAAAAGTGTAATATCATTGATACTGGTGCTGGCAGTAGGATTGTTTTCAGGCTGCGGGAGCAGCAGTGATTCGAAGAGCACAAGCAGCGAAGGCGGCAAGAGCAAGAGTGTTACAGTGAAGATAGGAGCTGCAGCGGTACCACATGCGGAAATTTTAAATCATGTGAAACCTGCTCTGGCGAAAGAAGGAATTAATTTGGATGTGGTGGTACTTGATGACGAGGATCAGTTAAATCCAGCTTTGCAGGAAAAACAGATAGATGCAAATTATTTTCAGCATCTGCCTTATTTAGAATCCGTAGCTAAGGAGAAAGGATATGATTTTGCAGTGGCAGGAAAAGTTCATGTAGAACCTATAGGATTTTATTCCAATAAAATTAAATCCAAGGATGAGCTTAAAAGTGGCTCTAAAATTGCCATACCTAATAACCCGTCTAATGAATATAGAGCATTGAAACTTCTTGAAACACAGGGATTGATTAAATTGAAATCCGGAATAGCCAATTACAGTGCTACACCTTCGGATATTGCAGAAAATCCAAAGAATTTACAGTTTGCAGAGGTTGATGCAGCTCAGCTTCCTAGAGTACTTCCGGATGTGGATGGTTCAATAATAAACACAAATCTTGTGCTGGAAGCAAAATTGGATCCCAATAAGGCATTGTTCAGGGAAGACAGCAAGTCACCTTATGCCAATCTTATTGTTGTGAGAAAAGGTGATGAAAATAAGAAGGAAATAAAAGCTATAGTAAAGGCACTTAATTCAGAGGATGTAAAGAATTTTATAAAGAAAAAGTATGGAGTTGCAGTAGTACCGGCTTTTTAAAAGGGAGGCATAGTATTGAGTATTAATATAAAATCACCAGAAGTGGAGACAAGAGAATCCAGGCTGGGTTCAATTACAGGATTTGGTGGAACTGCTGGACAATTATGCAGCAGTTCCAGAAATGGAAAGTTATGTGATAAGAGGAGGAGTTTCAGCCAATGTCTGGGATGCAGTTCTGGTAATGCATTGTGCCAGCTGGTTATGATACAGGATGCGGTAGTTGTAAATCATGCACCTATAGGATGCTCAGCTGATTTTCAGGATTATAATTTCACAAACCGGGTAGGACAGAGAAAAAGAGATCTGCCTTTGAGAAATGTCAGGCTGCTAAATACCAATCTTGAAGAAAAAGATATGATATATGGTGGGATTTTCAAACTGGAAAAAACTGTAGAAGAAGCTTATAGAAGATTTAACCCAAAAGCAATTTTTGTAACTACCTCCTGTGCTTCTGGAATTATCGGAGATGATGTAGAAGGAGCAACCGATAAGCTGCAGGAAAAGTTGGGAATACCTGTAATATATATATCCTGCGAAGGATTCAGATCAAGGATTTGGACAACAGGTTTTGACGCTGCATATCATGGAATACTGCGAAAAATTGTCAAACCGCCGGTGGAGAAAAGAAAAGATGTGATAAATGTGATTAATTTTTGGGGCAGTGATATATTTACCGATTTATTTGGACGCATAGGCCTGAAACCCAATTACATTGTCCCCTTTTCAACTGTAGGACAGCTGGAAAAGATATCTGAAGCTGCAGCTACAGTACAAATATGTCCCACGCTGGGGACATATTTGGCTGCCGGGCTGGAGCAGGAATATGGAGTAACTGAAATCAAATCACCACCTCCTTATGGAATTCAAGGTACGGATATATGGTTCACAGAACTGGGAAAGGCTACAGGAAAAGAACTGGAAGTGGAGAGGCTTATAAAAGCTGAAAAAAATAAAATTGCAGATCCACTTGAAAAGCTGAGACGCAAATTGGAAGGAAAAAGAGTATATGTTACTGCAGGAGCAGCTCATGGACACAGCCTTATAGCACTTCTAAAAGATCTCCACATGGATGTAGTTGGGGCGGCTATATTTCACCATGATCCCTGCTATGACAACCGGGATCCTAGAAGTGACAGTTTAGGTCATGTAGTGAAGAGCTATGGGGATATTAAAAATTTTGATATCTGCAATAAGCAGCCTTTTGAATTGGTAAATATATTAAATAAATTGAAGCCGGATTTACTGGTAGCCCGACACGGCGGCATGTCTTCCTGGGGACCCAAATTGGGCATACCCACATTTTTGATGGGGGATGAACAATTCGGACTGGGATATGAAGGCTTGATAAATTATGGAAATAAAATAGTAGATGTACTGGCAACCAGAGAATTTGTAAAAAATATTGCCAGTCATTGCGAATTACCTTACACTGATTGGTGGTTGAAACAGGATCCTTATAGTTTTTTAGGAGGTGAACATAATGACCAGGACAGTTAAAATAGTTGAACAGCCCAGACATTATTGTGCACTGGGAGCAGAGCAGTCGGTGCTGGCCATTAAAAGGGCTATTCCAATAATACATTCTGGACCGGGCTGTGGAATCAAATTATATGATGGACTGAGTATTGGGTCAGGATATCAAGGTATAGGGTATTCAGGAGGAAGTGCAGTCCCGTGTACCAATACGACTGAAAGAGAAGTTGTGTTTGGAGGAGAAAAAAGATTGAAGCAGGTAATAGATGGGTCTTTAAAGGTTTTAAAGGGCGATCTATTTGTAGTTTTGACAGGATGTACTGCGGATATAATAGGAGATGACGTAGGACAGATAGTTGGTGAATATAAAAGTAGAGGAATCCCAATAGTTTATGCGGAAACAGGTGGATTTAAAGGAAGCAATTTTAAAGGACATGAACTGGTGGTTAAAGCCATTATAGACCAGTTTGTAGGTGAAAAAAAAGCACAGGTGGAAAAAGGACTTGTAAATGTCTGGTCCGTACTGCCTTATCAGGATTCATTTTGGACAGGAAATTTGATGGAGATAAAAAGATTACTCCAGGAAATAGGATTGAAGGTAAATATACTTTTTGGGACAGAATCCAATGGTGTGGATGAATGGAGGACAATTCCCGATGCCCAGTTTAATTTGGTTCTCTCTCCCTGGGTGGGACTGGATATTGCAAAGCACCTTAAGGGAAAATATGGTACTCCCTATCTGCATTATCCAGTACTGCCTATAGGGGCGAAGGAGACCAGCAGTTTTTTAAGAACTGTTGCAGAATTTGCTCAATTGGATAAGAAGAATGTAGAGGAATTTATAAATAGAGAGGAAAAGAGATTTTATTATTATATTGAAAGATCACTGGATTTTTTCATAGAGTTCAGATATGATATGGCAGATAGATTTTTCAATATAACGGATTCCTTTTATGCACTTGGAATCAGCAAATTTTTGGTGAATGAACTTGGAATTGTTCCGGGAGAGCAGTATATTACAGATGATACTCCAGAAGAATATAGAGAGGCAATAGAACATGAGTTTGAGCACTTATCTGATGGGGTTTCATCCAAAGTGATATTTGAAATAGATGGAGGGAAAATACATGAGAGGTTGAGGAAATATCCTCATGGCAGCTATAAACCGCTGATTCTTGGAAGTTCCTGGGATAGAGATATGGTGCGGGAGTTAAATGGATTTGGAGTAAATATATCACTGCCGGTTATGCACAGGCTGGTGTTAAACAGGAGCTATGTGGGATATAATGGTGGATTGACGCTGGCGGAAGATATATACAGCAATATATTGGAAACATATAAATAATAAGCTGAAATTTAATTTAAATATCAATTGACCCTGGATATGTTTTAATATATAATGTTAATTAATAATTTAATAGGTGATCCTTATCAAGAGAAACTTAGGGAATGGCCCGATGAAGTTTCAGCAACCCATGTGCGCATTACATGTAAGGTGCTAAGTCCATCAGAACTCAGTTCTGGAAGATGAGGTAAAGGTAAAATTTTAATCTTTTATGTTTATCGTAGTAAATAATCCTCTTCTTCTGAAGGGGATTATTTTTTAGTTTTTTATCTGTAGATTATTATAAAGGGGGTAATATGAAGATGGGGGTAAAGACTGTGCAGGGAAAAAACCAGATTTCAGAGCAGTATATTAAGAAAATATTGGAATCATTAAAAAGCATAAGCTATGGCTCAATAACTTTAGTAATCCAGGACGGAATAGTAATCCAGATAGAAACTAAAGAAAAAATAAGACTTAAATAGATAGTGTACAGTTTTAATTATCGGGAAAACAAAGCAGCTTCAATTTAAAATGATGTGATAATGTTATCAGAAAATAAAAACTTTTACAGAAAATATAAAATGAATGTTTTCATTGTTGATTATCCTCTAAATAAATAGTAAAATGTAATCAGGTACAATGTTGAGTATTTAAGTCGGGTATTTATCTCATCTAAGTGCTCATATAGATTGTATCTGATTTTTGAAATTAAATATGACTCAAATACTCGGATATAAAGGAGAGATAAAATGGGAAAAAAATTGTTGACAATAAATAATCTAAGGACAAAAGTCGAGGATAAAGAGATATTGAAAGGACTCAATCTTGAAATTGAAGCAGGTGAGATACATGCAATAATGGGACCTAATGGGGCAGGAAAGTCTACTCTTGTAAATACTATAATGGGTCATCCCAATTATGCTATATCGGGAGGAGATATAGTGTTTGAAGGGGAAAAAATAAATGATTTAAAAGTGGATGAAAGGGCAAGGCGGGGGATATTTATGTCTTTTCAGTATCCACAGGAGATACAGGGAATAACTGTTGAAAATTTCTTGAGAAGTGCTAAAGCTGCTGTTACAGGAGAAAGAAGCGGTATATTGGCCTTTAGAAGATTATTGAAGGAAAAATTGAAGCTTTTAAAAATAGATGAAAGTTATGCAAAGAGATATTTGAATGTGGGATTTTCAGGCGGAGAGAAGAAAAAGAATGAGATACTTCAGATGGCAGTGCTTCAGCCTAAACTTGCTATGCTGGATGAAACGGATTCAGGACTTGATGTGGATGCAGTTAGAATAGTGTCGGAGGGAGTAAGCAAATTTAGAACAGAAGATAATTCCATACTTGTAATTACGCATCACAACAGCATTTTGGAGAATTTAAAGCCGGATTATGTTCACATACTAGTAGATGGAAGAATAGTCAAAACAGGGGATGCATCTTTGGCTGAAGAGATAGAGAAAAATGGGTACGATAAGTTTAAGGCACTGGTCTAGCGGATTGTCTTAATAAGGAAGGTGTTTTTATTGGAAAAAGAAAAAACTTATATAGAAGATGTAAGAAGAAGTATTTACGATATAAAAAATGAAGATAAATCCAGTTATAAAACTGGTTCTGGTCTCACAAGAGAAATAATAGAAGAGATATCAGATGAAAAAAATGATCCGGATTGGATGAGAGAGTTCAGACTTAAATCCCTGGACATTTACAATAAGCTGCCAATGCCGTCCTGGGGACCTGATCTTAAAGATCTGGACATGAACAACATAGTTACTTATGTAAGGCCTGATACCAGCATGAAACACGATTGGAAAGATGTGCCTCAGGATATAAAGAAGACATTTGATTTACTGGGAATACCAAAGGCAGAACATGAGTCTCTGGCAGGAGTTGGTGCCCAATATGATTCAGAGGTGGTTTATCATAATGTAAGCGAGGAATTAAAAAAGCAGGGCGTTTTGTACATGGATATGGAGACAGCCATAAGGGATTATGAAGATCTGGTAAGACCTCTTTTTATGAGGCTTGTACCTCCTACAGATCATAAATTTGTGGCACTTCATGGAGCAGTTTGGTCCGGTGGTTCCTTCGTATATGTGCCGGAGGGGGTTCAGGTTGATATACCAATTCAATCTTATTTTAGATTAAATGCCCCTGGAGCAGGCCAATTTGAGCACACTCTCATAGTAGTTGAAAAAGGAGCGAGAATTCACTATATAGAAGGATGTTCTGCACCTAAATATTATGTAAATAATCTGCATGCAGGATGTGTGGAATGTTACATAAGAGAAGGAGCTTCGTTAAAGTACAGTACTATAGAAAATTGGTCAAGAAATATGTACAATTTAAATACAAAGAGGTCTGTAGTGGATAAAAATGGTCATATAGAATGGGTAACAGGTTCTTTTGGTTCCAAAGTATCCATGTTGTATCCTATGAGTATATTGAGAGGAGAAGGAGCAAGATGTGATTTTACAGGAATAACCTTTGCAGGTGCCGGACAGTATCTGGATACTGGTTCTAAAGTAGTGCATGCAGCGCCAAATACCACATCTGTGGTAAATTCCAAGTCCATTTCCAAAGATGGTGGAGTTTCAATTTACAGAGGTCTTTTGAGTTCTACAAAAAATGCGGTTAACTCCAAATCCAGTGTATCCTGTGAGTCATTGATGCTGGACAGTGAATCCAGATCGGATACAGTACCTATTATAAGCGTGGCAAACAACAATGTGGATATAGGTCATGAAGCCAAAATAGGCAGGATAAGTGACGATGCAATTTTCTATCTTATGAGCAGAGGACTTACTGAGGAAGAGGCAAGAGGTATGATAGTTACAGGATTTGTTGAACCTGTAGCCAAGGAACTTCCTCTTGAGTATGCAGTGGAGATGAACAATTTAATCAAACTGGAATTAAAGGGAACTATAGGATAAGGAGGTACTGTATGATAGATAGTAAGGGGAAATCCAACAATTATAAAGATATAATTTCCACATTACAGGGTAAAAAGGAATTTAGACTAAATCAGGCTTATGTGCTTACCTGGAAACATCTTGGGCTAAATAATTTTCATATTGACAATTATGAATTTCCGGAAATAAAGGAATATGACGGAAATTATCTGGACTTTAAAACTGAGGATTTTAAAGAGGTAACCATAAAGACCCTGCAGCAGGCTGAGGGAGAAAATCTCGCACAATATTCCAGCTTTAAAGGTGCTACTTCAGTTTCAAAGGATTTTGTAAGACTTGCAGAAAATGGATTTAATTCAGGAGTATTTATAAAGGTTCCTGAAAATAGAGTTTTAAATTCCTACGTAAGACTTAATTTTAATTTAGATGAACATAATCCTACAGTTATAGATCAAAATATAATTGTGGCGGAACCAAATAGTAAAATCACTTTAATAGTAGATTATTATACTGAGGGGAAAGAAACCACTGCTTTTCATAATGGATTGACAAAGGTATTTGCTAAAAGCGGTTCCCAGGTGAATGTTGTAAAAATACAGAGGATGAATGATAAATCAACTCATTTTGATTCAAACATGGCCCAGGTTGAAAGTGAAGCAAAGGTGAACTGGATTACTGTAGAAATAGGTAGCAGTATAAATGTTACAAATTACAATTCAGATTTAAAGGGACAGCACAGTAGTTCGGATATATATTCAGCCTATCTGGTGGATGGAGACAGGAGACAGGATCTCTATTATACTGCTAATCATTTTGGAAAAAAGAGTGTAAGCAATATGGTTATAGAAGGAGTATTGAAAGACAGAGCCAGAAAAGTATTCAAGGGAAATATAGACTTTAAAAGAGGTTCTTCCAAATCAAAGGGATCTCAAGCAGAAGAAGTACTTCTTCTGGATCCAACGGTGAAAACAGACACTATTCCAATGCTTCTTTGTCAGGAAGAGGATGTAGATGGAGAACATGCAGCCAGTGTAGGTAAAATAGATGAAAATCAGCTTTTCTATTTGATGAGCAGAGGATTTGATTATGATGAAGCGGAGAAGCTAGTTATTGAGGCCAGGTTTAGTCCTATTTTTGATAAAATTCCTGCGGAGGATTTAAGAAAGTTTTTATCTGAAGAACTTAGAAGGAGGATTATAAATGAGTAATGGAAATGTAATACAGACAGGTTTAGATGTAGAAAAAATAAGAAAAGATTTTCCCATACTTTCAATAAAAGTAAATGGAAAAAGGCTAGTATATTTTGATAATGGAGCCACTACTCAGAAACCATTGTCCGTTATAAAAGCCGTAGAAAATTATAATGAAAATTTAAATGGAAATCCTCATAGGGGTGCTCATTATCTGGGAGTTACTTCTACGGAAGCCTATGAAAAAGCTCGTGAGAAGGTGAGAGCTTTTATCGGAGCAGAAAAGTCTTCTGAAATAATATTCACCAGGAATACTACGGAGTCGTTAAATCTGATAGCTTATAGTTATGGATTGAATGCTGTAAGCAAGGGTGATGAAATAGTAATTGCCATTTCGGAGCATCACAGCAACATACTTCCATGGCAGATGATATCAAAGGTTAAAGGTGCAGTCCTTAAATATATGTATACTGATGAAAATGGAAGAATCAGTGAAGAAGAATATAAAAGCAAAATTACAGATAAAACAAAAATCGTGTCTATTGCACAGGTTTCAAATGTACTTGGAACAAAATATCCGGTTAAAGAGATTGTAAAATATGCTCATGAAAAAGGGGCTGTAGCTATAGTGGACGGTGCCCAGAGCACACCTCATATGAAGATAGATGTTTCTGATCTTGATGCGGATTTCTTCGTATTTTCGGGCCATAAGATGCTGGCTTCCATGGGAATAGGAGTACTCTATGGAAAGGAGAAATTCCTCCTTGACATGACTCCATTTTTAAGAGGCGGCGATATGATAGAATATGTAACAGAACAGGATGCCACGTTTGCTGAGCTGCCTTTTAAATTTGAAGCCGGTACACAGAATGTAGAGGGAGCAGTATCTCTTGGTGCAGCCATTGATTATTTGAATTCAATAGGACTTGATAAAATTGAGGCCTATGAAGAGGAGCTTACGGAATATGCTCTTGAGAAAATCTCAGCTTTGGATTATGTAACGGTATATGGACCTAAAACTGCCAAGGGAAAGGGTGGAATTATTTCATTTAATGTGAAGGATGTTCATCCTCATGATGTGGCAACTATATTAAATAACTATGGGATAGCTGTAAGATCAGGACATCACTGTGCGCAGCCTCTTATGAAACATTTGGGAATTCAAGCGTCTTCTAGAGCAAGTTTTTATTTTTACAACACCTATGAGGAAATAGATCAATTCATAGAGGCACTTAAAAATGTTAGGAAGTGGTTGGGATATGGACGATCTTAGCATGGTGTACACTGAGATAATAACAGAACATAATCAGGATACTACAAATAAAAGAGAGATAAAAGATCCTGATTTAAAGGAAAGAGGTCATAATCCCAGCTGTGGAGATGACATAACCCTCTCCATGAAATTTAAAGGAGATGTGATAGAGGATCTGGCCTATGAAGGAAGCGGATGTGCCATATCGCAGGCTTCTACATCCATGATGATAGATTTGATCAAGGGAAAGACCATTGAAGAGGCATTGAACTACGTTAAAACATTTATAGGAATGATAAAAAAAGAAGTTACAGATGAAAAAGAACTTGAAAAGCTGGAGGATGCAATAGCACTTAAAAATATATCCATGATGCCTGCCAGAGTAAAATGTGCGGTATTGGCCTGGCATACACTGGAGGAAGCTATAAAAAAAAGAAAAAAGGGTGTTTCTCAATAAGCTATATTCAGATATCAAATCCGGTTGATTTTCAGTTTTGCCTGAAAATCAACCGGATTTGTGTTTTATACTCAGGTTTTATCTGAGCCTCAAAATTACTTGATATTATTTATAAAGGAATTGTATTCAGTTAAAAGATTGGTCTTATCTGTTTTAGAGGCAAAAGAATAAACTATTCCATTTTTAATGACCTTTTTTATATCATTCAGATTAAAATGTTGATATTCTACAAGGTATTTAAATTCTTGAATTATGTCTGTATTTGATACGGTGGTATTATCCGTATTTACGGTTACAACAATACCTTCATCCAAATATCTTTTTATAGGATGCTCTTTATAGGAACTTACCGCCGATGTATTTATATTGCTGGTTATGCAGACTTCGAGCGGAATTTTTGTTTCCTTTAAATATTTGGTTATTTGCTTGTCTTTGTAGGCATAGGTACCGTGGCCTATTCTTTCAGCGTACAGCATTTTTATGGATTTCATTATATTTTCCGGTATGCCTGTTTCGCCGGCATGTACCGTACGGTGAAATCCGTACTCTTTTGCAAGTTTGAAAGCTTCTCTGTGAATTTCCGGTGGAAAATCTGATTCATTTCCTGCCAGATCTATGGCCACTACGCCTTTATCTAAAAATTTTCTTGCTTTTTTTATGAGCTCTATTCCGTATTCAGCAGGCTCTTGTCTTAAAATGCACAGAATTAAATTTGACATGATACCTAGATTTTTTCTGCCATAATCCATGGCAGAGAGAACAGTTTTTATAACCTGTTCTGGTTTTAGACCATTTTCTAAATGATTTAAAGGTGCAAACCGTATTTCTATATATCTGATATTCTTTTTACAAGAATCCTCAAGTAATTCTGTAGTTACCCTGTATATGTATTCTTCTTTTTGCATAATTTTAATGGGCAGAGTGAATTTATTCAGATATTCTTTTAAGGATTTACAATTTCCGAGAACTTTAACTTTTTCCTCAAAATTGTCTAAATCATTATCTGAAATGGGTATCTTTTCTCTTTGGGCTATGTCTAGTATAGTCTTAGGCCTTAAACTGCCATCCAAATGACAGTGAAGATCTACTTTTGGAATGAGTTTAAATATTTCATCAATGTTCATTATAATTATAGCACGCTCCTTATTGTTTAGTTTAGTTATAATAATATTATATAGCTTAAATATGAAAAAATATGAAAAATTTTCTGTTAGGTGTTGTAATTTATATAATAAAGTAATACAATAATTAAGGTTGTAAAAATTTATGAGAAAGATGGTAAATTTATGGAACAAATAGAACAATTAAGAGAAAGGTTAAATTCGATGGTTGGTAGAGGTAGAACTCTATATAGCGGAGAAATATTGGAAATAAGTCAACAGTTGGACAGGCTAATTTATCTTCATTACAGAAATGTGAATTGTTGTGAAAGCAGTTCAAATGCTAATTTAATTTTTAATATATAATAATTGCATTTTAGTTGTTTTTATGTGCATTGCTATAGGGCTGTAGTGGAAACGAGAGCTTTATTTTGTTTCATGTTTATGAGATTTAAATGCTCTACATTTAAGTTTATGATTGTTAGCATATGAAGTTAATTTTATTTTGAAAATGTATTGACAAAAGTATGTACAGGTGATACACTATAAAAGCTGTCTTAAGAGACGGCAGGTAATTTAAGATGATCCTTGAAAATTAAACAGAATAAATATAAGGAAACTTATACGAGAATAAAACAGCAATTCTTTTGAGCTGCGATAAGCAGCTAAAAGTAATTTCGAAATAAATTGTATGTTATGTTCGGTAGTAAAACATCATTTATGATGTTTTACATATTTAGCGTAATGTATCTAAAATTGTTAG
>NZ_PVXP01000073.1 GCF_002995845.1 Clostridium luticellarii | reverse complement strand
CATATATATTATATCTTAGAATTTTTATCTTTGTCAAATTGATTTAAAGCATAAATAAAACTATTTCCTATGCGGAAATAGTTTTATTCCACTTTTCACATCTACCACCAAAGAATCCTATAATTTTCTTGCTGCCAAGAATTTTTACAACTTCACATCTATTAGGGCATCCTGTACATTCAAAACTCTTAGATACAAAATTTATATTTATCAGATCAAATCCATTGAAGTTGGTAGTCATATTATTTCTTTCCAGCTTTTCTTTTGACAGAATAGCTGCTCCAATAGCTCCCATTACCTTGAAATTTTTAGGTACTACTACTTTTTCCTCCAATGCCTCTTCAAATGCATTTTTTATGCCTATATTGGCAGCTACTCCGCCCTGAAAGAATATCTTTGGATGTATATCTTTTCCTTTAGCTACATTGTTCAAATAATTTCTAACCAGGGCGTTACACAATCCTTTTATTATATCCGGATTACTGTACCCAAGCTGCTGTTTGTGTATCATATCCGATTCGGCAAATACTGCACATCTTCCAGCTATTCTTGCAGGGGACTTTGATTCTAAGGCATAATTTCCAAATTCATCTATCGGAATATCGAGTCTTGAAGCCTGCCTGTCAAGAAAAGAACCGGTTCCTGCTGCACATACTGTATTCATTGCAAAATCCAATACAACTCCATCCTGCAGCAGTATGATTTTAGAATCCTGACCACCTATTTCTATTATGGTCCTCACATCAGGATCCAAGTACAGAGCGGCAACCGCATGGGAGGTTATCTCGTTTTTAACCACATCTGCTCCTATGATAGAGGCTGCAATTTGTCTTCCGCTCCCTGTAGTGCCCACCGCCGCTATATCAGTATCCTTATATTGGTCTTTTAAAAACTTAAATCCTTCTTGAATTGCATTTATAGGTCTTCCTTTTGTCCTTAAATATAAAGATTCAAGTACATTTATCTTTTCATCCACTATTACAATATCTGTACTTACGGAACCTACATCAACTCCCATATAATACATTATCTTTTCTCCTTTCAAGTAAGTCTAAAAAAGCTTCTATTCTAGTTATGTATCCTGCTTCACCGGTCATTTCATCTACTATCAAAGTGAGTATAGGAAAATTTTTATCCTTTGATATGGTGGGGAGTATGGATTTTGATACTATTTCAGGCATACATCCTACGGGAAAAATCTGAATTGCACCGTCAAATCCTTTTTCACTGGCCAGCACAGCTTCCCCTATACATTCTCTGGCATGACCTCCTATATAGAGAGGCAGATACTTTTTTGAAGCTCTCCTTATATTGATTGAATTCAATTTAAACGGGGACAGAGCCGTATTTTTAACCCACCAGCTGGGGGTAAGATATCTGATTGTAGATACTCCATAATCCATAAGTTTTTCCTCTATAAACAGATTTGAAAATGGCTCTATTATGGTATATATTTCACCTATTATAGCAACCTTTAAAGGTCTTTTGTCTTTTGAAACAGGGACACTCTTTAATTTCCTGGCATGATTTTTCAGTACACATATCATTTCTTCTGGAGAGGCAGTTTTTAAAGCTTTTTCTCTGCACTGGTTTAATATATTTTTACATTGGCCTTTCTGTAATTCATAACCAGAGAGAAATTTTGCCTTCTTCTCAATGTCATCCATCAAATTTACTATTTTAACTCCCAATCCGGCTATCCTCAATTTTTCCAGGGTACTTTTCTTACTTTCTGAAGAAATTATACTTATTCTTTTAAGAAGTTCTTTCAAGCCTATGTCCTTTGGATAATCCAGCACTATAAAATTCAATTTGTTGTATCCTAATTTTTTCAATAAATTCATTTGAAGTTCACAGTATTCTCCAAATCTGCAGGGCCCACAGCTTCCAACTATCAAGATTGTGTCCGCACCTTTTTTTATACTTTGAATATAGTTGCCAATCATTATCTTAAAAGGGAGACATATTTCTTCTGGAGAATACTGAACGCCTATTTCCAGCGCATCTGCATTGTTCAAAGGGGGAATTACGTAATTTATTCCCAAGCCATCAAATACGGCTTTTATAGCAAGGCATGTATTGCCCATATGTGGAAAAGTTACCTTCATGAATTATAGCATCTCCTTTCTATCATGTCATGGAAAGCTTCAATTCTAGTATTAAAACCAGCTTCTCCAGTCTGTTCATCTATTTTCAAGACCAGAAGGGGAAAATTATCCAATTTATTTTTTATGAGTTCTATTACTACAGAATCTATGCCACAGGCAAAAGAGGATATATAAATTATTCCATCTATTTTTCCGTTTTCAGCCATATAAGTGGAAAAGCCATAAGAATTTCGAGCAAAAGTCCAAAATGGTTTTTTAAACAGCTCTGCGGCTTCCCCCTCTATTGCAGTTTCATCTGCATTTTCTTCAGTAAGCACACCAATACCAAGCTTATTCAATTTTTTTACTATATTCATATTGCTGAAACTGTCACTTATGTTGTAGGGGTGACCCACCAAAGCCACTTTAAGGGGGAAATTTACTTTATTTCCTGATAATTCATATTTACCTTGTATTTCTGAAGCTCTTTTATAAGCTTTTCTGATTTTGAAAATATTTTTAGTACACACAAAACCTGTTTTCAGTATACAATTCATAAATCTTCTCTTGGGAAAAGCATATACAGGATAAGTGATTGCAGGGGGCATATCAGGAATATCATTCAACACCATTTCAGGAAGTCCGCAAAATTTAGGACATATAAATTCTCTTTCTTTAAGCTGCATCACCCTTGGAATGAGTATTACATCACATTTATCCTTCACTGCAGCTATATGGCCATGAAATATTTTTATAGGAAGGCATGCTTCATCTACACAGTATTTTACCCCTAGATCCAATATGTATTTATTCGTGTCAGGTGAAGTCACTATTTCAGCTCCTAATTCTTCAAAAAAAGTTTCAACAAAAGGGTGATATTTGCAGTACAATAATCCTTTTGGAATACCTACTTTCATATATAAACAGCTGCTCATATAAAGTACAGATTTTTATATAGCAGCAAAACCTCCTGTCCTTTTTAAATTAATAGCATAATCTATACACTTGTATATTTTACCTTAATCTTAAAAATTTATTCAATTCTACCAAATTATTTTCATATGCAAATTAAGTTCCAATTCTGTTAAAAAAAATAATTTCAAAAAACTTAAAACCTATAATTTATACATTAAAACACTTTTTATTTTCTTTTTCTACAAGCAAATCAAGACTACAAAAAGTAAATTCTACACAATACAAGCTTATATTCTTTCAGTAAGAAAAAAGGTAAATAGGGGAGAAAAATGAACTCACAATTTTATCACCATATTGTGGAAATATTTCAATATTATAAATGTCCACTTTATTTCCACAATATGGTGATAACTCTTTCAAAGATAAAATGAATTATGGTTAGAGTGAAAATTCATTTTATCTCGAGGACTTTTACCATATATTTGATAAATATTATCATTTGAAATAGAAGCAAAATTTGACGTTCATATTTTTTACAAATTAAAACAATATGTGAAATACAAACATTTCGCATAAGTTGTATGTACTTTATAGTACATGAATAGCACATAAATTATTAAATTTGTCATAAAAAATCATTAATTATTTTAATAAAAAAAGAGGATTATGGGATACTTTTATAGAATATTAACTTCGCTAAATTTACATTTAGCGAAGTTAAACATATTTTTGCAATGGGGGATTGACTTATGCAGTATGATTTTAAAAATATCTATGATACCAGGCTTCCCAGGTGCTTGAATGATTTTCTGAATTACCTTGGAACCATTAAAGGAAAATCAAAAAACACCTTAAGCGGATATAAAGTGGATCTGACCATGTTTTTCAGATTTTTAAAGCTCTATAAAGGTGTTGTCAAAGATAAAAAATATGAGTTTAAAAAAATAGATATAAGAGATATAGATGAAAACTTTATAAGACAGATAAATTTAAGCGATTTATTTGCTTTTATATCCTTTGCTGAAAATTACAGAAACAACGGAAGCTATACCCGGGCCAGAAAAGTAGCTTCCCTAAAATCCTTCTTCAAATATCTGAACAATAAAGCTAAAATTATAACCGAGAATCCTGCACTTGAACTGGAATCTCCCAAAATAAGCAAGAGGAATCCCATTTATTTGAGTCTGTCGGAAAGCAGAGTTTTGCTAAAGGCTGTAGATGGAAAATTCAAGGAAAGAGATTACTGTATTATAACCTTTTTTTTAAATTGTGGCATGAGGCTTTCAGAATTGTGCGGCATAAATATCTCAAATATTAAAGATGATACACTGACCGTAATCGGGAAAGGTAATAAGGAGAGAACTATATATCTAAATAAAGCCTGCATAAAAGCTCTGAAAAATTATCTAAATGAAAGGAACAGTCATTACAATAAGATAAAGGATAAAGATGCCCTTTTTATCAGCAGAAATTACACTAGAATAAACAAGAGAACTGTAGAGCTCATGCTCAAAAAATATTTAAAAAATGCAGGACTTGACAGCAGCAAATACACTCCCCACAAGTTAAGACACACTGCGGCCACACTTATGTATAAATATGGAAATGTAGATATAAGAAGTCTTCAAAAAATATTGGGACATGAGAATGTATCCACCACTCAAATATACACCCATGTAGATGACGAAAAGCTTAGAGAAGCGGTGAAATCAAATCCTCTAAGTGAAGAAGAGGAGAAATAACAAAAAGCTGGAATTTTTTCCAGCTTCAAATATAAGACTGCTATTTATCTTTGTGTTTTTTTTGTATTCTTATAAGTCCAGGATATTCTTCATAGGCTACTTTCTTGAAAATTTCCTCATTTTCAAGAGCCTCTTTCAAGCCGTCTATATCATCTATGAATTCAACATTGGAATCCTCCTCGGAATTTGAATCATTCCCTTTTCCATCAGCAAGATGAGAATGAAAATCATTCAAGCAATATTCTTCCTCATCTTTTTCATATGTCCTGAATTCATCTTCATCATCTATAATATCGTCAACTTTCACGGCTTTCATATCGTAATCTTTCATTTCAAGGCATTTGCCGCAATTGTCGCATTTTTTGTCTGGATTCAAATCACAGATATCACATTCACCACAGTCATCACATAATTTGTTTTTATCAAGTACACAGTAACAATTCTTCATAATATCTCCTTCTTACAGCATATAATAAAACTAGTATAGAACATAAGTTTGATATTTGTCAACTTCTATGATATAATTCACATCAAGTGATTCTTAATTCAGATGGAGTTTGTCTAGAAGAAATGCTTTTCTCCATCAAATAAATAAATTATAGGAGTGTTTAACTTGAAAGATTACACTAATAACAGACAGCTTCAGATATATGAATTTATAAAATCTCAAATTAGAGAAAAAGGATATCCACCATCTGTGAGAGAGATATGTGCAGCTGTTGGTTTAAAATCCACTTCCACTGTGCACAACCATCTTGCTAAATTAGAAAAAAGAGGCCTTATAAAAAGAGACGGAATCAAATCCAGGACTATAGAGATTATAGAAAACTCAACTCCCAAAAAAGAAATGATATATATACCTATCATAGGTGAAATAGCAGCAGGAATGCCCATTCTGGCAACAGAAAATGTGGAGGACTTTTTCCCTGTACCTGTAGATTATATTAAAAACAATAAAAAGTTATTTATATTGAAAGTACGAGGAGAAAGTATGATAGATGCGGGCATATTTAACGGTGATTTTTCTATATTAGAACAGACTAATTCTGCGGAAAATGGAGATATAGTTGCAGCCCTGATTGAAAACGAAGCTACTTTAAAAAGGTTTTTCAAAGAAAAAGACAGTATAAGATTACAGCCTGAAAATAAAAATATGTCTCCTATCATAGTAGATGACTGCAAAATAATAGGAAGACTGGTGGCTATATACAGAAAATATTAAGTTGCAGTTGCAAAAATAGAGATCCACCTTATCTAAAAGCTAAATCTCTATTTTAAAAATCAGATTTTACAATATACTGGATAAGGCTATAAGTATACCTATTTTAGCATGATCAAAAGTTAGTCCGCCCTGAAGATATCCTATATAGGGCTCTCTTATAGGAGCATCTGCAGATAGTTCTATGGAGGCTCCCTGCACAAATGCTCCTGCAGCCATTATAACCTGATCCGAATATCCAGGCATATCCCATGGTTCACATTTGACAAAAGAATCTATGGGGGAACCTTTTTGAATGGATCTGCAGAAATCTATTAATTTAGATTTATCATTGAATTTAATGGCCTGTATTATGTCACTTCGCTTGTCATTGTACTTGGGAAGTACTTCAAAGCCTGCCAGCTCCATGATTCTAGCACAAAAAACAGCACCTTTTAATGCTTCCATAGAAATATGAGGGGCTAAAAATAGTCCTTCATATAAAAGTCTCATAACTCCAAAAGTTGATCCGCATTCCCCTCCTATTCCCGGAACAGTAAGTCTGTAGGAGGCTTGAGTTATATATTCCTCCTTGCCGACTATATAACCGCCCGTAGGTGCTATACCTCCTCCAATATTCTTTATAAGGGAACCTGCTGCCAAGTCGGCCCCTACATCTGTAGGCTCCAATGTATCTATAAATTCTCCATAACAATTGTCTACAAAACATATCACATTAGGTTTTATCTGTTTTACAAAATCAATTATGTCTTTAATTTCGGATACAAGAAGAGATTTTCTCCAGCCATAACCGGTAGATCTCTGTATATGCACCAATCTTATACTGTCGTTCTTTTTAAGATGTTCTCCTATACTCTTAAAATCTATTTTATTATTCTTCCCTAAATCCACCTGCTCATAATTTATACCATATTCCCTGAGAGAACCAAGTTTTTTGTTTTCTCCTATTCCTATAAGATCGTGCAGTGTGTCGTAAGGTGTACCGCATACCGAAAGCATTGTATCCCCAGGACGTAAATTCCCAAAAATCGCACAGCACAGGGCATGGGTGCCATTGACAAAATGAGGCCTTACAAGTGCACTTTCAGAATTGAATATTCTGGCATACACTCTATCCAGCGAATCTCTGCCTATATCACCATATCCATAACCTGAAGAATTGGTGAAATGCGAATCACTTATATTTTCCTTCTGCATTGCATCTAAAACCTTTATCTGATTGTATTCTCTTATTTCATCATAGTATTCAAATTGATCCTTTACATCATCCAGAGCTCTTTCATATAAATCAATAGTCTTTTTATCTATCTTGTATGTATTTTTAAGTTTTTCTTCTGTTATATCCAGCAATATTGATACCTCCCTAACCATAGAAAGGGAATAGGCAGTACCTATTCCTTCTTCATATTTTTACAATATTTTATAGCTTCACTACCTTTTAGTTATTCATCTGTTTCAGTTTGTGCACTAAATAAAAGTGATTTTATAGGTGTTATAGTGGAAATGGCATGTTTATATACCATCATCTGCTTGCCAGCACAATCCAATATAACTGTAAAATTATCAAATCCTTTTACAGTTCCTTTAATTTGAAACCCATTGGTCAGGTATATGGTAACTGAAATTTTATTTTTCCTTGCACCGTTTAAAAAAACATCCTGCAAATTGTTAGCTGGTTTACTCATAGTTCTCACCCTCCGTAATTTTATTATATAGTTTTATACATACCACAAAAATTTTCAATAAACAAATCAATCATTAAATGTAGACTGATGCATGCTCTTAAATATATCTATTATATGCTGGGCCACTTCACTGCTGCAAGTGAATTCATCCTTGTTTATCCATATGGCCCTTTTATCTTTCCTAAACCAGGTCAATTGTCTCTTAGCGTAGTTTCGGCTTCCTTTTTTCACCAAATATACAGCTTCATCCAGAGATATTCTGCCTTCTAAATAACTGAATATTTCCTTGTAGCCTATGCCCTTCATGGACTGCATGTCTTTGGTATACCCCCTGGATTTCAATCTGTCAACTTCACTCACAAGCCCTTCTTCAAGCATTGTATCCACCCTTCTGTCTATCCTTCGGTATAGTTCGGCACGATCCATGGTGAGAACAAAATAATATATATTATACGGTATTTTATACAAGTCTCTACGGTTGTTGAATTCACTTATAGTTTTTCCAGTAAGTTTGTGAACCTCCAAGGCTCTAACAACTCTTTTTAAATCATTTGGATAAAGTTTTTCATAGGATACCGCATCTACTTCTCTTAAAAGAGAATGTACATATTCCCTGCCCTTCTCACGTGCAAGTTTTTGTAGCTGCTCTCTGTAGTCTTTATCTACCCTGGCATCTGTAAAATCATAGTTGAAAATAATGGAATTGATATAAAGTCCTGTTCCACCCACAAGCATTGGGAGTTTGTTTCTTTTGGATATATCATCTATAGTTTTTACCGCCAATTTTTTGTATTCCGATACATTGAAACTTCTATCTGGTTCGATAATATCTATTAGATGATGTGGTACCCCCTGCATTTCTTCTATTGTAATTTTTGCAGAACCTATATTCATATATTTGTATATCTGCATGGAATCTGCTGATATTATTTCACTCTTCAAATTTTTAGCAATTTCTATGGATATATCAGTTTTTCCAACTGCAGTGGGGCCTGTCAGTATAAATAAATCTTGCATATTCTTCTCCTCACTGTATACGCTTGAATTTCTTTTCTAGATCATTTAAAGTGAATTTTATTATAACAGGCCTTCCATGAGGACAGGTAAAAGGATCCTCTATAAATCTCAATTCCTCAAGTAAATGTTCCATTTCTATCTGCGATAGGTGATCATTGGCTTTAATGGCAGCTTTGCAGGCAAGGGTGGCTATGGCAAGATACTTTACCTCCCAAGTTTCCCCCGAGCCCATGTTCTTCAAGTTGTCAAGTATATCCATAAATAGATTTTTAACATCAGGTTTTCCAAGTATCATAGGTACTTCTCTTATGCTCAAAGCTGTATCTCCAAATGATTCTATATTGAATCCAGTTCTTTTGAATACATCCTCGTTCTCTTCATAATAACTGTAATCAACAGGTGTAAGCTCTATAACCACCGGTGTAACCAGTATTTGAGACAGTACATCACTTTTTTGAATACTTTTCCTATATTTTTCAAAAAGGATCTTTTCATGGGCTGCATGTTGATCTACCATATATAGATTATCTTCAGCTTCTGCTATTATATAAGTGTTGTGAAATTGCCCCAGTATTTTAAGATGAGGAAATTTAGCTGCTTCTTCAACACCTTCAATTCTATTTTCCATTTGATCCAAAGAATTTTTTGGAACAGTATGGTCTTTATATGAATACCCGGCATTCTTCTGAAAATCATATTTGTTTTCATGAACTGTATTGTAGTTGTTCTCATTTTTATGATCTTCTTCATAATGTTCCTTGAAATAATTTTCATAATTTGAAGGCTTTAAATCAACTGGAATCTGAATTTTTTCCATCTCTCCGGAATCCAGCTTCTCCTCTTCCGGCTCAATAGTAAAAGAATCCCTCAAACTGTCTCTCAGTACTTCATGGACAGCATCAAACACAAATTTAAATATCCTGCCCTGATCACTGAATTTTACCTCCCACTTGGCAGGATGGACATTTACATCTACAAATTCGGGAAATATGTCCAGAAACAATATAAAAAAAGGAAATTTGTTTATGGTGATGAAAGACTTAAAAGCTTTTTCTACAGCCGTAGCTATTGCCCTGTTTTTCACATATCTTCTATTTACAAACAGACTTTGATTATTTCTGCTTCCACGGCTTATTTCGGAATTTCCTATATACCCATAAATCGAAATCACATCGCTGTGTTTTTCTATGGGAATTATGTTATCGTAGATATTTTTACCATAGATACATCGTATAACGTCCATTACCTTTCCCGTACCATAAGTGATTATAGATTTCTTCCCATTTTTAGAGAATTTGAAAGAAATATCAGCATTGGCAAGTGAAAGTCTGCTTATTATATCTGAAATCTCCGCAGCTTCTCTGCCTGGAGATTTCAAAAATTTCTGTCTTGCAGGCACATTGAAAAACAGATCTTCAACCAAAACCGTAGTTCCAAGATTACATCCACTTTGCTGGACGCCCTTTGATATTCCTCCATTTATTATTATTTCTCTGCCTGAATCAAATCCCTCAGTTCTGCTTTTAAGGGTCACCTTAGATACAGCAGCTATGCTTGCCAGTGCTTCACCCCTGAATCCCATGGTGCTTATCTTTTCCAGGTCTTCCACATTTTCTATTTTACTTGTAGCATGAGGCATAAAGGCTTTTTCTATATCCATGGGATGTATTCCAGAGCCATCATCTACCACTTTTATAGATTTTTCACCGCCTTCTTCAATTTCTACAGTTATATTCTTAGCACCCGAATCTATGCTGTTTTCCAGTAATTCTTTTACCACAGAAGAAGGTCCCTCCACCACCTCACCTGCAGCAATTTTATTTGAAGTATTTATATCCAGTATATTTATTCTTTTCATGATATACCAATCCTTTGTCTTTCAATGCTTTATTATATAAGCACCACTAAATCTAGGAATCACTAGATATAGACTTTGCTCTCTTTATTATATCATAAAGTTTGTTGAAACCATCTATAGGTGTCATATTTAATATGTCTATATTTTTAATTTCCTTGACCAGAGATTCTTTCTCTACGTCGGAAAATCCCAGCTGCCTGTTTAATTTAATATTTTCATCCTTTTTCAGTTTCTTACTATTTTCAGAATCATTGGGATTTTTAATATGCTGCTCTTTGTCTTTCAAATGAACAATTGCTTTCCCATTTTCAAGGTTCTTAAGTATCTCCCTGGCCCTTTTCAAGACCCCCTCAGGAAGTCCTGCAAGCTTTGCAACCTCAATGCCATAGGATTCATCAGCACCGCCTTTTATAATCTTTCTCAAAAACACTATACTATTATCCACTTTTTTAACTGACACGCAGTAGTTTTTAACTCCTTCTATTTTCCCCTCCAGACTGGTCAGTTCATGATAATGGGTGGCAAACAGCGTTTTGCTCTTCAATTTGCTGTTTTTACATATATATTCTATTACGGACCAGGCTATGCTGAGGCCGTCATAAGTACTGGTTCCCCTTCCAACTTCATCTAGCAGCACCAGACTTCTGTTGGTAGCATTTTTTAATATATTTGAAACCTCCCACATTTCCACCATGAAGGTACTCTTGCCTGAAGCCAGGTCATCCGACGCACCTATTCTGGTAAATATCTTGTCACAAATGGATATAGAGGCACTTTTAGCCGGCACAAAGCATCCAATCTGAGCCATGATTACAATCAGTGCCACCTGGCGCATATAAGTGGATTTACCTGCCATATTCGGACCTGTTATCAGAAGAAGTTGATTTTCAGAGGTATCCATGTAGGTGTCGTTTGATATAAAATCTCCCGATGGAATCATCTTTTCCACTACAGGATGCCTTCCATCTTCTATCATTATCTTATTTGAAACCGTGATCTCAGGTTTGCAGTAGTTGTTTTCTACGGCCACTTTTGCCAGCGAACTCAAACAGTCAATTTGGGCAATTATTCCGGCAGAGATCTGCATTCTGTGGACTTGTTTTTCTATTGCATCTCTTATTTTAAGAAAAACACTGTACTCCAGAGATACAAGTTCATCCTCCGCTCCCAGAATTTTGTCTTCCATTTCCTTAAGCTCCGGGGTTATATACCTCTCTGCATTTGAAAGGGTCTGTTTCCTTATATACCTTCCCTCCGGTACTAAGTTCAAGTTACTTTTAGTTACTTCAATATAATATCCAAATACCTTGTTATAACCTATTTTCAAAGATTTTATTTTGGTAAATTCCCTCTCCCTGTGTTCCAGATCAGCTATCCAATCCTTTCCGTGAATCTTTATCTCTCTCAATTCATCTATCTTACTGTCATATCCTCTTTTTATCAAGTTACCCTCTTTAAGTGAAAGTGAAGGTTCTGTCAATATAGAATTGTCTATCAATGAATATATATCCTTCAGTTCATCTAAATTCTCATACATGTTTTTCAGCAGTTTGCTTTTAAAATGAGACAGTATAGATTTGATATCAGGTATTTTTTCTATTGAGTTTTTAAGGAAATTCAATTCCCTGGCATTCACACTTTTAGAGGATATTTTTCCCACAAGTCTCTCAATATCGTATATATTTTTCAATGATTCCCTTAAATCCTCCTGGAAGGATATATCACCGGAAAGTTCTTCCACTGCATCCAATCTTTCAATTATTCTATTTCTGTCCATTAGTGGTTGTTCCAGCCATCTTCTAAGCTGCCTTCCTCCCATAGCAGTATTGGTCTTGTCTATTACCCAGAGAAGGGACCCCTTCTTTTTGCCTTCCCTCAAGCTCTCCGTTATCTCCAAATTTCTTCTGGAATTGCTGTCTATTGTCAGATAATCAACTACATTATAGTGCTGCAATTCATTTATGTGAGAAAAATTTACTTTTTGTGTTTCATGTATATATTTCAACAGAGAGCCACAACATTTTATGGTTTCAGGTGTATATTCTTTCAGATTAAAATTTTCAAACTGTCCTTCTAATATTTTCTCCGTGTTTCCAGAAAAATAATCTTCATCCAATTCAGTAAAAGATCCATTAAAAAATTCTCTTATTTCATTCAAGGTAGAAAGATCCATATTTTTCTGAACTAATATTTCGCTGGGACTGTATTTGGATATTTCATCCAAAATTATGGACAAATTAAAAGGAGTATCTGTACAACTGAATTCTCCTGTAGACACATCCGCAAAACAAAGTGCAGAGTTATTATTCTTATCTATATACAAACACATTATATAATTGTTTTTATTCTCCTCCAAAAATCCGGAATCCGTATAAGTACCAGGAGTTATAAGTTTGATAATCCCCCTCTTAACTATACCTTTTGCCAGAGCAGGATCTTCCAATTGTTCACATATGGCTATCTTATAGCCCTTGTTTATAAGACGTCCAACGTAGGAACTGGCAGCATGATAAGGAATTCCGCACATGGGTGCCCTTTCCTCGAGCCCGCAGTCCCTTCCGGTAAGAACCAATTCCAATTCCCTGGCTGCTGTCTTTGCATCATCAAAAAACATCTCATAAAAATCACCTAATCTAAAAAACAGTATATAATCTGCGTATTTTTCTTTTACCTCCATATATTGTTTCATCATTGGAGTCAATGCCACTTTTAGTTCCTCCTTCTATTGTACTTGTTTCCCTAGAAGTGAAAAAGAATTTGCCCTGGTTATTTTAACTTTCACCAATTTTCCTATGGAATCCATATCTCCCTGAAAGTTCACCAGTTTTCCAGTTCTTGTTCTTCCCGTAAGTTTTCTACTGTCATTCTTGCTGGGACCTTCAACCAGTATCTCCTCTATTTTCCCCTCATATGCCCTGTTTCTCCTGGCCGAACATTTATTTACAACTTCTACCAGCCTGTTAAACCTTTCATGTTTTACATCCTCTGGAATTTGAGTTTCCAATTTGTCTGCAGGAGTTCCTTCTCTTCTAGAATATATGAAGGTAAAAGCAGAATCATATTTAACTTCCTCTGCCAGTTTTAAAGTTTCTTCAAAATCCTCTTCACTCTCACCGGGAAAGCCAACCATTATGTCTGTAGTAATAGCTGCTTCCGGAATTTTTTCTCTTATTTTATGTATCAGGTTCAAGTACTGTTCCCTGGAATAATTTCTGTTCATTTTTTTCAGTATATTAGTGGAACCGGATTGCACCGGCAGGTGTATTTGTTCACACACCTTGTCACATTCCAAAACCGCATCTATCACATCTTCCGTCAAATCCTTGGGATGTGATGTCATAAATCTAATTCTTTCAAGTCCATTTATATTGTTGATTCTTCTTAGAAGCTGGCTAAAACCCACTCTGGGAAGCAAATCCTTACCATATGAATTCACATTCTGACCTAAAAGTGTGATTTCCCTGTAACCTTTTGAAACCAGATTTTTTATCTCATTTTCAATATTTACGGGATTACGGCTTCTCTCTCTGCCTCTAACGTAAGGAACTATACAATAGGTACAGAAGTTATTACAGCCATACATTATAGTGACAAAGGCCTTTATAGTACTTTCTCTATCTATAGGGATTCCCTCCACAATACCCGTTTCTCGATCCTGAATTTCAACCACAGAGCTGTTGTTCTGATGTACTGCATTTAAATATTGAGGAAATTTGTAGGAATTATGAGTTCCAAAAATTATATCTACAAAAGGATATTTCTTAATTATGTTTTCCGCCATATGTTTCTGCTGCATCATACATCCGCATAAAGCTATTATAAGACCAGGTTTTTCCTCCTTTAGCTTCTTCAATGCACCCAGATGACCATATACTTTAAGTTCTGCATTTTCTCTTACACAACAGGTATTAAATATAATTAAATCTGCCTGAATTTTATTCTCCGTTTTTTTATAGCCCATTTTTTTCAACATTCCGGACAGCTTTTCCGAATCCTCTTCATTCATCTGACAGCCCCAGGTCTCAATAAAAAAAGTTTTTTTTACTCTATTTTGATTGCAGTATTTTGCACCTGCAGTAAATTCTCTCTGCATTATCATTTTCATTCTCCAATTCGTATTGTGTTTATCTTATAATTATATCCTTAATATCTATTTGTGTAAACATACTATGATTTTAGGTGATAGCAACTTATGCATTAACATCTAGTTTTATTGTGTTATAATCACAATATCTGTATACAATTGATAGAATAGATTAAAATCATCATTGAAAAAATGCCTTAAAAATTATATTATTATAATATAGATATAATAT
>NZ_PVXP01000072.1 GCF_002995845.1 Clostridium luticellarii | reverse complement strand
ACTGATACTAATAGGTCGAGGGCTTGACCAAGAATAAAGTCGGGAACGACATATAGAGACATACAGATAAAAATATTTACTGTGCAATTTTGAGAGGACATTGTTCTCTCAACAAGGTAATATGATAGATAAATTGATAGTAACGAGTACAGCAGGGAAAAGGCCGAAGGAGGAGTGGAATTTACTTATGTAATTGAGCACCGCAGTGAGGCATTTGACGCAGCTGGACGAAGTTAATAGCAATTTATGATAATAATAATGAAACTCACTCAGCTAAAGCTGAGGAGTACTGATTAGTTACTAAAATCAAAGATTTTGACAAATCAGCATCTGGTGGTAATAACGTGAAGGTAACACCCCTTACCATTTCGAACAGGAAGGTTAAGCTTCACAGTGCCCAGGGTACTGCAGGGGAAGCCCTGTGGGAGAGAAGGTCGCTGCCGGGTAATATAAAAATCACTAGGCAAGTTGTTGTTTGGTGATTTTTTGTAGTTTAATTACAAAAGGGCTTAAATTTGATTGAAAGCTTACTGGTAACATTTTGTGAGAACAAGTATATAATGAAATTAAAATATAGAAATATTTTTTGTTAATTAGATTTTATGTTGTAATTTTTACTTGATTAAAATAAGTTTATATAGTATTATAAGAATGTAAATTTAATTCATAGTGAATTACTAAGAATTACGATGATGGGAAGAGTAGATTACACAAGGTTATAAGAGAGAGTTTCCCTTGGGTGGGAGGAAACTTTGACGGGTGGTAATTGAATTGCATCCTGGAGTACTGTATTGAATGATAGTAGATTTCAGCGGAAACGTCCGTTAAAGCGTTGAGGTATGATTGTACCAATAAGAAAGAGTTTTGTCATGTAAATTTAATTGGTTTTATATGGCGTAAACAGAGTGGAACCGCGGAAGTAACCTTCTGCCTCTGTATTGAGGCGGAAGGTTTTTTTATTTTTCAAATTCCGGAATTTGAAAAATGGTATAGTTAAAAATTAATTTAGTATTTATACGGGAGGTTAATTATGATGAATTCAGTATCATATTTTGATTCCATTGCAGATAAATGGAATGTAATAAGGTCGGAGTATTTTGAGGATAAACTAAAATATATTGTACTTTCTAAATTTAATATAGAGAATAAAATATGTGTGGATTTAGGATGTGGAACGGGATTTATTTCACTGGCCCTGGCTGAAAAGGCAAATTTGGTATTTTCTATTGATAATTCAAGAAATATGCTAAAGCAGTTGCATGATGAAGCTGTAAACAGAAATGTTAAAAATATATATCCTATAAAAGGCTCTATAACAGACATCCCACTATTTGATGAATCCATTGATGCTGTTTATATAAATATGGCGCTGCATCATGTGGTGGATGCAAAAAAAGCAGTGAAAGAGGCTTATAGAATTTTGAAAAAGGGAGGTACGTTTACCATATCAGATGTAAAAAAGCATAATGGAGAATGGGCAAGAACTGAAATGCATGATAAATGGCTGGGATTCTCCAATGAGCAGATAAGCGGCTGGCTTGCTGAAGCAGGATTTAGTGGAATAAATTTTGAAAACACAGAGTTAAGTTGCAAGGGCTATTCAAGTAAAGGTGAATATACTGAAACTGGAATATTTATAGCAAGTGGAATTAAGAAGGGAGAATAACTTATGAAAATTGAGTCATTGTTAATACACGGAGGAATAGATGGAGATGAGAAGACAGGAGCAGTCAGCGTGCCTATATATCAGACTTCTACCTATAAACAGGAGGCTCTTGGCAAAAATAGCGGTTATGAATATTCTAGAACGGGAAATCCAACCAGAGAAGCCTTGGAAAAATTAATCGCAGATCTGGAAGGTGGATATAGAGGTTTTGCATTTGCTTCTGGACTGGCAGCTATATCAGCGGCTTTGATGCTTTTTAAAAGTGGAGATAAAATAATAGTATCCAGTAATGTATATGGAGGAACCTTCAGGGTCATTGATAAAATATTTAAAAATTTCAATTTAAATTATAAATTGGTAGATACCAGTGATTTGAAGAAAGTAGAGGAAAGTATCACTGAGGATGTAAAAGCAATATTTATTGAAACCCCTACCAATCCGCTTATGACTATAACAGATATATCTAAAATAAGTGAAATAGCAAAGAAAAATAAGGTGTTGACTATTGTGGACAATACATTTATGACACCTTATCTTCAAAAGCCAATAAAGTTAGGAGCAGATATAGTGCTTCACAGTGCTACTAAATATTTAGGCGGTCATAGTGATCTAATAGCAGGTCTTCTAGTAGTTAATAATGAAGAATTGGGGGAAAGGATTCATTTTATCCAGAATTCAACAGGAGGAATATTAAATCCTTTTGACAGCTGGCTTTTAATAAGAGGTATAAAAACATTATCCGTTAGAATGGATAGACACAATGAAAATGCCGAATATGTAGCCAACTTTTTGCAGGAGAATTCGCTGATAGATAAGATTTACTATCCTGGTTTCCCGACTCATCCAGGCTACCAGCTTCATAAATCACAGGCATCTGGATATGGTGCAATTATATCTTTCGTTTTAAAAGAGGGTATAGACATAAATAAATTTTTTAAAGGATTAAAGCTTATAACCTTGGGTGAGAGCCTGGGAGGAGTAGAATCGCTCATATCTCATCCGGCTACAATGACTCATGCAGCAGTACCTTATGAAATAAGACAAAAGATAGGAATAGTGGATAATTTGATTAGATTGTCCGTAGGGCTTGAGAATAAGGAAGATTTGGTAGAAGATTTGAAAAATGCATTGGAATTTGCTAAGTAATATAGCATAATTTCACAATGTGAAGTGTGGTGGAGGGTTAACAACATGATATATTATAATGATATAAAAGAGATGGTGGGTAATACACCAATGTTGAAATTAAATAATTTTGATATAAAAGATGGTGTGTCTATATTTGCTAAATTGGAAAATTTCAATCCTGGAGGCAGTGTAAAAGACAGGATTGGGGTTTATATGATAGAAAGTGCAGAAAAGAGGGGTATTTTAAAAAAGGGGTATACTATAATAGAAGCAACAGCAGGCAACACCGGGTTGGGTATTGCCTTGGGAGCACTCAATAAAGGCTATAGAGTTATATTTGTAGTTCCCACAAAATTTTCTGTTGAAAAACAAACTCTTATGAAAGCACTTGGGGCAGAAATAGTAAATACTCCTGAAGATAGAGGGATGCTTGGAGCCATAGAGAAGTCACAGGAACTTCTTGAAAGTATACCAAATTCAATCTCATTAAAACAATTTGAGAATGCTGATAATCCACAAACTCATTATTTGACTACAGGTCCTGAGATATATTTGGACATGGAAGGACAGATTGATTACCTTGTAGCAGGAGCAGGTACTGGTGGTACTTTTACAGGAGTTGCAAGATATTTAAAAGAAAAAATAAAAAATGTGAAATCAGTTCTGACAGATCCAAAAGGTTCTACTCTGGGAGGCGGAGAAGAAGCTCACTATGAAGTTGAAGGTATAGGAAACAATTTTATTCCCGATACTATGGACATGGATTTAGTTGATAAAGTTATAAAGATAAATGATGAGGAAGCTTTTAATATGGTGAAAAAACTAGCTGAGAAAGAAGGACTAATAGTGGGATCATCTTCAGGTGCTGCTATGGCAGGAGCAATAAAGTTGTCGGAGACTGTAGAGAAGGGAAATATAGTAGTTATATTTCCAGATAGAGGAGATAGATATTTTAGCAAAAATATTTACAATTAGTTTTTAGAACAGAAATATATTTTAAGAATATAATGGTTAATGATAGTAAGTAAAAAAGGAGTACTACGTTTTTGAATATATATGTAGTTCGTTCAGGCGATTCTGTATGGTCTATAGCCCGTAGATTTGGTGTTGCTCCAAGCAGCATAATAGATGCCAATGGTCTTCGAGCTGAGGAAAGTCTGATAGTAGGTCAGTCTCTTGTAATTCCCACATCAGAAAGAGCATATAGGGTGAGACCAGGTGACTCACTCTGGTCTATATCTCAAAGATTTGGAGTTTCTGTGGACAGCATAGTTCAGTTAAACGACATTTCAAATCCTGCAGCTATTTATCCAGGTATGGTAATAAGAATACCTGAGAATTCAAAGAATTATGGTGTAATTGAGACTAATGGATTTATACAGCCATCTACTGCTGAACGGGAAAGAGATATAATAAATAATGTAGGTCCCTATTTAACCTATGTAACACCTTTCAGCCATCATGTCACTGCAGAGGGGGGGCTCACACCTCTTAGAGATGAAACCATAATTGAGGTTGGCAGAGATAATAGGGTAGCACCACTGCTTTCAGTGACAAATATATCTGGAGCAAATTTTGATACTGATCTAATATCTACCATATTAAATAATGAAAATCTTCAAGATACGTTGATAAACAATATAATTAAAACTATGAGTCAAAAGGAATATTATGGAGTTATAATAGATTTCGAGAGAATTCCACCTTCAGATAGAGGAAGATACAATAGTTTTCTTGAGAAGCTGGTATCAAAGGCTCATCCCTTGGGATATGTAGTAGGAACTGCGCTGGCACCTAAAACATATGATGTAACTTCTGGTGCATGGCATGGAGCTCATGACTATGCTTCTCACGGCAGGATAGTGGACTTTGTGGTGATAATGACTTACGAATGGGGGTGGTCGGGAGGCCCACCTATGGCCGTTGCTCCGCTTAATGAAGTCAGGAAGGTAATAAGTTATGCTGTAAGTGTAATCCCGCCTAATAAGATATTGATGGGTATACCCATGTACGGGTATGATTGGACATTGCCCTATACACCGGGTGGTGAATTCGCGGAGAGCATAGGACATCAGGAAGCGGTGAACAGGGCAAGAAGATATGGAGCAGAGATAAAATTTGATGAAGCAGCACAGTCTCCATATTTTAACTATGTAGATGAGGAAAGAAGACAGCATGTGGTCTGGTTTGAAGATGCCAGAAGCATACAGGCGAAGTACAGATTGGTAAACGAATATGGTCTCAGGGGAGTAAGTTACTGGACACTGGCACAGCCATTTCCTCAAAATTGGTATATATTAAACAACATGTTTGAGATCACAAAGGTTATACCTGCTGAATAATACAGAATATTTAAAGTTGTTTATATAGATAATTAGATTTTATGTAACTGGAAAGTTCAATTTCCAGTTATGTTTTTTTGTACAAAAATTGAAGTTAAAGTAATTGGCAAAAAGCATTCCTTATAGGCAAACTCCATCTGAACCTAAGAATCACTTGATTTGCCTTCAAACAGTAAAGAGAGCATTCTTTCCCTGTCTTTAAAGAATAAACTCAAAAATTCATATGAAGGACACTCTTCATATGAAATCTCCAACGGTGTATCCGAATCAAAAGAAATTATTTGAGAATTAGGCATAGCAAGCAGTACAGGAGAATGAGACACAATAATAAATTGGGATCCTTTTTTTACTAGATTATTTATGGAAACCAACAGAGAAAACTGGCGTGGTATAGATAGGGCTGCTTCTGGTTCATCTAATAAATATAATCCATTGCCCCTAAATCTGTAATTTATAAGGTTTAAAAAACTTTCTCCATGAGATTGCTGATGTATAGGTCTGTCTCCATATTCTGAAAAATCCAGTTCTATATCTTCAGCATATGTAGCAACATTATAAAAGCTTTCTGCACGTAGAAAAAAACCATCTGTATTTTCCTCCAATAATCATTTAATACAGTCAATATAAAAAAGATAGTCTCATATATATCATGATTCTATCTAATATAGGTTGTATTAATTTAAATTATAGCATTATATGAGATAAAAATGAACAATTCACTTGAAGTATGAAGAAATATACATAATTTATTTTGTATATGGTTGATGTATGAATGAAACAAAAAGTATTATTTTTTGATTATAATCACATAATATTCTTGAGATGAATCGCATTGTTTAAGCTAGGAGTTTTGTAAAGTGATAAAAAATATTGTAAATATATTTGAGAGAGATATAAAGACTATAGCTAAAAATAGAGCGGCACTTTTAACGGTTGTAGGGATGTGTGTCCTGCCGTGCCTGTATACGCTGGTAAATGTAGAAGCTATTTGGGATCCCTACTCCAGTGTTAAAACAAGTGATATTTCCATAGCAGTAGTGAACAAGGACAAAGGTACTGAATTTCAGGGTGAGAATTTAAATCTTGGAAACAGCATCGTAGATAACCTCAAAAAAAATCACAGTATTGGATGGAAATTTGTCAATTCAGAAGATGCCAATCAGGGCCTCCTAAATGGAAGGTACTATGCAGTTATTGAAATTCCAGAAGATTTTTCTTCAGATATTACGAGTATAGCCGGAAATAATCCCAGAAAAGCCCAAGTGCTTTACGAGGCAAATACAAAGAGAAGTCCCATGGCTATTAAAATTACTGACAGTGCAGCTAATTCCCTTGTGGATTCCATAAAATCCAATTTTATATATTCAGTCAACAAAGCCGTATTCTCGTATCTGAATATTATAGGAGAAAATGCTGAAAAAAACAAGTACAATATAATAGCTCTGAAAGACTCAATAATATTTCTGGGTGACAATATTGATCTTATAACCACCATACTTGGAAATATAAACGATAGCTCAAATAATCTTGCTATGATTCTTACCCAATTGAAGCCGGCTTTTTCTGCCCTGGGTAATGCGGATATTGTAAGTCAGAATGATACTGACAGGGCTAATCTTGTAAAGTCCATGCAAACTTCCTTTAACAATTCACTTGACAACATTCAGATGGATTTGGGCAATGCAAAAGGTGATGTGCATAAACTTCAGGATCTTGTTGATGAGCTGAATTCACTGACCGGCGCAGCAAATTCCTCAAATATAAACTCCACTGTGGACAAAATCAATAACCGCATATCCGAATTGGAAAATGAAGTGAATTCCATCATGAATTTTTTGAAAACAGTAAATAGTTTTTCACGCAGCAATAAAATATCAAGCTTTCTGAGCTCTTTAAAATATGTAGATAATCTATTGAACAGTGAGAAAAACAATGTAAACAATTTGAAGCAGCAGTTAAATAAAATGAATGAAGCGGATTACAGTGTAAAGAGAAGTGCAGAGAGTACTGCAGTGGATATAGAAGATAAATTGACAGGTTTATCTAATGAATATATAAATGAGGTGAGGGGACCTTTAAATAACATAGCTAACGATTTTGTTGATTCTTTAAATAGTTCCGCGGATATTTTAAAAACTGCAGAAAACATCGACGATCAAGGGAGCAAATCCCTAGAGGTTTTGATAGATGGCAGCAAGCTTCTGGCCAGTTCATCGGGAAAACTTGAAAATAAGATAAATAAATTCAAGGATGTTATTTTAAATGTAAGTGATCAGCTTAAACTGATCAGTAACGATGATATAGTAAAAATAATAACTGTACTTCAGAGCAACCCGGAGCTAATGGGAAATTTTGTAGCCAATCCATTTAATATAGTGGAAGAAAATATATATACGGTTCCAAACTTTGGTTCAGCTTTTGCACCTACTTATATGACACTTTCGATATGGGTTGGATGTACCATGCTGGCAGCAGTTCTTAAAACAACTGTAGCGGAATTTAAAGGAGCCGAAAATTTTACGCTGAAGGAAAAGTATTTTGGCAAAATGCTTTTGTTTGTTTCACTGTCTGTAGTTCAGTCACTTATAATTGTATTTACCACTAAATTTATACTTCATATTTATACTGAGAATTTTTTCCTTATGATAATGGTTGGATTGGTTTCAGCTTTTACATTTTCAACAATAGTGTATACCCTGGTATCCATATTTGGGAATCTGGGCAAGGCCGCAGCGGTTGTACTGGTTGTAGCACAGATTGCAGGAAGCGGCGCAACTTATCCTATACAGCTTGCTCCTCTTGTATTTAGGATAATCCAGCCGTTATTTCCATTTACCTATAGTGTCAGTGGGTTCAGGGAGGCCATTGGAGGACCGCTCATAAGTACTGTGACCATAGATTTTTCAATATTGATTCTCATGTCTGCAGCTGCCATACTGATGGGATTATTTTTAAAGAAACCTCTTTATGAAATGACTAACAGACTTCATGACAAATTTGTGGAATCAGGTATTGGAGGATAAACTTAAGGGAAATTGCAGGAGGATAACATGAAAACTGTATTTAGAATGCTGAAAATGGATTTACAAAACATAATAAAGAGTTTTCCTGTATTTATGACAATTTTAGCATTTTGCCTGATTCCGGCTTGTTATGCACTTATGAACATAAATGCTTCATGGGATCCATATTCGGAAGCCAATACGGGAAGACTCCCCATTGCAGTGGTAAACAAGGACGAAGGAAGCAGCATCAATGGAAAAAATATAAATTTAGGCAGCCAAATTATAAATGAGCTGAGGAGAAATAAAAGTATGGACTGGGTTATGATAGATGAATGGCAGGGAAACTATGGATTAAATATAGGGAAATATTATGCACTTATTGAAATTCCACAGGATTTTTCCAGGAAACTTTTAAGCATCACAACTTCCCATCCTGAAAAACCAAATATAATATACAGATCTAATGAGAAATTAAATCCGGCAGCTACTAAAATTACAAATACTGCTAAAAGTTCTCTTGCTGATGAGATTAAAACAAGTTTTATAGGTATAAGCAGTAAAGAAATACTTAAAAGGTTGAATTCTATTGGAATAAGATTAAATGATAACAAGCCTGAAATTCTTGAGCTTAAAAGTACCCTGGAAGATTCAATTTTAACTATAGAGAATACAAAAAAATATCTGGGAGAAGTAAGTGAGAATTCAAAGAAAATGGGAATTTATTTGAATCAGCTAAAGAAAGATATTCCAAAGCTGTCAAATAAGATAAACAATCTCCAGCATATTATAACTCAGGAAAAATCTCTTTCACAGTCCACCAGGCAAACTGTGAATTCAGCGCGGGATAACTTGTCAAGTGGAATAAATGAGATTCAATCTTTAAATACACAGGTTCAATCTCTTTTATCAGGTCTTGAGCATGTAAGCAATGAATCTGAAAATTTAAATATTGAAAATAGTAGTATAGAAAAGATAATTGATATAGACAATTCCATAATCAAAAAAATTCAAAGCAATATTGCAGTATTGAATAGCATTGACAATATTTTGCCAAGTAATGGGGCAAGAGAACTTATAAGTGCACTTACCAGAATGGAAAACTCCATAGACATTGAAAAAGGCTATGTTGATTATATGAAACAACTCCTCAGCAATAATGCCTCCAAAGACAGTATGAATTCAGTCATGGATCAATTGTCAACAACAGCTGATGATGCAGCATCAAATGCACTTGAATTATCAAACACCCTTTATTCCAGCATAATTGATCCATTAAATGTTATTGACAGTAATATTGATAATGATTTAAATAATTATAATGGTATACTTCAGTCTGTAAAGTCAGTTGTTTCACAGCTTAACTCACTGGCAGATACAGGTGCTTCAATCAGTGAAATATCAATTCAACAGGCAGGACAGATCAGCAAAAGGCTTGGGGATATTGAAGAGAAATTAAATGAGCTGAGCGATAAAATGAAGGTAGTTGATGAAAAGAGCCTAAATAATATAATAGATATTATGGAAAAGAATCCGGATCAGATTTCAAATTTACTGTCATCTCCAGTGGAGTTGAAAAATGTACAGCTCTATAATCTGGGATTGTTTGGATATGCAGTAACTCCCTTTTATACTACATTATCCATATGGGTGGGAGTACTTCTTCTTGGAATCATACTTACATTGAAATGCAGAAAGTTTAAAGATGGAACTAAGATTAATATGGCACACAGATATTTTGAAAAATTATTTTTATTTATGACACTTTCTTTGATACAGACTTCAATAGTTTTATTTGGAGAATTTTTCATTATGGGAATAAAACCTACGAGTAAAATTACAATGACAGCTGTTGCATTGACTTCGAGTATAACATTTACAATTATAATATTTACTCTCATAGCCATATTCGGAAATGTGGGAAAGGGAATTTCCGCTATACTTATGATTCTGCAGCTGTTTGGTACAGGAGGAATATATCCTATTGAAATTATTTCATCAAGACTTGCTGCACTGGAACCATTTTTACCTTTTACCTACAGCATAAATGGACTAAGGGAAGCAATGGCAGGACCCGATTTGAACAATTTATTCAGAATGCTCGTGATATTGGTATGTTTTGGAATAGGCTTCCTCCTTCTCATGCCCCTTAAGAAGGTATTTCACAAATTTATCGGTCAAATGGAAAGTGAATTTCAAAAGTCAGGATTATAGATATACTGTAAATAGCACGTTAAGCCATTATAATCATCTATTTTGTCATTTGAGTTATTACTTGTCTTTATATTTTTTATATCTTTAGTAACTGCTGCAAATATCCCATTTGATATTTTGAAATAAAGAATAAAAAAGGGCACATGGGATATACAGTATCCAATGCCCTTTAAATTTAAAGAGATACACTTATTCCATAGTGTTTTTAGAAACATTCAAAAGATTTAAGGATAGTTCACTCAGCTTTTCACTGCTTTCAGCAATTTTTTGTGATTGAGAAGCCTGAGCCTCGCTGGTAGATGAAAAGTCCTTTATAAAATTTATAATGTTGTTTATATTTTCTTTCTGTTCACCTAAAGTAGTATTTATCTGATTTGCAGAGTCCTTGCTGTTTGATGCAAGCTTTCTAATTTCCTGGGATACAACTGAAAAGCTCTTTCCATATTCTCCGGCCCTGGCGGATTCTATTGCAGCATTGAGTCCCAATAAATTTGTTGTATCTGAAATAGTATTTATGTACTTTAGTATTTCATCCATACTTGCAAGGCCTGTTTTTGTCTTATTCACCAGATCATTGATATTCTGGGTGCTGGCGGATAATTCCTCTGTAGAACTTGCCAGCTCCTGTGAAGATGCCGCCAGTTCCGAGGATAGATCCTTTAATTCGTCCACCATCTGCATCATCCTATTTTCATTTTCAAGTGAGACTACGTATGATATGGTTCCTACGCAATTTCCTGTAAAATCATTGACTAAAGGTATACTGTATGCTATTACGGGAAATCCAAATACTTCCTTAGGCCAACGTGCCATCTGTCTTTTTTTTGTTTTTATTGCTTTGACTGCAGCACTGTTTTCTGCCAATTTTGTTCCCACAGAAAGGTTAAGATTAAAGGAATCGGGCTGTTTCGCCATGATATATTTCTCCCTGTCTGTAATGGATATACCTACATCAGACAGAAATAATTCTGGCAGCACGTTAAAGCTGGCTTTAACTGCTGAAAAAAATTCTTCATCACTTAAATTCATCATTAATTCACTCTCCATTAAATTGTATTGATTATTCTACAGTTATAGTACCATCTTGTTCTATGTGAATTTTCTGACCGTCTTTTACGTAATTTAAAAATTCATCTCCAAGCTGGTCTATAGCTATGATTCTCCTGTTGTTCCAGACATCACAGAGTATTATACCCGCAGCGGCGAGGGAATCTATGTGCTCTGAAAACAGCATTGCGGAAGGACCAATGCCCTTATTTGCTATACTCTGCAGGATCATGCCTCCTGTTGTTGAACCAATGGTTTTAGGAAGGCATATTATTTTTCCCTTTAAATCTTTTTTATAGAGTTCCCTGTTGTTCTGGTCAGAGCATATTGTGTCTCCTGCACTAAGTGCCCCTAGATAAGATGCCAGTATATTAAAACCCTGATGGGTAACAATGCATTCCCCATGTATACTTCCACCTAATACAACTCTCCCTTTAAAATTTTTAGTCAAATTTCTCAGCCTCCTTAATATCACCAGTGACAATTGCATGGAGAACATCTTCATCCAAAAGGAATCTGGCCCTGGAGTATGTTCTCAATTTGTTGGAATTTGTTATGACCGGTTGTTTTGAACATTCGGAATTACTCATGTACATAAGAGGACATATATAGGTAAGATGTGCTCCCATGTCAGTTAATTTTTTGTATGCTCTTTTATCTTCTCTAAATTTTGAAATTACATCTGGTGCAGCACTCAACACAGTATTTAATTTTAACTTGGATTTTCCCCTTTTATCTAAAGCACGGTATATTCTATCACTCCAGTCATATATCTGCTCTATGGATAAGTGGGGACATCCTATAAAACAGATTGATGGTTTTGCGTTCATATCTTTCCACAATATGGGATAGGATTCAATTATGTTTTTAAGTTCCTGATCATCTATAACATAGGTGCTATACCCTTTATTTAAGAGATCTCTGCCTTTTTCAACTGCTTCCGGAGTTATATTTTCCACGTGATATAATCCAACAGCGCCGTTTGATGCACTGGCAGCCCCCATATCCTTCAGATAATCCATGGTGGAGCTGTTCATACCTTTTCCCAGGAATTTATCAAGTCCTGTAATATACGGAACATCCTCAACTACCTTCATTCCAATAGCACTTCCAAGTACCTGGGCATTTGGCAATTTTGAAGTTTTAAGCTCTATTATCCATTTTGCACGTCTTCCTTCATCTGTAACTAAACCAAATTCAGGGACCTTTCCAACAATTCCGCACAAAAGCTCTATAATTCCGGAATTTCTGTTTGTCCTTGCACCGATAACTGAATTTGCAAATACAACTGCTGAAGATTCTGCCCAGCAAATTATCTGTCCCTTTCTGGGTATATTTCCAACCTGGGGCATGTAACACGTACATGTAAATGCATTGTTGTCTTTAAGCCCCAATTTTTTAAGCTGGCTTTCATATCTTCCTTGATTGCCGTATAGCCCTTTAAACACCTTTTTTTGTATTTCATTGCATTCTACGTTGTCATAGTCAATGGGTCTTGGATCAACGGTAAAAGGTTCTTTTGTCCTGATGCCGGCTTTTATTATCTCATCCATCATATCAAATACTGTATCCAGTCCTGTCATGCCGAAGGATGTAACCAGATGTACCGGTCCATCAATATCCAAGAGACGTTTGGCTCCAAAAGTTTCACCATAAAGTACAACGGACTTTAAAGCTTTTCTCATGGTTTCTCCTTTTTTACCTTCAAGTATTTCTTTTTCTTCATAAGTAAGTTCCATATTATAATCTTTCATATTCATAATCTCCTTAAATATTTCTAGCGATTTCATATGCATCCCAGATGGCATACATTATATTTTTTACATTTTTGGCATCGCCAAGTATGTATATATCATCTACTGTATCTTTTAATTCATAATATAAAGTGTTATCTGATTTATAACCTACCGATGAAATTATAGTATTTGCTTCAAAGGATCTGCTGCCATCTTTGGTATTGACAACTACACCTTCTTCATTTATTTCTTTGACAAGTGAGGAAATCATTATATTCACCTTATTGTAATTTAGCAAGTCCTTTAACATGTCATAATTCATAAATGGCATATTATGACCTCCGCCGAGAATTTCACCGGAAGACTCAATGAGAGTGACATCTTTGCCACTTTGTTTCAACCATAATGCTGTTTCAGAACCAACGAGTCCAGCACCAATGATTACAACATTGCTGCCTACTTTGGAAGGATTTAGCAATGCTTCATCTGCAGTCAATAAGTTGTTCTTTTCTGCACCGGGTAAATTCAAATCGATAGGTTTGGAACCTGTAGAGACAATTACAACATCTGCAGCTTCACGTTTCACCAAATTCAAGTCTGCTTTGGTATTGGTATGAATGTTTACATTTAGATCCTTGAGTTCACCTTCATACCATTCTAAAAGTTTATGATCATTTTTTTTGAAAGATGGAATGCCGCCTGCTATAACATGTCCACCAAGCTTACAGGATTTTTCATATAGATGTACTTCATGTCCTCTCAGTGCGCATACCCTTGCTGCCTCCATTCCAGCTATACCGCCGCCTATAATCAAAACTTTTCTAATTGTAGATGACGGAGTTATCCCATAGTTTTGTTCTCTGCCGCAGGCAGGATTCACTGCACAGGAAAGTGCCCCACCTTTTGCTAATCTTCCCATACAGCCTTCATGGCAGGAGAGACAGGGTCTGATTTTTTTTATTTTGTCTTTTTTTATCTTCTCAGGCAGATATGGATCCGCCAGAAGAGGTCTGCCCAACCCAACTATATCGCAATATCCTTCTTCTATGGCCTTTAAAGCTATATCCGGGTCATCCATTCTACCTGCGGCAATTATGGGTACATCTACTGATTTCTTTAGTATTTTAGCAAATGGAAGATATATTCCGCTTTTATCAAAATACATTGGAGGGTGATTCCAGTACCATGAATCATATGTTCCTGCATCTACATTTAAAGCATCATATCCAGCTTCAACCAGTATTTTAGCGGCCTCTATTCCCTCTTCTGTATCCCTACCCAGTTCTTTGAAGTCTTCTCCGGGGAGTGCTCCCTGCCTTATTCCCTTTACAAAGCTTTTTAAACTGTATCTCAATGAAACCGGGAAATCTTTACCGCAAATTTTTTTTATAGCCTTGACTATATCAATGGGAAATTTTAATCTTCCTTTAATGTCACCTCCATATTCATCTGTTCTGTTATTATATAGACCGATAGTAAATTGATCTATAAGATATCCTTCATGGACTGCGTGAATTTCAACCCCGTCAAAGCCCGAACTTTTAGCTATAAATGCGGCCTGGGCAAATTTTTTTATATAATCTTGTATTTCCTGGATAGTTAATTTTCTGTGTTTTAAACTGGGGTTCCATCTGTTCTCAATTTTACAGGGAGCAATTGCCTTCTTTATGACATTTGGCAAGCCTGTACGTCCAAATCCGCCTGTCAATTGCAGAAAAATTTTAGAATCGTAAGCATGTATTCTCTCTACCATTTCCCTTGTACTCATAATAAAAGCAGCTGGATTCATAGTAGGGCATGGTATGCTGGGTCTTATAATTTCTTCAATTTCGTTTTCTACACTGCAAATTCCAGTTATAATAAGTCCAGTATTTCCCTTAGCTCTTTCTATGTAATATTCTGCTCCTCTTTGATTAAAAGCACCATTTTCTCCAGCAAATCCAAAGGGACCCATAGGTGCCATGGAAAATTTGTTTTTTATGTCTACATTTCCTATTTTAGTACATTCAAATAGGGATTTATATTTATTCATATTTTTCTCTATACCTCCATAAAATATCTTTATTGCCATAAAATTTATAAATATGTATAGTAA
>NZ_PVXP01000071.1 GCF_002995845.1 Clostridium luticellarii | reverse complement strand
ATGTAATATTTATTAGTTCAGAATACTATATACAATTATGAAAGCAATAATTTTGGAGGATGGGAATTGAAAAAAAGGCTCATTAAAAAAATATTCATGGTATCTGTATTAATGCTTATAGCCATTGGAGTATCTATTTTTAGCAATTATGGATACAGAGGAGCTTTTGTAATATTAAACAAAAAGCTGCCTATATATTCTGTGGATACAAAAGAAAAAAAAGTAGCCCTGACTTTTGATGTGAGTTTAGGTGAAAATGATTATACTGATTCAATATTGGATTCACTGGATAAATATAATATCAAAGCTACATTTTTTGTGGTAGGTGATTGGGTGGAAAAAAATCCTGACAAGCTAAAGGAGATATATAAAAGAGGACATGAAATAGGGAATCATTCCAATAGACACCCAAATATGATTAATATATCTCAAGCAAAGATCATTCAGGATATAAACATAAATGAAGCTAAAATAAGAAATACAATAGGATCAGGCACAAAGCTTTTTAGGTGTCCCGGGGGAAGTTATAATGACAAGGTAATAGAGACCGTAGAGAATTCAGGATATTATTGTATACAATGGAATGTAGACAGTATAGATTGGAAGGAGCAGGGAAAGGATCTGGAATACTCCAGGGTAGTAAAGAATGTAAAACCGGGTTCTATAGTGCTGTTTCACACTAGTGCCAGGTATACACCGGAAAATCTGCCTAAAATAATAAAAGAATTGCGGGAAGAAGGGTATGAATTTGTCAAGGTAGGGGATTTGATTTATAAGAACAATTACAAATTGAATGGTAATGGCAGGCAGATAGCCGAGTAATAATATATCTTATATATAGCAGTTATTGAAAAATAACATAAATATGTATTATAATGTCAGTGGGTAGAATTAGTATAAAAAACTATATCCTGTTTAAAATAATTTTAGATTATACTTTTGCAGGAGGTAATGTCCATGAAGGTTATAAAAATTATTTCAAGTAATGATAATTTTGAAAATCATCTGATGAATCTATTGGAGTTGGCTAATTTACAATATAATTTTCTTAAAAGCAAAAACGGGGAAAAGGAAATAAAATATGTTGTATTAAATTCTATAAATGAAAGACATGATATTTTGGATGGACATTATTGTTTTATAAATATGGACTTAATGGATAAGATTGACGGTTCTCTAAATGTACAGGGGTACAACATCATAACTTATGGATTGGGAAGCAAAAATACAGTCACCATATCCAGTTTGGATTATAGCAGTGGATTTGTATATTGCCTGCAAAGGGACATTGTACAAAATGGACATAAAATAATCGGATCACAGGAAATACCTGTAAATATGGTTATTAAAGATGTAGATGAGTTATATGCAGTTATGATAGTTATAACAATGGGATTAATGAATGATAGATATATGTATGTGCTGCTGAAAAATAGGACATTTAAGATTTTAAATTAAATATTTGAATATTTACAAGTATATTTTTACTTCCTAATGAATAGTTATATGGTAATGGATATTTAAAACTAAGGGAAAGAGGGATTTATGATGGACAATTTAATGTTAAATAACAAGATTTATCTTGAAGGCAAAGTAGTTTCAGAATTAAAATTCAGTCATGAGATGTATGGTGAGGGCTTTTATACTTTTAATATTGAAGTCCCCAGGCTGAGTGAAAGCAAGGATGTATTATTTATTACAATTTCAGAAAGGCTCATAGGTGGGATGAATATTAGTCCTGGAATAGATATTGTAGTAGAAGGGCAGCTGAGATCATATAATAAATTTGTAGATGGAGCAAATAGACTGATACTCACCGTATTTGCGAGGAATATAGGTTTGTGCAAGGAAAAAAGCAAAAACCCAAATCAAATTTTTCTTGATGGTTTTATATGTAAAGAGCCAGTTTATAGGACAACTCCTTTTGGAAGAGAAATTTCAGACATGCTGTTAGCCGTAAATAGGGCCTATAATAAATCTGACTACATACCTACTATAGCATGGGGTAGAAATTCTAGATTCTGCAAATCATTGAAAGTCAGTGATAATATAAGAATTTGGGGGAGGCTGCAAAGTAGGGAGTATCAAAAAAAAATATCTGATACAAAAACCATAAAAAAAGTTGCCTATGAAGTCTCCATTTCTAAAATGGAAAAAGTAAATAAAAATGATGAAAGTCAGAAACAGGAGTATGAAGAAAAAGATTTTGATGAAGGTGAAGAAAATTTTCAAAAAGTGAAAAAAGAACAGCAAAACAATTTTGGAGAAAATGTAAAGGATAAACGCATATCCTAGTATACGGAATCAATATTAATGTAATTTTTAACAGCCATCTTATGATCAGATGGCTGTTTCAATTTTTATTTTCTTAAATCCGCTAATATTTTAGTTTTGTCCTTGGTGCTGTCATCTACCTTTTTTATTACCTTTGCAGGGGTTCCGGCAGCTACTACTCCGGCAGGTATGTCTTCTATTACCACTGAGCCCGCGGCAATAACAGAACCGTTTCCTATTTTTACTCCCTCTAAAATAACTGAATTAGCACCTATGAGTACATCGTCACCTATCTGACATGGTGACTTGCTAGGAGGCTCCAACACGCCAGCTACCACTGCTCCGGCTCCTAGATGAACGTTTTTGCCTAATTTACCTCTGGCACCTACTACTGCATTCATGTCAACCATGGTGCCTTCTCCTATTTCAGCTCCTATATTTATAACAGCTCCCATCATTACAACAGCATTTTTATCAATTTTAACCCTGTCACGTATTATAGCACCGGGCTCAATTCTTGCATCTATACTTATCAAGTCGATAAGTGGAATGGCTGAATTTCTTCTATCCTGCTCCATTCTGAAATGATCGATCTTTCCTCCGTTCTCTTTTAGAAATTTTGCTATTTCATCGCTTTCTCCAAAAATAATATGAAAATCACCGCTGCCGTAAATCTCTACTCCCTCTGAACTGTACTCCGATATATTTCCCTGGACGTAGAGTTTCACTGGTGTAGATTTTTTGGCTTCTTTTATATATTTGGCTATTTGATAGGGGTCCGTAAGATCATATTTCGATTCCATGTTAAATCATCCTTTCTTTTGTGTTTACATTTAACGAGTTTGAGTTCAAGCTTTCAATTTTAAACAAATTATAGCATACAAGTTTTTTAAAATCCACATATAGTTTTAGCTTGAAGATGTTTGCTGCAATTTATTTATCATTTTACCTATTTGTTCATGGGTGAATTCGTACGATTTGTTACAGAAGTTGCATTTTATCTCTTCCGATTTTCCCTCCTTGTAGATCTCATTTAAATCCTTGAGTCCTATGCTTATAAAAGCTCTCTCAACTCTTTCTCTGGAGCAGTCGCATCTATAAGAAGGTGATAGCTCATCCAATGTTTTTAAATCCATATCTTCAAATATATAATTTAATATATCATAAATATCTTTTTTTTGATCTAGCATGGTGGATATAGGTGGTATTCTCTGCAATTTGTAAGTGAGTGAATCCGACAGGTCTGTATCTGCTCCGGGCATCATCTGGATTATAAAACCACCGGAGGATTTTATACTTAAATCTACATCTACCAAAACCCCTAGTGCCACGGCAGAGGGAGTTTGTTCAGAAATCGTGAAATAATAAGCCAGATCATCTCCTATTTCTCCAGTCTGTATGGGAACCTGACTTGAATAGGGTTCTTTTAGACCAAGATCTCTGGTTACAGTTAAATTTCCATTTGTACCTATGATTCCTCCAACATCCAATTTACCTTTATTATTGGGAGGCAGATTTGCCATAGGATTTCCTATATATCCTTTTACATGCCCATCTGCATATGAGGTTACCAGTATACCTTTTGCACTTCCACCGCCTGATATTCTCAAGGTCAAACTGTCGCTTGACGATTTTAACATTGCCCCCATAAGACTTCCAGCAGTCAGCATTCTTCCAAAAGCTGCAGCTGCAGTAGGATAGCATTTATGAATGCTAACAGCTTCATTTACCAATTTTGTAGTAGAAGCAGCTATTATTCTGATACTGCCTTCTTTAGCTGTAGCGCTTACTAATTTATCTTCCATAATCAAATTCATCTCCCTGGTGCTAGTAATTATTTGTATTTTTTTACTATATATACTATTCTTTCAGAAATATCAGTTATGTTTTTATTTTGGTAATTGTCCAGTTTCCCTAGGATATTTAATCCACAGCTTTTCAAAATCTGTTCTATAGTATGACATCTATAAGCTCTTTCTCTGTGGTGCTCGTCAAATCGTTTGTACATATCCTGGTGCTTTATGAAAAAGGTAAGGTACATGTCCACAATTTCGTCTTCTAAATAATTTTCCCATATATAAGTTATTTCTTCATCATCATAGGTATAGATATTGTCACCTAATATGTTGGTGATCTTATAATAAGAATTTATATCAAATACAAATATCCCACTGGGATTGAGGTGGTTGAATACTCCTTTGAAATAATTCCGTAGGCTCTCTTCTTTTAACAGATAGTTTGTAGAATCAAGGCAGCAGGTTACTAGATCAAATTGCCTGTTTAATTTTAAATTGCTTATGTCTTCACATATCAAATTTGTCTTTAATCTTTTGTTTCTCAGTTTTTCATCAGCTTTACAAAGCATTTCACTGGATAGATCAACTGCCCAGCTGTTTTGAAAATAAGGTGCTATTTTTTCTGTCATATTACCTGTTCCACAGGCTAGATCTAAATAATTCTGGAAATTTACATTGAAAGTTCTACATAAATTCAGAATTTTTAAAGACCAGGTATGGTAATCAATGTCTTTGTTTATCAGATCATCATATATATGTGCAAATTTTCTATAACAATTCATTGATGCTCCGTTAAAAATTATATTTAAAACGGTTTTCTCCTTTCAATTTAAGTCATTATTATGAGCAGAGTATTTTTATATTATCCAGATGATACTGTATATTCTGGATTTAGGCTATTGTTCATTTTTGGTTGTTGCTATCTCATTATTTAATAGGGCTTCATTTTTAGGTATATTTAGTTCTTTTTTTCTCTTGGTCATCATACCACCGATTCTTCCAGTTTCCTCTGCTGTCAAACTGCTCCAGCCATAGCGATCTACTTTTTCTTTTAACCCCAATTCTTCCGCTATCTCGTATTTCAGTTTTTCTCTCAGTTTCTCAGCTTCTGTAAGTTCCCTGTTTGCTTTCAATTTTGCTTTTATTATTTTCTTCAGCGGTGTTCTTGCCATTAATACCACCCTCCCACTTTTACTATAAATTATTTTTACCTCAAAAGCGAGATTTATACATAATTGAGATTGTGTTTATAAAAAATTAATTATCCACTCTACAATAATTATAATCTATATTTTAAATATTATATACACTTAGGCTGTATTTTATCAAGTTAATATTGAATTGTCATTATTGTAACTTAATGGTAAACAAAAAAATGTATTGAATATATATCAATTTATTGCTACAATTAAGGAAATTATAGTAAAAGATGAGTCCTTTTGCTGGACATGAGATGGATGGGAGGATTATAAAATAGGTTTATGAATATAGATGATTATATTGTAAGAAAGGCTGAAAAAGCCAGTTTGGCAGCGAGAATACTATCAAATGTTGGAACTGAAGAAAAAAATAAGGCACTGCTGTCCATGGCCAGACAGCTTAAAAAGAGTGAGGACAATATTTTGAGGGCTAATGAAGTGGATTTGAAGAATGCAAAGAAGTCAGGAAAAAATAGTGCATTTATTGATAGATTGTCTTTGGACGAAAAAAGAATAAATTCCATGTCGGAGGGCCTTGAAAAAGTTGCTTCTCTTCCTGATCCAATAGGAGAAGGAATAAAAACCTGGAAAAGACCTAATGGTCTGAGTATTGAGAAGATAAGAGTTCCTCTAGGTACGATAGGCATAATATATGAAGCCAGACCAAATGTGACCGTAGATGCTTCTGCACTATGTCTTAAAAGTGGGAATTCAGTCATCCTAAGAGGAGGAAAAGAGGCTATAAATTCTAATTCCACCATATACAATGTTATAAATAAAGCTGCCGTTGAATCAGGTCTTCCAGAAGGATCTATGGAATTTATCGATGTTACTGAAAGAGATGCGGTGGAAGTTTTAATGAAACTCAATGAGTTTGTGGATGTTTTAATACCAAGGGGGGGCAGAGGGCTTATAAAGTCAGTTGTAAAAAATTCAACTGTGCCTGTTATTGAAACAGGGGCTGGAAATTGCCATGTGTATGTGGATGCACAGGCAGATTTGGATATGGCGGAGAAGATAGTTGTAAATGCCAAAGCTCAGAGACCGGCAGTTTGTAATGCCATGGAGACATTACTTGTCCATAAGGATATAGCTGAAAAATTTTTGCCTCATCTGGGTAATACTCTGAAAAAACTAAATGTTGAGATAAGAGGATGCAGTAAAACGCAAAAATTGATTCCAGATATAAAATTGGCTTCCGAGGAAGATTATGAAACGGAATTTTTGGATTTGGTTCTGGCTGTAAAAGTGGTTGATTCAATAGATGAAGCTATAGATCATATTTATAAATACGGTACAAAGCATTCTGAGTCCATAATAACTGACAATTACACCTCCTCACAGAAATTTTTGAAGGAGGTAGATGCAGCTGCGGTATATGTGAATGCTTCTACCAGGTTTACAGATGGCGGTGAATTTGGATTTGGTGCTGAAATAGGTATAAGCACTCAAAAACTCCATGCCAGGGGACCTATGGGCTTGAATGAGCTGACTACTACTAAATACATGATTTATGGAAATGGACAGACAAGAAAATAGATTTTAGTCTGTAAGGCAGATTATTTTTAAATTAAACTTTTGGATATTGATAATATGCAGAGGTTTAATTTTTTACTGTTTTTGATTTCCATATTTAAATACAAGGATGAAGGAGTGTTTTAAAATGAGATTTATAGAGTTGAGAAGTGATACCGCCACCCAGCCGACCCAGGCTATGAGGGAAGCCATGTATAATGCAGAAGTGGGGGATGATGTATATGGTGATGACCCCACTATGAAGGAACTTGAAGAGTATGCACCTAAACTTGTAGGTAAAGAAGCAGCACTGTTTGTGCCAAGTGGCACTTTTGGAAACCAGCTCTCTCTTTTTACACACTGTAAGAGAGGAACAGAAGTTATACTTGGAGATGACTGTCATATTGTAATGCATGAGGTGGGCGCAGCTTCTGTTATTGCGGGGGTTCAGCTTAGAACTTTAAAAACCAGCGGTGGAGAAATGAATCCCGATGAAGTAAGAAGTACAATAAGAGCTGAAAAAGATATACATTATCCAGAAACAGGACTTATATGTATGGAAAATGCATATTCTGATGGAAGGGTGCTTTCTTTAAAAAATATGTCTGAAATATATAGCATTGCCCGAAAATATAATATACCGGTTCACCTGGATGGGGCCAGGGTATTTAATGCAGCTTCCTACCTGGGGGTGGATGTGAGGGAAATAACAAAATATTGTGATTCCGTGATGTTTTGTCTGTCGAAAGGCCTATGTGCTCCAGTGGGATCTATGCTGGCAGGTTCTAAAAGTTTTATTGAAAAAGCTAGAAAGTGCAGAAAACTTATGGGCGGCGGATTAAGGCAGGCAGGTTTTCTGGCAGCAGCGGGGCTTGTAGCTTTAAAGAAAATGGTTGGAAGACTGGGAGAAGATCATGAAAATGCTCTTTTGCTGGGTGAAGAATTATCTAAAATACCGGGAATAAAGGTGAATATGAAAGACATTCAGATAAACATGGTTTTCTTTGATATGTCCGAAACCGGTTATGACAGTGGTAAATTAGTTAAGGAATTTTACAAAAATAGAATTAAAATAAATCCGGAAGAAAACGGAAAAATGAGATTTGTAACCAATTACTGGGTGAAAAAGCAAGATATACCTTATATTATAGAGACTTTTAAAAAAGTACTTAATGAAAATTGCAACTAAAAGAGGATGGTTTTATGTTGAAAGAGTTTAAAGAGTTTGCCATGAGGGGAAATGTTATAGATCTGGCAGTGGGAGTTATAATAGGGAGTGCATTTGGCAAAATAGTATCGTCTCTTGTAAGTGACATTATAATGCCTTTGGTTGGGCTGCTTATCGGGAAAGTGGATTTTTCCAATTTGTTTATTGTGCTTGGAAACGGAAGCTTTAATACTATAGCTGAGGCCCAAAAAGCAGGTGTGCCTACTTTGAATTACGGTATTTTTATAAACAATATAATAGATTTCTTGATAATATCATTTTCAATATTTATTTTTGTAAATCAAATAAACCATTTTTCAAAGAGGAGAGAAAAAGAAAAACCTGCTTCCGTTAAGAAATGCAAATATTGTTACAGTGAGATCCCCGCAGAGGCAACCAGATGTCCCCACTGTACTTCCAGACTTGAAGATGAAGTGTAAATTGTATTTGTTATAAGGATTTTTTAGAAAATCATGTTATTGACTTATCTTTTTTATAGCTGTATATTTAATAATAAATATTTTAAATTTTTGGGGCACATAAAGGCAAATTGTTTTAATTTTGGACAAATTGTTTTTAAGATTATTCTAAAAGGAGGGCTTTTTGATGTCAGAATCATATGTATTTTATGATGGAAAAATTGTAGATGAAAGTGAGGTAACTATAAGCATAAGATCAAAGGCATTTAACTATGGTCTGGGATGTTTTGAAGGTATAAGAGCTTATTGGGATGAGGATGAAAAGCAGCTTTATGGGTTTAGGCTAAAAGATCATTATGTAAGGTTACTTCAATCTGCAAAAAGTTTTAATTTGAATATTCCTTATAGTGTAGATGAATTATGTAAATTTACAGTTGAGTTATTAAAGAAGAACCAATTTAAGCAGACTGTTTACATAAGGCCTGTGGTATTTGATGGAGGAACCAATTTAAATCCGACTCTTTCGGATGCAGAACCCAAATTCCTTATATATTGTCAACCTTTAGGAAAATTTGCGGGTAAGGAGGAATTAAGTGTCTGTATATCTTCGTGGAGAAGATTGGAGGATAATATGCTGCCTCCAAGAACAAAACCCACTGCAGCTTATCTGAATTCTGCTCTGGCATCTCTGGAGGCAAATCAGAGCGGATATGATGAAGCGCTATTTTTAACTGGAAGTGGACATGTTTGCGAAGGACCGGGAGAAAATGTTTTTATAGTTAAAAAAGGACAATTAATTACACCTCCACCTTCTGACAATATACTGGAAGGCATAACTAGAGATCTGGTCATAAGATTGGGAAGAGAAGAACTTGGAATTGATGTTGTAGAAAGAAGTATTGCCAGGACAGAACTGTATGCATCGGATGAGATATTTTTTAGTGGAACTGCTATGGAAGTTACACCAATAGTAAAGGTGGATAATAGGATTGTGGGTACAGGAAAACAGGGAGAAGTTTATAAGAAAATCAAGGAACTTTTCTTTGGGCTTACTACGGGCAAGAATCCTAAATATGTGAAGTATTGTACACCTGTTTACTAATTGTATAGAAAAGAGTGGGACATAAAGTTCCACTCTTTTCTATGTATCCGCCCAGTTAATTTTAAAATAGGGTTACCATGAAATTGATAATAAATTTCTGGGATTTTTAGTTTAAATTGAAGATATTAGAAATATTGTTGCAGATACTGCTAAAATTAACATTATAAAAAAAGTTATAATGGCAGTTTTAACATGTCTGTTTCGTAGTTCTATTGGCGAAAGTTGTTCTTTCATGTTAAAATAACTCCTTTTTAATTATAATTTTAATTGTAATTAATTATACAATAAATATATTTTAAATTCAATAAAAGCGGAGATATTATGAAAAAAAATGTGAGGTAGACATCAGAAGGAATATAAAGTAAAATAATAGTTATATGATTAGAGTAATGTGAGAGGAAAACTAACATGGAGTTTTATTCCTTATTTTTGATTGCACTGGCGCTTTCACTGGATGCTTTTGGTGTTTCACTTTGTATAGGACTAAATGAAATCATAACTAGAAAAAATAAAATTCAGTTCATAATTTCTTTTGGATTTTTTCAATTTTTTTTTGCAATATGTGGAGCCTATGCAGGATTTTTATTTAATAAATATATTGCTTCTGTACCGGAGGTTATAGGGGGGGCGTTAGTACTTATCATAGGAATACTAATGCTTAAAGATGGATTGAAGAGTAAAGAAGAATGCCTGTTTATTAAACCTGAAATGGTAATAGTACTTGGAATTTCAGTGAGTATTGATGCCTTGGTGATTGGATTTACTACTTTAAATGATATAGAGAGTAATTTAAGTGTACTATATAGTACTTTGTTTATAGGTATGACTACATTTTTAATATCTTTGGCTGCCTTCCTGATTTCAAGGTATCTTCGAAAAATACATATTGTAAGTAAATATGCGGATTATATAGGCGGCATAATACTTATTATATTTGGCATTAAGATGATGTTTTTTTAAGAGAAATTCGGGGTGAGTTTATGGACGCAGAAAAATGTCTAAGAAAATATGATATAAAGGTCACAAAAGCAAGGTTGAACATTTTAAATCTATTGTCGAAAATGGAGGATGCAGTAAGTGCTGAAGAAATATTAAAAAAATTTACAGAAAAAGATATAAATGTGGATTTATCTACAATTTATAGAACTCTGGAACTGTTTGAGGTTAAAAAGATTATAAGGAAAATTGATTTAGGACAGGGAGAGTACAGCTATGCTATAATAAAGGAAAATCATAAACATATATTACAATGTAAAATATGTCATAAACAGATAGAAATAGATTGCCCTATGCAGCAGGTAGAGGAGATTATAAAAAATAAAACAGGTTTTGTATTTGTAGAAGAAAAGCTTGATTTTAAAATAAAAGGTATATGTAAGGATTGCAGAAAAAAGATGAAGAAAAATATGAATTAGAAAGCATCTTGCTGAAGGGTTACTTGGGCAGGATATACTTTTTTAACTTTCCATACACCTCTGTTGTTTTTTTCTAAAAATACGGTATATCCCACTTTTCTATGAGGGGAACGGCTCGATATACCCTCGAACTTAATAAACGCAACTGCACCATTGGAAAATGATGTAGTCATGTCTTGCATGTCATATACCTTGTATTTGTTGAAAATTCCAGTTGTAAAATAATGTGTAACAGCATAATCAATGTCTGTACATTTATTTGATGTATATATATTTTTTGATATTATGATAGTTACTGTAATCAATATAATTGCGGATACAAGTTTTTTCATATTCTACCTCCATATATTGGAAACTTTTTTTAATACTATAATACCTAAAAAGCAGTCATAAGTAAATACCAACTTTATAATTGTATATATGATTTTAAATAGTAAAAAGGAAATTACTACAGAAAACTTTGTTGAGGTGGGACAATGAGACTAGAATTTATAAATAATGTTAGAGAAAAGGATATATTGGGGAAAAGTATATTGACCAGTGAAGGACAAGTTTTGCTGAAAGCAGGAGTAAAATTAAATGATAATTATATAAATAAATTAAGGAAATTAGGTGTATTTTATCTATATGTGGAGGACGAAAGGCTAGGAGATGTGGAGGTTGAGGATGAGAAATTAACTGAATTAAAACAATTCACCATAAAGAGCATGTCGAACATACTTGCGGATATACATGATTGCAATGGCAAAAAACTGATGGAATCCTTAACCGATGTAGAGGATATGATAAGTTATATAATTGAGATTGGAGATATCAACAAAAGCCTTTATGATATAAAAACTTATGACAACTACACTTTTATTCATTCAGTGGATGTATGTATCATGGCTTCTTTTTTAGGTGTTTCTGCTGGATATGATAATTACGCTTTAAATGAAATTGGAGTAGGGGCGGCACTGCATGATGTAGGTAAAACTAAAATTCCAACTTCCATATTGAACAAAAAAGATAAGCTTACAGAGGAAGAGTTTCGTGAGATAAAAAAACATCCTATATATGGTTCACAATTATTAAAAAAAAATGTCTCTATTTCTAATAACATAATAAAAATAGTAGAGCAGCATCATGAAAGAGTGGATGGAAAAGGATACCCTTATGGTCTAAGCAGTAAACAGATAGTACCATCTGCAAAACTTGTTTGTATATGTGATGTATATGATGCAGTGAGCAGTGATAGATGTTATAGAAAAAAGTTTAGGCCTAATGAAGCGTATGAACTCATACTTTCCGGGAGTGGAAGCAGTTTCGATCAAAGGATGGTATCTTATTTTAAGAACACTTTTGCCATTTATCCACTGGGTTGTTGTGTAAAGTTGTCAAATGGTGTTGAGGGCTATGTTATAAGACAAAATAGAGGATTTCCGGACAGACCTGCGGTAAGAGTACTTTATAACAGCAAAACCAGGGAAACTGTACCATCTTTTGAAGTGGATCTGATAAAAAATACTGACCTGGTTGTAAACTCCATAGTGTGAATCAAAGTGTATACAAAGATTTGTAAAGTGTATAATAGATCTAGATATGTTTAAATTATTGTATATACAAATTTTTTAGGAGATAAACATGAATTCGTACGTTGATGGTCTAATAGATAGACTGTATAAAATTTATAATTTTAATATTATAGAAATTGAACAGCATACAGGGGTATGCAGCAAATGGGCAGTTTACAGCCAGGCTGAGGATGGAAATACTTTAAATGTAATGCTCTTTTCTAATATAAAAGATTATGAAGATATAGCTGTGGAAGATATAATATACAGTTTGCAAAGATCTCTTCAAAATGAGAGTATAAAATTAATACAGGTAGTTATAGACAAAAAATATGGTGTGACGCAGGACATCAATAATCCACAATGGGACTATAAAGTTAATCCACATTGTGGGATGATCTTAATAAGGCCTGATTTGAATCAGGTAGTATATTGTACGGAAGATGCGAAAAATTTAGCGGTTCAAATATCAGGGGCACTTCATTATGTGCGTCAGAAAGATAGAAAAGCCATAAATGGAAGAGAAATAAGCAAGTTTATTGTTACCTACATCCTTATAGCTCTAAATGTACTGGTTTATTTCATGACTTCATATCTTTCAGGAAATATATTTGACAGCAATTTGAATGTACTTGTATTTATGGGAGCCAAAGTTAATTCGCTTATAGATAGTGGACAGTACTACAGATTGTTCAGCTGTATGTTTTTGCATGCAGGTATAGTACATTTGGGGGTAAACATGTACTCTTTATATATAATGGGTACTTTTATTGAAAAAATATACGGTAGATTTAAGTATATAATAATATATTTTATTTCAGGAATTATTTCATCTATCACAAGCTATATATTTTCACCTTCCATTTCTGTAGGAGCTTCAGGAGCTATATTTGGACTTTTAGGTGCCGCTTTGATATTTGCACTTAAAATGAAACATCAAATAGGTAAAGAGTTTATTATGAATATAATGTCCGTAATTGCAGTAAACCTGATAATAGGATTTTCTATAGCAAATGTGGACAATTTTGGACATCTGGGTGGACTTGTGGGAGGCATTGTCATGAGCTGGTTATTGACTCTGGATAAATTTTCTTAATGCCCAGATGGAGAAAGTCTTTTTTATTGACAGACTCCACCTGAGTCAAATAATCACTTAATTATTTGAGTGTAGTTGAAAGTTTCAAATTATCCAGATCCACTGAATACAGAGTTTCTTTTTCTAAAAGCAGTTCTGTTATTCTTTTAAGACAATGTCTGTTTTCGATTATAATATTTTTAACTTCTCCATATATGGAATCCATTAATTTTTTACATTCTTTGATTATTTCATCCTGATTTATATTCAAGTCATAGAGTTCCTGCATATTTAAAAGGCCCAATGTTTTTCCCATACCGTACTGAGTTATCATATTAAAGGCTATATTGGTACTGCGCTGCAGGTCATTGCGGGCTCCTGTAGTAATATAGTTGGGACCAAATATCACTTCTTCAGCGGCTCTCCCGCCGAGAAGCACCATTATCCTCCTCTTTAAATAATCTTTATTTTCATAAAGCTTGTCTTCTGGAATACTCAGCGTATATCCGCCTGCGCCCTTGGTACTGGGAATGATTGTGATTTTGGATATTTTTTCGTTTGGCAGTATTTTCAGAGATGCCAATGCATGTCCAACTTCATGATATGCAGTTATTTTTCTATCTACATCTCTTATATAAGCCCTGTTTTTCTTTTCATATCCCGCCAGTACTATGGAAAAGGCCTTGTCCATATGCATGTTTTCAATAGTTTCACTATTTTCCTTACAGGCAATTATAGCAGCTTCATTTATCAAATTTTCAATTTTTGCGCCTGAAAAATAAGAAGTTTTTTGAGCCCACTCATGTATGTCTATGTTACCCGTTGGCTTATTTTTCAAATGAAGATCTATGATTTTTTCCCTTGAGGCAATATCAGGAAGAGTTATCTCTATATGTCTGTCAAACCTTCCTGGTCTCAAAAGGGCTGGATCCAGCATATCTAATCTATTGGTTGCAGCTATAACTATAATGCCTTCTTTTTCGTTGAATCCGGACATCTCTGTGAGAAGAGCATTTAAAGTCTGGTCTCTTTCGTCAGAACCACCGGAGCTGTTTGAAGCAGCCCTTTTTTTACCAATAGCATCTATTTCGTCTATAAATATGACAGCTTTTCCCTGACTGCTATTTCTGGCCTTTTTAAACAATTGCCTTATGCGGCTGGCTCCAACACCTACATATACCTGTATGAAGTCAGAACCTGAAACAGCGTAGAAAGGAACATTTGCCTCACCTGCAACAGCCTTTGCAAGAAGGGTCTTTCCTGTGCCTGGCTGTCCATAAAGCATAATGCCCTTGGGCATTCTGGCTCCATAGGAGGCATATTTTTCTGGATTTTTCAAAAAATCCACTACATCTTTGACACTTTCCTTTGCTTCTTCATTGCCGGCTACATTTTTAAAATTATAACTGGAATCTTCAACAGCAGTGGCATCAAGAGAATCCAGGGAAAATACTCTTTTGGAAGCTCTTTCAGAAGATCTCAGTGACATAATTATGATGGATACAGCTGAAATCACCATTAGAGTAATGGGATATGCCTGCCTGCTGTTTACAGGATAACTTTCAATTACATTTATTCCACTTCGCAAAAAAGTTTCTTTAGCGTCAGGAGTTCTGGGATTATCAGTTTCATAGGTTGTACCATTTTTCAATTGTACCCTTATTTTAGAAGAATCTGTTAAATAAATTGAGGATATATTTTTACTGGATAAATCTTTCTCAAATAAAACAAATGATTTGTAATTTATAGAATTATTGTTATAATTCATAAATACCAGCAAACCAAGGGAAAGCAGGAATACTAAAAT
>NZ_PVXP01000070.1 GCF_002995845.1 Clostridium luticellarii | reverse complement strand
ATACTGTATATAATAATACATAACCATATAAAAAGTTATAATAAATTGTTTATTTCTAAAAAAGGTGGGGAGGAGCTATATGTATACAATAGGTAATTTAAATGCAAAAAAGAGTGAGGAAATGAATATAAGGTTGGCTGTAAATGTGGATAAAAATTATACTCATCCATGTTTTGGAGATAATTCACATAAATTTGCCAGAATGCACATACCTGTTGCACCTGAATGCAACATAAGCTGTAATTACTGCAGCAGAAAATATGACTGTGCAAACGAAAGCAGACCGGGGGTTACAAGCGGGATGCTTAGTCCTGAGGAAGCACTTCAAAAATTCAAGGCTGTGAAAAGCAAGATTAAAAACCTGACTGTGGTGGGAATAGCAGGACCTGGAGATGCTCTGGCAAACTTTGATGAAGTGAAAAAATCTCTTGAACTCATAAGACAGTATTCTCCTGAAACAACTTTCTGTCTTTCAACCAACGGGCTTATGCTTCCTTTCTATGCAAATCAGCTGATAGAGCTTGGAGTGTCGCATGTTACAGTTACGATAAATGCTGTAGACAAGAAAATAGGGGCAAAAATATACCGGGAAGTCAATTATTTAGGACATAAATATACAGGGGAAGAGGGAGCTGAAATACTTTTAAACAACCAGCTCGCAGGGCTCAAGTATCTCTGCTCGAAAGGCATAGTATGCAAAGTAAATACAGTTATGCTCAAGGGCATAAATGACAATCACATAGTGGAAGTTATAAAAAAGGTAAAAGAGTGCGGGGCATATATGACAAATATAATGCAGATGATACCTGTACAGGGAAGCAGATTTGAAGATCTGCCGCTGGTTTCAAATGTGGAATTGAATGAAATGAGAAAAAAATGTGAAGTTGATATAAAGCAGATGTATCACTGCAGGCAGTGCAGGGCAGATGCCATAGGGACTCTGTCGGAGGATCATTCTATAGATTTTAGGAATATAGGCTGCGAAGGCTGCATAAGCAAGTGCTCCGGTAAAGCAGAAAAAAATGAGCCTGAAGAAACTGCACCTGAGGGTGGAAAATATAAGTTTGCAATTTCTTCTAAATCGGGCATTAACATAGATCAGCATTTTGGACATACTAACGAATTTTATATATATTTCTATGACCAGGGCAGGATAAGGCTTCTGGAAAAAAGAAATGTAGACAAGTACTGTATGGGAATTTATGATTGTGTGGCTCAGGAAGATAAAATATCTAAAATAGTGAGGACTATAGAAGATTGTGATGGAGTAATCGTACTTAGAATTGGAGAAGAGCCAAGAGAAAAGCTGGAAGCGAAGAATATAAAGGTTATGGAGATGTATGATTCTATAAACAAGGCGGTGGCAAAAGCCGCAAAGGAACTTGAAAAAGATGCTAAGCCTGAAATTTTGCCTATTACTGAGAGTGATAACTGATAATTTTCAATTGAAATTGTACACTATGAATTGAATAATATTTGTTAAAAGGTGAGGATTTATATGATTACTGATATAGTTGATACTACATTAAGAGATGGAGAGCAGAAAGCTGGAATAGCTTTAGGCGTAGATGATAAAGTAAAAATAGCACAATTTATTAATGAAATGGGTGTATATCAGATGGAAGTTGGTATACCTGCAATGGGTGGAGATGAAAAAATAAGTATAAAGAAAATTGTAGATTTAGGGCTTGATAGTAAAATATCAGCTTGGAATAGAATGAATATTAAAGATATAGATAGTTCCATAGAGTGTGGTGTAGATATAATTCATATATCTACACCAGCTTCAGATTTACAGATAAAATCTAAATTGGGAAAAGACAGAACATGGGTTATACAAAATTTGAAAAAATCAATTGATTATACAAAGAATAAAGGTTATGAAGTAACTGTTGGTTTAGAAGATTCTTCTAGATCAGATATAAATTTTCTAATTGAATTGTGTAGAATTGTATTCCAAATGGGTGTTGAAAGAATTAGGTATGCAGATACTGTAGGAATTGCAGAACCCAGAATACTTTTTAACCAGATAAAAAAGATAAGAGAAAAAGTTCCTGTAGAAATTGAAATACACACACATAACGATTTTGGGATGGCAATAGCTAATTCTCTGCTTGCAGTAGATGCAGGAGCAAAATTTGTCGATTGCACTATTGCTGGTGTGGGAGAAAGAGCGGGCAATTGCAATTTTTCGGATTTTATTAAAGTAATGTATGAACTTAAAGGTAAAAAACTGTGGCTTAAAAGTTTTGAAGATGTAATTGAAAAAGAGCGGCAGATTAAAAAAATAGTAGGTTTTCAATGATGTTTTCAAGAGTCTTATTTCCTGGAATTATAAGGATATCTTTAAAAAATACATTTTGGCAGCCCAGCTTTTTTCATAAGGTATGTTTAAAACATTTGGGGTATGCTGTGATATGAGAGGGTAATCTCCGTGAAATGAAGTTATCATTGCCGAATGCTGGATTTTACCTCTCCTGTTTTCATAAAATATTAAATCACCTGGCTGGAGCATTGATACGGAATCAACTTGTGTACCTTTGACGCCATATAGCTTTTCAGCGGCATTGATTTTTAAATACCAGTAGAGAGAGCCGGCCACAGCCCAGGAAACCGACCAGCTCCGGCTGGTATACCACCATCTGCTTTTTCCTGAAAATACCATTGGAGCTCCTCCGGCTCTGAGGCATTGGGATATGAAGTTTGTGCAGTCACCTCCATTATCACCTTCCACAAGAAAATATCTGTAAGCTGGATTTGGCGTTCTGGCATAGTTTACGGCATAATTTACTGCCTTAATTCTAGAATAGGATAATTTATTTCTATAATTCATAATTACTCCACAAAATTATTCATGGTATAATCTATGTGAGCATACTTTAAAAAGTTACTTGATCTACATAAATATAGGATATCAGGGTGATAGGATGAATAAAGACAGATTACTGCGGTTGTTTAATGAGCAGATAAGCGGCAGAAACCATGATAAGGGAATGAGAATTATAGATAACGATCTGGTGCCTTCTGTAGAGATATCAAATCAGGAAACTCTTATATATATAAAAGGCAGAGTTATTTCGGAAAGCCTTGTAAGTGAATACAGCACAAAAATTGAATTGGATGCGGAAAATAGAAACATAGTGTCAACCTACTGCAGCTGTGAGGATTATGAAAATAATGAATTCAAAAAAGATAATTACTGCTGCAAGCATTTGATAGCTACTTTTTACAAGGCAGTTGATAAATTGATAAATTATCCTCTTTTAAGTGAATCAGGATCTGAAAATATTTTTCAGCCTGGATTTAAAAACCTGGACGCATTGTCCTTGCTTCTAGGTGACGAAAAAGATAAGAAGGAAATAAAAATAGAAGTTTATGTGGATAGAAATCAATGGGAAAACAAGATTTCCGCCCAGTTTAAAATAGGACTTACCTCTATGAGCTCCAGCAGTCTTTATGTGCTTAAAGATATAGATCAGTTTTTGCTGGCTGTTTATAATAATATACCTATAGTATATGGGAAAAATTTTACTCTTGATATGAAACAGCATAAGCTCAGTACAAAAGACAAGTGTCTTGTGGATTTTATCCAGATGCTGAAAAGTGCGGAGGGAAGTTCCATATATCGCGGCAGGATAAAAAAGTCCAATGTGGATGGGAAGTATGTACATATACCAGATTATCTGGTAAGGGAATTTTTTGAGGCAGTGGAGAAGCACCGGGTATATTTAAATGAAGGATTTTTATACAGGTGTGTTGAGACTGAAATACTGCACAGTGCTCCGCCGCTGGAATTTGATTTGAAAATGCCGAAAAAGGATTATGTTTTAAGAGTTGCAGATGGACTGCCCATGGCTTTGGGCTCCAGAAACAATGTGTTTTTCTACGGATCCACCATATATCTTCCAGACAGTGAATACTGTTTCAGGATAAAACCCATTCTTGATGTGTTTAGTGGAAACAGTTCAGTTACACTTCAGGGTTCTGAGGAAAATATCATACTCAGAGAGTTGATTCCCAAACTTAATTTGCTATCGGATAATGTTGAGTTGTCAAAAGCTATAAAAGACAAGGTGGTAAATGAAAAGTGTGAGCTGAAGTTTTATTTTGACAAAAAAGGCAGTAAAATTACGCTTGTTGTCAAAGTCAAATACGGTGCTTTTGAATTTAATATATTTGAGGAATGTAGTGAGAAGATCATATACAGGGACTCAAAAAAAGAAGCTGCTGTTTTGAAAATGTTGAGATCACTGGGGTTTGAAAGAGTGGAAAACAAGTTCCATTTTATGTGGGGAGATGACTATGTATTCAGATTTTTCAAAGAGGAAATAGAAAAGCTTCAGGAAATGGGGGAGGTGTTTTACTCTGAAAACTTCAGGGGTATAAAATCCATAAAGAGCAGGGACATAAGTGGAGACATTAAATCAGGGAAATATGATTATTTTGAAATGAAATTCAAGCTTGGGGATATACCTGCAGAGGAAACAACTTCAATATTGAGAGCCTTTAGAGATAACCTCAGGTATTATAAATTGAAAACTGGAGAATATCTGGATTTGGAGGATCTGGAGTTCAGAAAGTTTTTAAAACTGCTGGATGTGATTTCACGGAGAGATGTGAAGGACAATCGTGTTGAGATAGATAAAAACAAGAGTATTTATATAAATTCTTATATGAAAAAAAATGATATGAGATATATAGGTGGAACGGCTGAACTTAAAAAAGTAGTGGATAAATTCAGGAATATAAAAAATCTTAAATTCAAGGAACCTGAAAATTTGAGAGGTAATTTAAGGAATTATCAAAAAATAGGGTATAATTGGTTTAAGACACTGGATTACCTGGGGTTCGGGGGAATACTGGGAGATGAAATGGGACTTGGAAAGACACTTCAGGCCATTGCTTTTCTACTTTCAAACAAGGGCAGCAGGTCATTGATTGTAGTGCCTACATCTCTGGTATACAACTGGATTCATGAATTTGAAAAATTTGCTCCGGACATGAAAATAGCAGCTGTAAATGGGCCAAAAAGCTTCAGGGAAGAACAGATAAAAAAAGTGGATGAGTATGATGTAATTGTAACCACCTATAATCTTTTAAAAAGAGATCTGGAAATGTACCATGATATAGAATTTGACTATTGCCTGCTGGACGAGGCCCAGTACATAAAGAATTCCCATTCTCAAAATGCTGAAAGTGTAAAGAGTATAAGGGCAAGAAGGAGATTTGCACTTACGGGTACTCCTATGGAGAATTCCGTCATGGAACTCTGGTCCATATTTGATTTTATAATGCCGGGATATCTTTATGATGAAAAGAGATTCAGTGTAAGATATTATAAGAGGTTTAAAGAGGAACCGGTAGTGGTTGAGGATCTGAACAGGCTTGTGAAGCCATTTATTTTGAGAAGAAGAAAAAAAGATGTTATAAAGGAGCTGCCGGATAAGATAGAAAGAACCGTTATGGTAAGTATGGGGGACAGACAGAAAAAAGTTTATGGAACCTATGCAGAACATGCGATTGAACTCATTGAGAAAAAGGTAAGGGAAGATGAATTTAAAAACAGCAAAATTGAGATACTGGCATATATTACAAAATTGAGACAGCTCTGCCTTGATCCGTCTGTAGTAATGGAGAGTTACAGTGGAGGCAGTGCAAAGATGGAGGCACTTTTAGAACTTTTAATTCAAGGCACAGGTGAAGGACATAAAGTACTTGTATTTTCACAATTTACTTCTGTACTTAAGAATATCGGGAGCAGAATGAAAATGGAGGGTATAGAGTACAGTTATCTGGATGGATCCATACCCTCCAGAAACAGGGTTGAATTGGTGGATGAGTTCAATGCAGGCAGCAGTCCGGTATTTTTGATAAGTCTGAAGGCCGGAGGGACGGGACTTAATTTAACTTCTGCGGATATAGTGATTCATTTTGATCCCTGGTGGAATCCTGCCGTGGAGCAGCAGGCAACAGACAGAGCCCATAGAATAGGTCAGAAGCATGCAGTGGAAGTTATAAAACTTGTGACAAAGGATACTATCGAGGAAAAGATCATACAGCTGCAGGCTGAAAAGAAAAAGCTCATAGACAGCCTGCTTGGCGGCGAGTTTTCCGGAATTCGAGGAATTGGAGAATTGTCACAGGAGGAAATTGTTAAGTTGTTCCAATGTTAAAAGAACACAATCAGCGAACTACAATTACATCAGTGTTGTTATTTTTTATCAAATTCAGCATTTTCTTTTCTTCCTGTGAAAAATCTCTGAAGCCGTCTATTATTATTTTGGATATGTCATTTGAATCACACACTTTAATTAGGGAAGTTTTGTTTAACTTGGTATTGTCTAATAACAATATAATTTCGGAAGTATTTTCCATGGCTGCTTTTTTTGCTTCTATTTCAAAAGCATTTACGTCTGTAAGCCCATCTCTAAAAGACAGGGCTTTTCCAGATATAAAAAGTTTATTTGTATTATACTGTTTTAAGAAGTTGTTTGTATCAGTCCCTATTAAAGAAAGGGTTCCGCATCTCAAGATTCCACCTGCAAGAATAATATTTACGTTTTTAATGTTATTAAAATAATTGCATATACTAATGCAATTTGTAACTATTGTTATTTTCTTATCTGTTATATAGGGACAGAGGGCATATACGGTGGTTGAAGCATCCAAAAATATTATATCGTCATCTTCTATGAGTGTACTGGCATATTTAGCTATGGCTTTTTTTTCGTTTATACTCTGATGAGTTCTTACCGTCAAACTGTCATCTATTGGATCTGTGTTGTTAATGGAAGTTGAGATGGCTCCTTTAAGAATTCTCTTCAGAATTCCTTTTTTTTCTAAATATTCAAGATCCCGTCGTATAGTCATTTCGGACACATTTAAGTCTCTACTCAGATCTTTTATTTCCACTTTTTTATTTCTGTTTAAGATCTTTTTAATAGCTGATCTCCGTTCTTCTTGTGTCATATGGTGTAAAACCTCCTTAACTGAAGATAAAAACTAAATCGATATATTAAATATATCATAGTAATGTAATTTATAAAAGAATATGTGTTAAAATTATTTATTGTTTAGATATTAAAAGAAAACGTATGCATAATAATTAAAAACAGTAAAATTCAATAATTTTTACTACAATGTTATATTTGTGATTTTTAACATATTGATGTAATATTTAATCAATAAATGTTATTTGGAAACATATATGCTTCTAAAATTAACATCTATAGTTTAATTTAAACGGAGGTTTAAAAATGAGTGGGTATAAAGAAATGACAAAAGATACCATAGGACATTATTTAAAAAGTGTAGGTATATTTCCCAAGGATCATGAAACAAGGAGCAGGGAAATAGGGGATGGCAACTTAAATTATGTTTTCAGGGTGGTCGATCTAAAGGACAATAAAAAAGTTATTGTGAAACAAGCACTTCCCTATCTGAGAATTGCAGGAGAAGGATGGAAGCTGACTTTAGACAGGAACAGAATAGAAGCTGAAACTCTTAAACTTCAGGGAAAAGTTTGCCCAGGCAGTGTTCCAAAAATATATCACCATAGTAATGAATACGCATTGACCGTGATGGAAGATTTGGGCAATATGGAAATCCTGAGAAAAGCCATGATGGAAATGAAAACCTTTAAAAACTTTCCACAGCAGATAGGAAAATTTATGGCGAGAAATTTATTCTTAACATCGGATATGGGAATGGGTCCTATGGAAAAAAAGAAAATCGTGGGGAATTTTATAAGTCCTGAATTATGTGATATAACTGAAAGGCTTGTTTTAAATGATCCCTATATGAATGCCGAATCCAATGATATAAATCAGCACATAAAGGATTACGTAAAAGAGAAAATATGGAAGAATAAAGAAATATGCCTTGAAGTTTCAAAGCTAAAAAATATATTCATGACAAAAGCTGAATCATTGCTTCATGGAGATCTACATACGGGTTCTATATTTATAAACAATGAAAAAACTATTGTGTTCGATTGTGAATTTGCATTTTATGGACCCTATGGATATGATATAGGACTGTTATTTGCCAACTTTATTTTGAATTATGCTTCCTGGGAGGGAAGAAAGGACAAGACTAAGGAGGAAATAAAAAAATACAGGGCGCACCTGTTGGATTCAATAAAAGAGATATGGAGGGAATTTGTAAAGGAATTTAATTACCTGTGGGAAAACCAGTCAAAGGATATAATAACGAAAACAGCTGGTTATAGGGAGTATTATTTAGAGAATTTGCTTCATGAAACCATTGGCTTTTGTGCCTGCGAAATAATGAGGAGAATTATTGGAATGGCTCATGTACCTGATATGGATGCAGTGGAGAATCTTGAGGAAAGAGCCAGAGCCCAGATTCTGGGACTGAAAATTGGACAAGCAATTCTTATAGATAGAGACAATATTAATTCCATCGATGAATTTGTAAAATCAGTTAAAAATTTTGTAGAGTAGAATTAAGGGGGTAAAAAAATGTCTGAATTATTTGCTATTAAATGGGAAGATGGAGAAGATAAGCTTGTACTTTTGGATCAGACAAAGCTGCCAAATTCAATAGAGTATAAGACTTATGATACAGTTGAGGGAGTTTATGATTCCATAAAGACAATGATTGTAAGAGGTGCACCTGCTATAGGAGTGACGGCAGGTTATGGATTGTATTTTGGAATTAAAAATGCACCTGAGGATTCTTTTGAAAAATTTTATAACAGCGTAGAAGAAAAAGCTAAATACCTGAATTCAAGCAGGCCTACTGCGGTGAACCTTTCCTGGGCATTGAAGAGAATGCTTAAAAAAATTGAAGCCGAGAAAGATAAGCCTATTGCTGAAATAAAGAAAATACTTAGAGATGAAGCCAAAAATATTCACAGGGAAGATATTGAAATATGCAAAAACATAGGAGAAAATTTAATTACTCTGCTTAAGGACAACATGGGAATATTAACTCACTGCAATGCAGGACAGCTGGCTACATCCAGGTATGGAACAGCTACAGCACCTATGTACCTTGCAAAAGAAAAAGGGTGGCATCTTAAAATATATTCTGATGAGACAAGACCAAGGCTTCAAGGTTCTACCCTTACAGCTTTGGAACTTTATATGGCAGGAATAGATGTGACGACTATTACGGACAATATGGCAGCTGTAGTTATGTCCCAGCATAAAATTGATGCTGTAATAGTGGGGTGTGACAGGATAGCGGCCAATGGTGATACTGCAAATAAGATAGGCACCTTTGGAGTTTCTATTTTAGCAAAGTATTTTAAGATACCAATGTATATAGCAGCACCTACTCCGAGTATAGATTTAAATACTCCAACTGGAAGAGACATACCCATAGAAGAGAGAGATTCCAAAGAGGTCACCTGCAGATTCGGAGTTTGGACCGCGCCTAAAGGAGTAAAGGTATATAATCCATCATTTGATGTAACACCTCATGAAAATATAACTGCCATAGTGACAGAAAAGGGTATAGTATATCCGCCATTTGAGGAAAATTTGAAAAAAATAATAAAATAGATTTTGGCTGCCACCTTTCTAAGATAGTGTTTTTATCTATGATAGACAAGCTAGAAAGGGAGCTTGATTGAGATAATAAATTAAAAGATGGAGGAGACAAATGGGTGCTGTAATAAAATATATACTGGATTTAGGAGCTGCCGTTTTTTTACCTGTAGTTATGATTGTGATAGCTTTAGGAGTCAAAATGAAGTTGAAAAAAGCTATAGTATGCGGGTTGACTTTGGGAATAGCTTTTACAGGAATGAATGTAGTGCTTGGATTTATGTTTAAGTCAATTAGTCCTGCTGCCAATGCATTTGTTAATATTACAGGCATAAAACTTACTACTATAGATGTAGGCTGGTCGCCTGTAGCAGCTATAGCATGGGCATGGCCTTATGCGCTTGTAGTTTTCCCAATACAAATAGGTATAAATATAGTTATGCTGGCATTTGGTTGGACAAACTGTTTGAATGTGGATATGTGGAATGTATGGGGTAAAATACTTACAGCCACTATAGTGGCTGCAATAACTCACAGTATACCTCTTGCACTTGCCGCTGCAGCTATAGAGGTTGTGCTGGAACTGAAAAATGCGGATTTGGTTCAAAAATCAGTTTGCAGGTTGTCTAAAATAAGCAATGTAACCTGTCCTCATGTAATGAATTTACAAGGGGTCATACTGGCACCTATAAGCAGGCTTTTGGATTTCATTCCAGGAATCAATAAAATAAATCTGGATTCAAATAAATTAAAAGAGAAAATTGGAATATTTGGAGAAAACAGTGTAATGGGTTTTATAGTAGGGGTTTTGATTGCAGCTATTGGAAGGTGCAGTGTCAAGGTTATACTACAGACTGGAGTGGAAATTGCCACTGCGCTGGTACTTTTTCCTCTGGTTGCAAATCTTTTTCTTGAATCATTAGGGCCTATAGCTGAAGCTGCCGGTGAATATATGAAAAAGAAATATAAGGGTCGGGAATTTTGTATAGGTATAGATTGGTCTGTGCTTGGAGGAAGTTCAGAACTCTGGGTGACATCTATTTTGCTTGTTCCTGTGGAGCTTGTATTTGCCATAATACTTGCTAAATTTGGTATAAACAGTGTTTTGCCTCTGGCAGCAATTATAAATGTAGCTGCAACAGTGCCTGCACTTATAGTAACAGGCGGCAATATCATAAAAATGTTTATAATGGGAGTAATAACAACACCTATATATTTGCTGGTTTCTTCAGAATTTGCACCTATACTTACAAATCTGGCTAGAGTACAAAAGACCCTAACAATTCCTCAAGGACAGTTTTTGACTTATTATGGAATAGAAGGACCGGAATTCAGGTGGACTATAGCACATGCAGCTAACATAATAAACGGGGATATAATTGGACTTGCATTATTTATTTGTTTTATAGGATTATTTTTCTGGTATGCCAAATATATGAAAAGAAGAGATAGAGAAATGGAAGTCATGGAAAAAAAGGATATAAAAATTGAAAATGTAAAATAGAGAGGAGAGTATTATGCTTGAAGATAAAAAAGAAGAATTGGCTGTAATAGCAAGAAAAGCAGATGAAGAGGGCCTATGCAAACATAAATCGGGAAATTTCAGTATTAAGGATATGAGTACGGGTTATATATTGATAACTCCTTCAGGTGTAGATAGAAAGAATTTAACTGGAAATGATATATGTGTGCTGGATTCAGAGATGAATGTAATAGAAAACAAAAAGAATTACAAACCAAGCAGTGAAGTGCTAATGCATATTTATGCCTATAATTCAAGAGAGGACGTTACAGCTGTGGTACACACACATTCAAGATTTGCAACATCTTTTGCAGTTTTGAAGAAAGAGATTCCTCCAATTGTGTATGAAGCTGTGTACTATGGAGGAACTGTTCATGTGGCACCTTATGGAAGACCAGGGACAAAAGAGCTGGCTCAGTCCATAGTTGAGCCACTTAAGAAATCGGATGCGTGTTTGCTGGAAAGCCATGGAGTTATAACTGTAGGAGAAAATATAGAAAACACTTACCTTAAGGCAAAATATGTAGAGGAAATAGCAGAAATATACTACAGGACTTTATTGCTCAACGGATGTAAAGAACCTAATGTTCTGCCTAAAGAAGAGTTGAAAAAATGGAAATATCCCTCATATGTAAAATTGAATAAAAACAAAAATACAAAATAAAAAATGAAGGTAAAGGTCTATTTCATATAAAGAAGAAAATAGGCCTTTATTGATGAAATCATTTGAATTGTATTTTATATTTAAATTTTACTGAAAATAATATAGACAAAGTATTTCCCATAAAGTTATTGGAAAAACAAAAAGGTACGATTATAATATATGTGGAGGTGGTAATTATGTTGAATATAGGGTGCCATTTATCAGCTTCAAAAGGTTATGAAGCCATGGGAAAGAAAGCACTTGAAATAGATGCAAATACCTTTCAATTTTTTACCCGTAATCCCAGGGGAGGGAAAGCTAAAAAAATTGATCCAGAAGATGTGGAGGCACTTTTAAAAATTATGCAGGAAAATGGAATTTCTGTTATTATAGCTCACGCTCCTTATACCTTAAATGCATGTTCTGCAAATGAAAAAACCAGGGAATTTGCATTTCAGGTGATGACGGATGATTTGAAAAGAATGGAATATCTGCCTGGAAATCTATACAATTTTCACCCGGGAAGTCATGTGAAGCAGGGGGTGGAGGTTGGAATAAAATATATTGTGGATATGCTGAATGCTATATTGAAGCCGGATCAAAACACCAGAGTTCTTCTTGAGACAATGGCAGGAAAAGGCACGGAAATAGGCAGAAGCTTTGAAGAACTGAAAGAAATTCTCGATGGAGTCACCCTCTCTGATAAAATGGGCGTGTGCCTTGATACCTGTCATGTCTATGATGCCGGTTATGACATTGTAAATGATCTGGATGGTGTTTTAGATGAATTTGACAGAATAATTGGACTTGATAATTTGTATGCAGTTCATTTAAACGACAGCAAAAATCCATTTTCGAGCCACAAGGACCGCCATGAAAAGATTGGACAGGGTTCCATTGGCAAAGAGGCCATTGCCAGAATTATAAATCATCCTAAGTTATGCCATTTGCCATTTGTTTTGGAAACCCCCAATGAACTTTCTGGTTATGCAAGCGAAATTAAGATGTTGAAGGAAGCTTATAAAGGGGACTGACCCCCTTACATTTTTTGTAAGAGGGTCAGCACCTCTTTACAATTCTTTATATTTATATACTTTATAGGACAGGGTAAATGACAGTAAAAGTATAATCAGGCATATGGCAAGGATGACAAACCTCATTGTGATTTCAGGAATACTGCTCAAATAAACAATGAAAGGCTGAATTTTTTCACCGAATACTTTTGCAAATGCTGTAAAAACAAAGAATATACCTAAAAATAATATCATTGTTACATGTCTAGTTTTTAAATATCCGTATTTAAAATATATGGGAAAAAGTATACTATTAAAAAATAGAGCACCTATCAAGCCACCTATCATACCTTCGGTATTTATGGTTTCTGATAATTGTACCATGCCCGTATATTTTGCAAAAGTAAAAACTAAAAATGAAATTGCCATACTGATAAGTATGAATATAAATAGAGACAAGTACTTTGATATGACTATATTTATTCTATTGATTGGAAGGCTGTTCAACATCATTTCGCTTTTTTCATCGCGATAAAAACTGTTGGTTAAAAATGAATAGCCGATAAAAGTAGCGATAAATGCATAAGCAGCACTGACATTATCTTTAAAACCAATAATTAATAATACTGAAGCTATGATAAGTATGACAAAAATTTTTTTCTGCAAAAGTATGTCTTTTAAAACTAAATTCCACATTGTATTTTCCTCCTTTTTAATTGAATTCCCTGTTTTTATATACCTGACAGGATACTATAAAAGATATTAAAAGCAGTATCATCAATAGAAATATGACAATCCAGGCTGTATTCAGGTTGGGTGCGGCAGCTGCTAAATATGAAGCAATATTCGGAATGATATTTTTTGTATATGGATAACCTTCAATAAATTGTGGGGTGAAAGCAATAATTAAAGTCAAAAATATATTAAAATATCTCACTTTTGAATACTCAAATTTAAAATTTATAGGAAAATAAAGTGAACTAAAAAATAAAGTCTGAACAATATATATAGAAATTACCTTTGAATTTGTAAGATTTTCAATTTTAATAATTCCTGCAGCTTCAAGTATAAATGAAATTGCAAAGTACAGCAGCAGGGCAACAGCAATGAATACAAATATAGATGCATATTTGGCCAGAATTATATCGGATCTTCTCACGGGAAGGCTGGCAATCATTCTTTGAGAGCTTTCGTCTTTCAAGAGAGCAGTTTCTATAAAGTTGCTGGAAACACAAAAAAGAACGAGTGGAATATACAAGTTTCCCATTGTATTTGAAAATATTATCCACATTGCTAAAAATCCTATAAAATATAGAAAAGTTTTCTTCTGTATAAGTATGTCCTTTAAAATGAGATTTACCATTGCCTAATCTCCTTTCACGGTGTATACCATGATATCGTCCAGAGTGGCTTTTTCAATTATAACCTTGTCCTTGAACAGCTTTTTTATTTCAGAGCTGTTATTGGTCAAACCTTCAAATCCAAAGGAATTTTCTCTTATACCTATGAATTTTTTCCTGATATCGGGTTTCAACAGATTTTTATCACCTTTTACAATGCCATAACTGCCTAAAATATTATCCTTTGTATCTGAAAAAACTATCTTGCCGGAATTTAAAAAAGTGATATAATCCGCTATCTTTTCAAGATCCGTGGTGATGTGGGTGGAAAACAGTATGGCTTTGTTTTCATCCTGGATTATTGAGTAGAGTATATCCAGCATTTCACTTCTAAAAACCGGGTCCAGTCCTGAAGTGGGTTCATCCATTATGATGAATTCGGCATTGTGGGAAAGAGCAATGGCAAGAGAATATTTCATCTTCATTCCCTTGGACAACTGTTTTATTTTTTTGCTGCCGGGGAGATTGAATTCATTTATATATCTGCTGAAAGTTTCGTCATCCCAATCTTTGTAAAAGCGGCATATGATATTTTTCATAGCTGTTACAGTCAAATCCTCGTAAAAATAATTTGCGTCGTATACAAAACCTATCCTCTGTTTTATTTGTTTTTCGTATTTTAAATTGTCCAGGTCAAAAACCTTTATAATTCCTGAATCTTTTCTTACAAGATTCATTATGAGTTTTATGGTAGTGCTTTTACCTGCACCGTTTGGACCGATGAGTCCCATGATGTATCCTCTGGGCAAGCTGAAGCTTATGTTGTCCAGGGTAAAACCCTTGTAGGTTTTACTTAAATTTTTAATTTCCAGAATGTTATTCATTATCTCTCCTCCAATTTACATATTGTCATATAGAATATCCAGCATTTCTTTTAGATCTTTTTTTGTAAGACCGATGGTTTTACTTTCTTCTATGGCTTCCACCAATTTGTCTTCAATTGAGGTGATCTTTTTTTCTCTTAAAAGATCTTTGTTCTGTGATGATACATAGGAACCCTTTCCTGGAACTGTTTCTATAAAACCTTCCCTTTCCAGCTCTTCATAGGCTCTTTTAGTTGTTATTACACTTATTTTGAGCTCTCTGGCCAGGTTCCTTATTGACGGCAGAGGTTCACCCTCAGAAATGCTGCCTTTTATTATGTTGTCTTTTATCTGTTTTGTAATCTGTTCATAAATAGGATCCTTTGATATATTGGAAATAATTATGTTCATAAATAGTACTCCTTTTGTGGATCATATATACTGTATATATTCGAATATATACAGTATATACAAC
>NZ_PVXP01000069.1 GCF_002995845.1 Clostridium luticellarii | reverse complement strand
GAATTATATTAAGTGGATAGCATTAGAGAAGATGAATGTTAATGAAATAAAGCAACTTTTAAGAAAAGGTAAAGTTTATATTGATTTTGGTAACCATCCTGGTAAAGATAGGTTTCCTAGAGAGGCTGCTATTTCTGGATGTTGTATAATCACAGGAAAACGTGGAGCCGCTAAATTTTATGAGGATATTCCTATAAGTAGCAAATATAAATTTAATGATAATATAGCAAATATTGATAAAATAATAAATAGTATAAAATTGTGTTTAAATAATTATGATAATGAAATTAAGAATTTTCAAGAATATAGAAATATAATAATTAATGAAAAAGAGAAATTTGAAAAAGATTTATTAAATATTTTTAAAAAGGTGTGAATTATTATGAATTTTAAATACATAATTGTAGGAGCCGGGATAGCGGGACTTGTAATGGCAGAACGTATATCCAACGAATTAAATGAAAATGTACTTGTAATAGAAAAAAGAGATCACATAGGGGGTAACTGTTATGATTGTTACAATGATGATAAAATACTAATACATAAATATGGACCTCATATATTTCACACTAATTATAAAGAAACATGGGATTATCTGAGCAAATTTACAGAGTGGAATTATTATCAACATAGAGTGTTGACATATATAGATGGTAATTATATCCCAATGCCTATTACTACGGAAACTATAAATAAGTTATATAATATGAATTTATCTAATGATCAGATGGAAAAGTTTTTAAAAGATCAATCTCTGGATATTGAAGAAATAAAGAATTCAGAAGACGTAGTATTGAGTAAAGCAGGAAAAGAAATTTATGAAAAGTTTTTTAAAAACTATACAAAAAAACAGTGGGATTTATATCCCAATGAACTGGATAAATCTGTTATATCTAGAATACCTATAAGGTATAATAAGGATACTAGATATTTTACAGATAAATATCAGGGAATGCCCAAATGCGGTTATACTAAAATGTGTTATAATATGTTGAATTCTAATATACATGTACTTTTGAATACTGATTATAAAGATGTTATAAATGACCTGAATTATGAGATGTTGATATATACTGGACAAGTTGATTATTATTTTAACTATAAATACGGTCATTTAAAATATAGAAGTTTAAAATTTGATTTTGAAACTTTAGACTCTGAATCATGTCAAGATGCAGCAGTAGTTAACTACCCAAATGATTATGATTTTACAAGGATTACTGAATTCAAAAAGCTCACTGGACAGAAAAGTGATAAAACAACTATAGTAAGAGAATATCCTACCTGGAATGGAGAGCCATATTATCCTATACCAACTGATGAATGTAGTGAACAATATAATAAATACAAAGGTGAATGTGATAAACTTAAAAATGTAATATTTTTAGGTAGATTAGCTGAATATAAATATTGTAATATGGACGTAGTAGTAAAAAGAGCACTTGATGTATTTAAAGATGGGGTAAGTGATAGGTAATATGAGTGTGACCAAGAATTATGTATATAATGTTGTATATCAGATTGTAATTCTAATAGTACCATTAATAACTGTCCCCTATATATCAAGAATACTTGGTAGTGGAGGAGTTGGCATAAATGCGTATACTAACTCTATTATTCAGTATTTTATTTTATTTGGAACCATAGGAGTATCTCTATATGGCAACAGAACAATTGCTTACGTTAGAGACGATAAAACAAAGCTGAGCAGAACATTTTGGGGCATATTTTTATTGAAAATAATAACTGTCGTAATTTCTTACGCTGTTTTTATAATATTTATAAATTATACTAATAGTAAATATAGAGTCATATTTTTGTTTCAATCTATATATATGATATCCGCAGCAATAGATGTATCATGGCTGTTTATGGGACTTGAAGATTTTAAAAAAACTGTCACTAGAAACTTGATTGTTAAGGTAATAGGAGTAGTATGCATTTTCTTATTTGTAAAAATCAGATCGGATTTGTGGAAATATGTTCTGATCCTTGGCTGCTCTGAATTATTTGGACAACTTACCTTGTGGTTATATGTTCCTAAAACTATAGATAGGGTTAAGTTAAGTTTTTATGATATAAAAAAACATTTTATACCATCTATCAATTTATTTATACCGCAAATTGCAACGCAGATTTATTTGGTATTAAATAAAACTATGTTGGGGGCACTTTCCAATACAAATGAAGTAGGATATTTTGATATGTCGGATAAAATAACAAAAATGTCATTGGCAGTAGTTACATCAATGGGTGTAGTAATGCTTCCCAGAGTTGCCAATACTTTTTCAAAAGGTGACATGAAAAAAGTTAAAAAGTATTTGTCTAAATCATTTGATTTTGCTTCGTATTTGTCTGTTCCTATGATGTTTGGTCTAGCTGGAATTTCAGCACAGTTTACACCATGGTTTTTTGGAGCTGGATTTAATAAAACTGGAACTTTGATTTGTGTAATAAGCCCCATAGTAGTATTTATTGCATGGAGTAATGTTTTAGGTGTCCAATATATGATGCCAGTTGGCAAAGTAAAGCAATTTACTGTATCTGTTACTATCGGTGCAGTGGTTAATTTTATATTTAATGTCCTTTTAATTAGACATTTTCAATCATTAGGGACTGCTTTAGCTACAGTAATTGCTGAAATTTCTGTTACAACAGTTCAGTTTTATTTATTAAGAAAAGATATTGAATTTAGACAAATGTTTAAAAATATTTGGAAATACCTAATTTCGAGTATTGTTATGTTTGTTATTGTAAAATTTATAGGCTATACCTTGGGTATAGGTTTTAAAACTACTATATTCCAAATTATTATAGGAGGTTTAGTTTATATAATTTTATTATGTCTATTTAAATCTGATATGAATAGAAAATTAATTTATACTGTATTTAAAAAGTTTAAAGTTAATAATATAATAAATTTTGGTAAATAGTTTTTATAAAGGAGGACACCTATGAAAACATATTTAATTACTGGCGGTGCCGGTTTTATCGGCTCCAACTTCATTTATTACATATTAAAAAAATATAAAGATGTTAAGATAATAAACTATGACAAGCTTACCTATGCGGGAAATTTGGAAAATCTTGAATCTGTATCTGACAATCCAAATTATACATTTGTTCAGGGAGATATATGCGACAGGGATAAGTTGAATGCTGTATTTGAAAAATATGACATAGACTATGTGGTGAACTTTGCAGCGGAATCTCATGTGGACAGGAGCATAAAAAATCCTGAAATATTTGTCACCACCAATGTGCTTGGAACTGTGACACTTTTAAATACTGCTAAGCATTTCTGGACTGAAGGGGATGACTTTAAAGCGGGTAAAAAATATCTTCAGGTTTCCACGGACGAAGTCTACGGCTCTCTTGGAAAGGATGGATATTTTACGGAAAGTACTCCTCTTGATTCCCACAGTCCCTATTCTTCCAGCAAGGCATCTGCCGACCTTATGGTGAAATCCTATTATGACACATACAGGATGCCTGTGAATATTACAAGGTGCTCCAACAACTACGGACCTTATCAATTTCCTGAAAAATTGATTCCTCTTGTTATAAATAATTGTCTGAATGGCAGGGATATTCCTGTTTATGGTGATGGGCTTAACATACGTGACTGGCTTTATGTGGAGGATCATTGCAGGGCTATTGACCTGGTTTTGAATGCTGGAAGAGTTGGACAAGTTTATAATATAGGCGGACACAATGAGAGAACGAATATTCATATAGTTAAAACCATAATTTCCTATATACATGACCATGTAAATTCTTCTGTTGATGAAAAGCTCATAAAATATGTACAGGACAGAAAAGGCCATGACAGAAGATATGGTATAGATCCTTCGAAAATCAAAGGTGAGCTTGGCTGGTATCCTGAAACCAAATTTGAGGATGGAATAGTAGAGACTATAAAATGGTATCTCGATAATAGAAGCTGGATGGACAATGTGACCAGCGGTGATTATCAGAAATACTATGAAAAAATGTATTTATAATTGTGAGCTGTGAATTGAAGAGAGGTTGGTTGACTTATGAGAAAAGGTATAATATTGGCTGGAGGCTCTGGTACAAGGCTTTACCCCATGACCAAGGCCATATCCAAACAGATAATTCCCATATATGACAAGCCTATGATCTACTATCCTCTGTCTGTGCTTATGCTGGCTGGAATACGTGATATCCTTATAATATCCACTCCAAGGGACATAGGTGGATTTGAAGAGCTCCTGGGAGACGGAAGTCAGCTGGGGCTTCATTTTCAGTATGAAGTGCAGTATGAACCTAAAGGACTTGCTGAAGCCTTTATTGTTGGGGGAGAGTTTATTGGAAATGATGATGTAACTCTTGTGCTTGGAGACAATGTATTTCATGGGTATGGTTTTACTGAAAGGCTGGAGGCTGCCTCAAAAAGGCATGATTTTTCAACCATTTTTGGATATCATGTGAGCAATCCCAAAGCTTTTGGTGTTGTAGAATTTGACAAAAATTTCAATGTGGTTTCCATAGAAGAGAAACCTGAACATCCAAAGTCTGATTATGCAGTACCCGGGCTTTATTTTTACAGCAATGATGTGGTGGATATTGCTAAAAATATCAGGCCTTCTGCCAGAGGGGAACTTGAAATTACGGATATTAATAATGAGTATCTTAAAATGGGAAAACTTAAGGTGGAGCTTTTTGGCAGGGGCATGGCCTGGCTTGATACTGGCACCCCAAATGGACTTTTAAGTGCCGCCAACTTTGTGGAGGCCATTCAGACAAGGCAGGGGCTCTATGTAGCCTGCGTAGAGGAAATTGCCTACAGAAAGGGATACATAGATGATAAGCAGCTTATCAAGCTGGCGGAACCTCTTAAAAAGGTTGATTATGGGAAGTACATGTTGAGTTTGCTTGATAAAAAATACAATTAGACATTTTTAAGGGGTGAATACAGTTGAAAATATTGATTACCGGTGCAGGCGGTCAGCTTGCAGGTCAGCTCCGGCATATTTTAAATCTGGGAAAGTCAGAGCTTGGTAGTATAGATGAAATTTATTTGACTGCCAATGTAAAATATGTGAACAGGCAGCAGCTCGATATAAGCAGATTGAGTGATGTTTTAAATATTGTGGATGATTTTAGACCGGATGTAATTGTAAATTGTGCGGCTTACACCAATGTGGACAAGTGTGAAACAGATTTTGAGAATGCTTTCAGGGTGAATTCACTGGGCCCGAGAAATCTTGCTGCAGTTTCCAGAGCTTCAGGTGCAAAACTTGTACATATTTCCACTGACTATGTTTTTAATGGAAAGGGCTATATTCCTTTCAGAGAATATGATGTACCTGCTCCTGTCAGCGTATATGGGAAGACAAAATTTTTAGGTGAACAGTATGTAAGGGAAAATTGCAGCCAATATTTCATAATAAGGACTTCCTGGCTTTATGGAATGTACGGCAGAAATTTCGTATATACTATATTGAAGGCGGCAAAGGAAAAGGGGCATCTGGATGTGGTGGATGATCAGAGAGGAAATCCAACAAATGCGGAAGATCTGGCATATCATATTTTAAAGGTTATGCTTGGGGAGGAATACGGAATATATCACTGCACAGGAAATGGAGAGTGCAGCTGGTATGATTTTGCAAGAAAGATTGTGGAGTATGCAGATATAGATTGCACTGTGGATTCCATGAAATCGGACAAATTGAAAAGAGCCGCCCAAAGGCCCGAATTTTCTTCTCTTGACAATATGATGCTGCGGTGTACCGTAGGAGATAATATGCGGCAGTGGCAGGATGCCCTCAAGTCGTTTATTTCAAATTGCAGACTATAGATTGTGAACTGTGAATTTTAAATTGTGCATTGAAAAGGAAGGATCTGATTTAGATGGGAAAATTTAATTTCAAGCCTACGGAAGTAGAAGGCGTATATATAATTGAGACAGGTATATTTGGCGACAACAGGGGATATTTCATGGAAACCTACAATTATGATGAGTTTAAGGCGGCAGGCCTTGACATGGTATTTGTTCAGGATAATCAGTCGAAATCTAAAAAAGGAGTGCTGAGGGGATTACATTTCCAGAAACAATATTCTCAGGGCAAACTTGTGAGAGTGATAAAAGGTGAAGTATTTGACGTGGCTGTAGATATCAGAAATGGTTCGGACACCTATGGCAGATGGGTTGGAGTGGTTTTGTCGGAGGACAACAAGAAACAGTTTTACATACCTCAGGGATTCGCCCACGGCTTTCTCGTCCTTTCAGATGAAGCCGAGTTCTGCTACAAGTGTACCGATTTTTATCACCCCGAAGACGAGGGAGGCCTTATCTGGAATGACCCCGATATAAACATAAAATGGCCTCTTGAAGGAATTGACAACATTATTTTCTCCGAAAAGGACAAATTGTGGCCCAAGCTTAGGGACTGACCCCCATACAAAAAATGGAAATATAATAAAAAGACATATTGTTTCGGGATCTTATATATTCTTTAATGCTAATATTGAACAAAAAAGATTTATTACATCTTATTTTGAAATAGAAAAAATACTTGTTAAAGGACATCAGGATAGTGAAATTAATGTCCTTAAGTGTGATGCAAGGTCAGATGAAGTTGTGGTAATTGGCGATAGAAATCGTTCAAAGATATTAACGGCACCGTTATTATTTGATAGGAAATTAATTGGAAAATTAACAACATATAAGGCAGACGACACTTACTTTGATGGAAAACTTGCATCAGAATGCTCTGAGTTGGAGGCAATCAAGGATAAGACTTTAAATCCAAAAGTAATTAGTGAACAAGAAAAGGAACTGCTAATCAGTTTGTGCAGGAACAGAGGTTAAACTCTCGTGACATTTTTTAGAAATGAACTATAATAAATGCTGCTTTATATGGTTAAGTACAAACTCCAAATACTAGGTCTCTAAATATATTGCAGAGGATAATAGTATCTGGAGTTTCAATTATTAATTGTTTATTTGTTGGTAGTTAGTGCTATTACTGGGAGACTTTGATTTTTAGATTGTTTGCCTGGTTGTAGAAATAAGTGGCAGTTTTAATATCTTTATTACCGGTACTTGTTTTTTTTTGAGAGGTATATTCAAATATTGATTTGAATATAAAGCCCCAAAAGGCACCTATGCCTTTCTTTTGAAAATTATCAATGTTAGATGCAATGTTTGGATTCAAGGCCAGAAACACCTTAACTGGGGGAAGTTTTAAAATGTCATTGCAGAAAATAATGTTATTCAATACACTTGCATTTTTGGCTGTGGCCATACATGTACTCCAAACAGGATTATTGTTGGGGAAATTAGTAAATGGTTTATAAACGCTGGTAAAATTATTTTCAAGTTCTGTTTTGATAAAATTTATTGAAATTTTCTTTTCCATAGAATATCATCCTCCTGATTAATCAATTTATATATAAGACTGTATATTTAAGCCTTATATATAAAGTATCATAATATTGATATAACGTCAACGTATTTAAATAAGTTTTTTAAAATAATAGTTTTATGTGGAATTATTTATAGGAATGATGAAAAAGTATATAATTATGTTCGTAATTTAAATATCTTCATGTAATGAAATCACGTGTCCGGAACTCGAAATTATATTAATACGAGGTTACTTTCTAGGATCATGAACAAAATATTTTTATCCACACTGTGGATTATTTTAATATGTTTTGATAGAATGAAGATAATGAATATGTGTTTCAATGTATAAGAACTTATGTTCTGGTAGATACTAATAATACAGTAATATATTATTAGGAGGAAGATGATATGCCGGAGGATAGAGTTCACCATGAACATGATGTAGGTTACAAGTATATATTTTCCCACAAGGAAACATTTCTGGAGCTGTTGAGGAGCTTTGTCAAAAAGGATTGGGTTGATCTTATAAAAAGTGAAGATCTAATACTTATAGATAAATCTTATATACTTGAAGATTTCAGTGAAGAGGAATCGGATATTGTATACAAGGTAAATATAAAAGGGCAGGAAGTGATATTTTATATACTTCTTGAGTTCCAGTCCAGTGTAGATTACAGGATGCCCATGAGACTGCTGTTTTATATAGTTGAAATATGGAGAGAGATACTGAAGAATACCTCAAGGGATGACAGGCGCAGAAAGAATTTCAAACTGCCTGCAGTTGTTCTCATGGTGCTTTACAACGGTAAAAATAGATGGACTGCTTACAGAAATTTTAGAGATGTGTTAAGCGGCAGTGAGTTGTTTGGTGAAGACATAATAGATTTCAGATATATATTGTTTGATATTTACAGATATGATGAAAAACAGCTTGAGAGTATGGCAAACATGGTATCTACTGTATTTCTTCTGGACAAAGAAATAAGTAAAGAGGATTTGATGAAGAGGCTCAGACTTACGGCATATGTTCTTAAAAAGATAACCCCTGAGCAATTTGACATACTTAAAATCTGGCTCAAAAGCATAATGAAACCAAGATTAGATGATAAATCCAAGGTCAAGGTAGAAGAAATATTGGAAAAATCCAGTCAAGGGGAGGTGGATTCCATGGTGTCTAATTTGGGCAAAACTATAGACAATATTATAAGGGAAGGCAGAAAAGAAGGCGAAAGAGTTGGATTACTTCAGGGATTGGAAAAATTACTGGGTATTAAGTTTTCTGATACTTCCTATATGAGCAGAATAGAAAGGATAGAAGATGAAAATACCTTGAATTCTGTATTCGAAGATGCAGTTAAGAGTAACTCCATTGAAGAATTTAAAGAAAAATTGAAGCAGAGAAAACTAAATTAATGTATGGGGACTGATCCCCATACAAAAAATAGATGTTTTGGCACCGTATTATTCAAATGAATTTTATGGTGTTTTTATGACTAAAGAAAAATCAGGGAAGAACCTAGCAGCGAACGAACCTTTGTTCTAAAAAGCTGCTGACATATATAATAAATGCTATCTTAATCTTCTTTTAACAGTCAGTTTATAATACATTAAAAGTAATGTGTCAAACTATCAGAAGATAGGAAGCACATTCAGCTGATGTGTGGAATTGTATTAATTTTAATCAAAGAGGAGTAATATTTATGTATAAGATAGCAGTAGCTGGGACAGGTTATGTGGGGCTTGTAGCAGGGGTCTGTTTTGCAGAAGTCGGTCATTATGAGTATTTCGTTTCAATAGGTTCATCCGCAATTATCCGTTATATAGGATTTTGCTAACATCATCTTTGCCTTGAGTAACAACCTGGAATGTAAGATCAATAGTAGACAGACATAATTGGCTTATTAACGAAATCCGGCAAATACTTGTAATCTTGGATTGACCTCATAACAGCTGTAGTACAGAGATAATTTAAATCTAGGACAGTTTAAAAGTTGTTCTAAGCTTTATTTTTAAAAATGTGATTTAAAAGAATAAATTGTGTTATAATATATTTAAAAGAAGCCATTGCGGTTTTAGTTTAAAATTTTTTAGAGATTAAGGTTAATTAAAATGCACTTTCTGAGGGGTGCATTTTAATTTTTTGAGTCTTTATCTTCGGCAGTTATAGAAATTTCATTTTCAGTTAACTTGCCAATTGAAGATTTACCCTTGATTACTAATTTATCTTTTAAATATGTTCCTACAATCACCATAGCTGTTAAGCATAATGATGTAATACATATAGATATTACTATAATCACAGTATTACTCATGTTGCCACCTCCCCTGCTGTAAAAACCTTCTGGAAATTATGGATAAAATATTTTTATCCACAGTGTGGATTATTATAATTTATTTTGATAAAATGAAGATAATGAATATGTGTTTTAATGAATAGGAACTTATGTTCTGGAAAATACTAATAATAATAGTAATATATTATTAGGAGGAAGGTGATATGCCGGAGGATAGGGTTCACCATGAATATGACGTAGGCTGCAATAAACTGAATAACCTTTTTAAGAATATAATAAAATAGATATGGATTATATGTTTATAAATGAAATAACCAGAGATATAATTCCTTGTACGCTAGATATCAAAAGAGGTGTTTTAAATGAAACCCAGTGTAGATGATGTTTGGAATTTAATAAGTCAATTGACACCACAAGAAAAAAAAATAATTTACAATAAACTGCATGAAGATATAAAGCTTAAACTTAATGATATTTTGAATAATGTAAGTAAAAGGACAGAGTCGGAAAAAGTTGATTTTAAAGCAATAACTAAAGAAGTTGAATTAGTGAGAGAAAAAAATCATGCAGAAAATTAGATTGGTTATAGACACCAATATTTTTGTAAGTGCATTTTTAGGAAGTAAGAATGCAAAATTTTTAGTTAAAGAAATTTTTAATGATGAGTATGACTTGATTATAAGTGAAGAACAGCTCAGAGAAATAGATGAGGTATTGAGAAGACCTAAATTTACTAAATATATTCTTACATGGGAGATTGAAGAGCTTATAAGCTTATTATCTTTGAAAATTATTGTCCCGTCAATATATGATAAAATTAATGATTGCAGGGATAAAAAAGATAATATGATATTAGAGGAAGCAGTATACGGAAATGCTGAATATATTATTACAGGTGATGAGGATTTGCTTGTATTAAATCCATATAAGTGGATTAAGATTTATACATTGAAAGAATTCTTAACTCAGATGTATGATTTGTAAATTGTTTTTGGAGATGGTGGCAAATCCCACCCTGTGTAATTTTTTTGGGAATGACCCGCATACAAAGAAATGGAAACTATTTATGTCTGACATAGCAGTGCTTATGTGTATATCATAAATATAGAACAGGGCGGTGACCCTGCTCCATTTTATGCAATTATGAGATTTTGTTTATATCCTTTAAGTTCCGTGTCCCGTGACAAAAATAGTGGATGTTTTGGATTGCCTGTTTTGTTGATTCCAAAACAGTACAATTTATAGTTTTTCAAAAGGGATAAAACGTCAGAAGATCTATTGCAGAAATCACTTCCATTTCCCCAGGCGGCAATTATTTTATCTGCATTTTCTACAGATTTTAAAATATAATGGTCATTTTCTCTGCCCACAGGGTCTGAAACGATTTTTAGATATTCTGGATCAGTGGATCTATATGCAAAGAGATTTACTATTTCCAGGGTGCCAGAATTCCAGTCCAGTGTAGATTACAGGATGCTTATGAGGCTGCTGTTTTATATAGTTTAGATATGGAGAGAGATACTGAAGAATACTTCAAAAGGTGACAGGCGCAGAAAGGATTTCAAACTGCCTGCAATTGTTCCCATGGTGCTTTACAACGGTAAAAATAGATGGACTGCTTACAGAAATTTTAGAGATGTATTATGCGGCAGTGAGTTGTTTGGTGAAAATATAATAGATTTCAGGTATATATTGTTTGATATTTACAGATATGATGAAAGCCAGCTTGAGAGTATGACCAACATGGTATCTACTATATTTCTGCTGGACAAAGAAATAAGTAAAGAGGATTTGATGAAAAGGCTCAGACTTACAGCATATGTTCTTAAGAAGATAACTCCTGAGCAATTTGACATACTTAAAATTTGGATCAGAAGTATAATGAAGCCAAGATTGGATGATGAATCTAAGGTTAAGGTAGAAGAAATATTGGAAAAATCCAGTCAAGGGGAGGTGGATTCAATGGTGTCTAATTTGGGAAAAACTATAGACAATATTATAAAGGAAGGCAGAAAAGAAGGCGAAAAAGAAGGTAAAAAAGCTGGATTACTTCAGGGATTGGAAAAATTATTGGATATTAAGTTTTCTGATATTTCCTATATGAGCAGAATAGAAAGGATAGAGGATGAAAATACCTTGAATTCTGTATTCGAGGATGCAGTTAAGAGTAACTCCATTGAAGAATTTAGGGAAAAGCTGAGGAAAAGAAAATTGAATTAATTGTATGGGGACTGATCCCCATACAATTAATGGAAAAGGGAAAATATTTTTGTTGGCATGACTTGGGTTGATATATAAAAAATTGCCTATTTGAGCATCCTTCGCGATACGTTTGATATGTGTAATTTCATGCTGGATTCAGCGCTGGAATAGTTTTTTTCTTCTATTCCATGAATTATGTTTTCATGTTCCCTTATAGCAACTTCTTTATATTTGTTCAGACTTCCTGAAAGTATCAGATACCTCTGTATAATCGTATTTGTATCTTTGACCATTTCATAAAGCCACTTGTTATGTGTGAATTTGCTTATACTTACATGAAATTCATATTCTTTTTTTATCAGTTCGGTGTAGTTATTTTCTGCTATTGCTTTTTTCTGGATTTCAAATATGTTTTTCAGCTTTTTTAGTTCATTGGATTTTATGTTGTTCTCCAGTTGTTTTACAGCTAAAGGTTCTAATACCTCCCGTACTATTGTTATTTCTTCAACATCTTTCTGGCTTATATTTACTACAGTTGCGTTTCTTGAGGAATTTATCTCTATCAAATGCTCATATGCCAGCCTTCTCAAGGCGGCTCTTAGTGGTGTACGGCTTATTGCCAGCTGTTCCGCCAATTTCTCTTCTATCAATAATTCACCCGGTTTAAAAACATTTGTCATAATAGCATCCTTAATGATTTCGTATGCTCTTTCCGTTAGTGAAATTTTGTATCCTATTTCAGGTAATTTAGCCATATTATCTCACCTTTATTATAATATTTGTTATATTTTTATAATATATTGTATATGATAACATATATATCACAAAATGTTAAAATTCAATATATTTATGTATTTTAAATTTCTTTTCTAAGAATATCATGAAAAGAAATGAAAATACAATTATTATACTTGCAAATGATGTTATAATTGGATTGATGTCTATCGTCACGTATTGATAAATTCTGATTGGAAGTGTTACAGTATCTGTCTGGGCCAAAAATACTGTTACCGTATATTCATCCATTGAGATCAAAAATGCCATTATCCCGCCGGATATTATACTGGGCATCATTCCGGGCAGAATGACAGTTCTGAGCATATATAGAGGACTCGCCCCGTGTACAATTGCGGCTTCTTCCAATACAGGATCGCTCTGTCTTAGATTTGCACAGGCCATACGCACTATATAAGGGCTTATTACGATGGAGTGAGCCAATATTATGCTTAATAGAGAGCCCTGTATGTTGAATATGCTGAAAAATATCAAAAAGCTTATTCCAATTGTGACCAGTGGAATTATCAAAGGTCCCATAAATAAAGATTCCAGCATGCCTTTAAATGGGAGATTTCCCTTGACTATTCCCAGCGCGGCCATCACTCCCACTGTACAGGCTAATATTGTGGAGATACTTGCTATTATAAGGCTTAAAAGTGCGGATGACCATAATTGTCCATCTTGAAATAAATTTTTATAATGCTCAATTGACAGATTCTCTGGTGGAAAGCTGAACATATTTGATTTTGCAAAAGATGACGGTATAATTGCTATAAATGGTATAAATATGAATATCATCAAGATCAAGACGATTATATATTTAAACTCAAAACTTTTCTTAATCAATTCTAAATCTCCTTTCAAGCATACTTATTATGATAAGTATTACTGCAACTATGAATAATAGAGTCAATGACAGGGCAGCTCCCAGCCTGTAGTTACCTACATTGATAATGGAATTGTACGCCACATTGGAAAGAAATATATTTTTTGGCCCCCCCAGCATGAGCGGTACAAGGAATGTGCTTGCAGATAATGCAAATGTTATGGAACAGCCTGAAAAAACTCCAGGCAGGGACAGGGGAAATATAACCTTCCAGAAGGTCATTGAATCCGAAGCTCCCAGCATTTTTGAGGCCTCTATAACTGGTCTCTTTAATTTTTTCAAGGAACTGTACACACTTAGAACTACGAAAGGGAGGCTGTAATGAACCATTCCTATGACAACTGCCGAATATGAAAACAGCAGGTGCAGTTGGATACTGTTTTGAGAAAACATTTTAACCAGTTTGCTTACAGGTCCTTCGTTGCTTAAAATTATCATCCATCCGAAAAGTCTTATGGTAAGTCCCATAAACATGGGTGAAATTATTAGAATCAGCCAGGATTTTTGCTTTTCCGCTTCCCTAGTGAAAATAAAATAAGCCAGAAAATATCCCAATATCATAGTAATAACTGTTGTAATTACAGAAATATATAGTGTCCTTATCAAAACCTTGGAATAAGTATTATTGGTGAAGATAGTTGAATAACTTGTAAAATCCAGCTTATTTTCGGACAAAACACTTGTGATTAGTGTTTTTGCCAGTGGAAGAAAAAAGAGGATTAAAAAATATATAATTGCTGCCAAACCAATAACAGAATAAATTTTTTTCAGTCTAGTCATTGATAAATATCACTTCCATTACTATCATATTTATAGAACACAACAGATTCTTTGTTAAATGTAATTTCCAGTTTATCTTTAAGCTTGGGCAGCGGTTTCATCATTCCAGGAACTATAATGTTAATTGCAGTTCTTTCTCCCCAGTTGAATTCAACTTTTAGTTTTGTTTGACCTCCCAGGTATCGTGCTTCCAGAACACAAACTTCAGTTTTTGAATTCTGTTCTTTTGAAGGCTGTAAATTATGTTTTGAACAGCAAATATTAACAGCGTTGGAACGCATGTATAAAAATCCTCTGTCACCTCTGGCACAGTCTTTTTGAACATATCCTACAGGAATTTTTAAATTTCCCAGAGCAGCACTTTCTTTATCTCTCAAGACAGCACCTTTTACATGATTTGTATATCCAAAAAAATTTGCTACAAATGATGTTTTCGGGAAACTCAATATATCTTCGGGAATTCCGAATTGTTCAATTTTTCCCTTGTTCAATACTGCTATTTTATCTGATAGAAATAGTGCTTCATTTTGGCTGTGTGTCACGTAAACAGCTGTAAAACCAAGGGCTTCATGCAAATTTTTAATTTCATGGAGCATTTGATCCTTAAGTCTTTCGTCCAAGTTGGAAAGGGGTTCGTCAAATAGTATCACAACGGGTTCTATGGCAAGTGCTCTTGCAAGGCTCACTCTTTGCTGCTGTCCGCCTGACAGCTGTTTGGGCTTTCTCTCTGAAAGATTTGAAAGGCCCATCAAATTTAAATATTTATCTACTCTTTTATTTATAAAGTCTCTGTCTTTTTTTCTGGCCTTTAGCCCGTATGCAATATTCTCCCACACAGTCATGTGTGGGAAAAGTGCATATTGCTGAAAAACCATTCCTAGGTTTCTTTTATTGGGGGGAGTAAGACTTATATCTTTTCCCCGCAGTTTTATTGTTCCATCTGTTGGCAGTTTCAATCCGGCGATCATACGCAACAAGGTTGTCTTGCCTGCTCCGCTTGGACCGAGAAGTGATAAAAATTCACCATCTTTTAGTTCCAGGCTTATATCATCAATTACACTGACTTCTTTGAAAGTTTTTTTAATTTTATCCAATGATATTGTTATTTGGATGTTGCTTCTGTCCATTTACCTAATAACTCCTCTCTCTGAGATAATAATTTATTCCAGTCCGGAACTGTGAGTTCCTTGATTTTCTCATCTCCATAGGTTATTCCTTTGTCAACCAGATTACTGCTTAATTTGGCTTCCTTGTTTGTAGGTCCGTAATATAAATTTTTTGAGAATTCTGTCTGCACATCTGCATTCAGCCTGAAATCAATGAATTTCTCTGCTATTTCTTTATTTTTACTGCTGGATACTATACCTTCAGCACCACGTATTAAGACTCCGCCTTCTTTGGGAATGGTGAATTTTATATCTGGATTTTTTTCTTCCAATGCTATAGCTCTTCCATTAAACCAGGAAGAAATCACTATTGAGTTGGAGTTGAACAGTGATTCTGGTGATGAGAAGGAGGAATAATATTGTGCAATGGATGGTGTTAACTTTTTAAATGCTTCCCAGACCGGGGCCATGTTGTCATCTGAAGAATTTGTGGATTTTTCAGTCATTATAATGTCTGGTATATACTGGCTCATCATGGCAGCCTTTCCTTTAACTTCAGGATCCCAGAACACATTCCAGGAAGAAGGCTTGGATATTTCCTTGGAATTATACGCTATACCCCAGGCACCAAATTCAACTGACAGGCCAACTGTATCACCTTTGTCGGTTTTTAGAAAAGCCTGTGGATACAGCTTGTTCCAGTTTGAAAAATCAGAGGATTTCAATTTTGTAAGCAGCCCCTTATTTCCGGCATCAATTATATCAAAGTCATCCAGAGAAACTATATCCACATTTTTGGCGCCTCCATTTTGAAGTTTTGCTACGCTTATGTAAGGTGACAATTTAACTTTTACACCAGGATATTTTTTTTCAAAGGGTTTTACTACACATTTGTTGAAGACTTCATCATAAGTACCTCCATAGGTGGTGACTACAATAGTTCCCTTCAGTCCCGAATTGGAAGAAGTTGTATTGCTGCCACAGGCAGATAGAAATGCGGCTGAAGATATTATAAGCAGCACTGCTAGAAAAGATGAAATTAATTTAGTTTTCCTTTTTAAAATTTTCATTTATATTTCCCCCTCATATTTTGTTTAATCTTGTATATGGATTTGTATACAGAACTTAATTAAACTCACTATAAATATAATTTTATCTAATTTTATATTATATAGAAATATATATCAAGTATTTTATCAAAAAAAATGACGTTTTTTTAATAAAATAATATTTTGACTGAGTTTTTGTATATAAAATCACAATATTTTCATATGTTTTATACAATTATTGTAATAAAATGTTGTATTGTATTTTATTGTATGATATAATAT
>NZ_PVXP01000068.1 GCF_002995845.1 Clostridium luticellarii | reverse complement strand
ATTATAAATTCATTAATTATAAAATTTAAAAAACTTTACGTATATTCAGGTATGATAATGTAGTTTTATGTATACCGATGGTAATATATATTTAAGACAAAAAGTATTTTGTTAGATATATATATGTTTACGTTTACTATAACCGTAATGATAATTGAGGAGGACTTATAATGAGAAAAAGGCTAAAAGGTGGATTGGCCACCCAAATTTTAATAGGGCTTATACTTGGGGTAGTAGTTGGGGCCGTGTTTTATGGAAATCCCAATGTAAGCAAGATTCTACAGCCTTTTGGAACTATTTTCATACGACTGATCAAGATGATAGTTATTCCAATTGTAATATCTTGTCTTATAATAGGTGTTGCTGGAGTAGGTGATATGAAAAAAATAGGTGTGCTGGCAATAAAGACAATAGTTTACTTTGAAATAATGACTACTATTGCACTTATTGTGGGAGTCATATTTGCAAATGTTTTTCATCCAGGAACAGGAGTTGATATGAGTACACTTTCCAAGACAAGTATCACAAGTTATGTAAATACCGCAAAAGAAGCTACCAATAAAGGATTTGTAGATACTGTAGTCAACATAGTTCCAACTAATATTGCAGAATCCTTGAGCAAAGGAGACATGCTTCCCATTATATTTTTTTCTGTTATGTTTGGGCTTGGAATTGCAGCTGTGGGAGAGAAGGGCAAGCCTTTGCTGAAGTTATTTCAGGGTACGGCAGAAGCTATGTTCTGGGTAACAAATACAATAATGAAAACTGCACCTATAGGAGTGTTTGCACTTATAGGAGTAACTGTATGCAATTTTGGGCTTAAATCCCTTGTCCCTCTGGGAAAATTGATGATATTGGTGTATGCGGCCATGATTTTGTTCATATTGATATTTATGGGTATAGCGGCCAAAATTGTAGGAAATAGTGTGTTTAAAGTAATAAGAATATTAAAAGATGAAATTTTACTTGCTTACAGTACAGCTAGTTCAGAAACGGTACTTCCAAGAATAATGGATAAGATGGAAAAATACGGATGCCCAAATTCTATCGTATCATTTGTAATCCCTACAGGCTACACTTTTAATCTGGATGGTTCCACACTTTATGAATCCATTGCGGCTATATTTATAGCACAATTGTATGGAATACATCTTTCCATTGGAGCTCAGGTAAGCTTGATATTGGTGCTCATGATAACTTCAAAGGGAATAGCTGGAGTCCCTGGAGCTTCTTTTGTGGTGCTGCTGGCTACATTAGGTGCTATGGGTCTTCCTGCAGAAGGTCTTGCCTTTATAGCCGGAATTGATCGTCTTTTGGATATGGCAAGAACTGTAGTGAATGTGGTGGGAAATTCACTGGCCAGTATATTTGTTTCAAGTTGGGAGCATAAATATGATAGTGAGAAAGGAAAAAAATATTACGAAAGCATAACAAAAAAAGGAAAAGCTTCTCAGATAGAAAGAGATATTACAATCTAGAATTGTGTTACAATATTAGTGACAAAGTTTTCAGATTGGAGGTAACTCAGTTGAAGGATAAATTTTTAATTGGACTGGATTTGGGTGGAACAAAAATTTGTGCAGCTGTGGTTGATTTGAATGGAAATATATTATGTGAGAAGACTCTGCCCACGGAGGTGTGGAAGGGAGAAATATTTATAATAGATACCATGGAAAAGATCATAGGGGATCTGATAAAAAAATTTGGAGATGACGGAAGTAAAGTATTGGGTATTGGAATTGGATCTCCAGGTCCCCTTAATAGAGAAAAAGGTGAGATAATTTTTACTCCCAATCTGCCTTTTAGAAATTTTAACATTGTAAATCCAATAAAAGAGAAATTTGGTATTCCAGTTTATCTGGATAATGACGGCAATGCAGCTGCTCTTGGAGAATATATGTTTGGTGCGGGCAGAGGAAACCAAAATATGATATATATAACAGTTTCTACAGGAATAGGAGGAGGAGCTGTGCTAAATGGAAATATATACAGGGGAAATACTCAAAATGCACTGGAAATAGGACATATGACCCTGGAAAAAGAAGGCCCGCTTTGCAACTGTGGAAACCGGGGCTGTGCGGAGGTTTTGGCGTCAGGTACCGCTATTGCAAAGGAAGCAGAAAGGGCTGTAGAGGAAGGAGTGCATACATCTCTCTCCGGATATGAGATTATAACTTCAAGGGAGGTTTTTAAAGAGGCGAAACTTGGGGACAGTATGGCTAAGAAAATACTGGACAGAGCTTTAAATTATTTGGGCATATGCGTTGCCAATGTGATGAATTGTTTTGATCCGGAAGTGGTAGTAATAGGAGGAGGTGTTTCAAGAGGGGGAAGTATAGTTATTGACAAGGTAAGCCGGGTAGTAAGTAAAAGATGTTTTAAGACAATAAGTGAAAATACGAAAATACTTCAGGCACAGCTGGGTCCATATTCAGGTGTTATAGGGGCAGCTGCCCTTGTGATTGCAGAATCCAAAAGGAATGACGAAAGTACTCCTTCTTAAACTCTCATTTAAGAAGGAGTACTTTTTCATTATACAAAATTTTTAATTTGACCTCCGGTTTCTCTTATGACTTCTTTTAATCTTTGAGAATCAAGAAGATCGGAGTTTATTATCACCTTGTAGCCTGTGTCTTCAATTTCTTTTGAATTTCCAAAACCGCCTGACATGGGACTGCCTGAAACAACTACTTTTTGGGATGAATTGCGTGTAAATCCTTCTGAATTTATCACATTGGAAAAATTCATACCAGCTCCTAGACCTGAACTGCTGTTATTTAAATCTATGTAATCATCATTTAAGTCCACAGTAGCACTGCTGAAACCTGCACTTTTAAGTTTTTCCACTGCATTATTGGCATTTTTTATACCATTGTAATAAACTTCAATTCTCATGTAAAATCCCTCCTTAATGGATTTATTTTTTCCACTCATGTGAAAATTATTCAAGATATGATGTTCAAACTCTGAATTTTGAGTGTACTTTTCACTATACAGCTACATATCTATATAATGAGGTGATTTAATTGAAAGCAGATGCTGTATTTGAAGGTGGAGGGGTAAAAGGTATAGGACTTATAGGAGCAGTGTGCTATTTTGAAAAAATGGGATATAAATGGAATAGATTTGCAGGAACTTCTGCAGGAGCGGTTATAGCTTCTCTTTTAGCTGTTGGATATACAGGTCAGGAGCTTAAGAATATAATGATGAATTTAGATGAAAAGATGTTTTTTAAAAGAAAGGATATCTGGAAAATTTCCATGATAAAAAAGACTGTTTCACTTTTCAAGGACAAGGGTATATATTCTACTGATGTCATAGAAAAATATATAGAAGAACTTTTATTGAGAAAAGGCAAGGTGACTTTTGGAGATATAAGTTCAAATGGTGAGTCACCTCTTAAAATAATAGCTTCCGATATAACGAAAAAGTCCATGCTCATACTGCCCGATGATTTAGCGGATTACGGAATAAACCCCATGAAATTTAAAATAGCTGAGGCAGTGAGAATGAGTATAAGTATACCGCTGTATTTTAAACCGGTAAAATTTTATTATGGAAACAAGTGCAGTTATATAGTGGATGGCGGATTGCTCAGCAATTTTCCAATATGGATATTTGACAGCAAGAATATTCCCAGCTGGCCTACTATAGGTTTTAAATTGACGGAGAAGAATGTAGATCATAATGAGTCCAGAGGGATGGATTTTATTTCATATCTGTTTGATATAATGGGAACCATATTTGATAAAAATGAAGAAGTTTATGTAAAAGATAAATATGCAGTAAGGACGGTGTTTATTCCCACTCTTGGCGTTGGAACCACAGAATTTAATATATCCAAAGATATGAGATTGAAGTTATTTGAGTCAGGTTATAAAAGTGCCCAGAGGTTTTTACATCTTTGGGATTTTGATAATTATATAAGAGAATATGTGGTAAGAAAATAAATTGTTGAATTATATTACCGTTGTGGTAATATTTATATATATAATGCTAAAAGGTTACAGTAATAAGGGGAGATAAGTATGAATTTTTATATTTATAATACTATGAGTAGAAAAAAAGAAAAATTTATTCCTGTGCACAAAGGAAAAGTTGGAATTTATACTTGTGGTCCTACAGTTTATAATTATGCACATATAGGAAATTTGAGAACTTATATATTCGAAGATCTATTGAAAAAATCTCTTGAATATTATTCTTATAAAGTAGAGCATGTCATGAATATAACAGATGTAGGTCATTTACAGTCGGATTCGGATACAGGAGAAGACAAAATGCAGCTAGGAGCAGAGCGTGAAAATAAAACTGTATGGGAAATTGCCAAATTTTATGAAGATGCCTTTTTTCAAGATTGCAGGAAACTCAATATAGAAAAACCAAGTGTGGTCTGCAAGGCAACTGATCATATCCAGGATATGATAGATTTGATCAAATTACTGGAGCAAAAAGGATACACATATATATCAAATGGCAATGTCTACTATTCCATAGATAAATTCAAAAATTATAATAAGCTGGCGCATTTGAGTATGGAGGAACTGGAAGCGGGAAGCAGGGTAGAGATAGATGAGAATAAGAGGAATCCACTGGATTTTGTATTGTGGTTTACAAATTCAAAGTTCAAAAATCAGATAATGCAGTGGGATTCGCCCTGGGGAAAAGGATTTCCAGGATGGCATATAGAGTGTTCCGCCATGTCTTTAAAATATTTAGGAGATAGAATAGATATACATTGTGGAGGAGTAGATCATATTCCAGTACATCATACCAATGAAATAGCCCAGTCAGAGGCAGCGGTGGGTCATCAGTGTGTAAATTATTGGATGCATGGAGAATTTCTGGTAGTAAATGGTGGGAAAATGTCCAAATCAAGCGGAGAATTTTTGACTTTGTCAAAAATTCAAGAACAGGGATTTTCTCCTCTTGATTACAGGTATTTTTGCCTTCAATCAAGATATAGGAAACAACTGGCATTTAGCTACAGTGCTCTCAAACAGGCCAGGGATTCCTATAACAAATTAAAGGATAGGATAGCTGCTATAGTTTTGAGTGCAAAACAGGACGAAAGAGCAGATGAGGAATTAATAGATAAATACAGGTTAAAGTTTAAAGAACAAATAGGTGACGATTTAAATACACCAAATGCGTTTACAGTGCTATTTCAGGTTATCAAGGACAATGAACTCACGAATAAAGAAAAAAAGATATTGATAGAAGGTTTTGATACTGTCTTTTCATTGGATTTATTGAAAGCTGACAACATTAAAATGGAAGCTGCAGATGAAGATTTAATAAACAAATTGATAGCTGAAAGAAAAGAGGCCAGAGATAATAAAGATTGGTCTAAAGCTGATGAAATTAGGGATAAACTTAAAAATATGGGTGTAGATATATTGGATTCAAAAGATGGGACTACATGGAAGGCAAGAAAATAAGTATTGATTTTATAGGCTGAAAGAATTTAAATCGGATTTCAACGGATAATTGGAATATATTAAAAACACTGTTCATGTAATTAGCATTATATTGTTTCAGTGTTTTTAATATGTCAATTTTGCCTAAAAATATTCAGAGAAAAATTGATACTAAAATGTGATAATAAACTCTTCATATAAGTATAAATAAGTATACTAATATAGAGGTTATAATATGAAGCAGTTTGTTAATATATATAAAATCAGGAAAAAAAATATTTTGATATTTCTTGCGTTATTTTACATAATTATATTGCTCTGTTTCGGAATTATTTACTGGAATATTGCAAATGACTCCAATGGAGAATTCTTTATATTCCAAAATGATATAAACATGAATGCAAGGATAGAGATGTTTAAAGAAAATTCAGATATCAAAGTATACAGTAAAGAGTTTAGAAACAGTATAAAAAGTTTATTGTCCTCCAACGAATATAAAAGACCTGTTGCAAAATTGGAAACTATAAATGACTCATTTGATTCTACAAACGTATTTTCCTTTGAAAAAGTTTTAGGGGAGGACTGGGCCAATTATTATTATCTATTTTTTAAAGATAGGGGAATCACCCATATTTCTTTAGAAAATTTAGGACAAGATAAGATAAGTGGAAAATTCAACAGTTATAAAATAAAGATACATTTTTATAAAATGGATGAAGGTGAGAGATTTAAAGATTTTAAAAGATATTCAAAGAGTGATCAGGATAATTTTAAAAACATATATACCAGATATATATGGGTAAATGAATATCCTTCGTTGTACAGTGAATTTTTCAAAAAAAGATATTTTTATTATCCTTTAAATTTTTATTTTCCCGAACTCATGAAAAATTCCATATCTTTTTTAGATGACAGTCCTCTAGTGCTTAAATCGACAATAAATGAAAATTTTAAATATCCCCTGTGGAATTTCATGTATTTCAGTGCAGTAACTATGACTACTCTAGGATATGGAGATATTGTACCTAATTCGACTATAGTGCGGGTATTGGTTATGGTAGAAACCATATTGGGTGTGATGATTATAGGAGCATTTGCTTCTTGCTTATTTTGGAATAGGCAATAAAAAAATGCAGGTTTCGTTTTATATGGGAACTGCATTTTTTTGTTTCAAATGTTTAATTTACATCATAAATATTATGTAAATTAAAAAGAATGTAAACCAAATAAAGTATATAATAATAACAGGGAGTTGATAAAATTGACAGAAAAATTATTCTATGAAAATGCATATTTAAAAGAATGCAGATCAAAAATAGTAGATATACTGGAGGAAAATGGAAGAATAAAAGTAGTTTTGGACAAAACTATATTTTATCCTGAAGGCGGGGGACAGCCTTCTGATACCGGAACCATCGATGATTTGAAGGTAAGTTATGTATATGAAGATAATGGAATTATATATCACTGCATGGAAGACAGACCTAAGAATAAAAATGTAATTTGCAAAGTCGATTTTAAAAAAAGGTTTGATTACATGCAGCAGCATTCAGGTGAACATCTATTGTCGGGAGCTATATTTACCTTGTTTAATGGAAACAATAGGGGATTTCATCTAGGCAAGGATTATGTAACTATAGATATTGATATAGAACATATGGATCAGCGTATGGTAAAGAGAATAGAAAACCTGGTAAATGAATACATCTGTAGAAACAGTACTATAGAAACCCATATGGTTTCTAAAAGTGAAAGTAAAAAATTTCCATTGAGAAAGCCTGTGAAAAATGGTCTGAAAAATATAAGGATAGTTCAGGTCCCCAATATGGATTGCTGTGCCTGCTGTGGAATTCATGTATCTATGACCGGTGAAATAGGAATATTGAAAATATTAAAGGTAGAGAGATATAAAAAAATGACCAGAATATATTTTAAATGCGGCAGCAGGGCCCTGGAGGATTTTCAAGAGGAGCATAGGATAATTATGGATTTGAGCAGAGATTTTTCAGTAGATACATGTCACATAGAAGACAGCATAAATTCAGAAAGAAATGAAATCAAAGATCTGCTAGTGGAAAATAAGCATATGAGACAAGTTCTTGCCAGAGAAGAAGCAAAAAATATTATGGAAAATAATAGTTCAAATATAATTTTAAAGGGATATGACCGAAAAAAATTTGATCAGATCAAGCTCATAGCTTCTATTATTTCTAAAGAAGAATCAAAAAAATGTATATTGATTTTGTATTCAACTCTTGACAATAGGGTACTGTTTGCAAATAATCTGAATGTGGAAATCAATTGTGGAAAATTATTTAAAGACAATATAAAAGATTTTGACGGAAAAGGGGGAGGAAATGTCCATCAGGCCCAGGGTGCTTTCTCAGTGAAAGATGATGTGATAAAATTTTCAAATTTTCTGTATTCAAGTGTGGTATCAACGGTTTCTTAGGTTAGGATGAATTTTGTTTATTGAAAATAAATTGAAAGGAAGGCTGGTTAAATATATATGGGGATAGCAGATACAGCCATTATTTTATGCGGTGGCAAAAGCAGTCGAATGGGTTTTGACAAGAGTAAAATAAAAATGGGAGATAAATTTCTTATAGAACTTATGGCGGAAAAATTGGGGAATTTATTTGATACAGTTATTTTTGTAGCTGAAGACAAATATAAATTTGGAAACATAGGTTATCCTGTAATTGAAGATGTCAATAAAGGAAAAGGACCTGCAGGAGGAATACTTACAGGACTTAAGTTTTCTCCATCCAAGTACACTTTCTTTACAGCTTGTGATATGCCCTTTATAAATTTAGAATACATAAATTATATGTTTAAATTTACAGATGAAGATAAATTTCAGGTCGTAATGGCACAGCATGGACCAGACATAGAACCTCTATATTCCTTTTATTCTAAGGAACTCATACCTCGTTTTGAAAATTGCCTGCATGAAAATATTTTGTCTATCAGGAATATAATCCAGTATTCTAATATAAAATATATACCAGAGGACATACAGAAGAAATATGACAAATCCATAAGCATGTTTACCAATTTGAATTATAAAGATGATTTAAGTGTATTATATGATAAATATAAAATTGAATTCGGGAAATAGTTCATCTTCTATAGTGCCTGTCAGTACCATATAGTATGTCTTTAATGACTTCTCCGCCTATTATCATTCCTGCTACAGGAGGTACAAAGGAATTGCTTGCAGGTATCTGACGCTTGGCAAGGCATTTTTTAGAGCCTCCTACACAGACACAGCCTTCCTTGCAGGTTACAACCTCTTCAATTTTAGGCTTTCGGGGAACTTCTTCAGAATATAAAACCTTTAGTGATTTTATGCCCCTTTTTCTAAGTTCATGTCTCATTACTTTGGCTAAAGGACATATTCTGGTATCATATATATCGGATATTTTAAATTGTGTTGGATCCATTTTATTTCCAGCTCCCATGCAGCTTATTACATCTATATGGTGAGTTTTGCACCAGAGTACTAGAGATATTTTAGAAGATACAGTGTCAACGGTATCCACCACATAATCAGTATCAGCTGGTATGATTTCATCTATATTATTCTCTTTTACAAATGTGTGATGAGTTTCTACCCTGCAATTCGGATTTATGGCTAGAACCCTGTCCTTTAAAACATCCACCTTATATCTTCCTATGGTGTCAAAGGTAGCCTGTATTTGCCTGTTTATGTTGGTCAGACAGACAGTATCATCGTCTACGAGTACTATATGTCCTAAGCCGCTTCTAGCTATTGCCTCAAGGGTAAAGCCGCCTACACCACCTAGTCCAAATATTACTACGGTGCTTTCTTTTAATTTTTGCAGGGCTTCCGTACCAATTAATAGCTCTGTTCGTGAAAACGCATGTTGTTTCATTAAATGATCTCCTTAACTATAAAAATATTTATTCAATAAAATCAATTATATAATTTTAAACTTTTTTAGGCAATAGATCTTATTTCACTGACGCCATAGTGTGATTGAGCCTGACTTAAAATTATGTATTAACTATTAATTTTCTGGCAATTAATTGAATAGTTTAAATCAATAAACTATAATTATTAATATGTAAAAACATATGTGGGGAAAAGGGGTGTTTTTGTGGTGAAAGTAGGATTGTGTCAGATGATGGTCTCAAAATCCAGCAAAAAGAGCAATTTAAAAAGGGCCTGGGATATGATCCGTGAGACGGTACATAGAGGAGCAGAGTTAGTAGCTTTACCTGAAATGTTCAACTGCAATTACAATATAAAATATTTTAGAGAATACGCAGAGAGTACCTATGGACACGGTGAAACATTGGACATGTTATCATCTGCAGCAGAGAAATTTGGAATATATTTAATAGGGGGTTCTATACCTGAAATTGACCCAAATGGCATCTTGTATAATACTTCCTTTATCTTTGATGAAAATGGGAAACTAATTGGGAAGTACAGAAAAATCCATTTGTTTGATGTGAATATAAAAGATAAGATGAATTTTAGGGAATCTGACGTTTTGACTCCGGGCAGTGAAGTGCCGGTAATAAATACAAAATGGGGCAAAATAGGTGTGGCTATTTGCTATGACATAAGATTTCCCGAGCTCATGAGAATTATGGCATTGAAAGGTGCAAAGATTATATTTGTTCCTGCGGCTTTTAATACCACAACAGGACCTGAACACTGGGAAACACTGTTTAAAAGCAGAGCATTGGATAATCAGCTTTATATGGTGGGAATATCTCCTGCAAGAAATGCTAAATCCTCCTATGTTATCTATGGAAATTCTCTTATAGTAAATCCCTGGGGAAAAATAATAAATATATTAGATGAGAAAGAGGGAATACTAGTATCAGAATTAAATTTGGATTATATAGAAGAGGTGAGAAACTCTTTACCTGTTTTAAAAAATATGAAAAAAGATATTTACATTAAAAATATTATGAATTAACTTATAAGGTAAAATTATGTATAAATTCAGCAAATGGCATTAGTCAGAATATTTCAACTTATACAATGTAATTTAAAATTTGTGGTATTATGATATACGATATTTATGTATATTTGTTAGGGGACAATAGAATAAATATAATAGGGAAGGATTTTTGTGATGAAAGAGTTTATTTTTAATTTTACATTTATTTTTCAAATGTCAGTTTTTACAATCACAATGTATTATTTGATACTTTCTTTATTTGGACTTTATAAAAAGAAAGATAACGGTGCCCAGAATTGTGCTCCTAAAAATACTTTTGCACTGTTAGTAGCAGCTCATAATGAAGAAATGGTTATCGCGAAAATAATAGAGAGTTTAAAGGACATGGATTATCCTAAAGATATGTATGATATTTTTGTAGTTGCGGATAATTGTGATGACAACACTGCAAGCATAGCGAAAAAATATGATGTGAATGTATATGAGAGGAAGATTCCTGACAAAAGAGGAAAAGGATATGCTCTTGAATGGATGTTCAACAAGATATTTAAGATGGATAGAAAATATGATGCTATAGCTATCTTTGATGCAGATAATTTGGTTTCAAAGAATTTTTTGATGGAAATGAACTATAAACTGAGTAAAGGATACAAGGTTGTTCAAGGTTATGTTGACAGTAAAAATCCCAATGATTCGTGGATAACAGGTTCCTATTCAATTTCATTTTGGACCACAAACAGACTTTTTCAGCTGTCCAGATCAAACCTGGGTCTATCCACTCAAATTTGCGGTACTGGTTTTTGTATGGACACGGATATACTCAGGGAATTGGGCTGGGGTGCGACCTGCCTTACCGAAGATCTGGAGTTTACGTGCAAATTGGTGTTAAATGGTCATAAAGTGGGCTGGGCTCATAATGCAGTGGTATATGATGAGAAACCTCTGACATTGAAACAATCCTGGAATCAGCGAAAAAGGTGGATGAAGGGATTTACTGATGTATCCTCCAGATTTTTCTTTAAACTTATTAAAAAGGCTATAAGGGACAGAAGCTTCACGTCCTTCGATTGTGCTATATATACAGTACAGCCTTTTATGACACTGTTAATTGGTCTTTCAGTTCTCATAACTGTTTTACAGAATAATAATGAACATGGTTTAAACATATTTGTCATAAATTCGCTGTTTATACCGATTTTGTGGAAAGCATTTAGTATATTCCAGTTTTTGTTTACTCCGCTTATAATGACATTGGAATATAAGCTTTCCAAAAAAATGTTTTTTATATTTACATTGTATTCTCTCAATATAATAGTATTTTCATATATCTTTGGTTCCCCTACATTTATAGAAATGGTGGTTGGGAATATAGTATACCTGCTCATATTTGTATCATTTATATCCCTAAGCTTGGGCAAGGAGTCTCTTAAGATATTTATATGGTATCTGCTCTATGGGGTATATACCTTAACTTGGATACCAATAACCATACAGGGAATATTGGACAAGAATAACAAAGAATGGGATCATACCAAACATATTAGACAGATAGGTATACAGGAAATGGAATAGGAAGAAATCCTCAGTGATATATCATTGAGGATTGTTTTTTGTATTTTTAAGGTTAGTATAGGGGTGATAGATAATATGATTGAAAGGTTACAAAAATATATGGCCTGCTGCGGCATAGCCTCAAGAAGAAAATGTGAGAATATAATATTGCAGGGAAGGGTAAAAGTAAACGGAGTTACAGTAAATAAACTGGGACTGAAAATAGATGATGACAGAGATAAGGTTTCCGTGGACAATATTGTAATTAAAAAAGAGGAGAAAAAGGTATATATACTGCTGAATAAGCCAGTAGGATATATTTCCACGGTTAAAGATGACAGAGGGAGAAATACCCTACTTGATCTTGTAAAAGTAAAGGAAAGAATTTACCCTATAGGAAGGCTGGACTATAATACTTCAGGGCTTATAATATTGACTAATGACGGGTATGCATACAATAATATAGCCCATCCCAGGAGAGAAAAGAATAAGATATACATAGCTTTATTGAAAGGAATACCTTCTCGTGAAACCGTAGAAAGGTTTAAAAATGGATTGAGTATAGATGGATATGTAACTGCTGCTGCAAATTTTAAAATACTTCATATGGATAAAAATAAAAACACCTCAGAAGTTGAAATAAGTATACATGAGGGTAGAAACAGACAGATAAGAAAGATGTGTGATAAGATAGGATGCCCTGTACTTTCCCTGACCAGAACGGCTATAGGAAATATACAGTTGGGGGATTTGAAAGAAGGAAACTGGAGATATTTAAATAAGGAAGAAATTGATTATATAAGAAATTGATTTATATAAATATTTATAGTGAAAATAGATAAACAATTGAAAGATGACTTGATAATTTAATCAATAGATGGTAAAATGAAACAAATATTGCAATATAAATTAGAGGTAGGTAGAAAGGAATGAATGAAAATGGAAAATACCAATAATCCGGATCTGATAAGAACAATTCAGGTTAAATTTCCCAGATTGAGTAAAGGTCAAAAATTAATAGCAGAATATATTTTAAAACATTATGATAAAGCTGCATTTATGACCGCTGCAAAATTAGGTATAAATGTGGGAGTGAGTGAGTCCACAGTAGTCAGGTTTGCCAATGAGCTTGGCTTTTCTGGATATCCTAAACTGCAGAAATCTCTCCAGGAACTTATAAAAAATAAACTCACTACTGTACAGAGGATAGAATTGTCAAACGATTTCGTAAGCCAGGAAAGTCCTTTGAAAAGTGTTTTGAAATCAGATATGGAAAATATAAGAGCCACCCTTGAAAAGATAAATCATAAAACTTTTGACGATGTAGTAGATACCATATTTGAAGCTAAAAGAATATACATACTGGGTCTTAGAAGTTCCACTGCAATTGCAGATTTTCTGGGATTTTATCTAAACCTTATATTGGATAATGTAAAAGTAATTGGTTATGGAATAAGTGATATTTTTGAACAGATGATAAATTTAAAGGAAGATGATTTAGTAATAGGCATAGGATTTCCAAGGTATGCCACTAGAACTATTGAGGCACTGGCTTTCGCTAAAAGCAGAAATGCAAAAATAGTAGCTATTACTGACAGTCTTCTGTCACCTCTTGCAGCCAGATCGGATTATACTTTAATTGCCCAAAGCAATATGGCTTCTTTTGTAGATTCATTGGTGGCACCTTTAAGTGTAATTAATGCACTGATTATTGCGGTAGGATTGCGTGAAAAAGAGAAGATATCCTCTACCTTTGCAGATTTGGAAACTATATGGAAGGAATATCAGGTTTATTCTTTCAAAGACCAAAATTAGTCAAAATTAGGAAAATTGAAAGATATACAACAGGTTATTATAATTTTTAAAAGAATTTATGTAAAATGAGAAGGGATTTCGAATTTTGTATAGAATATATTATATGAGCTAAATTATGCAATTTATAATATGTGATTGTCAATCACGCAAGGAGGGTTTTACCACTTATGACTGAGGAAAAAGTACAAAATTATGTAAATGAAGTAATTGAAAAAGTAAAGTCTAGAAATTCGAATGAGCCTGAATTTTTACAAACGGTTGAAGAAGTTCTAGGATCCATAGGACCGGTATTTGAAAAGCATCCAGAGTACATTGAAGAAAATCTTCTGGAAAGGTTTTGTGAACCTGAAAGGCAGATAATTTTTAGAGTTCCCTGGGTGGACGATAATGGAAAGGTTCAGGTTAACAGAGGATTTAGAGTTCAATTTAATGGGTGCATAGGACCTTACAAAGGCGGACTTAGATTTCATCCATCTGTTTATATAGGAATCATTAAATTTTTGGGATTTGAACAGACACTCAAAAATTCACTGACAGGGCTTCCAATAGGAGGAGGCAAAGGTGGTTCAGATTTCGATCCAAGAGGGAAATCCGATGGTGAAGTAAGAAGATTTTGTGAAAGTTTTATGACTGAATTGTACAGACATATAGGTCCGGATGTGGATGTTCCTGCTGGAGATATAGGTGTAGGAGCGAGAGAAGTAGGATATTTATATGGTCAGTACAGAAGACTGAAGGGTGTATTTGAGAATGGAGTCATTACAGGTAAAGGTTTATCTTATGGTGGAAGTTTGATAAGACCCGAGGCAACTGGATTTGGTGCCACTTATTTCTGTGAAGAAATTCTCAAGCATGAAGGAACTGATTTAAAAGGTAAGACTGTAGCCATATCAGGATTTGGAAATGTAGCATGGGGAGTATGCAGGAAAATTACTCAATTGGGTGGTAAAGTTGTCACTATTTCCGGCCCAGATGGATACGTGTACGATCCAGAAGGAGTAACTACTGATGAAAAAATAAACTATCTTCTGGAGATGCGTGCTTCCGGAAGAGACAAGGTAAAGGATTATGCTGATAAATTTGGTGCTAAATTCTTCCCAAATGAAAAACCATGGGGAGTTAAAGCGGATATAGTAATGCCATGTGCTACTCAAAATGATATTCACCTGGAAAATGCAAAACAAATAGTTGCAAATGGTGTCAAATTTGTATGTGAAGTAGCCAATATGCCCTGCACCAACGAAGCTGTACAGTATTTTCTAAATAATAACGTAATAGTTGGGCCTTCAAAAGCAGCTAATGCAGGCGGAGTTGCTACCTCTGCACTTGAGATGGCACAAAACAGTGAAAGATTATCCTGGTCAGAAGAAGAAGTTGATGCAAAACTTCATAATATAATGATCAATATATATAATAATTGTAAGAATGCATCTAAAGAATATGGATTTGGGTATAACCTGGTAGCAGGGGCCAATATTGCTGGATTTTTAAAAGTGGCAGATGCAATGTATTCCCAGGGAATATATTAAAATCAAAAGATCACTCAGATGGGCGAATTATAGGATTCGCCTATTTTTACTTTGCAGTAAATTACATAATTATATAAAAGTTTTATTATAATTGCAATAGTCTGGAGAAATTTTAAATTAAAGATTTTAAAATTTATATTGAATAAATTCCTATAGTATATTACTATAAGAAGGTAATATACTTATTCTATTCCCAATAAGGTGTGTGAACTAATGGCAAAAGTAATAGTGGTTGGTGGTGGACCATCAGGCATGATGGCGGCAATAGCTGCTGCAAAAAATAATAATGATGTAACCATAATTGAGAAAAATGAAAAATTGGGCAAAAAGATGTTTATATCTGGAAAGGGAAGATGTAATATAACCAGCAGTAAATATATAGATGAGTTTTTTGATTATATTCCAGGAAATCCGAATTTTCTTTACAGTGCTCTATATTCTTTTACAAATGAGGATACTGTAAATTTTTTCAATGAATTGGGAGTAAAGTTAAAGGTTGAAAGGGGAGATAGAATTTTCCCGGAATCAAATAAATCCTCGGATCTAATTCAAGCCATGAAAAGACAGCTCGTAAAGGAAAAGGTATCAATAAAACTAAATTCAAGAGTAAAAAAGTTTATCTGTAGTGATGAAGTTATAAGTTCTGCTGTACTTGAAGATGATTCCACAGTAGAAGGGGAGTACTTCATACTCTGCACGGGAGGAGCGTCTTATCCACAAACCGGTTCTACGGGAGATGGATATAAGATAGCTCAAAAATTAGGCCACAGTATAACTACTTTAAATCCTGCTCTTGTACCTATTGAGATAGATGAGAGCTGGGTTAAAAAACTTCAGGGACTTTCATTAAGAAATGTAACATTGAGCATAGTAGATTCTAAAAGCAATATTCTATATGAAGAATTTGGCGAAATGCTTTTTACCCATTTTGGTATATCAGGTCCTATTGTACTCAGTGCAAGCAGGGCAGTAAAACAGAACACCAATTTGAAAGCAGTTGTAAATTTAAAACCGGCCCTGCAATTTGAACAGCTGGATAAGAGATTACAAAGAGATTTTTTGAAATATTCAAATAAGGACTTTAAAAATTCCCTGGATGATCTGCTTCCCAAAAAGCTTACAGAGCTAATTGTAGATTTATCCAATATAGTTCCAGATAAAAAATGTAATTCTATAACTAAAAAAGAAAGGTTGCATTTAGTGAATTTACTGCAAAATTTTTCAATGAGCGTAAAGGGTCTTCGTCCCATATCTGAGGCCATAGTTACTTCTGGAGGAGTGAATGTGAAGGAAGTAGATCCTTCTACCATGAGATCCATGATAGTATCTAATCTGTATTTTGCCGGTGAACTGTTAGATGTGGATGCCTATACAGGTGGTTTTAATATGCAGATTGCTTTATCTACTGGATTTTTGGCAGGGATTCAAATCAAGTGATTTCCTCTTTAAAGCTCATTTAAATATATTAAATTAATCTTATAAAATAAAGGATTTTATACTTTTTTATAG